>NZ_JAOYTP010000002.1:0-947988 GCF_025846815.2 Paenibacillus sp. BT-177 | reverse complement strand
TGGACGTACCGCTGGTGTACCAGTTGTTCCGCCAGGAGCACCGCTGGGTAGCTATGTACGGAAGGGATAAGCGCTGAAAGCATCTAAGCGTGAAGCCCCCCTCAAGATGAGATTTCCCAGTATGTAAGACCCCTTGAAGACGACGAGGTAGATAGGTTGGGGGTGGAAGTGCAGTAATGCATGGAGCTGACCAATACTAATCGGTCGAGGGCTTATCCTAAGATAAGGCGCAAGGAAGTTTCGGATCCAGTTTTCAGGGTGTAACCTTGAAGTTAGAATTTGCGAGGCAAATTCATGTTTGGTGGCGATAGCGGAGGGGTTCCACACGTACCCATCCCGAACACGACCGTTAAGCCCTCCAGCGCCGATGGTACTTGGACCGCAGGGTCCTGGGAGAGTAGGACGTTGCCAAGCAACAAGTAAAAAAGATCATGATCTCACTGAGATCATGATCTTTTTTTGTGTTAAATATCAGTAGAATTTTTTATTAGAGTAAGTTAGTTATAAGTTCGACTGAATCTGTGGATATTAGCTAGTAAATAGATAGACATTTTTTCAAGAAAATTAGTACCAGGTATTAGTATCTGGTGTTATAATATAAATAAGGATTATAAAGGAGAGTGATCAGAATGTTGAATTCAAAAGCAAAGTTAACGGCCCTTGGCACTTATGTACCTGAACGGATTTTAACAAACGCCGACTTGGAGAAACTTGTGGAAACTAGTGACGAGTGGATTGTACAACGAACGGGTATGCGGGAACGACGAATCGCGGCTGAAGATCAGTACGTATCTGATTTATGTATACAAGCTATTAAACGTATGGTTAACCTTTATAACGTAAATGTGAACGATGTTGACATGATCATTGTAGCGACAAGTACACCTGATTACTATTTTCCAAGTACGGCTTCCCGTATTCAGGCTTATTTTAATATTCCAAATACAGGATCAATGGATGTTAGTGCTGCATGCGCAGGCTTTGCCTATGGACTTCATTTGGCGAATGGTCTTATTACGGGTGGTCTACATCGTAAGGTTCTAGTGATTGGAGCCGAAACATTATCCAAAATTACAGATTATACCGACCGGACGACATGTGTTCTTTTTGGAGATGGAGCAGGAGTCGCACTTGTTGAATATGACGAGGATGAAGGATCATTTTTGACCGCAGATATAGGAACCTTTGGGCAAGGTGGAGCACATCTTTACCGCGCAGGATTATCTAACTATTTGGATGGAGAGAAGCTGCAAGATAATGGTTTTATTGCTCAAAATGGACGTGAGGTTTATAAATGGGCTGTACGCTCTGTTCCAGCTGGCATCGAAAGATTAATGGATAAGGCAAATATGGAGAAGGAAGAACTTGACTGGTTTGTACCTCATAGCGCTAATCTGAGAATGATTGAGTCCATATGTGAAAAAAGTACAGTGCCTTTAGAAAAAACGCTGACGAGTGTAGAGTTTTATGGCAATACCTCGGCGGCGTCCATTCCGTTGGCTTTACAGTGTGGATTGGATGATGGGCGTTTAAGATATGGACAACATGTGGTGTTATATGGATTCGGGGGAGGCCTGACGTATGCGGGTCTGCTATTAAAATGGAGTGTGCCTGATTTATAAGCTGTCTAATGCATAAGCAATAGTAATAGTGTGTAAAGATCATGTTGATAAAGAGACGTTGGTTGGCATTAGATTTATCGTAAGATGGCAGGATGGTATAATTAACATTATGAGAGAAAGGAGCGTAACATGAAGGTATTGGTATTGGCAGAAAAACCATCCGTGGCCAGAGAGATTGCACGTGTGATGGGCAGCCGAGAGAAGCATAAAAGTTATATAGAAGGACCTAAGTATGTAGTGACATGGGCTTTGGGTCATTTGGTCGGATTAGCAGAGCCTGAGGATTACGATTCTAAGTATGCGACTTGGAACTTGGAGGACTTACCCATTCTTCCGAAGAACTCCAAGTTAAAGGTATTGCGGGAAAGTAATCATCAGTTCAAAGCTGTACAGCAGCTTATGAAACGACAGGACATTGGAGAACTTATCGTGGCAACAGATGCTGCTCGTGAAGGAGAACTGCTGGCACGATGGATTATACAAATGGCAAACTGGAAAAAGCCTTTCCGACGCTTATGGATTTCCTCGCAGACGGATAAGGCAATTAAGGCAGGTTTCGCGAAATTATTGCCTGGCCAGCAGTTTGATCGTTTATATGAATCGGCTCGCTGTAGGGCTGAAGCAGACTGGATGATTGGTCTCAATGTAACCCGCGCGTTAACGGTTCGTTATAACGCTCAGCTTTCGGCTGGAAGGGTACAGACACCGACACTGGGGATGATTATGGAACGTGAGAAAGAGATCACTCAGTTTCGTTCTCAGGAATATGATACTTTGACGGCGGATTTTGGTCATTTTCAGGCAACATGGCGGGCAGAAAATGGGGATTCACGTATGTTTGACCGTACTCAGGCAGAGACTTTGCGCCACAGGCTTGAGGGGGCCAAAGGTACAGTTGTGAGTGTTAAAAAGAGTGAAAAAAACGAGCCTCACCCGCTGGCGTATGACTTAACTGAGCTGCAACGAGATGCTAACCAGCGCTATGGCTTCTCAGCCAAACAGACGTCCAATGTTCTTCAGCGTCTGTATGAGCAGCATAAGCTGGTGACTTATCCACGTACAGATAGCCGTTATCTTACATCCGATATGGTGGATTCACTTAAGGAAAGACTCAGTAGCGTAGCAGTGGGTCCGTATGCTTCCTTAGCACGTCCGCTATTGCGTAACAAATTGCCAATCACAAAGCGAGTTGTGGATGATAGTAAAGTCACAGATCACCATGCGATTATACCTACTGAGCAGACATTATTGCTTAATCAGCTAAGCCCAGAGGAACGTAAACTGTATGATCTGATTGCGCGCCGTTTTATCAGTCTGTTCTACCCACCTGCACGTTATGATGCTGTAGCTGTATCGGTCATGGTGGGGCAGGAAACATTTCAGGTCAAAGGTACAACCATAAAAGATAGCGGTTGGCGTGCTGTATATGACGAAAGTCATTATGAATTGGACGATGAAGAGATAGAAGATCGTGAAAATAATGGACGGGGCGTTATTTTGCCTGAGCTGAAAAAAGGAGACTCCGTCCAATTGCAGCGTTGTATTGTACGAGCTGGACGAACGTTGCCGCCGAAGCGTTATACAGAAGCAGCCCTGCTCGCTCAGATGGAAAAGCATGGCTTGGGTACACCAGCTACTCGTGCAGATCTGATCGAGAAACTCGTCAGCTCTGATACGATAGAGCGCCAGGGGAACGTGATGCATCCAACTGGCAAAGGCAAGCAACTGATCGAATTGGCGGCTCCACAGCTACGAACGCCCGAATTGACGGCACGTTGGGAAGCGGAGTTGGAACGGATTGCCCGTGGTCAAGGACAACCTGAGCCATTTTTGAATTCTATCCGTGCTATGGCGAAAGAATTGGTTTCTACTGTGAAAAATAGCAGCGCGGAGTACAAACCCCATAACGTAACGAATAGCCATTGTCCGGATTGTGGTACAAAGTTGTTGGAGAAAAAAGGGAAGAAAGGCAAGTTCCTTGTATGTCCAAGTGCGGATTGTGGTTACCGTCGTTCAGGGGAAAAACGCTTGTCCAATCGACGTTGTCCACAGTGTCATAAAAAAATGGAAATGAAAGAGGGCAAAGCAGGTCTGTATGTAAGATGCTTACCCTGCGGCATTACGGAGACGCTGGATAAGGACAAGCAACGGGTAAACAAACGGGAACAGCAAAAGCTAGTAAAACAGTTTGAAAAGAAGGATTCCTTTGGCTCCAGTTTGGGGGATTTGTTAAAAGCAGCAATGGAGCAAAAGCAGGGCGAATAAAGATTGGCCAGAACGTGCTATAAGCTACACAATTAGCAGGCGTATGTCGGTATAAAAAAGCTTACTCCTTGGCATGGTAATCCGAGGAGGTGAGTATTTATGCCCAAGCATAAGCCGCTTAAAATCAATAATCAGCAAAATAAATCAAGTATACTGGAGGAAGAAATCGCTGCCCATCCAGAGAAGCAAGCTAAATATCCTCCAAGCTTGAATGGGATTCCCAAACAGCAGTCTTGATGCTGCCTGTAAGGGAAAACGAATGGCTGTATAAGACCAGAACGATTGGAAACCAGATAAATTAGTTATCGGTCCCAGACTCTATTTTCTTGCATAAAAGAAGCAGCAGTACGGCGGTCAACCGTAACTGCTGCTTCTTTTTCATAATAAGGAAGTTGTATTTATTTGACTTGGAATGACTGCTCTTAGTATTCATTAAAGAAAGATTGAATTTGGTTCACATCGTGCGTTTGGGTCAAAGCGAGCATGAGCAAAATCCGTGCTTTTTGCGGATTGAGCGAATCAGTGGACACAAAGTTCGAAGCTGCGTCTTTTGTCGACGGGGACACAACTCCACTTCCTACGCGGGTAGAGCGGGCAATAATCACTCCTTTTTTACCTGCGGCCTCTGCGCCTTCTGAGGAGGTTTTGGACAAGGAGCCATTACCGGAACCAGCGACCACTATGCCCTTGGCACCAGCTGCTACGGCTGCATCATACAGGTAGCGACCGTTGTTTTGATATTCGTATAAAATATCTACTTGTGGTAGCTGGGTGAGATTAGAGATATCGAATACAGAAGAAGTCGTGTGCTTATGAGTAGATTTGTTGTAGTAGTATACCTGATCGCCTACTACAGCTCCAAGGTATCCCTGCTCTACAGACTTGAACGTATCGACTGCTGTTGTATTCGTTTTTGTGATATATCTTGCTGCACCGATGCGATCGTTCAGCAATACGAGTACACCCTGGCCTTTGGAGGCCGAAGCTCCGGCAACTTTTACAGCATTATAAAGGTTGAATGGACCATCGGCACTGATGGCAGTAGCGGGGCGCATAGAGCCAACAACAACTACAGGCTTATCGCTCTTAACGACAAGATTGAGGAAGTATGCCGTTTCTTCCAATGTATCTGTACCATGGGTAATGACAATACCGTCCACATCGTCTCTGGCAAGCAGTTCGTTGGTGCGTTTGGCAAGTTTTAAGAGGATTTCATTATTAACATCGGGGCTACCTACGTTAACCACTTGCTCACCACTGACATTTGCAATACTTTTCATCTCAGGAACGGCATTGATCAAGGTTTCAACACCTAATGCGCCTGCTTTGTAGCCGGTTGTATCTGTGTTGACGGAGGATGACCCTGCAATGGTTCCTCCTGTGGCCAGTATTTTAATATTGGGCAAGTGATTAGTTTGTGGCTTATCAGATTTGTCCAAAGTTGTAGTGCTAGAAGTAGATAACGTGGTATTGGTTGTAGCTGCTGCCGCAACGTTAGCAGTAAATCCACCACTCCATAAGGTACTTCCGAGAATAAAGCTGGCCAACAGGGGAATCATTGTCATTTTTTTCATGTTAGTCATATAAAGCTCCTCTCCAATCTTAAACCTCGAAATTTAATGATAGATTAACTGACAAATACTTTGTCGAATAACGTTAATATCACGCATTATAGGGTGTGAAATCGCCTTTAGTCAATATATATGTTAGATAATATGACTCTAAAACTCATCTTTATTATATGTAATCGCTTTAATTATACCTGGATGGAAAAGATTTGAAAACAAAAGCAACAAGCAGAAATCTCATAAGGAGTCTGCTTGTTGCTTTTGATAAAAGGTGAACAACTGAGTTTACCTACCTTTAATTTCATTGAATGAGAGTGACAAGATGAAGTTGATGTCTTACGGTATTTACATGGTTCTACAGTTGAATACAGTTCCCATGATCAGGGGTTTTTGCTGTGCTGTTTTGTTGGCAAGCTGGCGCTGGGGGTTCCTTTTCCTTGTTTACGGTTACGTTCTGCCTTTTTTGCATTTTCTCGTAGCTTTTCAACGTACTCATGGGTGCTTTCCATCGTAGTTCCTCCTTTAAGACAAAATAGATGCACTCGGGAATTGCCCTCATACACCGTTACTATTTCCGCAAAAACGTTTTCCCAGTCAGAGAAGGCGTTGTTTCTATAAAAGGGGTGAGGTTATAATGAAGGAGAGAGCTCTATATAAGTCCTAATACCTGAAACTGGTACGGTGTGCAAAAGGAGGGGAGACATTGCAGACAGGCTTGTTGGTATGGCTGCTGTTCATCAATGCAGTAGGCTATCTGGTAATGTCGGAAGATAAAAAGAGAGCACGTAAACACCGTGATCGTGTACCTGAACGGACGTTGTTTTTGCTGGCCCTGATCGGGGGCGCATTGGGTGTACTCATTGCGATGTACCGCAAGCGCCATAAAACACGGCATATGACCTTCAGATTAGGTATTCCTGCGTTGCTATTCATTAACGCATTGCTCTATGGGTATTTTTTACGGTAAGGCTGGGAGTTTAGCTTCCCATAGGGAAGTTTAATGATGATTGAGAAGACTATTCTCAGCCATTACATGATGTAATGAAAGTGAACAACTACAGGAATACATAATTTCAGGCTTTGATTTAACAAACTGAATTCGGAAGAGGTGCGTATTATGCTATTTTCAAAAGTGTTGCTTGCTTATGACGGTTCGGATGCATCCAACAAAGCTTTATTGAAGGCGGCTGAATTGGTGAAGGCATCACCCTCCTCGAAGCTTGAGGTCGTAACAGCATTCGATTTCCCGCGGATTTTTATGGGCGAAGGCTTGGCTCCAATTCCAGCTTCGGTGAATAAAGAGTATTATGATTTGGCTGAGCAAACTACGGATGAAGTTAAAAAGCGGCTTGCTGAGCAAGGTGTAGATGCCAAGGTGGAACTGATTCAAGGTTCGCCGGCCGAAGTCATTTTGGATTATGCCAATGAGAATGGCTTCGATGTGATTGTGATCGGCAGTCGCGGTTTGGGTGGTATTCGTGAATTTGTCTTAGGTAGCGTAAGTCACAATGTGGTGCAGCATGCACGTATCCCCGTGCTGGTCGTAAAATAACGAAATAAAAAAAGTAAAAGTCGGATCACTACCTGTACAGGAAGTGCCGGCTTTTTATTTTTGTTAGTAAGATGTATTGCTGGCCGTTATCAGTGTAGGTAGAGAGATAGCTAAATGTAATACAATAGTCCCGAGGTGTGCATATAAAGGGCTTGGTTTTTGTTAAACACGAACATTAAATTGTATCATTATGACAATGTTCGTTTTCAAGTTGACACAGGGTGTAGGGAATTGTTAAACTATGAAGTGTATTGTCGATAAAAAATGAACTTTAGGTACAATTTAATTAGGTACGCATGTTGGAGCCGAAACTCACCACGATTACGCTAGGAAAGTATATCGTTGGGTATGGAGTAAGCACAATCCTGACTCGTATAATGCCGGGGATATGGCCCGGAAGTTTCTACCTGGAAACCTTAAATTTCCGGACTACGGGAGACATACGGCTGAAGCCGCATTGGATGCGGTGGAACAGGCTTGCTTTTGGCATGCCTTTAAGAGGCTCTGTCGTTTGTTTTTTCGTAGTCCGGTGTCTTGAAAATAACGTTATTTTCGAGTGCCGGATTTTTGGCGCTTATTGATAAACAGGGAGTGAAGGACATGTCAGTGCAGGTCGCTGTGATTATGGGCAGCACATCAGACTGGGACACCATGCAACATGCATGTGCTGTGCTGGACGAGCTTGAAATCGGATATGAGAAAAAAGTAGTTTCAGCCCATCGTACACCGGATTTAATGTTTCGTTTTGCAGAAGAGGCCGCCGGGCGCGGATTAAAGGTCATTATTGCTGGAGCGGGCGGGGCTGCACATCTGCCGGGAATGGTGGCTGCGAAGACATCCTTGCCAGTAATTGGCGTGCCTGTCCAGTCGAAGGCTCTGAATGGTCTGGACTCCCTGCTCTCCATTGTGCAGATGCCGGGTGGTATTCCAGTCGCCACTGTGGCAATCGGTAAGGCAGGCTCTACCAACGCAGGGTTGCTGGCTGCACAAATATTAGGTGCTTTTGACGAAAAGATAAGTCAGCGGGTTGTGGCAAGACGCGACCGTATCCGTGACGAGGTACTGGAAGGCAGTGACTCGCTATGAATGAAGCATGTGAATCGGCAGGCCGAATCCGCCCTCCTGGCACAGTGATTGGAATTTTGGGAGGCGGACAACTAGGAAGAATGCTTGTACTGGCAGGAACAAACCTAGGCTATCGCTTCGTAACACTGGACCCTGCACCGGATAGTCCGTGTGGACAGGTGTCAGAACAAATCCGTGCTGCCTATGATGATGAACGCGCGGCCAGAGAACTGGCTGCACGGTGTGATGTGATCACGTATGAGTTTGAAAATGTGGATGCAGGTGTAGCCGCGCTTTTGGAACAGGAATCCAGTGTACCGCAGGGCAGTAGTCTTTTGTACACGACACAGCATCGTCTGCGTGAAAAACGTGCTATTGAAGCAGCTGGTGTTCCTGTCGCTCCATATCGTGAAATTAGCAGTTCTGCCGATATGGTTCAAGCGGTAGCCGAACTGGGTGTACCGTGTGTGCTCAAAACAGCAGTCGGCGGTTATGATGGCAAGGGCCAAGTGGTCGTTCGCCAATCGGAGGAAGCCACGAATGCCTACGAGCAACTGGCTGGAAGCGGTTCGGAACTGGTGTTGGAACAGTTCATCCGTTTTCGCTGCGAAATCTCGGTGATTGTAGCTCGCAGCACGAACGGTGAAGCCAAAGCCTTTCCGCCTGCGGAAAACATTCACGTGAACAACATTTTGCACACGTCGATTGTACCCGCACGCGTACCTGAACCTGTCCAGGAAGAAGCACGCAAATTGGCGCTGGCTGTGGCGGAGTCATTGGATGCGGTGGGGCTGCTCGCTGTGGAGATGTTTGTCACCGAAGATGGACAATTGTACGTTAATGAGTTGGCACCACGTCCCCATAACTCCGGCCACTACACGATGGAGGGATGCGCCACATCGCAGTTTGAGCAGCATATACGTGCGATTTGTGGTTTGCCACTAGGCAACACGAAACTTCTGACTCCGGTCGTGATGGTCAATGTACTAGGTGAGCATTTGGAGAACGTAATTCGGCGGTTCGGACGAACAGATGCTGAAGCTGAAAGATTGAGTGTTGTACCGAAGCTGCATTTGTATGGAAAAAGTGAAGCCAAGCCAGGCCGGAAGATGGGACATATTAATCTGTTGTGCCAGGATACGGAACAAGCGCTGGAATGGATTGATCAAACCAATATTTGGGGGGATAAATAGTCATGATCGAACGCTATAGCAGACCGGAAATGAGAGCGATTTGGACGGAAGAAAATAAATTCAAAGCTTGGCTGGAAGTAGAACTGTGTGCCTGTGAAGCATGGGCTGAGTTAGGTGTTATCCCAAAAGAAGATACCGTGGCTCTGCGCAAAAATGCAAGCTTTGATATTGAACGGATCTATGAAATTGAGCAGGAAACAAGACATGATGTCATTGCTTTTACCCGCACAGTGTCCGAAAGTCTTGGCGACGAGCGCAAATGGGTGCATTACGGTCTAACCTCCACAGACGTGGTCGATACAGCACTGGGCTATTTGTTAAAACAGGCGAATGAAATTCTGGAACGAGATATTCTGAATTTTATTGAGATTTTGAAGGAAAAGGCATTGGCTTACAAGCACACACCGATGATGGGACGTACACATGGAGTGCACGCTGAGCCGACCACATTCGGACTGAAAATGGGCCTGTGGTACGAGGAAATGAAGCGCAATCTGGAACGTTTCCGCTATGCTGCTGACCAGGTGCAATACGGTAAAATGTCCGGTGCAGTCGGAACATATGCCAACATTGACCCGGCTGTGGAAGAATTCGTATGCCGCAAGCTGGGCACCAAGCCTGCTCCGATTTCTACACAAACGCTTCAGCGTGATCGCCATGCTGAATATATGGCCACGTTGGCGTTGATCGCCACATCGTTGGACAAGTTTGCTACAGAAGTCCGTGCATTGCAAAAGAGTGAATTCCGCGAGGTGGAAGAAGCTTTTGCTAAGGGTCAAAAAGGATCTTCCGCAATGCCGCATAAACGCAATCCGATCGGAAGTGAAAACATCTCCGGTCTGGCACGTGTGATTCGCGGGCATATGGTATCGGCGTATGAGAACGTAACGCTGTGGCATGAGCGCGACATTTCGCATTCTTCTGTAGAACGCATCATTCTGCCAGATGCAACAATGCTGTTGAACTACATGCTGAACCGTTTTGGCAATATCGTGAAAAATCTGACGGTCTTCCCTGAAAATATGAAGCGCAATATGGCGCGTACGTATGGTGTACCATTCTCTGGCCGTATTATGACGAAGCTCATCGACAAGGGATTTAGTCGTGAAAAAGCTTACGATACCGTGCAGCCGCGTGCTATGCAGGCATGGGAAGAACAACGCCAGTTCCGCGAAATCGTCGAGGCGACTCCTGAAATTACTGACGTGCTCAGTCCGGATGAAATCGAGGATGCGTTCAACCCAGCTTGGCATTTGAAAAACGTGGATACGATCTTTAAAAAGCTGGGATTAGGGGAGTAAGAGGGAAGGTTGGCGCTTGGGAGAGGATCAGGAGCGTGATGAGACCGCTGCGCGAACGGATCGTTCTTCCGATTGCTGTTGCCCCTGGATTCCTGAATTGGAAAACCTGTAAAGGTTGGAATCCAGGGGCAAAGGCAAACGCTAACGCTTCTCCAGAACGATTCCGTCTGCTCCGCTGCTTCCAGCACCAACCCTCATGTGGGAGCAGAACTTGAAAAGGTACGGCACATAAGATGCCGCACCTTCCCAAGAGCGATGGAAAAGCGTGTTCCACTGCTTTTCTATCGCAGACCACGTGCTCGTGAGGGCTGCCGAATTTGCGCAGCAAACAGCCCGCAGTCCTTACGAGCACGCACAGGCTCAAGAAGCGAAGCCTTGAGCCAGCCGTTCGCGCCGACGTAAAAGCGTTGCTGGATGAGGCTTGTGCCAACAAGCTTCATCCAGCGGAGCGCGCTCACCCGACCGTAGCTACAAAATAGACGCCCTCACCCGGCTCACCAGCCAACTCTTGCGGGAGTCCCGAGGGCAGCAGCCCTGGGGGTCCTCCCCGAGGGGAGGATTTAGGAGGGGCAAAGGTTCGATTTAGGAGGGGCAACTTCTATGAAAGAGGTGTAATGAAATGTCATTGTCTACCGCCGAAGGTCTGATTCATGCGCCGCTCTTGTACAAAGGCAAAGTGCGTGAGTTGTATGATCTCGGAGAACATTTTCTGATTGTCGTGACGGACCGGATTTCGGCTTTTGATTATGTGTTGGAGCCGCCCGTACCGGAAAAAGGAAATGTATTGAACAAGCTCAGTGCTTTCTGGTTTGAACAGACGAAAGACCTGCTGGAAAACCATGTCGTGCATACCGATGTAGACAAGCTCGGACATGTCATCGACGAACAGCATAAAGAGCTGCTAAAGGACCGGATCATGGTTACGCTGAAGGCTGAACGCATCGACATCGAGTGTGTGGTGCGCGGATATATTACCGGAGGCGGCTGGCGTCAGTATGAGCAGACCGGCGAGGTAAACGGTATTCTATTGCCCAAGGGGCTACGTAAGAATGAACGCTTTCCCAAGCCTTTATTTACACCGGCTGCAAAAAATGATGTCGGTCACGACGAGGACATTTCCCTTCACCAAATGAAAGAGCTGGTCGGGGCCCAGCTAACCGGTGAGCTTGAGGAAAAAAGCTTGGCATTGTACGAATTTGCGCGTGCTTTCTGCGAAAAGCGAGGAATCATTTTAGCGGATTGCAAGTTTGAGTTTGGTCTTGTTGATGGCAAGGTGATTTTGATTGATGAAATTTTCACCCCGGACTCATCCCGTTTTTGGGCGCAGGAAAAGTATGAGCTGGATGTGGAGATTGACAGCATGGACAAGGAGCCGGTACGAAGCTATTTGGCATCATCCGGTTGGGACAAGAACAGCAAGCCCGATCCGTTGCCTGCTGAGGTCGTAGAAGAAACAACTGCAAGATATACGGATATTTGGCGGCGTCTGACGGCACAGTAAATAGTAATCATAATTCAACCAATAGGATTCACTCATTCGGAGGAGGAACTGAAGGAACATGATGAAAGCAACAGTCTATGTCACGATTAAGCAAAGCGTTTTGGACCCGCAGGGGGTCGCGGTGCAAGGCGCACTGCATTCTATGGGTTTCGGAGAAGTGGACAGCGTCAGAATTGGTAAGTATATGGAACTCAATCTGGATACAACAGACCGCGAGAGTGCAGAGAAACGCGTCATCGAGATGTGTGAAAAGCTGTTGGCCAACACGGTCATTGAAGACTACCGCTACGAACTGGAGGGCTGATTCCATGAAATTTGCAGTTCTGGTTTTTCCGGGCTCCAACTGTGATATTGACTGCTATAAGGCGATAGAGGACACGGTCGGTGAACCTGTCGATTATGTTTGGCATACTGCAACGGATCTGTCACCTTACGATTGTATTCTTGTTCCGGGAGGCTTCTCCTACGGGGATTATCTGCGGTGCGGTGCGATTTCCCGGTTTGCCCCGGTGATGAAGGAAGTAGCCAAAGCGGCTGCTGAAGGCAAATATATTTTGGGGATTTGCAACGGTTTTCAAATTTTGACCGAAGCCGGGCTGTTGCCAGGAGCTTTGCGCCGTAATCTGTCGATGAAATTCCTTTGCCGTGATACGGTGTTGCAGGTTGCGAATAACGATACGCCTTTTACAAGAGATTATACTGCTGGTGAAGAAATCATTATTCCGATCGCACATGGTGAAGGCAACTATTACTGTGATGATGAGACGCTGGCTCGTTTGCAGGCGAACAATCAGATCGTATTTACGTATAAAGATAATCCCAATGGTTCCATGACGGATATTGCGGGGATTTGTAATGAACAAGGTAACGTGCTGGGCATGATGCCCCATCCGGAACGTGCGGTGGATGCATTGCTTGGCACGGATGACGGCAAACGTATGTTTACATCTATTTTGAATGCTTGGAGGGATCGTCATGGCGCAGCAAGTGTCCGCTAAGGAACCGACGGCAGAGCAGGTTGCCGAACATAAACTGTATCAGCAGATGGGTGTGTCGGACAGTGAATATGCGCTGATCTGTGATTTCATGGGGCGTCAGCCGAATTATACGGAAATTGGCGTGTTCAGTGTTATGTGGTCAGAGCATTGTGCTTACAAAAACTCCAAGCCGTTGTTGAGACGTTTCCCGACGAGCGGTCCGCGAGTGCTGATGGGACCGGGTGAAGGAGCAGGGATTGTAGATATTGGAGACAACCAAGCGGTTGTATTTAAAATCGAAAGTCATAACCATCCATCCGCTGTAGAACCTTTTCAAGGGGCAGCGACTGGGGTAGGCGGCATCATCCGTGATATTTTCTCCATGGGCGCAAGACCTGTAGCTGTGTTGAACTCTTTGCGTTTTGGCAAGCTGGAGAGCGACCGTGTGAAATATTTGTTCGAGCATGTGGTATCCGGTATTGCGGGCTATGGAAACTGTATCGGTATTCCAACCGTAGGCGGCGAGGTTGTATTTGATGAAAGCTATGAGGGCAATCCGCTCGTCAATGCCATGTGTGTCGGACTGATTGACCATGATAAAATTCAGCGCGGTGTGGCAAAAGGGGTCGGCAATCCGGTGTTTTATGTGGGACCTCCGACAGGTCGTGACGGGATTCATGGAGCTACCTTCGCATCGGTTGAGCTGACAGAGGAATCCGAAGCGAATCGGACTGCTGTTCAAGTGGGCGATCCATTCATGGAAAAGCTGGTTATGGAATCATGTCTGGAACTGATCGACAGCGGTATTGTACTGGGTATTCAGGATATGGGCGCAGCGGGACTTACCTGCTCCAGTGCCGAAATGGCAAGTAAGGCGGGCAACGGTCTTGAGCTGTATCTGGATCAGGTACCGCAGCGTGAAGAGGGCATGACACCTTATGAAATGATGCTGTCCGAATCACAGGAGCGTATGCTGTTCGTGGTTGAGCCAAAGGATGAAGCACAGGCGCTTGAAATTTTCGAGCGTTGGGGCGTCATTTGTGCCAAGGTCGGTAAAGTGACGGATGACGGTCGTTTGCGTTTGTTCCATCACGGTGAAGTGGTGGGTGATATGCCAGTGACGGCGCTAGTTGACGAGTGTCCGATCTATGACAAGCCTTCCGAAGTCCCTGCTTATTATGAGCAAAATGCTGCGATTGACACACTTCGGTATGCAGAAGTAACGGACTTGAACGGCGCGCTGAAAAAGGTGCTATCTTCACCAAGTGTAGCTAGCAAGAAATGGGTATACGAGCAATATGATTACATGGTTCGCACCAGTACGGCCGTTCGTCCGGGTTCGGATGCAGCTGTAGTGACCGTACGTGGCACCCGCAAGGGACTTGCAATGACTACGGACTGTAACGGACGTTATGTATATCTGGACCCTGAGGTAGGTGGACGGATTGCAGTCAGCGAAGCAGCTCGAAACATTGTATGCTCTGGTGGAGAGCCTTTGGCGATTACGGACAATCTGAACTTTGGTAACCCTGAAAAACCGGATATTTTCTGGCAAATGGAAAAAGCCGTAGACGGTATGGCAGAAGCTTGCCGTGTACTGGATACACCTGTTATCGGGGGCAACGTTAGCTTGTACAACGAAAATGCCAAAGGTTCGATCTATCCGACGCCTGTAGTCGGAATGGTCGGTCTGGTACATGATACAGATCATATTACGACACAAGGCTTCAAAGCCGAAGGCGATGTCATTTTCCTAGTGGGAGAGACGAAGGCTGAGCTAGGAGGTAGTGAGTTCCAGGCTGTCGTGCACGGTGTATCCGAAGGACGTCCGCCTGAGCTCGATTTGAATGTAGAGAAAAAACTGCTGACAGCGGTGCTAGGAGCGATTCAGGCCGGATTGGTACAATCCGCACATGATCTCGCAGAGGGCGGATTGGCTGTAGCGCTTGCCGAATCCGGCATTAGCAGCGGATTGGGAGTGCAGGTTAACGTAGAAACGTCTTTGCGCCCTGATCATGCTTTATTCAGCGAAAGTCAATCCCGCATTTTGTTATCTGCATCACCGGATAAAGCGTCTGCGTTGGAAGCACATCTGCGTGGAGTGGAAGTACCAGTTACCGTATTGGGAAAAGTTGAAGGATCACAATTGACAGTTGAGGTGAACGGACAACCCGCTTTGAACGAGGCAGTCGCCAGTTTGAAGCAAATCTGGGAGGATGTCATTCCATGTCTGATGAAATAACAGCACGGACGTTGTGGACTGGAGATTATTATAATGAAGGCTCGGGTAAAGAGGGGCTGTTCGATAAATTAAAAGAGGAATGCGGCGTATTCGGGGTGTACAGACACTCCGATGCCGCTTCCCTAGCGTATTACGGCTTGCACGCGCTTCAGCATCGTGGTGAAGAAAGTGCAGGTATCTGTGTGAGCAGTGGCGACGAATTCCATTATCATCGTGGAATGGGACTTGTCAAAGAAGTATTTAATAAAGACTTAATGGCTTCGTTGACAGGCGATATTGCCATAGGACATGTGCGCTATTCGACAAGTGGAGACAGTAAGCTGACGAATGCACAGCCTTTGGTGTTCAAGTATCGTGATGGTGATTTGGCGGTAGCGACGAACGGAAATATCGTGAATGCTTTGCAAATTCGGCATGAGCTGGAGCAGGGTGGGTCTATTTTTCAAACAACCAGCGATACCGAAGTAGTAGCACATTTGATCGCCCGGTCGTCCAAGGATTTAGTGGAGGCTGCCAAGGATGCATTAAAGCGTATTGTCGGAGGGTTTGCTTTCCTTATTATGACCAATGACAAGCTGCTTGTGGCTTCTGATCCCAACGGATTGCGTCCATTGACGATGGGCAGATTGGGAGATGCTTATCTGTTTGCATCCGAATCCTGCGCTTTGGAAACGATTGGTGCAGAACTGTTGCGCGATATCGAGCCAGGTGAGCTGTTGATTCTTGATAAAAATGGACTGCACGAAGACCGCTATACGGAAGATAAGCAGCGTAAAGCGCTGTGTGCGATGGAGTATATTTATTTTGCTCGCCCTGACAGTGATTTGAACGGAGCTAATCTTCATGCTGCACGCAAACGGATGGGCAGCCAACTGGCGCTGGAGGCTTTTGTCGATGCTGATTTGGTTACCGGTGTACCGGATTCCAGCATTTCGGCTGCAATTGGTTATGCAGAGCAAACAGGTATTCCCTATGAGCTGGGCATGATTAAAAATAAATACACTGGACGTACCTTTATTCAACCGAGTCAGGAGCTGCGCGAGCAGGGTGTGAAAATGAAGCTGAGCGCCGTACGCCGTGTTGTTGAAGGTAAACGGGTCATTATGATCGACGACTCTATCGTTCGGGGCACCACATCTCGTCGAATCGTAAATATGCTGCGGGATGCGGGCGCTTTGGAAGTACATGTACGAATTACCTCACCGCCTTTCAAAAACCCGTGCTTCTACGGTATCGACACGCCGGACCGTCGGGAACTGATCGCTTCGTCCAAAACCGTGGAGGAGATTCGGCAAGAGATTAACGCCGATTCGCTCTATTTTATGAGCGCCGAGGGATTGATTGCCGCGGTAGGCGGACATAACGAACAGGATTACAAGGGCGGTTTGTGCATGGCTTGTTTCGATAATGATTATCCGACACAGGTAGATTTTAAAGGCGAAGAAAAGTTCGGGTGTAGTTGTTAATATAGGGAACAAAAGAGGTACAGAGGTGCATGGAGGCATGGGATGGCGGTTCTGAGGGAACCACTCCGCGTGTGGGAGGTTCTTACGATCGCTGCGTTCCTCAGGTGTGCAGCATTTTGCAGCAGTGCCTGTACCTCTTCTGTTCCCACAGGGAAGAGGATAGGTAAGGCCGTTAAAAACTCATGGCATAACTATTTCATGCCATGAGTTTTTAACAGGCAGGGCGAAGCAGCCTGCCTCAAGGGTCAAAGAAGTAAGCCGCCCGTTGGCGCTGCTCACTTCTTTGACCGGCACGTCCCCGCCTTTGCGAAGCAAACAGCCCGGGACGTGCCCCTGCCGCCGTCACTACCAAAGGCGGCCACGCATTAAAGCGTGTCCTTGTGAATTGCGGGAAGATCCGCAACTCACAAAGGAAAACACGCGACGCTCAGCACGAACCACCACCAAGCAGCACCCAATCCTACGCATCTGACCGAATCTTGAGGGGTCCAGGGGGAGCATCCCCATGGAATCCTCCCTGCTAGGGAGGACTTAGGAGGGTCAATCATTTGAAGGAGTGTTCATGAATGTCCGAAGCATACAAAAACGCAGGGGTAGATATCGCTGCTGGTAATGAAGCAGTAGAACGGATGAAAAAGCACGTTAAACGTACCTTCCGTCCAGAAGTGCTCACGGACTTGGGCGGATTCGGTGCGTTGTTCGGTCTGAATAAAGATAAGTACGAGGAGCCTGTACTTGTGTCCGGTACTGACGGTGTCGGCACGAAGCTGAAGCTTGCTTTCGCAATGGATCGTCATGACACCATCGGCATTGATGCAGTTGCGATGTGCGTAAACGACATTGTCGTAGGGGGCGCGGAGCCACTCTTTTTTCTCGATTATCTCGCCTGTGACAAGGTTATACCTGAGAAAATCGAAGCGATTGTCGCCGGTATTGCCGAGGGCTGTCACCAGTCAGGTTGTGCGTTGGTCGGCGGTGAAACCGCAGAAATGCCGGGGATGTACAGCGAGGGCGAATATGATATTGCCGGATTCACGGTAGGGATTGTAGATAAAAGCAAAATCATTAACGGCAGTTCCATTGCTCCTGGAGATACCGTAATCGGACTAGCTTCCAGTGGCGTTCACAGTAATGGTTTCTCACTGGTTCGCAAGCTGTTATTGGAACAGCAAGGTTATGATTTGCATGATGAAATCGAAGGCTTGAATGGCAAACTGGGCGATGTACTGCTGGAGCCTACGAAAATTTATGTGAAATCTGTGTTGGCATTGCTGGATAAGGTAAGAGTAAAAGGCATGGCGCATATCACTGGTGGCGGTTTTATTGAAAATATCCCTAGAGTGTTACCGGATCACGTCAATGTTGATATACAATACGGCACTTGGCCGATTCTTCCGATCTTCCAGCTCATGCAGGAAAAAGGCGAAATCTCCAACAAAGACATGTTTACGACTTTCAATATGGGGATTGGAATGGTGATCGTTGTCGGTGCAGAGCACGCACAGACCGCACTGGAAGTTCTGAAGGAACAGGGTGAAGCTGCGTATGTGATCGGAAAAGTAACGGAAGGCAGCTCTATCGTGACCTTTACAGGAGCCGAGGTGTAATGAACGAGTACCGGATTGCTGTTTTTGCATCAGGCGAAGGGACGAACTTTCAGTCTTTGGTGGATGCGGCCGCGCGGGGTGAACTGGGCGGCGCCTCGGTAGAACTGCTCATCTGTGACAAGCCTGCGGCTCCTGCTGTAGCTAGAGCACAGAAAGCTGGAATTGCCTGTCATACTTTTCGTCCTAAAGATTATCCTGCCCGAGAAGACTATGAGCGTGAATTAGTGGCTTTGCTGGAGCAGAAATCGATTGATCTCATCGTGTTAGCAGGCTATATGCGTTTGCTATCTAGTGTTATAGTTGATGCGTACGCTGGGAAAATCATTAATATTCATCCGTCGCTGCTTCCGGCATTTCCAGGGAAAGATGCTATTGGACAGGCATTAGCCTATGGGGTCAAGGTAAGTGGGGTCACCGTCCATTTTGTGGACGGGGGGATGGATACTGGTGCGATTATTGCCCAACGTGTCGTGGAAGTTCACGATCATGATACAGCGGAATCCTTATCCACAGCTATTCAATCCGTGGAACGTCAGCTATATCCTGAGGTAGTTGGCAGACTGGCCCAAGGCAAAATCCAATTGAATGGCCGCAAGGTGAACTCACTTCTCTAAAGATAACTGTAATTTGTCATATCATTGTCCTAACAAGGATACTGTACAGGCATTTTCCGATATTTCTCGGGAAATAAATTGATAGAAGAGAAATTTGCAAAATTCTGAAAGAGCTAAAGGAGGAGACAGGGTGAGTATTAAAAGAGCGCTCGTCAGCGTATCAGATAAACGGGGAATCGTAGAGTTTTGCCGTGAGTTGTCCAAATTGGGTGTGGAGATCGTTTCGACAGGGGGAACGAGCAGCTTGCTGTCGAAGGAGGGTATTCCTGTCATCGGTATTTCAGAGGTAACGGGATTTCCAGAAATTATGGATGGACGTGTTAAAACACTCCACCCTGCGGTACACAGCGGTTTGCTGGCTGTTCGGGATAATGAAGAGCATCAGCGTCAAATGAAGGAGCTTGGATTGGATTATATCGATCTGGTCGTTGTGAACCTGTATCCTTTTGCGGAAACGATCGCCAAACCCGGTGTAACCTATGAGGACGCGATTGAAAATATCGACATCGGCGGTCCAACGATGCTCCGCTCAGCGGCAAAAAACCATGCTTTTGTCAGTGTAGTGGTCGATGCTGATGACTATAGCACTGTACTGGAGGAAATACGTAAGGATGGCGACACGGAGCTAAATACCCGTAAGCGTTTGGCTGCAAAAGTGTTCCGTCATACGGCGTCATACGACGCTTTGATTTCCGATTATTTGTCGAATGTGACAGGCGACCCGCTGCCTGAGCGTTACACTGTAACCTATGAAAAAATTCAGGATTTGCGTTATGGCGAAAATCCTCATCAACAGGCGGCATTTTACCGTGAGCCATTGGCGGCCAAGGGTACACTGACAACAGCAAAGCAACTTCACGGTAAAGAGTTGTCTTACAATAATATCAATGATGCTAATGCAGCCCTGCAAATCGTCAAAGAATTCAGCGAGCCGACAGTAGTTGCAGTTAAGCATATGAATCCTTGCGGTGTGGGAATTGGCGGCAGTATTTATGAAGCATACAGCAAAGCTTACGCAGCAGATCCAACTTCGATTTTTGGCGGCATCGTTGCGGCTAACCGGATTATTGATGGTGATACAGCGAACAAACTGAGTGAAATCTTTTTGGAAATTATATTGGCACCGGGCTTCACGAAAGAAGCATTGGAGATTTTAACGAAAAAGAAAAATATCCGTTTGCTTGATCTGGGTGAGCTTTCCCCGTCTGAGGCGAAGAGCCGTTTCGTCGTGACTTCCATTGAAGGTGGCATGGTTGTTCAGCAAAATGACGTTCATGCTGTAGACCCGGATGCACTTACGGTTGTAACAGAGCGCGCGCCATCCGAGGAGGAACTGAAACAACTTTTGTTTAGCTGGAAAGTGGTTAAACATGTGAAATCCAACGCCATCGTACTGGCGGCAGATAATATGACCATTGGCGTAGGCGCAGGACAAATGAACCGTGTCGGAGCAGCCAAGATTGCAATCGAGCAGGCCGGTGACAAAGCAAAAGGTGCGGTACTGGCATCGGATGCATTTTTCCCGATGGGCGATACGCTGGAGTTGGCAGCTAAAGCAGGCATCACGGCAGTCATTCAGCCGGGCGGCTCCATCAAAGACGAAGAATCCATCAAGGTTGCTAACGCATATGGCATTGCTATGGTCTTTACGGGCGTACGTCATTTCAAGCACTAAGTTGCGTGAGTTGTGGATGCAGCACACCTGAACGATCATACTGGGAGCGGGAGGAATCACCTGAATGGATATTTTGGTTATCGGAGGGGGCGGCCGCGAACATGCAATTGTATGGGCGCTGAAGAAAAGCCCCAAGGCCGGACAAATCTATTGTGCGCCAGGTAATGCTGGTATTGGACAATTAGCGGAGTGTGTGCCGATTCCGGTGAGTGAGTTTGACGCACTGACAGAACTGGCGGAATCCAAAAAAGTCGGACTGGTCGTGGTAGGCCCCGATGATCCGCTGGCAGACGGCATTGTGGATGCCTTTGAAGCCAAAGGCATCCCAGTATTCGGACCGCGTAAAAATGCGGCGGAAATTGAAGGTAGCAAAATCTTCATGAAAGATTTGCTGCATAAATATCAAATTCCGACAGCAACTTATCGCAAATTTTATACCTATGAGGCAGCACATGCCTACTTAAAGGACCAGCCGATTCCGGTGGTCATTAAGGCCGATGGACTGGCAGCAGGCAAAGGCGTGACAGTCGCTTACTCAATGGAGGAAGCGGAAAGGGCTCTGTCCGATATTATGGTGGCAAAGGTATTTGGAGAAGCGGGCGCACAGGTCGTGATCGAGGAGTTCCTCGCTGGACAGGAAATGTCGATTCTTTCCTTTGTTGACGGTGAAACGGTACGGCCGATGGCAGCGGCGCAAGATCACAAGCCGGTTTTTGATGGTGACAAAGGACCGAACACAGGTGGCATGGGAACATATTCCCCGCTGCCTCACATAGCCAATTCCATTATTGAGGAAGCCATTGAGACGATTATTAAGCCGACGGCCAAGGCTATGGTTGCTGAAGGACGCCCGTTCCGTGGTGTTTTATTTGCTGGACTGATGATTTCGCCGGACGGCAAGCCGAAGACCATTGAGTTTAATGCACGTTTTGGTGATCCAGAAACACAAGTCGTATTACCTCGACTAAAATCCGATTTGCTCGATATTTTTCTCGCAGCGGTGAACGGCACACTGGATCAGGTGGAGATCGAGTGGAAGGATGAAGCTGCGGTGTGCGTGGTGCTGGCATCCGGGGGTTACCCTGCAGCTTACGCCAAAGGAGTACCTATCCACGGACTGGACCAGGCAAACGAAGCTATCGTCTTCCATGCCGGAACAGGCATCAACGAACAGGGTGAGTGGGTCACGAACGGCGGACGCGTGTTAGGCGTGGTTGGTTTGGGACGTGACATTGCCGAGGCACGGGACAAAGCTTACGAACAGGCTGCTCATATTACCTTTGAAGGCAAGCAAAACCGTACAGACATTGCGGCAAAAGCATTGCTATAACAGCAATATATAGGATACAGAGGACCTCTTCGGAGGTCCTCTTTTTCGTTTGACAAAAGTATACTTATCCTATAGGATTAAAAATACAAAACTGACTGACTGATCAATCGGGAGGAGGAAACCCATGCAGCCACGCAAGGCGAAGCAGCCCAAAACCCTTTCGAATGACTCACCTGTTGACCACGGGGGAGAAGAAACAGACCGCAGAACACAGCTTCTTCACATTGCGTTAAAGCGGTTCGCTGAGCAGGGTTATCACCAAACGAAGATTTCAGATATCGTGGTGGAGGCAGGAGTAGCTCAAGGCACATTTTATTGGCATTTTAAAAGTAAAGAGGCCTTGGCGCTGGAGATTATCGCTACAGGTCGTGAACAGCTTTTGTCAGCGATCGGGCAGGGGTATCGCCGTGATGCGGGAACACTGGCTGATATGGTTAAGGCATCGGAAGCGCTGTTTGTTCGGCTATTTCATTTTGCATTCGAGAACCGTTATCTGATGGGTTTGCTGCTGATCGGCAGTGGTGTCGATGAACCAGTGAGGCAGAGCATCCGTGAAACAAGGACTGCGATGGAGCTTGCATTCCGGCGCAATATGGAGCGAGCGATCGAGCTGAACATGTTGCCTGCCGAATTAGATGTCGAATTAAGGGCAGCACTACTCATGAGCATGATCGAAGGTGTCATTATACGCTGGCTATTCGGTTCAGAGGGAACAC
This sequence comes from Paenibacillus sp. BT-177, assembly GCF_025846815.2. Taxonomy (NCBI): domain Bacteria; kingdom Bacillati; phylum Bacillota; class Bacilli; order Caryophanales; family Paenibacillaceae; genus Paenibacillus; species Paenibacillus sp. BT-177. The sequence continues at coordinate 925,294 of NZ_JAOYTP010000002.1, read as the reverse complement.
ATGACCATATCAAGCAGGTATCCGCTACAAGATTGGCAGAAGAGGCTGCTAATTTTGAATTTTACGGACTATTAGGCCAAAGCTAGACGATCAACATCGCATGAATGAGTAGTGGGCAACAAATAATATAGCCCAATTACACATACAAACTTAAACATTTACATCTAGACAGGAGAGAACGATACATGAAAACACGTAAAAAAGGATTCTTGGTGACCACACTCATGGCTCTGGCATTGTTCAGCCTTGTGCTGAGCGCTTGCGGTACAAAGCCAGAAGCTTCGAATACTAGCAATGGAGCAGGCAGCAGTAACGAGGCAGCCGCCAATCAGCTCGAAGCCATCAAGAAGGCTGGTGTAATGAAGGTAGGCATGATGGGTACTTACCCGCCGTACAATTTCTTGAACGACAACAAGGAGTTGGACGGGTTTGATGTGGATATTGCCAAAGAATTGGCGAAACGGATTGGAGTAAAAGCGGAGTTCACGGCACAAGAATTTTCGGGACTGATTCCAAGTTTGCAAAAGAAAAAATTCGATGCAGTGGTTAGCCAGGTGGCGATTACAGAGGATCGTAAGAAGGCCATTGACTTCACAGATCCCTATATCACCAATAATGTGAATATTATCGTGAACAGTAAAACCAATGACATTACGACGTTGGAAGACTTTAAAGGCAAAACCATTGGTGTCGGCTTGGGAACAAATGATGAGTCTTATCTGCGCAACGAGGTGCTGCCAAAGATAGGCGATTTTGAGATCAAAACATATGATGATGTTATTACTTCATTGAAGGATCTAAACTCTGGTCGTATTGATGCAACCATTAACAATCTGTATGCTCTTAAGCCCATTATCGACAAAAACGGATTTCAAATTAAAGCTGTAGGCGAGCCGATTAAATCGGATCAGGCGGCTGTAGCTATTAACCAGAAAACTCCTGAGCTGAAGGAAGCTTTGAACAAGGCTCTGAAGGAAATGAAGGAAGACGGCACTTACAAAACAATTTTCAAAAAATGGTTTGGCGAGGAGCCAAAAGAATAACGTAAGCCTGTTACAGGCGTCTGGCTCCAGTCATGGCTTTTATGCTGACATGGGGCTACTCGTCTGAAAGAAGGGAATATATAAACGATGCTTGAATTAATGTGGGAGAACGTCCCTTTTTTATTGAAGGGTGCTTACTATACGCTGTATATAACGATTGTTTCTATGTTGTTTGGTCTAATTATTGGTTTGATTGTTGCAGTAGCGCGCTTGAAGGGGAATCGACCTATTCGTTGGTTGGCTCGCATGTATGTATCGATCATCCGGGGAACGCCGGTTTTGGTGCAGATTGCGGTCATTTATTATGGTCTGGATGATTACGGAATATCATTTGGATCGTTAACGGCTGCTTGTCTCGCGCTCAGTATTAATACAGGGGCGTACTTATCGGAGACGTTCCGTGGAGCTATTTTAGCCGTACCGCAGGGACAGACCGAGGCCGCTTATGCTACGGGAATGTCGCCTGGTCAAACGATGTGGCGTATCATTCTTCCGCAGGCGGTACGCATTGCAATTGCACCGATGGGGAATACGTTCGTGGGTATGCTTAAAGAAACGTCGCTGGTGTCAGTTATCGGGGTCAGTGAATTGATGCGGCAGGCACAGCTTTTACAGGCGCAGTATTTGCTCTACATGCCGTTTCTGCTCGAAATTGCCCTGATGTATTGGATTATGAGCATTGGATTCTCCGCTATACTGGAGCGGGTAGAAAAGCGTCTGGCTCGAGCTTATTAAGGTGGAGATGATAGATGATGATAACAACAAACGGATTAGGTAAACGATTCGGACAGGTAGAGGTTCTGAAAAGCATAGATTTTCAGGTTGCCGCTCGTGAAATCGTCGTATTGCTCGGTCCCAGCGGCTCTGGTAAAAGTACCTTGCTGCGCTGTCTGAACGGTCTAGAAGAGCTGTCTTCCGGCAAGTTTGAGGTGAACGGGATTGAGGTTGATGCTACATCTCCTGTTCGTGCCCGCCAAGCGGCCATTCGTGATATTCGCAAGCAGACGGGGATGGTGTTCCAGCAATTCAATCTGTATCCTCACAAAACAGCTATCGGCAATGTCATTGAAGGACTGCTGACAGTAAAGAAAATGCCGCGCGATAAGGCTATGTCTATCGGACAACAGCTATTGAAGCGAGTGGGCTTACTGGATAAGCAGGATGTGCATCCAACTCGTCTGTCCGGTGGACAGCAGCAACGGGTAGCTATTGCACGTGCACTGGCGATGGACCCAGCGATTATGCTGTTCGATGAGCCTACATCGGCGCTTGATCCCGAACTGGTGGGTGAAGTGCTGGGAGTTATGCGGGAGTTGGCTCAAGACGGAATGACGATGGTCGTCGTGACTCATGAAATGAAATTTGCCCGCGAGGTGGCCGACAAGGTTGTATTTATGGCAGATGGAATCATTGTGGAAGAGGCTGCGCCACAGGCATTTTTTGATGCTCCCCAGCATGAGAGGACACAAAAGTTTTTGCGTCAAATTAGCGAATTTTAAGTTAGATCGAGAATAAATCATAGATCACTAAGATGGAAAGAAGGCAATTGATTATGAAAGTATCTACAACTTGGCATGGCAAACGCGCGTTTACATCGGAAGGACCATCCGGTTATTCCGTAGGGATGGATGCTACGGCGGCTTATGGCGGTGATGGTAAAGGGATGACACCGATGGAACTGCTGCTTGCGGGTCTGGCGGGATGTATCGGTATTGATATTACGATGATTTTGGATCGTTTTTTGTCGGACATTCAGCGAATTGATATTGATGCAGAAGGTACGCGCAAGGAACAAATGCCAACGGGGTTTACAGCGATTGATCTGACATTCCACGTGGACGGAGATATTCCAGACTACCGTGTATGGAAAGCGATTCAGATGGGTAAGGAAAAATATTGTGCAGTATCCGACTCCTTAAAAGCGGAAATTCGGATGCACCTCATTTTGAATGGAACAGAAGTACCCTATCCAGCGTAAGTGTTGAGGGGTGAGGAGAGTCAGCCTGTGTTATATACAGGCTGACTCTCCTTTTTTATGTTATCTGAGATCAGTGTACAGGTGGGGAGGTAATGCAGCTAAACGCTACGTTATCGTGCAGCGTTTAGCTGTAATGGAGAACATGTCCTTTATCCGCTGCTTTTTTGCTTGCGTTCCCGTAGCAAGAGATACAGGAAATAGGGCGCGCCAATCACGGCTGTCACGATGCCAGCGGGAATTTCGAGCGGCGGCTTCAGCCCCCGTCCAAGCGCATCGGCAAGGACGAGAATCAGGGCACCGATCATGGCTGCGCCGGGCAATAGATAGCGGTGGCGATTGCCAAACAAACGCCGCGCCAGATGTGGTGCCAGCAGTCCTATAAAGCCGATGGAGCCGATGGCAGCGACACAGGAAGCAGCTAAGGCCACGGATACGGCCAGCAGTCCTGTGCGCATACGCTTCACGCTAAGTCCCAAGCCAGCGGAGCTTTCCTCATCCAGACTCATAATATCCAGCTTGCGCTGTAGCGTATAGGCGAGAGGCAGCAATACAATTAACCACGGCAAAAGTCCATATACTTCATCCCAGCCTTTGCCCCACAGACTTCCAGCTAGCCAAGTCAGCGTATCGCTGGCTTCAAGTGGATATTTGATCAGAATATAATCGGTTGCAGCCTGAAAAATAGCACCTACCGCCAGCCCGGTTAAGGCTAGCATGTTAGGACGCATGCCTCCCTTCATCGAAAGCTGTACGAGCAGTAGTGCAGCTAATCCGGCACCGACAAAGGCAGCTACAGGCAGTAGCGCCACGGGGGAGGAGGGGAGCAGCACGATGACGAGAACCGCAGCAAAGCCGGCTCCCTTGGATACACCCACCACATCCGGCGAAGCCAGTGGGTTGCGTATCATGCCTTGCAGCAGCACGCCAGCTAATGCAAGGCCAGCACCGGCCATGATGGCCAGCAGGCCACGAGGCAGTCGGTAATGGTGAACGATGAACCAGGAAGAGGCATTTCGGTCAGTCAGAGCGGCGATCAGCTCAGCGGGTGTAATGTAGGTGCTGCCCACGCCGATAGCTACAAAGGAAACACACAGCATTAACACGAGTAAAATCCACAGCTTTTTCATCGTGAAGCCCTCCCGTTCTTGTGCGCCAGATATAAAAAGAATGGCGCGCCCACCAGCGCAGTTACGATACCAACGGGCGATTCATAAGGAAAGGCAATAAATCGTCCAAGCACGTCTGCATATGTCAGCAGCAGAGCTCCGCAGATTGCAGACAGGGGGATGACCCGTTTGTAATTATCGCCTGTAAACACCTTGATGATATTCGGCACCATCAGGCCCACAAAGCCGATAGACCCGGCTACCGCTACAGCAGAGCCTGCCAGCATAATAACTGAGGCTGAGGCCAGTAAGCGGACAAGACGTACATTTTGCCCCAGTCCCTGTGCGACCTCTGTACCGAGGCTAAGCACAGATAGCGAGGGGGCCAGTGCCAGTGCAAGGATCATACCGACGGCGAACCAGGGCAGCACCAGACGCGTATCGGCCCAAGTGGACCCGTCGATGGCTCCGGCGAGCCAATACAGTACATCGGATATTTGCTCGTTAAACACGAGCAGTCCCTGAGTGACAGAGGCCAGCAGCAGATGCACTGCCATCCCGGCAAGGGCCAACTTGACTGGCGTCATGCCCGCCGTTCCGGCCAGCGCATATACGAAGGAGCCGCCTGCGATCGCTCCGGCAAAAGCAAAATAAATGCTGCCGGACGACCCGATATTCGGCAGCAGCACGACCGACAGAACGACAGCCAGCGAAGCACCAGAGCTGACTCCAAAAACCTGCGGCGAAGCCAGCGGATTGCGTGTGATAGCCTGCATCAGCGCTCCGGCCACGGCAAGCCCGGCGCCGACGATCAGCCCAATGACGGCACGTGGTAGGCGTATCGTCAAGATAATGAGCTGATCCTTGGACGGATGCTCGGTGAACAGCGCAGTCAGCATGGTGGGGATGTCCATCCTGACTGGGCCAATTGCCACGCTCAGCAGCAGTCCAGCCAGCAGCGCGAATAGAAGTGCAAAGACGACCGGCTTATTTAGCCGGTCGCGTAAGGCTTGTCCGATCAACGGGAGCCGTCTCCTTTATTTTGCGCGGGATACAGAAGCGAAATGGCTTGCTCCAATATTTTCTCGGCAGAGCCGAGTCCACGGTACCGGGTCCACAGTGCCCGGTTTACTTCGTAAACTTCCCCTTTTTTCACGGCCGTAATGTTTTGCCATAACGGATTTTGCTTCCATTCCGCAAGCAGCTTCTCATCGGCTTCCACCAAGAAGATCACATCTGGATCAGCTTGTGCAATCTGCTCCAGTGTCAGCTTGACTGTAGGCTCGCTTGTATTTTGAAGCGCATTGTGGATGCCTGCTTGCTCCAGCAGTTGTCCATCGAAAGATGAAGCGCCGTGAGCCGATAGTGAATCCGAACGGAATACCCCAAGCAATACGCTGCGTGACTCACCAGCTTGGATGCCTTCTTTCAGCTTTGCCATGGTAGCTTTATGTGCTGCCAGAATTTGCTCACCCTTTTCCTTCTCACCCAACGCGTCAGCGATAACGCCGAAGGATGCCAGGTTTTGTTCATAAGAGGAATTGCGGCTCTTAAGAACAATGGTAGGAGCAATCTCACTTAGTTCTTTGTATATGCTCTTATGACGGTTTAGATCAGCAATAATCAAATCGGGTTTCAAGGAGCTAATCGTTTCCAGGTTCGGCTGTTTGCGTGTGCCGACAGGTGTAAAGTCGATTTTTTTACCAAGCAGACCATCGATATCATCCTCATTTTCCTGAGCTATGCCGACAGGCATCACACCCAGTTGGGTAGCGGCATCGACAAAAGAGAATTCCAACGTTACGATTCTTTTAGGTTTGCCTGTAACTTTGGTTTCTCCCATCTCATGTTTGATCGTTCGAGTGTCGCCTGTGGTTTGAGGTGCTGCTGCATTATTATTTTGTGATTGGCCTCCACATCCCGCCATAACGGCTGTCAGTAGTACCAGAATCGCTGCAAGCAGCATGCCTGTGCGTAGTGGTAGTGGCTGTTTTGGTGTTGCCATGTATTGTCCCCCGTTCCAAATATGCTTACCAGAGAAACTGATAATCATTATCAATCAACTAACTGTTGATCATTCTAGCAACCGGGAAGGGGGACGTAAATAATGTGATCATTTAAACCATTTTAGCCTATTAAGCGAATTAAGTTCATTAAAATCACAACCGAGGAGAGAGGAAGGAAGGACCGAACGGCAGAATTGGTGGTTTATGCATTTTCCTGCCGTCTGCGATAGATACGCTCCGGTCTGCCGACGGTTCCGTATACCTGATCATGGTGCGCATCGCCACTTTCAACTAAATATTCCAGATACCTTCTGGCGGTAGATCGGCTCATACCTAGCTCAATTCCCACTGTACCCGTAGTAACTTCACCTTGTCGATTCAGGAGATCAAGCACCTTTTCGCAAGTGACTTTATCAATGCCTTTGGCCCATAGCTCTCCGACTCCGTTACCCGTCATCCGACCCGTGCCCGCGCTTTGTAGCAGACGGTCAATTTCCGATTGCTCCACCGTAGATTGTTCCTCTTGCCATGTTGTGACCTGGCGCCGAAAACGGGCATATTCCTCTAAGGTCGCTCGCAATCTTTCGAATACGAGCGGCTTTACGATAAAATCAAATACGCCTGCGCGAACCGCTTGTACCACAGTTTCAGCTTCTTTGGCGGCAGTCAGCATAATGACATCTGTACCCGGATAGTGTTGCTTGATGAACGATAGCAGGGTTAGACCATTCGTATCGGGAAAATAAACATCCAGCACGGCTAAAGACGGACGCAGAACATCTAGTTGGAGCTTTGCCTCAAATTCGTTCGTTGCTATTGCACATACAGTGAACCCGTCCACCTTTTCAATAAATCGTCGGTTAATCTCCGCAATTCGCGGATCATCTTCAATAATAAGAACCTCAATGTCAGATAAAACCCGCTCATTCATGGACGTAACCTCCTTTTGCATTATTGCTCCCCGTGTCTGTCCTATTTAAAGGAATGTATACTTCAAAAATGCTACCACCACCAGGCCGTTCATGTACTTTTATGGAGCCACTCATTCGTTCGGTGTACTCCTGCACGAGAGCGAGGCCATATCCGTGTCCTGCCTCTGCTTTGGTTGATGCTCCCTTAACGAACAGTTTTTCCTGGATATCCTCTGAAATACCCGATCCATTATCTGCAACTTCGACGATGATGGCTTCAGTCATTTCTTCAAGCCGGAACCAGACCTGTCCGTCAGGTATAGAGCCTATCGCAACTGCTTCCATAGCATTGTCCAGCAGGTTTCCGGCAATGGCACCAAGAAGCGACCACTCCAACGTAGGAGACGGAGTTGAAAATGCTCCTTTAATATATGAATGGAGTACAATCCCTTTTTCCAATGCCTGTTTTTTCTTGCTGATCAGCAGGCTGGCGATGATTGAATCAGGTGAAAGAGAAGAGGAAACGGAACGATGTACACGATACTCCTCCGATTCCTGAGTAATAAAGTCCACTGCTTCGTCATAACACTCCAACTGAATCAGACCGGATATGAGATATAGCCGATTGGTATATTCATGTGTTTGTGATCGCAGCACATCCGCGTAATCCTTGACCTCCGTCAACTGCCGCGTCATGCGAAGCAACTCTGTTTTGTCGCGCAGACTGGCAACCGTGCCTAGCATTCGTCCGAATCGATCCTTGATCGGCACACGGCTAACGACTACGACTCGTTGTTGGATCTCAATTTCCTCATTGAATACGTTCTGTTCCTGATCGGGCTTCATGCTTGGACTCTTCTCGATAAAATCTGTAGCAAGTACATCTGCTAGTTGATCTGCAGCGCCCGCCAAGTGACGAAGCTCGCATCCATAGAGGCTAGTTTCCGGGGGAAGGCCCAGCAAACGGACGGCTTGTGGATTGGCAAGTGTGACTTGTCCACTGCTATTAACCGCGATAATCCCTTCGCCTATGGATTCGAGAATGGCTTGCTTTTCCTGATACAACCGTCCAATCTCTACTGGCTCCAGCCCATGCAGTTCGCGCCGAACCCGTCGTGCTATAACCAGACTTCCTAAAATGCCGAGCATCAGCGCGCCTACCATGAACCACAGCCATGTATATGTGTATGTACGAATATTTTGCGCCACATCTGTCATCAGGAAACCTACAGAGACGAGTCCGATAGCTCGGCCTTGTTCATCATAGACTGCGGTTTTGGCTCGCAGTGACGGTCCGAGAGAGCCGGTGGATTCCGTAATAAAGGACTGCCCTTGCAGCACCTTAGTATTCAGCGGGTCCATCATAGGCTGCCCGATGCGTTTCGGGTTAACATGCCATTGACGAATGAGATGACGATCTGCAATCGTAATAAAATCAGCGCCGCTGCTGGCTTGGACAGGCTTCACTGCTTCGTTGATTCGAGCACGTAATTGCGTTGTATCGGTCTGTTCTAGAGCCTCCCTGACCTGTGCATCTACCGCAAGCGTATTGGCCACGGTCAGTGCCCTTTTCCCAATCTCTTCGTACAAGGCGGAGGTAATCATATAGCGCAGGGATAATCCCAATAGCCCGGTAACGACCAGCACTAAAAGGGATATGAATACCATTAATTTCGTCTGAAAACGCACATGCCTTCACCGCCATTAAACAAAATATAGGAGCAGTTGATCAGCCGATAAACACCCCAATACAATTCATTTTACTGTATTCGAGAAACGGCCGCACTTTTAATCTATCGAAAGAATGGTCTATAATAGAAATAGTTACATAATACGAGGAGGAAAATATTATGATTATTATTCATGCTGATATGAAAGTTTTACCAGAAAAGAGAGAGAGCTTTTTGCAACAAACCCAAGGGTTGATCAGCGCATCCCAAGCTGAAGAAGGCAATGTACGCTATACGTTAATGCAGGATTTGAATGATCCCAACGCATTTACGATGGTTGAAGAGTGGAAGGATGCCGCAGCTGTAGATTTCCATAACAAGTCTGCCCATTTCCAGGCATTTGTTGCTGCAGCTAAAGAATTGTTGGCTGCGCCGCTTGAAGTGAATGCTTTTCAGGATGCGACTAAACTGTAATCATCCCGTTGGATAATTCATAACTAGGAATAGGAGGAGATAGACATGGGGAATATTGCGGATACAGCTTTACTAAATAACGGAGTTCAGATGCCTTGGCTTGGTTTTGGTACGTACAAGGCGGAAGGTAATGAGGTCTACGAAGCAGTCAAAACAGCCATTGAGGTCGGTTACCGTCACATTGATACGGCGGCGATCTACGGCAATGAGGAACTGGTCGGACAAGCCATTCGTGACAGTGGAGCGGCCAGAGAAAATCTGTTTGTGACCACTAAGCTATGGAATCAAGATCAGGGCTACGATTCAACACTGCGTGCCTTCGAGGAAAGCCGCAAGCGGCTGGGCCTGGACATTATTGATCTGTATCTCATTCATTGGCCTGGCAAGGACAAGTACAAGGAAACTTGGAAGGCGTTCGAGCGGCTGTATGAAGAAGGAAGCGTACGCGCAATCGGAGTGAGCAACTTCCAAATTCACCATCTCGAAGACCTCCTGAAAGACAGCAATATTGTGCCTGTTATCAATCAGGTAGAGCTTCACCCGCGTCTGACACAGCAAGACCTGCATCAATACTGCCGGGAGCACCAGATCCAGCTTGAATCGTGGAGTCCTCTGATGAAGGGGAAACTGACGGAGCAGGCAGACATTGTTGAGATTGCTGTTAAATACGGGAAAACGACTTCTCAGGTTATTTTGCGTTGGCATCTGGATCGGGGGATTGTGACGATTCCCAAATCGGTTACCGCGCATCGTATCCGCGAAAATGCCGATTTGTTCGATTTTGAACTGACGACTGAGGATATTGACCGAATCAATGGTCTTCATCTGGATGAGCGTGTAGGCACCCATCCCGATAAACTGTTGTTTTAATTGAATATGTAGATGTATAAAGAACCTCCCATTCTGCTTTTATTGCGGTTTGGGAGGTTCCTTTTTTAGGTTCAGGTGTGGCTTTGTCTATTTACTTGTTTAGCTTACGATACAACAAGTAAGAATAGAGTACAGGAGAGATAGCGGATATGATCAGTACGGTTAGGAAAATGACTACTCCCGCCATTCCACCGACCCATGCCGCCACCAACGCTGAAGCACCGCCAAGCATCATCATAGGCCCCCCGAAACGGTGCGTTTTACGCCATACCTCGGGATTAGACAGAGTCCACGGCGTGCGGATACCGAACGTATAGTTCGGCTGTACCTGAGTCATATAATTCCCCATCACTATCAGCATCAGGCCTATTAACCCTAAAATTATAGCATTCATTTGTAGGTGTATGTTCAGGTTATACAGCAGCATTCCCCATCCAGCTACAGCGAGAACCACAGAAACCCCTGCACGCGTAACTTCATAGGCTTTTGAAAATTTCTCATAATTAGCTTTGTTGGGGTCCATGTAGCGTGCCAATCGAATGACCAGCGGGACCAAGCCCAACAGCACGAGCATGATAATAGAACCAATTTTGCTCGTATACCCGTCTGCTGTATTGTTAAAGTTAATATGCGAGGCTAGAACATCGGGAAGTCGGTCGTACAGCAGTATCGCGCCTATGGCGGGTGATAAGGCAATCAAAGTTGTCAAAACATCCGTCAAGCTCCAACGTGTTCGAAATTTCATTCAGATTCCTCCCCATCCTTAATATGATTCCTATTTTTTTTCGCAGGGGTATCGGAGTGGGCGATACTGAACATCCAACCGATCACATCCGCCACAACCGTTGTATGCAGGGTGTAGATAATGTTTTGCCCCTGTCGTTCATCCAGCACCAGCCCAGCCTGCTTCAGGATATTGAGATGGTGGGAGATGCTGGGTTTGCTAATTTGAAAATGTTCAGCTACTTCGCCTGCGCTCATGCTTTTTTCCTTTAAAAGCTGCAAGATTGTACGCCGGGTCGGATCAGCCAAAGCTTTGAAGGCATCGTTCAAAATACATTTCCTCCTTTAGATATTTAGATAATATTCTAAATATCTAACACCATAGTAAAATACAGCTATACTACATGTCAATGGAACAAGACATCATTTTAGAAAAAATGAACGAGGTCAATTATGTTTGTGTAAAGCAGTGAAATGGGCTATAATCAATTTATACAAAAAATAAGATTCTTAATTTAAAGTTAATTAGAGGAGGGATAGATATGAAACACATTTTCCGTAAAGGAAATGATCCGCAAGCCCCGGTTATTTTGCTGTTGCATGGTACCGGCGGGAATGAACAAGATTTGCTACCCTTGGCTGATATGGTAGCACCGGGAGCATCTGTGCTGGGCGTGAGAGGTAATGTATTGGAAAATGGGATGCCGCGCTTCTTTCGCCGTTTGGCTGAGGGGGTATTCGATATTGAGGATCTCGTATTTCGTACCAAAGAACTAAGCGAATTTGTAGATTCAGCTGCAGAGCAATATGATTTTGACCGTAACAACGTGGTGGCTCTGGGCTATTCCAATGGAGCCAACATAGCGGCCAGTATGCTCTTTCATGATGCAAAAGCGCTACGTGGGGCCATTCTCCATCATGCCATGGTGCCATTGCGAGGGCTGCAACTGCCGGACTTGAACGGTGTCCCTGTATTTCTGTCTTCTGGTGAAAATGACCCGATTGTTCCAGCGGCGGAATCTCAGGAGCTGCAAGCCCTGCTGGAGGGGGCCGGAGCGCAGGTGGAAGCCTACTTGGAACGCAATGGTCATCAATTGACTCGCACTGAAGCCGAAGCAGCAGGCCAATGGTTTGGAAAGCATTTTAATGTATAAAATAACTCGATAACGATCAAGCTACGGTTTAGCGCTCTAGTGAGCGATTCTATGATTAGGAGGCGTTAAACCGATGGCAAAACCGGATAATCGAGCAGATAATGTGGAGCATTTGCAACAAAATATTCAGAATACATTGCAGAATCTTCATGAGGCTGAAGGATACCTAAACGAATTTTCCTCTGAAATCAGCAATGAGGAGCGTAAGCAGATCGAAGAAAAAAATAATCGTCGTAAACAAAGTATTAGATCATTTCGAGAAGAAGTGAAAGACGAAGCAGCACATTCGCAAGAGTAGTTAATATAGCGCGACCCAACTTTGAGTTTCAATTGAAGTTGGGTCGTTTTTTTTATGCAGAAATCATCATATTCCCATCCAATTCATTTTCCCCCTATAATGCAATGAGATCTGTTTTACACAAAAACGAATTTTTTTTGAATAATGTTGTTGTAAACTAATTTGTATTGATGTTAAATAATAAAAGAAAGCGCAATCATTTACGAATTAGGATTTCATCATGCGAAGGGGGAAGGATATGCTGCTGCGAAGAAAAAGCATGGCTTTGATGCTTATGGCGGTGGTTTTGATGGCTGGACTGCTGCAAGGTTGTTCTTTCAAGAGCGATGAAAAGGATGGGCCGGGAACAGAACTTGTATTGTGGACTTTCAATGAACTGCATGAGAAGTTTTTTCTGCAAATGGCTGACCAATGGAACCAACAGCACCCTGATCAATTGATTAATTTGAAAGCGAATACATTTCCTTATGACAACCACCACAGCAAGCTCTCGATTGCGTTGCAATCAGGGGTGGGAGCGCCGGATATCGCGGATATTGAGGTGAACAAGATTGGTAATTTCCTCAAAGGAATACCGCAACTGGTCCCGCTCAATCCGGTGATTGACCATGAGATCAATAACATTGTGCCTTCCAGAGTACAGATTTACGGCAAAGACGGTAAGTATTACGGTATTGACTTCCACGTTGGAGCCGAAGTGATGTATTACAATAAAGAGATTATGGATCAGGCGGGGGTAGACCCGGATTCCATCGTTACCTGGGCAGACTATGCTGCTGCTGGCAAGCAAGTGCTGGCAAAAACGGGCAAGCCGATGGCAACCTTGGAGACCAATGACCTGTGGAGCTACTGGCCGATGATCTCACAGCAAAATTCAGATTTTTTGGATGATAAGGGCGAGTTGACGCTGGATAACGAAACCAATATTAAAACACTTGAGTTTCTCCAACAGATGATAAAAGACAAGATCGCTATTCCCGCACCGGGCGGCGGGCATCATATGGAGGAATACTACGGGTTTATGAACAAAGGCGGGGCCGCTTCGGTGTGGATGCCGATGTGGTATATGGGACGTTTTACGGATTACATGCCTGACTTGAAAGGAAAAATCATCATTAGACCGATGCCGGCGTGGGAAAAAGGCGGCTATCGCTCAGCAGGTATGGGCGGGACCGGAACGGTAGTCACGAACCAGTCAAAGCACCAGGATTTGGCGATGCGTTTTCTAGCCTTTGCCAAGCTGTCCAAGCAAGGGAATGTGGAGATTTGGAAGCAGCTAGGGTTTGATCCCATCCGCAGTGAAGTGTGGACAATGCCGGAAGCCAAAGCCAAAAATAAATTTACGGAGTATTTCGGAACGAATATTTTTGACACGCTGATCGAAGTCAAAGATGAGATCAATGCGGTGCATATCGGACCGAAAACGCCTGACATCGCCAGTGCTGTACGCAATAAAATACTTTATCGGACACTACAGAGTGGCGAAGATCCAGCCACGGTGCTGCATGAGCTAGCAGATGAACTGAGATAGACCCCAACAGGAAAGGGAGTGAGATTCATGGCAACGCCCGTTCATACGAACGCTAATGTACCGACAGGTCAGCCGCCAAAAACTCAGCGTCCGACCAGAAGTCAATGGAGCCGATTTATTCATTCCAGTCGTACGGCACCGTATGTATTTGTCCTTCCATTTTTACTGTCCTTTGCACTGTTTTTTGCGTATCCGGTCATCTCGACGGTCATTATGAGCTTTCAGGAAGTTCTGCCGGGGATAACAACTTACGTGGGCCTGGAAAATTATAAGGATTTAATGAATCCTACATTTGGAAAAGCGATATTGAACAGCGTCCTGTACACACTGCTTACACTGGTCGTGCTGATTCCTCTGCCACTGGTACTGGCGGTATTGCTGAATTCGCCTAAAATGCCGGGCAGAGGGCTGTTTCGCTCCGTGATGTTTATACCCGCACTAACCTCAGTGGTGGTAGCAGGAACAATCTTCCGACTCATGTTCGGGGAGTTGGACGGCTCGCTGATGAACTCTCTATTGGGGTTATTCGGTCTTGAGCCTTACAAATGGCTAATGAACGCGAACACCGGCTTTTTAGCGTTGATCGTGCTGGCCTTATGGAGATGGCTAGGCGTAAATATGCTGTACTACATGTCGGGACTCCAGAACATTCCTCCCGAGTTGTATGAAGCTGCACAGATTGATGGAGCCAGTCGTTTCGATTCATTTTGGCGGATTACGATTCCTATGCTGAAACCCGTGACGATCTACGTATTTACGATTAGTATTTATGCCGGGTTATCCATGTTCACCGAGAGCTATATGTTGTGGAACGGAAATAACTCCCCGAATGATATTGGGTTAACGATTGTTGGCTATCTCTATCGCCAAGGTCTGGAACAGAATAGTATGGGCTTTGGAGCGGCAGTGGGCATTGTATTGCTCGTATTCACATTAGTACTGAACCTGATCCAGCTCAAATTTTTTGGCATGTTTCGGAAGGAGGATTAAGCGATGGCTCAGAAACAAAAAGGCCCATTATCCGCATTTCTCGTTGTCCTGTTCATTCTGTTTGCCGGGTTCGCCCTGTTTCCGCTATTTGCCGTGACGCTTGCCTCATTCAAGCCATCAACGGAGCTGCTGCGCTATGGCTTGAATCTCAAGCTGGAGTGGGCCATCATGTCCTTGAAAAACTATGCGTTCATCTTTCAGGGGACGACGGATTATTTTCAATGGTACTGGAATAGTCTTGTCATTACCGTCTTGTTTACGGTGTTATGTCTGATATTGTCCGCAATGGTCGGGTATGGTCTGGAGATGTATCGTTTTAGACTGAAAAATGTGATTTTTACATTGGTGCTGGTCGTGATGATGATCCCGGTAGAAATTATCATGCTGCCACTTTACAAACTAATGATCGGTATGAAGCTGATCAATACGGTATGGGGTGTGATTTTGCCGTTTGTCGTTGCACCGATTCCGATCTTTTTCTTCCGTCAATATTTGAGCGGAGTACCCAAGGACTTTATGGATGCTGCACGAGTTGACGGCTGTTCAGAGTATGGTATTTTTGTGCGGATTATGATGCCTCTGATGGCACCTGCCTTTGCGGCAATGGCTATTTTACAGGCTATGAACAGTTGGAATAACTTCCTGTGGCCGATGATCGTATTGCGTACTAACGACATGCTGACACTGCCAATCGGTCTGTCCAGTCTGCTGACGCCATATGGCAACAATTATGATGTGTTGATTGCCGGATCAGTCCTGGCTATTTTGCCGATTCTCGTCGTGTTTCTGTTCTTCCAGCGTTACTTTATTGAAGGGATGACTGCAGGCGGGGTAAAAGGGTAATCATTACGGTGCTGAATGAGTCGATTGAATACTGAAATGTATAGAGTCAGGAAAGGCGGGTCGGGCATTGTCTCGACCTGCTTTTTTTATGGATTCAATGATTTTCATTCTCATTTTCATGGCTATCAACTGCACAAGCTATAGGTAAACGTGGTATGATGTTTGAAAGATTTCAAATACAGAAATATTCAGGCGGAGCGTGGAGAACCTATGGAACCAACAGAAACCCAGAAAACAGAACCGGCCACGGCGTCAACCGTTGGCATGGAGGATATTGTACGAGCGCATCATATGCTGCGTGAGGTGATTGTTCGTACACCTTTACAGAGGGATGCCGTCCTATCGGCCAAATATAACTGTAATGTGTATCTGAAGCGAGAGGATCTCCAAGTTGTGCGGTCCTTTAAAATCCGTGGAGCTTACAACATGATCCGCAGTTTGACTCCTGAGCAGATGGAAAAAGGGATCGTGTGTGCGAGTGCGGGTAATCATGCACAAGGTGTGGCTTTTTCATGTAACGCGCTCGGCATCCATGGTAAAATATTTATGCCGAGCACAACGCCTAATCAGAAGGTGAAGCAGGTACGTCGCTTTGGCGGAGACAGTGTAGAGGTTATTTTGACCGGAGATACATTTGACGATGCTTATGACGAGGCTATGAAGGTGTGTAGCGAGCAGGGAATGACCTTCATCCATCCGTTCGATCAGCCGAAAATTATCGCGGGTAATGGTACGATTGCGATGGAAGTGATGGAGAGTCTGGATACACCTGCGGACTATATGTTCGTGACGATTGGCGGCGGCGGTTTGGCGGCAGGCGTAAGCACATATGTTAAAACTGTGAGTCCGACCACCAAAGTAATCGGCGTAGAGCCCCTGGGCGCAGCATCAATGACGGAAGCGATGCGTTTGAACAAGGTCGTTACACTGGAGCAAATAGACAAGTTCGTTGACGGGGCTGCGGTGAAGCGAGTGGGTCAGTTAACGTATGACATTTGTAAACATACCTTGGATGATATTGTGAAGGTACCGGAAGGCAAGGCATGTACAGCGATTCTGGCGCTGTATAATGAAAATGCGATTGTTGTGGAGCCTGCGGGCTCGCTGCCTGTAGCAGCACTTGATCTGTATCGTGAGCAGATTCAAGGCAAAACAGTAGTCTGTATCGTCAGTGGTGGCAATAACGATATTGATCGTATGCAGGAGATTAAGGAACGCTCCCTGATATACGAAGGGCTAAAACATTATTTCATGGTGAATTTCCCGCAAAGAGCAGGGGCACTGCGTGAGTTTCTTCAGGAAGTGCTTGGGCCGGACGATGACATTACTAGATTTGAGTATACGAAAAAGAATGATAAAGAAAATGGCCCGGCGCTGGTCGGTATTGAATTGTTACACAAGGAAGACTATCTTCCTTTAATTGAACGAATGAATCGCAAAGGGCTTAACTATACGGAATTGAACAAAAATGAGAATTTGTTTAATATGCTTATCTAACAAGGAGCCTACGGGCTCTTTTTTTTGTATATGCAATGTTATGCGTAGTTTATAAATTTCTTTTTATTTGAAATAAAGCGTTTACAAAACTGAAGTTGATAGGTTAATATATGGGTAACTTCATAAGTATAAACACTAATGTAATAAGCGTATCACCTGATTTTTATCATAAAATATTAATTCGGAGGTGCGAAAGAATGTTGAAAGCATGGAAAAAATCAGTACAGGGTAAATTCGCCCGAACAGCATTTGCTGCCGTAACTTCGGCTGCTTTGTTGCTGTCCGTGGTGCCGTCCACATCGGCCGAGCATTGGGCGTTAACAGGCGATGTGGCAGTACATGATCCGTCCATCACCAAGGAAGGCAATGCATGGTATATTTTCTCCACAGGGCAGGGGATACAGGTTCAAAGATCGGATGACGGACGCAATTTTTACAGATTGCCGCAAATCTTCTTGTCGCCACCATCTTGGTGGAAATCGTATGTACCTAAGCAAAAGACTAATGATGTATGGGCACCGGATGCTCAAAAGTACAATGGACGTGTCTGGGTTTACTATTCCATTTCTACGTTTGGATCGCGCACTTCGGCCATTGGCTTAACTTCAGCAACGAGCATTGGCGCGGGAAGCTGGAGAGATGATGGACTAGTGCTGCGTACGACGGATTCTGACGATTATAATGCTATTGACCCGAATCTGGTTATTGATGCTTCCGGTAACCCATGGCTTTCCTTCGGTTCATGGAATTCGGGCTTGAAAGTGACTCGACTGGATAAAAATACGATGAAGCCTACGGGCCAGATTTATTCTATTGCTAAACGTACAGCTGGTGGTTTGGAAGCACCGCATGTTACTTACCGCAACGGCTATTACTATCTGTTTGCTTCCATTGATAACTGCTGCAAGGGCGTAGACAGTAATTACAAAATCATTTATGGTCGCTCCACCAGTATTACCGGGCCGTATGTGGATAAGAGCGGAAAAAGTCTGATGGACGGCGGTGGAACAATACTGGATGCGGGGAATGACCGCTGGAGGGGACCAGGTGGACAATCTGTCTATAACAACAGTGTGATTGCGCGTCATGCCTATGATGCCACTGATGGCGGAAATCCAAAGCTTCTGATTAGTGATTTGAAATGGGATTCGGCAGGTTGGCCTACGTATTAAAGAGAGGGTTAATTGAAACTATCCCTGTAACGATCTCACATAGATATATCAAAAAACTGTTCCTCCCACGGGGGAACAGTTTTTTGGCTTGCAAGTTCGTAGAAACATGCTATTATGAATCGAGTTGATAATCATTATCATTGGTGTTTATTGTAATGAAAGTCGTAATGGCTTTCAGGTATGGAGGGAGTGACCTCACCAAATGCACTCTAAAGACAGCATGGACAAACATACAGCTTCGACAGAGAGGAACGCTCCTGAAGTAGCCTTTATAGCCCGTCCGGTGTTCCGAGCGGGCAGGATTCGGCAGGTGTTGTTGTTCACAGCTTCGGCTGTATTATTGGCTTTGGCCATGCTCGCTGCCATTTCCTTAGGAGCCAAGGACCTGACCATAAGCACGGTGTGGTCAGCAGTGTTTCACTATGATCGTTCGCTGACGACCCATCAGATCATTCATGAACTGCGATTGCCGCGTGTGCTCGGTGCAGCTGTCATTGGGGCTGCGCTGGCGGTTGCAGGCTCTCTGATTCAAGGAATCACGCGCAACCCGCTAGGGGATACAGGTGTGCTGGGCATTAACGCAGGAGCGATGTTTGTAGTTGCAGTGAGCTTTGCTTTTTTCCCTGATCTACCTTATGGGACGTTAATTGTTTTGTCGTTCCTGGGGGCACTGATGAGTACCTTACTGGTATTCGGACTAGGAGCTTCCGCGCCGGGAGGATTGACACCCATGAGACTAACGGTGTCTGGAGCTGTGACAGCAGCCTTGTTAGGTTCCATGACTTCGGGAATTGCGATTTATTTTGATCTAAGTCAGGATCTAGCCTACTGGTATGCGGGTGGTGTTGCCGGAATCAAATGGTCGCAGCTCGAGATTCTTGCACCGATTTTGCTTATTGTGATCGCTTGGTCTATGGGGCTCGCACGCTCCATTTCATTGATTTCAATGGGCGATGAGGTAGCGCTGAATCTGGGATTAAATCTCTGGCGTATCCGGCTGCTGGGGCTACTGACTGTGGTGGTCCTAGCTGGACTTTCTGTATCGGCTGCCGGGGCCATCGGCTTTGTAGGTTTGGTCGTGCCACATATTGCTCGCAAGCTGATCGGTGTGGATTATCGCCAGATCGTACCATTGTCTGCATTATTGGGAGCCGTGCTGCTAGTGCTGGCTGATTTGGGAGCGAGAATGGCGAATCCGCCAGAGGAGCTAGCTATTGGAATTATGGTGTCTTTTATCGGAGTACCTTTTTTCCTCTTTCTCGCCCGTAAGGAAAGGAGGGAATTATAGTGAGACGCTCTCTAGGGGCAGGGGATACAAGAACGACCAAGGCTTGGCTCGTTTGCTTCGTATTGGCTGGAATCAGTTTTGCTGTCCTTGTTCTGGGTTTGAATACCGGAACGATTCGTATTCCACCGCTACGCGTGCTGGATACACTTTTTGGCGGAGGCAGCGGACGTGACCATATGGTCCTGTTTGAATACCGGCTGCCGCGGATGGTTGTAACGGTACTGGCTGGAGCGGGACTGGGTGCAGCCGGGGCGGTCATGCAGGGCTTATCGCGAAACGCACTCGCAGATCCGGGAGTGCTGGGCCTTCATGCGGGAGCTGCTTTAGGACTGGTGATGTATGTCAGCTTTTTTCGCGATCTGGAAGGATCAGCAGCCTTGTTCATCCCCTTGTTTACCTTTGCAGGAGGTGTCGTCGCAGCGGTGCTGATAGTTATGCTGTCCTATAGTGGCAGCAGAGGAATCGTGCCTGTGCGGCTAATCCTGTCCGGTATCGGTGTAGCCTCAGGGCTCAGCGCCATAACGCTGTATTGGTCGTTGCGGCTGGATGAGGATACGTACGCATTTACCGCACGTTGGTTGGCTGGCAGCGTATGGGGACGGGACTGGATACATGCAGTGGCTTTACTGCCATGGATTGTCATTGTATTGCCCTACGTTCTATCGCAGACACGTAGCCTGAATAATCTGTCGCTGGGTGATGAGGCCGCAGCTGGAATCGGTACAAGTGTAAAACGCCAGCGCTTGATACTGCTGGGCGCAGCAGTGGCTCTATCGAGCGCCAGCGTATCCATGGCTGGAGGCATCGGTTTTATTGGGCTGATTGCGCCTCATCTGGCTCGCCGTTTGGTTGGACCGATGTATCAGCATTTGTTGCCAGTAGCCGCTTTGGTTGGAGTCGTCATTCTGGTCACGGCAGATACGATTGGTCGTTCGGTATTTCAGCCGAATGCGATTCCAGCAGGTGTAGTGGTTGCTGTGGTAGGAGCTCCGTATTTTTTATTCTTGTTGTCCCGAACCAAATGACAATAGGATTAGGTTACATATGAAACCCAAAGCTGCACATGATGCAGCATGCTAAACAACAACGAAATAGAAGCGTTGAGGATTGAACA
Source organism: Paenibacillus sp. BT-177 (assembly GCF_025846815.2). Lineage (NCBI taxonomy): Bacteria > Bacillati > Bacillota > Bacilli > Caryophanales > Paenibacillaceae > Paenibacillus > Paenibacillus sp. BT-177. The sequence goes on along the minus strand of NZ_JAOYTP010000002.1, from coordinate 904,626 downwards.
TTATAAAGTAGAGCTTCTATAGTATAGGAGAGAATATTCATGAGAAAAAATAGATTTGAGGGTTCAGGGTTTAAACGTTCGTGGATAGCCCTGTTTCTTGTTGCATGCATGATCATGCTGTCTGCTTGTGGGCAAACAGCAGACAAACAAGCTAGTAGTACGAAAGCAGCCGATAGTGCCCAAACCACCATGAGTGCGGATTCGCGTATTGCTTCCATGTCTATTCATTTGACGAACAATCTGCTAGCATTGGGCATTACTCCAGCGGGTTCGGTTATTGGTGGAGATGTGAAGGATTTTTTGCCCCATGTAAAAGATCGTCTTCAAAATACTCGTAAGCTGGGGGTTGTCACAGACCCCGATATGGAAGCGGTACTGGAGCTTCAACCTGATCATATTTTTCTCGACAAAAAATATTCGGGAACCGATGTGGCCAAGTTTGAAAAAATTGCACCGACCGAGGTTTTTGATTTGGATGAAGGTACATGGAAAGATCAATTGAAAAAAATAGCTGCTATGGTTAAACATGAAGCACAGGCAGACACTTTTCTGAAAGATTATGATACACAGAGGGAACGGGTCAAAAAGCTCATTCATTCCAAAATCGGAGACGGGACTGTCATGGCTGTACGTGTCACAGCGAAAGAAGTTCGTGTCATGGGGATGAAGCGTCCAGTAGGACCGCTATTGTATCAGGATTTGGGCTTGAAGCCAGCTAAAGGTGTGGAAAAGATTAATAAGGCCTACCAGGTTGTGTCTCAAGAGGTTTTGCCAGATTACGATGCTGATGCCATCCTGGTGATTATCAGTAAAGGTGCGGATGCCCAAAAGGTATATAAGCAGCTGGAGGGAAATACAGTATGGCAAGGACTCAAAGCTGTGAAGCAAGGTCATGTCTACATGTTGGACGGACAGCCTTGGCTGGACTATTCCGCGATGGGGCACAAAATTGCATTGGATAATGCAGAACAACTATTTTCCAAATAAATGCGAAAGTACATCAAGCCGTATTCCCCATGCATCTTCTTGCAGGTGGGGATACGGCTTTTCTGACGATTCCCAAGCTTCGAGTCAGATGGCTGATTGCAAATAAAAAAGGAGCTGCTACGATTCCGTAATGAGGCAGCTCCAGCACTATGAGAATTGCGAGGTTATGAACGTTTTTTACGCAGAAAAATCGGTTTGAGTCCAATAAAGCCAATAGCCGCGAGCACTAAATTCATCCAAGGTGAGAATTTGAATACCGGCAGCACACTGCGTAGCGCAAGTCCGGCGACAAGAATGACAACAACCAGTACTACATACATCAAGATGGATTTGAAATTCATTTGGGGCTTCGCGGGAGCATGGTCTGGCTGTTGAGTCTCCTCGCCTTCTTCCGGACGATCCATGAAATTCATCAGTGCTTCAACCAGCAGAATGGCACCTGCGGCGATGATGATGAGGGTGGAAAGGCTAATTTTTTCAAAAGGTTTGATATCCCCGCCTGTAAACGTGATAAACCAACCAATAATCGCCTGTGTCAAGAAAAACATGGACAAGGCAATCCATGCAATAAGCGTATAATTTTTTGCTTTATTCATTGCTTCCTCCTGCTTTATGATCGTATCCCAAGCTGCTAGAATCGCCATTTTGTAACAAAGACAGTATACGTGAGGATACGCCGGATGGCAAAAGGCTTTATCCATTATGTATATTACCGCTGCATTCTCCTCAAACTGGATAAAGGGTGAGCACATGGAGCAACCTGAATATAAAACGTTGAGAGGATGTGGCATCATGAAACTGGAGAACCAGGCAGATTATTCGGTCCAAAAACGACTGACAGGTGCTCCGAACGGGAACAGCGGGGAAGCCTTACTTGCAAACGTGAGTCACCGAAGCGTTCAAGGGACATCTCCAACGTACCGTATTTTGGACGATACTGAATTGGCTGAGGACACAGAATTTGCAGGTGAACTGGGTGAACAGAGCTACCGCAGCCTGTGGCATGAGGATCAAAATAACGGCGCCTCTTGTAAACTGGAGTGGGAGGGACGAGTCGAAACCCACCAAATGTTCAGGCACAGCTACGAGTAGCAAGTCGTCTACTTTAATGTAGCGGATGCACTCTAATAAGCGAGTAGTATGGCGTTCTCCGGCATCACATCGGGGAGCGCCATTTGTTTACTTCCATCCCGGTATGAACTGACAGGTTGACAAGGAAGCAGGGCGATGATAGACTGACTTTACTATAAAACTTATTAAACTTATCGGAATTAAAGTGAATGAATATTCTGGATGGATATTCCACGTTACTATATGAGTTTGAATGATAAAATGCTGTAGTGAAGCTTGAAACAGGGGGAATCAGGATGGAACGGCAAATTGGAATTCGTTTTGAACATGAGGAGCTGGCCGCAACAATTCATTATCCAAACCGTACGAATGAGGGAGAACGTCAGAGACGAGTTCCGCTCGTTGTCATTTGTCACGGTTTTGTGGGCAATCGTATCGGAGTCGATCGATTGTTCGTCAAGACTGCGCGTGAATTGGCCGAAGGTGGATATTTTGTACTGCGCTTTGACTTTGCCGGTTGTGGGGAAAGTACGGGTGAATACGGCAAGCAGGGGCTTGAGTCCATGATTAACCAGACACGCACCGTGTTGGATTACGCCGTGAATTGCGCGGACATTGACCCGACTAAGGTGACGCTGATCGGTCACAGTTTGGGGGGCGCGGTTGCCCTGCTCACAGCCGTTCGGGACAAGAGAGTACAAAACCTGGTCCTTTGGTCAGCTGTCGGCTATCCGTTCAACGACATTGTCAAAATTACGGAGCGAAGCGTGTACGACGAGTCTGTTAAAACCGGTCATGCAGACTACTTGGGCTATAAGTTCACACCAGCTTATTTTGAGTCATTAGCTCAATTCCAACCGTTCCAAGAGGCCGTTAAATTTAACGGTGATGTGCTCGTTATTCATGGCACCTCGGATGATATCATTCCTGTGGATTATGCATTTCTGTTTCAAAAGGTATTCTGGATGCGTCCAGAGGGACGCTGTGATAAGGAGATTATTTTCCAGGGAGATCACACTTTCTCGTCAGGTAAAGAGCGGCAACAGCTGATTGACCGCACACTGGAATGGCTGGATGAACAGGAAAATATTCAACGGGATTGGCAGCACTGGATGATCTGATTGCAGGGTGTAACGGATTGTATTGGAAATTGCGCCTCCGCCGGAGTAAAATGAAAGAGTAACACTATACTGGCGTGTGGAGGTTGGCAGCGATGACATTACCCTCAATTTTTGTTGCGCATGGTTCACCGACACTGGCTGTAGAAAATAACGCATATACCAGCTTTCTTGCAAAGCTGGGCGCGAGCCTGCCCCGACCCAAAGGAATCATCATTTTTTCCGCGCATTGGGATAGCCCCGATCAATGTATCGGCGCGGATGATCAGCATGCAGCGTTGCACGATTTCTACGGCTTTCCCGAAGAAATGTACTCACTTGATTACCCTGCACCAGGCGATCCAAAGCTGTATGAGGAGATAGGGCATCTGTTCAGTCAGCATAACCTGTTCCACCAGCCGGTTCGGAACCGGGGACTGGATCATGGAGCATGGGTGGTTTTGCGGCATATATATCCTGATGCGGACATACCAGTCGTACCCTTATCCATTGATTCACGGCGCGATCCTCAGGAGCAATATGAGATTGGACGGATGCTGGCGCCACTGCGTGAACAAGGGATTTTGATCCTTGGTAGTGGAGGCTTGGTCCACAACTTGCGGACACTCAAGCAGACGAGTGAGCCAGCCGATTGGGCCGTTCAATATGATGACTGGATTGCACAGCAGCTTCAAGACTGGAATTTGCGTCATCTGTTCCAATATGACAAGAAGGCTCCATATGCCAAGCAGGCGGTTCCTTCGTATGGAATAGAGCACTTTTCGCCTTTGTTTTACGTGATGGGGGCTGCCGATCATGATCGCTCCGCGCGTAAGCTTTTTCAGTCGTATGTCCTTGGCTCATTGAGCCTCAATTGTTGGGCTTTTGGTCAAGAAAATGATCTGTAAATGTAAGAAAAAGAACTTCCGAAACCACATGGTGTGTGGGGTTGGAAGTTCTTTTGGTGTGTTCTTCTGTGATTAATTAGCAGGCACGTTCTTTTTTAGCCAGGCGGATACTTGCGGAGTTCGCTTATCTTCATTTTGATCCAATAGTGTCATAAATGCCTTCAGCTTTTGAATGTAGGTACTCTTCGAATCCCTGTTGCGTTGAACGACGAGCTGATACCCTTTTTTGGCATTGGGGCGAATCTTCCCGGTGTCATCATCGAATAGTGGTGTATTGTTCGTACCATAAAAAGTATAGAAGAAATAGAGATCATGTAATGATTTCACTGCCTGTGTACGATTGGAATGTGGATATTGGGTTATAAATGACTCTTGCGCCAGCACCCTTCCGGCTAACTGTTGATAACCGATGTGTAATGCCGCATCCTTGGTAGCCGGCTGTCCAGATTCCGTTGCCATGATGTCAATATAGCTGCGGATATCTGCGGTAATGTCATTTCCGAATACTTTATATTTTTCATAGTTGATGACTGGGTAAAACATGCCTTCTGCGGTTTCAAGTTTGTAGCCGGCATCTCTGGATTGAGTGAGTAATTTTTTCAGTTTTGCATCGTTTGTCCGACTGATTACATTAGTGAACGAATCACCGGGTTTATAGACTTGATTAATCTTAGTTTGAACAGAGGTCGGATATAAGGTCTGTGCATATGAATCCAATTGCTGTTTCTGTGCATTTTCTAAATGTAGCACTAGGATGGTAGCTTGAGAGGCAGGAATGGATTGAATATGTTTTTGCAAATAAATGAATGCCTGAGGTAGCTTACCTGGTTGGCGAAGTAGCTGCTCGAAGGTTTTGGAAATATGTTGTACAACTTCTGCTTGAGATATTGTAGTAGATGTCGCTGCTTTGGCTGATGTCGTAGATCCCAATCCGATCGTCTGTACTGTGAAAGTTACTGCTGCGAGCATGAGATAGGCTTTGGTGATTTTTTTCATGGTATAACCCTCCATTAGGTTCTTTGATGTAACTGTAGTGTACAGGGTAAATGTATCGTGAACATTCCATGTTGTATCCAACTTGTAAACGTTCGGGGGAAAGATGAACCCGAAAAAGGAGTCTCCAAGTCAGGATGGACTTGAGGACTCCTTTGTTCACTTAAATAGATGAGGGTGCAGCATAGCCATACATTAAAGAGAAGCAGCATGGCTGAACAAAAAAACAACCATTTTCCAGAGGATAACGGTTGTTTTTTGGATAGTTAAGCTATTTTTCGATTGGGATCCGTTTGATAAGTATCTTTATTTTTACCAAACAGTCCACGCAGGAAGGGCAGTACCCAACGGTCAAAGCCGATTCTTCCGGCATTTGCACCAGCAACGATAAGGAAGATTTCAACCAGCAGGTAGATTGCATTGGTGCTTACTGTACCCGAGAACAGGAACGAGAAGTTCATAACCATAGCCATCAAAGTAGCCAGTGTAGTCAATGTACCAAGCAGCAGGCCAACCCCGACCAAGAACTCACCCAATGGGATCAGGACGTTGAACAAACCGACATTCGGCAGGGCAAAGGCTTCAAGGAACGATCCCCACCAGCCTTGTACAGCGGGGTGATCTCCGCCTGTTTTAGCAATGGCCCCCGAAATAAATCCACCTGCATCGAATCCGCCAGTCAGCTTCTCAAGTCCGTGGGTCATCCATTCATAACCTAGATAAACCCGTACTACAGTCAGCAGCCACATTGCTACTTTGTTCTCACGTAACCAGTTGTTAAACATTCAAATCACTCCTCTTTCTTAATCTATAATGATGGGTTGTATTTCATTTTGTTTGGGATGATCATCTTTGCTACACCTTTATTGTATTAGGTTCAGTTACAGTTATTTGTGATAAAAATCACAAACTATAAAATTTTTTTAAATTTTAATGTCTTTAGATAAGTATTCTATAGAGAGGTAATGCCTCAATCAAGACAAAAACAGGAAATAAAGCTTATAATGAGAAAAATAACGATGTGGAGGGATGAACTTGTCCGGGCCCATATTTCAACGAAATCATTGGTTACGTGTGATGGCCTCAGCTCTGTTATGCATGACAATGATATCTTGTTCTGCTTTGTCCAATACGGGTGAATCTAAATCCGTTCCCCAACCGACCCAGCAAGAAACAGAGAAGAAGGTGCTTGAACCGCCTAAGGAGCCATCTGTTCCGGCATTTACAGCTCCGCTTACCGGGCTTCCGGTGGAGCAGCCTGTTTTGGAGCGGCCACTGGCTGTCATGATTAACAATGCCCCGGCTGCGCGTCCACAGGCAGGGCTTAGCGAGGCAGATATGGTATATGAGGTTCTTGCAGAAGGTGGAATTACCCGCTTGGTAGCTTTTTTCCAAAGTCATGGTGGAGATGTGAAGATCGGTCCGGTCCGCAGTATTCGGCCATATTTGATTGAACTGGGCGAAACCTATGGTGCGTTGCCGATACATGCAGGGGGAAGTACAGATGCCTATGCGATTTTACAGCAGCAACGGAAGGAGCATCTGGATGAGATTTCAAATGGAGGGGCTTATTTTTGGCGAAGCAAAGACCGTCGTCCACCACATAATTTATACACAGATGTGAGCAGGCTACGTAAAGGAAGCGAAAGCAAAGGATATACCAAGCAGACGGAAGTTCCAGTGTATCCTTATCTCAAAACCGGCGAAACTCCAGTTATGGTGGACGAGAGTGCCGCATCTGTGCACATCCGGTTTTTGCTGAAAAGCTATCGCGTATCTTATACCTATGATCGAGCCGATCAACGATATAAGCGTTTTGTGAACGAAAAGTCACATCTAGATCAAAATAATAACCAACAGCTCTCAGCGGCTAATGTTATTGTGATGAGCACGAGGCATCGAACGCTAGATGATGTAGGCAGACTAAGTGTTGAACTGGACAGTAGCGGAGAGGCCATGGTGTTTCAACAAGGACAGTTAATACGTGCTGAATGGCAGCATACATCTGGCGATGCGATTCGGTTTATGAAAAATGGGGTTGAAATCCCGTTAACACCAGGTACATCCTATATACATGTAGTACCTGCAGATACTTCACTAACGGAACATGTAACGTTTGAAGCGAATTAGAAAACGTAATACACCTAATTAGGAAAAAATTGTCGGATAATGACTCTCTATGTCGGGCATTGTATACGTATATCTAGAAATTTGCTTTTACAAACATTACAAAAACATTGATGAGTGTGATAAGATAGCAAAGGTTGTCTATTGCAGTCGAAACAGGTTGCGGATATTTTCGTAAAGGGGTAATCGTTATGAGATTGAAGAAAAAGGATATATTCTTCGAGACGTTGGAAAATATGGCAGATACGATCGTGCAAGCAGCCGATTATTTTGCCCAACATACTTCAAATTTACAAGATGTGACTTTGTTTACCAATGAGATGAAGAAGTATGAAAATAAGTGTGATGATTACACACACACGATTATTACTGAGTTGAACAAGACCTTCATTACGCCGCTGGAACGCGACGACATCATGGAACTGACAACGACCATGGATGATGTGCTGGACGGTCTTGAAGCGACAGCCTCTCGTTTTTATATGTACAACATTACAGAGCCGGACGAGTATATTGTGCAGTTCGCTGATATTTTGCGTCAATCAGCTTACGAAATTCAGAAGGCTGTACATTTGCTTTCACAGAAAAAATTGTTGGCTATTCGTGAATACACCATTCGCCTAAATGATTTGGAAAATCAGGGGGATGAATTATTGCGTATTTGCATCAAAAACCTGTTTGCAACTGTAACTGATCCTATTGAACTGATTAAACGTAAAGAATTGTACGAACGCCTTGAAACGACAACGGATTCATGCGAGGATGTTGCAAATATGCTGGAATCCATCATTATGCGTAACTCGTAAGGGAGTCCTTTTACATGGATACAAGTTTACTGGTACTAGGTATTGTTATTTTTCTTGCTCTGGCATTTGATTTTATTAATGGATTTCATGATACGGCGAACGCGATTGCTACTTCGGTCTCGACCCGTGCATTGACGCCGCGACGTGCGATTATTATGGCTGCGGTTATGAACTTTCTCGGAGCTATCTTGTTTACCGGGGTTGCCAAGACCATTGGTGGAAGTGTCGCTGACCCTACCAAGCTTACAAACGGTATTGATATCGTCATTGCGACGCTGATCGCTGCGATTATCTGGAATCTTCTAACCTGGTGGTTTGGTATTCCTTCATCCTCCTCTCATGCATTGATTGGTGCGTTGGCAGGGGCGGTGTATGTAGGTGCGGGACAGGATAAATTAAATTGGAGCGGCTTCATCGGGATTGTTGAGGGGCTTATTTTCTCCCCGTTGATTGCTTTTGTTGTCGGTTACATTGTGATGATGATTTTGAAATACATCTTTGCTTATCGTAGTCCGCATACAGTGAACAAAGGTTTCCGCACCATGCAGGTCATTACGGCAGCTATCCAGTCGTTTACGCATGGTACGAATGATGCTCAGAAGGCGATGGGGATTATCACATTCGCACTCGTCTCCGCAGGTTATCAAGACCATTTGGAAGTACCCATGTGGGTGAAAATTTCAGCTGCAACCGCTATGGCACTGGGTACGTCTATTGGTGGTTGGAAGATCATCAAAACGATGGGAACCAAGATTTTTAAAATTGAGCCAATCAATGGATTCGCAGCCGACGTTTCGGGAGCTTCTGTTATTTTTACAGCTACCATGCTTCATTTACCAGTAAGTACCACTCATGCCATTACTTCGGCGATTCTGGGTGTTGGTTCTGCGAAGCGCTTTAGCGCAGTTCGCTGGTCACTAGCTGGTCGTATTGTAATAACCTGGGTAATAACGATTCCAATTTCTGCGCTGTTGTCAGGTTTAATTTTCAAAATTCTTTTCTAGTTTTCTTCATGAATCCCTGAAAAAGAACATACAATATAGGATACACAATAAGCTTCCGTCCGCTTTTTGCGGCAGGGGCTTATTGGCATTCTGGGGCAAAAATACATGTTCAAAGGTTACACATCCAGATAGTTCCACGAGATGTTTTTTAAAAAATACCTGACATCAAAGTAGTCAATTTTTAATAACTCCTGTAGAATAAACAGAAAACTTTGAACCGTTCAACTGACTGGAGGATCTTATGCAAAAACCAAGAAAACTAATAGCACTCATGATTTGTTTGTTTTCTGTGGTTGCCCTGGCCGGTAATTTCGGTGTAGTGGCTCACGCAGAAAATAAAACAAAGTATGATATCGGCACGGATACAACGTTCGCGCCTTTTGAGTTTGAAGATGTAAATGGGAAATTTGTCGGAATCGACATGGATTTACTGGCAGCTATTGCTAAAGATCAGAATTTTGAGTATACCATTAAGCCGCTTGGCTTTAACGCGGCAGTGCAGGCCCTTGAAACGAATCAAGTGGATGGTGTCATTGCTGGGATGAGTATTACCGATGAACGCAAGCAAAAATTTGATTTTTCTGAACCCTATTTTGACTCAGGTGTTGTCATGGCGGTCCGTAAGGATAATGATACGATTAAACGCTATGAGGACTTGAAAGGACAGCGTGTCGCTGTCAAAACAGGAACAGAAGGCTACACGTTCGCGGAATCCATTAAGGCCAAATATGGCTTTACTACAGTTCCGTTCGACGATTCTTCTCAGATGTATGATGAAGTTAAAACAGGTAATTCGGTTGCCTGCTTTGATGATTATCCGGTACTGGCATACGGTGTGACTCAGAATAATGGTCTTAAGCTGGTGACTGATAAGGAAAAAGGCGGTTCTTACGGTTTTGCTGTCAACCAAGGCAAAAATGCGGAGCTGCTGGAAAAATTTAATGCAGGGCTTGTGAATCTTCGCAACAGCGGGGAATATGACAAAATTATGTCCAAATATCTTGGCGAATCCGGCAAAGGTGTGGCCCCTGTAGAACGTAGCCGCTGGGAGCTCATTTCCGCTTCGCTGCCTGCGTTGATTAAAGGGATGGGGAATACGCTGTTGTACACCCTGGTATCCTTGCTCGTAGCCTTTGTGCTGGGACTAGTGTTTGGCTTTATGAAAGTTAGCCATAACAAGGTGTTCCGCGGTATTGCAACTGTTTTTGTTGATGTATTCCGTGGTATTCCACTGATCGTACTTGCATTCTTTATTTACTTCGGTATCCCACAGGCACTCGATTTTAAAATGCCGCTTTTTGTCGCGGCGGTGTTGACGTTATCCCTAAACGCTGGTGCTTATGTGACCGAAATTATCCGCGGGGGTATTCAGTCCATTGATCCAGGACAAATGGAAGCAGCTCGTTCGCTTGGTTTGCCATACCGGACAGCCATGCTGAAGATCATTTTGCCACAAGCAGTGAAAATCATGATCCCGTCGTTTATCAATCAGTTGGTTATTACGTTGAAGGATACGTCAATTTTGTCAGTTATCGGTCTGGTTGAATTGACCCAATCGGGCAAAATCATTATTGCGCGGACGTTCCAATCCTTTGATATTTGGCTGGTCGTTGCGGTGATGTATCTTATCGTCATTACAGTCCTGACCAAAATTTCCAACCGTCTTGAAGGGAGAGTTCGCCGTGGGTAAGATTATCGTTAAAAACCTGAAGAAGAGCTATGGCAGTAACCAGGTGCTGAAAGGCATTGACATGCAAGTGCGGGAAGGCGAAGTTGTATGCGTCATTGGTCCTTCTGGTTCAGGGAAAAGTACGTTTTTACGTTGTATGAATATGCTGGAGGAAATTACAGCTGGTGAGGTCATCGTCGATGACTACAAATTGGGTGACAAAAACGTGGACATTAACAAGGTCCGTGAAAATATAGGTATGGTGTTTCAGCATTTCAATCTGTTCCCGCATATGACGGTGCTCAAGAACATTATGTTCGCGCCGACTGAGCTGGGCAAACAGACGAAGACAGAGGCCCGCGAGACAGCTATGAAGCTGCTGGATCGTGTAGGTTTGGCCGATAAGGCAGATGCATTGCCAGGACAGCTTTCCGGCGGTCAGAAGCAGCGTGTGGCGATTGCACGTGCGCTGGCAATGAACCCAGACATTATGCTGTTCGACGAGCCAACCTCGGCGCTTGATCCTGAAATGGTGGGCGAAGTGCTCGGCGTAATGAAAGATCTGGCTCGCGAAGGCATGACGATGATGATCGTAACGCATGAGATGGGCTTTGCGCGTGAAGTAAGTGACCGTGTCGTATTTATGGACGGTGGTTACATCGTGGAAGAAGGAACACCGCAAGAGGTATTTGGTAATCCGAAAAACGAGCGGACTATAAGTTTCTTAGAAAAAGTACTGTAAATGGGGCAGGGTTTGCCGGGAGTGCAGGTGAAGACATAGGAGACCGCTCCGCGTTCCATTTGATCTTTCGATCGCTGTCGCCCCTGAATTTTTTTGGATTGTATAACACATAAAAAGGTTAGAATTCAGGGGCAAAGGCGAGCGCTTCGCTTCTCCAGATTCAAATGGACCGCTACGCTACGACTTGCTGAACCTACTCCTTTCTTCGCAAAAGCCTGTCCCACTTTTAAATGGGTGGGTATAGGCAGAGGGAATTGGCGCAGCGCTTTGCTTGCTGCGCCGAGGGAAATAGCGATACAAGCAACATATGACTATCGGGGTGAACGACTGAATGCACATCATTTTTATCGCCGATTAGGGTATGAAGCGACAAGCATAGTTTTTTTGAAAAATATAATGCGTGGATTATTGTATAAGGATATCTTCGGGAGCGTGCTGGCCCGGAGATATCCTTTTCTTATTTAGTGTATGGGAATATAGAGTGTGAGATTTGTATAATGTTGAATGGCTTATATACAATATAAATAACATATAAGACGGCAGTATAAGCGAGGGGGACGTACGGTGATACGCACATTGACTATAGGGCACGATCATCAGGTGACGGTGGGACAACCGTTAGAGCAGATTGTCATGGAAGATTACATATGGATCTGGGCTGACTTTAACGAGCCTACAGATCGAGAGTCGGAGCTGCTGACGAGTTATTTTCATTTTCACCCGCTGGCTGTAGAGGATTGTATGCATGTTCTGCAACGTCCCAAGCTGGATTATTACGAGAATGTACAGTTTCTGGTGGTACATGCGCTTGATGTAGATACATTAGAGGCGGAAGAGGTAGATATGTTTATTAGCAGCCGTTTTTTGGTTACATATCACCATCATGAACTAGAGGAGCTGGATCAGGCCTGGGAGCGGATTGTCGAGCATGCGAATGAACGCAAAATATGGTCTCGCGGACCGCTGGCTGCAGCTTATACGGTGATGGACAAGCTGGTAGACAACTATTTTCCGAGTCTTTTCATCATTGAGGATGAATTAGCCGAACTGGAAGGTTTGGGCGCACACGAATCGGTAGAGGAATTAATGAAGCAGGTATTTGACCTGCGTGGCAGGTTGCTCAAGCTACGCCGCACGATCGTACCGATGCGTGATCTGATGTACCGAGTTTTGAATTCACAGCATGTGCAGGGTCAGGGGGATCATATGGCTTATTTTACTGATATCTATGATCATTTATTGAAGCTGACGGACATGCTGGAGGCCGACCGCGAGATGACAGCCGACCTGAGAGACAGTTACATATCGCTTAATTCCAATCGCATGAATTCAATTATGAAGACGCTGACCGTAATTACGACCGTTTTTATGCCCTTGACGCTGATTGCAGGAATTTATGGTATGAATTTTTCGAATATGCCCGAGCTGGGCTGGAAATATGGATATTTTGGCGTACTGTTCTTTATGTTCTTATTGAGTGTTGCGATGGTGGTGTGGTTTATGCGCCGAGGTTGGTTTAAATAAAATAGCCTACTTCCTTGTGCGTTTGCGCGGACGTCTGCGTGGGGTAGTGGTACTTTTGCGCTGTGTCTTTTTCCGGCGTCGGCGTGGTGGTGTATATTCATCCAGTTCCTCAGTAATTGGTATTGTCGTTTTTTTGCTTGCGTTTTTGTTGAATGCTGGGAGCGAGCCCATAATCAGTTTTGCCATCGGAGCAAATTGCTGCACGCTAGACATGATCTTTTGTACCTTGCCGACCGTAGCAACAATCCCGTCAATACCGCCCATACGGTCAATAATACCTTTAATATCGTTGAGATTACCAAGACCGCCAAGTAGCCCTCCTTTGGCTGGGGCGGGGTCTGGCGTGACCACGGCGGAATCTGTTATACTCGCTGGTGCCTCATAAGGCACCACGGCGGAGGAATCGACTTGCGGAACCTCGCTGTATGGATCGAGTCCAGGATAAGGAGTTGAACTATACGGATCGGAAATGGAACGCGTTTGCGCCCTCCGATGATAGTAATGTCCAGGCATGAGATCACATTCCTTTGCAGATTGATACTCTACTGTATGTTACAAACGCACAGTGGGTTTAGGCGCGTGTCCTGATATTAGGTATAAAAGCGGATTTGGGCATTCGCACAGTATGTTTCTGTAATCATGTAATGTTGTTCTGTAATGCGTGAAACCGTTAATGCTTGAAAAACTGACTATTTGTCGAGTACAATGAGGAGAGATTGTAACCTTTGGGAGATGATAATCTATGCAGCTTAAAAAGCTTAATGATAAAAGTATTGATCAATTGTTTGAAGCTATTTTAACTCTTAAAAATTTGGAAGAGTGTTATGTATTTTTTGATGATCTGTGCACAATTAATGAAATTCAATCCCTCTCCCAACGTCTGGAAGTTGCCCGTATGCTTGGCAAAGGCAGCACATATAATCAGATTGAAGCTGAGACAGGAGCCAGTACAGCCACCATTTCACGTGTGAAGCGTTGTCTGAACTATGGGAATGACGGGTATAAAATGACTCTGGAACGTCTGGGTCGCTAATGCGGAGCCCTGGGATACTAGTCATCAGCCATGGCTCTAGAGAGCCATATTGGGTGGAACAGGTGGATCAGGCAGTTGCAAAGCTTCAATTGCTGGAAGAAATGCCGATAGAGGTTTCATTTTTGGAAACGGTTAAAGGAAGATTGATTCAAAATGGGATTGACCGTCTGGAAGCCTTGGGGGTAACAGATTTACTGGTTATTCCTTTGTTCGTGTCGTCAGGCAGTACGCATGTAGATGAAATTAGCTATGCGCTGGGAGTCAAAGCTGCGCCAGACAAAGAAACAGATTTGGAGCCGTTTCGATTGAAGGCACGTGTGCATTTTGGCAGTCCATTGGATGACGGCGAAGATGTTGCCCGCATGGTGTGGGACAAGGTTCGCCCGTTGTCGGTCGATCCTGCGCGAGAGGTCATTTTACTCGTAGGACACGGCAGCGCGCACAACGGCTTTCTTCAGCGCTGGGAGCAAGGGATTTCCTCGTTGGCTCGTACGGTGCAAAACGTGAGTGGCATCATTACGGACCACGCTTTGTTAAATCCTGAGGGTGTGCATGACAAGGCGGCGTACTGGAATCAGGAGCGGGGTCATGATGTTATTGTGGCACCGCTGTTTTTGAGTTCGGGATATTTTACAAGTCATATGATTCCTAAACGCTTACAGGGGCTGGATTACCGTTATTCAGGAGACCCTATATTGCCGCATCCTTTGCTCACAAGCTGGATGGACAGACAAATTCGTGAGCTGTTACAGAGCATGAAGACGCAAGCAAGGACCGATAATAATTAACCTGAATTTGGCGATAGTGTTCCGAACCTGAAATTCCCTTATTTGGATAGTGAATGGCTTCTTTTATTGTAAAAGAGGTCTTTTTCCAGTATGATGATATTTTGTACAGACTGAATGTGATGAACTGCGATGTGAATATAAATATCATTAAATATACGGGTGGCGTAATGGAATGAAAAGAGCTAGATTAATCTACAACCCGACCTCTGGGCGTGAGGAAATGAAGCGTCGCCTTGCGGATGTCTTGCAGCGCCTGGATGAAGGTGGTATTGAGGCCTCTTGCCATGCAACTACAGGGGAAGGGGACGCAACGCGTGCCGCAACAGAGGCCGTCGAGCGTGGCTATGATATGATTATTGCCGCTGGTGGCGATGGTACATTGTATGAGGTCATTAATGGGATGGCTGAAAGGGAAAACCGCCCGCCTCTGGGTGTGTTTCCTCTGGGAACGACGAATGATTTTGCCAGAGCACTGGGCATTCCCAAGCACTGGGAGGATTATTGTGACCTCGTTATTCGTCAAAATCCGAAGCCACTGGATATCGGAAAAGCCAATGACCGCTACTTTATCAACATCGCAGGCGGCGGAACTTTAACCGAGCTTACGTATGAAGTTCCAAGCAAACTCAAAACGATGATTGGCCAATTGGCGTATTATTTTAAAGGTATGGAGAAAATGGTCAGCCTTGCTCCACAGGAGTTGATCATCAAGGCATCGGGTCAGGAAGTGATCCACGACGAATTTATGCTTTTCCTGATCGCGAATACAAATTCGGTCGGCGGGTTTGAAAAGCTTGCTCCTGGGGCGACAATAGATGATGGACTGCTCGATGTCATCGCTGTGCGCAAATGCAATCTGGCGGAAATGATCCGCTTGGTTACACTTGCGCTGCGAGGGGAGCATTTGCAGGACAAGAAAATCGTTTATTTCAGAACAGATTATATGGAAGTGACCTCACCTGGCTATGTCCAGCTTAACCTGGATGGCGAATTAGGAGGCACCTTGCCAGCGACCTTCCGGAATCTGCCGCATCATTTGAATGTGTTTCGGTAAAGAAATGAGCGGTAGTGATTTTATTTCCGGTTGGTTGAGCAGTGTGAAATACGGAACGCAGAGTAGATAGTTGTTTTTTGTAGGGAACATATCGGTCCTTGCCGTTCTCCGTGGGGAGTAACGGCATTTTCGAGTTGAGGTTTAAATGTCGTCTAGATGACGATTTGAATGATATGGCTGAATGAGGATAAGCATGAAAAGAAGAACAGAAAGAAGTGACCATCATGACGAATAACCGTAGCGGACGTGGAAAAAGCCGCCGGAATACAGCAACAGCAACTCCAGTTCAAGGAAAGCAGCACAACAAGACCATACAGGCGAAAAAAGACAGAAAACTGGAACAGTCACGAGTTGGAGTTGGGAATAGAATGCTTCAAGTCGAAAGAAGAAATGGGAATAGCAATGGAAATACGGATGGAAATGTGAATGATTCGGATCGGAAGAAAAGAGGCGAACGAGGTTCCCGTCGTTCTTCCAGCGTTAGACAGACTCAAGCAGCTTCCAATCGCAACCGGCCTAGTGCACAGCATCTGGATCTGCCTGTGCATAAGAACGATGAGGTCGTAATAGACATCATCGGCATGAACCACGATGGCGAGGGTGTGGGGCGTGTCGAGGGGTTTACGCTGTTCGTTCCGGGTGCTTTACCGGGTGAAAAAGTACGGGTCAAGGTGCTGAAAACGAAAAAGCAGTATGGCTATGCTAAACTGCTGGATATTGCGCAGGCTAGCCCGGACCGAATTGCAGCTCCGTGTGCCATCTACGATCAATGCGGTGGCTGCCAGCTCCAGCATATGAGCTACGAAGCGCAGCTCAGCTGGAAACGCCAGCATGTCGTGGATGTGCTGGAGCGTATCGGGAAGCTGAGTGTGGCTACGGAGTCCAGTGAGCATACTGCAGAGATTTTGGCTACATCTGCGGATGGAAATGCAAACCACATGTCGCGTGTACAAGGCGTAGTCGTGCATCCTACACTTGGTATGAGTGAGCCTTGGCGGTACCGCAACAAAGCCCAGGTGCCGATCGGTGTCACCGAGGGCGGGCTAGTCGGCGGCTTCTATGCACGCGGCAGTCATCGCATCGTGGATATGAATACCTGTCTCATTCAGGACGAGCGTAATGACGAAGTGGTCGCACGTGTCAAAGAGATTGGCCGAATGCTAGGCATCAGTGCATATAATGAAGAAACCGGACGCGGGCTGTTGCGCCATGTCGTGGTGAAGACCGCTTTTCGCACAGGTGAAATGATGCTGGTGCTCGTCACGAATGGGCGAGATATTCCACACGCAGATGCGTGGATCGGCAGTATTCGTGAGCACATCCCACACGTGGCAAGCATATGTCAGAACGTGAACACGAAGCGAACGAACGTTATTTTTGGCGACGAGACTCGTGTACTGTGGGGTCGTGACGTGATCTACGATTACATTGGAAACGTCCAGTTTGCGATTTCCGCGCGATCCTTTTATCAGGTGAATCCCGTACAAACGGAAGTGCTGTATGGCAAAACCGTCGAATATGCCGGGCTCACAGGCAAAGAAACGGTAATCGATGCGTATTGTGGCATCGGCACGATCTCCTTGTTCCTCGCTCAGCATGCAGACCAGGTGTATGGGGTGGAGATCGTCAAAGAAGCTATCGACGATGCACGGAGTAATGCGCTATTGAATGAAATGCGCAATGTGAAATTTGAGGTAGGCGCGTCCGAAGATGTCATTCCTGCGTGGAAAGAGCAAGGCATCACCGCTGACGTTATTGTCGTAGATCCGCCTCGCAAGGGCTGCGATCCACGCCTGCTCGACACCATTTTGGAAATGAAGCCAGAGCGCGTGGTGTATGTATCCTGTAATCCAAGCACACTGGCGCGGGATTTAAGGATATTGGAGGATGGCGGGTATAGAACAGTGGAAGTGCAGCCTGTAGATATGTTCCCGCATACGGTTCATGTGGAGAGTGTTGCGCTGTTGGAGCGGTGGAGGTTGAGTAAATGAATCGGTGAGTTGGGGACGCGTCTAATTTTGTATGCTTACTTGTTTCTTGGATTAGTAGTTTGATAGGTGAAAATTAAAATTATGAGCAAGATTAGAGATTCGCATATATCCGGTAATTCTATAAGAGTTTTGTAAGTCGCTGAATAAAAAAGAAAGTACAAACGCAAGCCTTTAATACTGAAGACTTTTACGCTTAAACTCGTGTTGGTAGTTTTGCTCTGACTTACGCTTTTCATTAAAATGCCTTGCAGTCAGGTAAAGTCATGCTAAAGCGTAAGGGGCTATTCGTTTTAAATTGCCGTGCATGCATCTGTAATTGTAAAACTTTATTTAGTCATCCAATGACGAATACTCGCATCGGCGAAATAGGTTGTACTCCAAAGTGCTGTGAAACGGCTCAAAGTACGCATTCAAATTTGGCGTCGCTGGTGGAATTTGTTCGTACTGCACTCTTATTCTTTGCAAGTCGCTCCAAAGATTCCGTTCAAGAATTGAGGGCTATCGTCGGTTCGGATCATCAAGCGTTCTGCCTCGGTTTCAATAGGATGTAGCATCCCGCGTCCAAGGTTTTTTGGAGCATTTCGCAGATCCGTGGAAGCTGTACACAACAGCTCTCATTAGCAGCCCACAGTGAAAGGTCGAAGACATCTCGTTTAATTTGGTATAAAAAATTCGAATGAAATTCTCTTTTCTAACTTAGGGACCCTAAGAGATAATAGATGTAAAAGAAGAAAATATTAAGATCAGCGCCTAAAAAAGCAGAAAAACAGAGCAAAATTAGTATTGTAGAATGATGAGAGTACTCATTGTAAAAATCGGAGGTATACAAATGTCAAGTGCAGTACAACGTGCAGGATTACAATCTCAAATCTGGAAAATAGCCAATGATGTTCGTGGATCTGTAGACGGATGGGATTTTAAGCAATATGTTTTGGGGACTCTTTTTTATCGTTTTATTAGTGAGAATTTTTCTAGTTATATTGAAGGTGGCGACGAAAGCATCAATTATGCAGAACTTGACGATAGTATTATAACTGAAGAAATTAAAGAGGATGCAATCAAAACAAAAGGTTATTTCATATATCCTAGTCAACTGTTTGCTAATATTGCAAAAACTGCCAACACAAATGAAAGTTTGAATACAGATTTAGCTACTATATTTTCTGCTATTGAAAGTTCAGCAAATGGTTATCCTTCTGAATTGGATATTAAAGGATTATTTGCTGATTTTGACACGACAAGCAATAGATTAGGAAATACTGTAAAGGACAAAAACAGTCGTTTAGCTGCTGTGATTAAAGGAGTTGAAGGGCTTAATTTTGGTGGTTTTGAAGATAGTCAAATTGACCTTTTTGGTGATGCCTATGAGTTTTTAATCTCTAATTATGCTGCCAATGCTGGAAAATCTGGAGGGGAATTCTTCACACCGCAGTGTGTATCTAAACTTATTGCTCAATTAGCAATACACAAGCAAACAACCATTAATAAAATTTATGACCCTGCAGCCGGTTCAGGTTCATTGCTATTACAAGCAAAAAAACAGTTTGATGCTCATATTATCGAAGATGGTTTTTATGGACAGGAGATTAACCATACAACTTATAACCTTGCTCGTATGAATATGTTTTTACACAACATAAATTACGATAAGTTTAATATTGCTTTAGGAAATACGCTATTAGACCCTCACTTTGGTGATGAAAAACCTTTTGATGCTATTGTATCTAATCCACCTTATTCCGTAAATTGGATTGGTAGTGATGACCCAACACTTATTAATGATGAAAGATTTGCTCCTGCAGGCGTATTAGCCCCAAAATCCAAAGCTGATTTTGCCTTTGTCCTTCATACGCTTAGTTACCTTTCAAGTAAAGGTCGTGCTGCTATAGTTTGTTTCCCTGGTATATTTTACCGTGGTGGTGCAGAGCAAAAAATTAGAAAGTATCTGATTGATAATAACTTTGTTGAAACGGTTATTTCATTAGCACCTAACCTTTTTTATGGGACTTCAATAGCGGTTAATATCTTGGTTCTTTCTAAGCATAAAACCGATAATAAAACTCAATTTATTGATGCAAGTGGAGTAGATTTCTATAAAAAAGAAACGAATAATAACATACTTACAGATGAACACATTGAGCAAATTATGAAAATGTTTGACAGCAAAGAAGATGTTGACCATGTTGCAAAATCCGTTGATTATGATGCAATCGTTCAAAATGATTATAACCTTTCTGTAAGTTCTTATATAGCAGCAAAAGACACTAGGGAAGTCATTGATATAAATGAGCTGAATGCAGAGATCAAAACGACTGTAGCAAAGATAGACCAACTTCGTGCTGAAATTGATGACATAATCGAGGGGATTGAATCATGATTAAGCCGAATTATATGGAGAAACTCCTTGATGGGGTTGGAGTTGAGTGGAAGACGTTGGGGAATGTTGCTAAAATCCAAAGAGGTGCTTCACCTCGACCTATAGCGAAGTTTATTACTGATAAAGAAGATGGTGTTCCTTGGATAAAAATAGGTGATACTTTACCTAATTCAAAATATGTGAATAAGACAGAACAAAGAATTACACCAGAAGGTGCTATGAAATCAAGAATGTTAAAAAAAGGTGATTTCATAATGTCCAACTCTATGAGCTTTGGACGACCTTACATTCTAAATATTGATGGGGCTATTCACGATGGATGGGCTTCAATTAGTGATTTTGGGGATAAATTGAATTCCGACTATTTATACCATTACCTTTCTTCAGATTTAGTTCAAAGCTATTGGATTAGTAAGATTAACAGTGGTTCGGTAAGTAATCTAAACTCAGATATTATCAAATCTTTAGAGATCCCCATCCCACCCCTTAAAGTACAAGAGGAAATCGTCCGTATATTGGACGCCTTCACAGAGCTTGCAGCAGAGCTTGCAGCAGAGCTTGCAGCAGAGCTTGCAGCTCGTAAAAAGCAATATACCTATTACCGTGATAAGTTGTTGACTTTTGAAGAGGGTAAAGTTGAGTGGAAGGCCTTGGGGGAGGTTTGCGATTACGTTGATTATAGAGGGAAAACCCCTAAAAAAACATCAAATGGAATATTTTTGGTAACTGCAAAAAACATTAGGATGGGATATATAGATTATCAATCGTCGCAAGAGTTTATCTCTGAAGATGATTACAATTTAGTCATGCGACGCGGTTTGCCGGAAATAGGCGATGTACTTATAACTACAGAAGCCCCTTGTGGATTTGTAGCTCAAGTTGACCAAAAAAATATTGCTTTAGCACAAAGGGTTATAAAATACAGAAGTAAAGATGAACGCTTTACTAACTCATTTCTAAAGCATTACTTAATGGGCGATGAATTCCAAAAAAAACTACATGAAGCAGCTACTGGGTCTACTGTAAAAGGGATAAAAGGTAGTAAATTACACAAATTAACTATTCCCATCCCTTCTCTTGCTGAACAAAACCGTATCGTATCTATTTTAGATAAATTCGACACTTTGAGATTCTCGATTACCGAGGGTTTACCACGTGAAATAGAGTTGCGTCAAAAACAATATGAATATTACCGTAATTTGCTACTTTCATTTCCGAAAAGTGAGGTAAAGGCATAGTATGGGGAAGAGTCTAAATGAAATTGCACAACAATTAAAAGCTAGCAATAAAAAAGTTCAATTAATTTATGCCTTTAATGGAACGGGTAAAACAAGGCTTTCACGGGAGTTCAAATTGTTATTTGCACCGACGGTAGAGCGGGACGCCGAGTTTGAGGAATTAGAGGTGTTTGATAAAAAATTCCTATACTATAATGCCTTTACGGAAGATTTATTTTATTGGGATAATGATCTAGAAAATGATACTGAACCAAAACTGAAAATCTATCCGAATTCTTTTACAAAATGGATATTTGAAGAGCAAGGACAAGACAGAAATGTTATTACAAATTTCCAAAATTATGTCGATGAAAAATTAACTCCACGTTTTAATGAAGAATATATTATTACAGATAAGGATGGGAAAGATATAACAGTAGGAGCTTTTACAGAAATAACTTTTTCATATGAGCGTGGTAATGATAAGCGTTCAAATAACATTAAAATTTCAAAGGGTGAAGAGAGTAACTTTATATGGTGTGTTTTTTATTCTCTAATTGAACAAGTTACTGATACATTAAACGTAGCCGAACCAAGTGATAGAGAAACAAATCAGTTTGACCAGCTGGAGTATGTATTTATAGATGACCCTGTAAGTTCATTAGATGATAATCACGTGATTGAATTAGCAGTAAATTTAGCACAATTAATAAAACACAGTGAATCAGACCTTAAATTTATTATAACTACACATAATCCTCTTTTTTATAATGTACTCTGTAATGAATTTAACAATTCTAACAAAAAAACAGGTTACAACAACAATAAACACTTTAAAAAGCACAGGTTAGAAAAGAAAGAAGAGGGCACTTATGAACTAATAACTCAGCCTAATGATTCGCCGTTTTCTTATCATCTTTTTCTAATAAATGAAATCGAAAAAGCTATTGAATCTAATCAAATATATAAATATCATTTTAACTTTCTTCGAAATGTTTTAGAGAAAATGTCCACTTTTTTAGGTTATTCTGATTGGGGAGATTTGTTATTACCTGTTGAAGGAAGTCGTACTGCATATGAAAAAAGGATTCTAAACTTATCCAGTCATTCAAAGCATTCAGGTGAAGAAATTGTTGAGCTAACAAATGATGACAAGAATGTTTTAAGGCATCTTATTAGTGAAATTAAAGAGATATATAGGTTTAAAAAATTAATTAAGGGGGGAAATGAATGAGCGATTTCAAACCCATTGTAGAATCAAACAACTTCATCGTTCTGGATAAATATACGAAGATCGATCAGCAAGGAGCTGATTATCAGACAGAAGCTGATTTGGAACGAGAACTGATTCAAGATTTGGACAATCAAGGTTATAAATATTTCCCAAACTTAAATACTCCTGAAAAAATGCTTGCTAATATCCAAGTGCAGCTACAAGAACTTAATAATGTACAATTTTCAGAAGCGGAATGGATAAGATTTTGCGAGCAGTTTTTAGATAAACCCAGCGACAACCATATCGATAAAACCCGTAAAATTCATAACGATTATATTTATGACTTTGTTTTTGATGATGGGCATATTCAAAACATTTACCTAGTAGACAAAAAGAATATTGCCAACAATAAAGTGCAGGTAATTTCGCAATTTGAACAAAAAGGAACGCAAGCCAATAGATATGATGTTACCATTTTAGTCAATGGCTTACCTTTAGTACAAGTAGAGCTTAAAAAGCGTGGAATTGCCATTCGTGAAGCCTTTAATCAGGTTCATCGATATAGTAAAGAGAGCTTTAATTCAGAAAACTCTCTGTTTAAGTATTTACAGATTTTCGTGATTTCTAATGGGACAGATAGCCGTTATTTTGCTAATACGACTAAACGTGATAAAAACAGTTTTGATTTTACTATGAATTGGGCAAAATCGGATAATACCCTGATTAAAGATTTAAAAGATTTTACAGCTACATTTTTCCAGAAAAATACTTTGTTGAATATACTACTAAAATATTCCGTTTTTGATGTGAGCGATAACCTGCTGATTATGCGTCCTTATCAAATTGCTGCCACGGAAAGAATTTTATGGAAAATTGAAAGTTCATACCTATCCAAATATTGGAGAACCACTGAAAGTGGCGGATATATTTGGCATACAACAGGCTCGGGGAAAACGCTTACGAGTTTTAAAGCAGCTCGTTTGGCGACTGAACTTGATTTTATAGATAAAGTATTTTTTGTTGTAGATAGGAAAGACCTAGATTTTCAGACGATGAAAGAGTATCAGCGTTTTTCTCCTGATAGTGTTAATGGTTCAGAAAGTACCGCAGGATTAAAGCGTAACATCGAAAAAGATGATAATAAAATTATTGTGACGACGATTCAAAAACTGAATAACCTAATTAAAAACGAAACAGAGTTACCTATATATAATAAGCAAGTGGTATTTATTTTTGATGAAGCCCACCGTTCACAATTTGGTGAAGCTCAAAAAAATATCAATAAAAAGTTTAAGAAGTTCTATCAATTTGGATTTACAGGTACACCTATTTTCCCAGAAAATGCGTTAGGTTCTGAAACGACTGCTTCTGTCTTTGGTCGAGAGTTACACTCTTATGTAATTACGGATGCCATTAGAGATGAAAAAGTTTTAAAGTTCAAAGTAGATTATAACGATGTACGTCCCAACTTCAAAACGATTGAAAAAGAACAGGACGAGAAAAAGCTATTGGCAGCAGAAAATAAAGAAGCATTACTACATCCTGAACGGATTAAAGAAATTTCTCAATATATTCTTAATAATTTTAGAGTAAAAACCCATCGTTTAAATGCGAATGGAAAAGGATTTAATGCCATGTTTGCTGTGAGCAGTGTTGACGCAGCCAAACTCTACTATGAATCATTAAATAACTTACAAAAGGGAAGCAGTAAACCCCTTAAGATTGCGACAATCTTCTCCTTTGCTGCTAATGAAGAGCAAAATGCTATAGGTGAAATTCTTGATGAAACTTTTGAACCTTCAGCAATGGATAGTAGTGCAAAAGAGTTTTTAAGTTTAGCCATTAAAGACTATAATGCCATGTTTAAAACCAATTATGGCGTAGAAAGTAAGGAATTCCAAAATTATTATCGTGACCTTGCTAAACGAGTAAAAGACAAAGAGATTGATTTGTTGATTGTTGTTGGAATGTTTTTAACTGGTTTTGATGCACCTACATTAAATACTTTATTTGTTGATAAAAATCTTAGGTATCATGGTTTAATGCAAGCTTTTTCGAGAACCAATCGTATTTATGATTCCACCAAAACCTTTGGAAATATTGTTACTTTTAGAGATTTAGAACAAGCAACCATAGATGCCATTACTCTTTTTGGGGATAAAAACACTAAAAATGTGGTGCTGGAAAAAAGCTACAAAGAGTATATGGAAGGATTCACTGATGTGGCAACGGGTGAAGCCCGTCGTGGTTATGTAGACGTAGTAAAAGAATTAAAGGAACGTTTTCCTAATGTTGATGAGATTGTTACTGAAAAGGATAAGAAAGAGTTTGCCAAGCTTTTTGGTGAATATTTGCGTGTTGAAAATATTTTGCAGAATTATGATGAGTTTTCAAGTCTAAAAGTTTTACAAACAGTAGATCTCAATGACTCTGAGGCTTTGGAAAATTTTAAATCTACTCACTATATGGGTGATGAAGATATAGCTGCCATGCAAGAAATTAACGTACCAGAAGAAAGAACAATTCAAGATTATCGTTCATCCTATAATGATATTCGTGATTGGCTTCGTCGTGAAAAAACAGGAAAAGGAAAAGATAATTCCTCTATTGATTGGGATGATGTTGTCTTTGAAGTAGATCTTTTAAAATCCCAAGAGATCAATTTAGATTACATTCTTGAACTTATTTTTGAAAATAACAAAAAAGTAATAGATAAGGGTTTATTGGTTGAAGAGGTACGTCGTTTAATTCGTTCTAGTGTGGGGAACCGTGCGAAAGAAAGCTTAGTAGTCGATTTTATCAATCAAACAGATTTAGACAATATTCAAGATAAAGTAAGTATTATTGATGCCTTCTTCTCATTTGCTCAAACTGAGCAAAAACGTGAAGCAGAAGAATTGATTACTACTGAAAGCCTTAGTGAAGAGGCCGCAAAAAGATATATTTTAAATTCATTGAAAAAAGAATATGCTAGTGAAAATGGAACGGAGCTTAATGAAATTCTTCCTAAAATGAGTCCTCTTAATCCTCAGTATTTAACAAAAAAGCAGAGCGTTTTTCAGAAAATCTCTGCCTTTGTAGATAAGTTTAAAGGAGTAGGCGGAAAGATTTAATAAAGCTAAAATAGCATGGAGTCTTGTTCCGTGGTGCAGCGGAAGGTGCGATTCGCCAAACGATCATTGAGAAAAACTATCTTGATACCGTTATAGGCTTACTTGCCAACTTGTTTTACGGCGTATCCATCCCAACTACGATTTTAGTATTCAGGAAAAATCGTAAAACAAAAGACATCTTGTTTATCGATGCAAGCAATGAGTTTGAAAAAGGTAAAAATCAAAACAAACTTACTGATAAAAACATCAATAAGATTATCGAAACGTACCGAAATCGTGTAGATGTTGATAAATATGCTCATGTGGCACCACTTGAAGAAATCAAAGCAAATGAGTTTAACTTAAATATTCCTCGTTACGTGGATACGTTTGAAGAAGAACAAGTTATTGACCTTGCCGAAGTGAGTAAGCTTTTAGAACAAGATAAACAAGAAATCGCGGAACTTGAAGCTAAGATCAATGAACAGCTGAAAATTTTGGGTATTCATGTGTAGAAATTGACGAAAAGGGTCAAGGATATTATTCCTCGGCTCTTTTTTAAAATCGCTTGGGAACGGCGTAGGCTGGGGAAGTTATGCCGTGCAGTATTTCTATGAACTGCGGCGCAGTACGTTATAGAAGATGGCAGGAGGGGCGGCGCTCTTCCTTTTTTTGCGAGTCTTTTGGGGAGTATGCTCCTCTATTGAGTATGATATACTCATTTAGATGTCTATGCTTAACATATACTGCCGTTTGAACTACGTTGCTTAAACATGTGATATGTGAAGAAGAAGCAAGGACATGAGCAGGTTAGCTTTACCATTTTGGGACCAAAGATTTGTCCTGGTAATTATAGAGGAGTTTTTGATATGACGAATAATTTTTGGCGTGATTTGCCGCGACCTTTTTTTATACTAGCACCGATGGAAGATGTGACGGATGTTGTGTTTCGCCATGTCGTAAGTGAAGCAGCTAGACCGGATGTGTTTTTTACGGAGTTTGCGAATACAGAGAGTTATTGTCACCCGGAGGGGAACAAAAGTGTACGCGGGCGTTTGACTTTTACAGAGGATGAACAGCCCATGGTGGCCCATATCTGGGGAGATAAGCCGGAATATTTCCGTGAAATGAGCATCGGTATGGCGAAAGAAGGCTTCAAAGGCATCGATATTAATATGGGTTGTCCTGTAGCGAATGTAGCCGAGAATGGGAAGGGAAGCGGCCTAATCTGCCGTCCCGAAATCGCAGCAGATATCATTCAGGCCGCCAAAGTCGGGGGACTGCCCGTCAGTGTAAAAACAAGGCTCGGTTTCACTACCGTAGACGAATGGCGCGACTGGTTGACCCATATTTTGAAACAAGACATTGTGAATTTGTCCATTCATCTGCGGACAAGAGAGGAAATGAGCAAAGTAGACGCTCACTGGGAACTGATTCCGGAGATTAAGAAACTTCGTGATGAGGTGGCACCAGATACACTGCTGACCATTAACGGAGATATTCCGGACCGTCAGACTGGCTTGAAGTTCGCTGAGCAATATGGAGTGGATGGCATTATGATTGGGCGTGGTATTTTCCAGAATCCATTTGCGTTTGAGAAGGAGCCGAAGGAACACAGCAGTGAGGAATTGCTTGATCTGCTGCGGCTTCATCTAGATCTCCATGATCATTATTCAGTGCAGGAGCCACGTTCGTTCAGCCCTCTCGCCCGCTTCTTCAAAATATATGTCCGTGGATTCCGAGGGGCAAGTGAACTCAGAAACAGCTTAATGAACGCCAAATCAACAAGTGAAGTGCGTACATTGCTTGATGAATTTGGAACCAAGGATCATGATGAGGTAGAGGACCGTGGAAATTAAATTGCCAAGTTGGGGACGGGCTGTTAGTAGGCATTGAAAACATAGGAGGATATATGTCCTGGAGTAAATTGAAGCAACAACTGGAGAGCTTTCTCTGTCCTGCGTTAGACGGAAGGGTCGAATACCGATCTACCAGTTACCGTTATTTTCCTGATAAATCTGGAACTTGTTATATAACTGTAGATAAGAAGAACATACTCAATATGAATGATATCACTAGTTCAATCAAATGGTACCAGACGGAGTTGGAAATCAAAAATGATCCAGATATCCAAGTTCCTATCAGGAATGAAGAAATTGAAGCGATCAGAAAAGATACTAATGGGAATGTTCCGGAGGATCGTCTACAAGTAATAGCAAGAGGTAGAAAAATATCAGAGCATGCAAAGGAGCTTTTGTCAGCACAGGCCTTATTAAGCAAGTCTAATTTTAATGTTGTAGCTAATAAATTTTTAACTACTTCTATAGAGGACAGCTTAGAGAGTAATGATATCTTATTGAATATTCTAGCTTTAGTGGACAGACGAGTAGGAAAAAAGCGAATTTTAAACATGTCTGAGAAGATGAAGTTAAAGCATCCGATTGTGCAGTATTTTTATGAGTTACGGCGCAGTACGTTATGAAAAAAATAACTTTCAATAATGGGGACACTTCGTGTCAGGGTTGTTCTCACTGAAAACATGAATGAAGACTTGAAAGAAATCGGGGAAAAGTGGAGTGGAAAACAGGGCAAACCGGCTTCCATTATCATGTCTTTTCCCTGTTTTTTATATCGGGCTATACTGCATTGATTCCTACTTTGCAGGCTGGGTATCCCATTGCGAAATTGGACACGAGCCTAACGAAGGTGAATGAAACGGTTAAGGAAAATTCGCGACTGGTGTACGACTCCATGCTAAAGGGATTGCGTCAGGCTGTAGAACATGATATCAAAATTGGGATTGGAACGGATGCTGCCATGTCTTACGTCACTCACTATGATATTTGGCGGGAACTGGATCACTATATGAGACAAACGAAACTGAATGCGGGTCAGGTCATCGAACGGGTAACTCAATCTAATGCGGAAATCTTAGGTATTGATCATCTTACAGGTAGCATTGATATCGGAAAACAGGCAGATTTAATCGTGCTGGAGCACAACCCTTTGGACGACATAAAAGCTTTGTCGAATGTAGCAATGGTTATGGTGAGAGGCAATCTTATACCAACACCATCGGTAACCCGAATTCAGGAAGTGGACGCGCTGCTTGATTCAGTTTGGTAAAATTAAACCCACCCCGTAAACTCCAGTATAGACGCTTTCGCTGATTGTGCTTCGGATTGCGCTCCTTTACGCCATTCTTTAGGCGGCTCTCCCATAAGCTTGGAGAAGCATCGATTGAAGCTGGAAATGGAACGATAACCGACTTGCTCGGAGATGGAAAGAATGGAGTCATCTGTGCTTTTTAACTGCTTGCAGGCCTCTTCGATTCGGGTGCTGTTTAGGAAATCAAGAGGCGACGTTCCCATAATCTCATGAAATTTTCGGCGAAAATGAGTTGTACTTAAATGGCATAGATCAGCCAAAAAATCAATGTTAACAGGTGTCATATAATTTTTAGTGATGTACTCCAAAGCCGGGGAAATGGCAAAATCGCTTTTCCGGCTATGTACTGTTTCTGCATCTTTCAATGATTCATTCCTGGAGTGAATTCTGAGAAGTTCTATATAAAGGGATAACAATAAGCCGTAGGCGCTTTCCTGATAGTAAGGATTCTGTTGTTGTAACTCCTCTACGATCGAAGTCGCAAGTGTATACACCTTGGGATGCTGCTCCTTGTTTAATATACAGTTCGTTCCCTTCATCACCCACAAATTGGGCTTAAAGTTGCTGTAAGCGCTTTTAAAGGAATGTTGGAAAAGGTCCTCTGGCGAAAAAAAGATATAAGACCAAAGGCTGGCTGTATTTGGCGAACTATACGTGGTGTGAGGAAGATACCTGGGAATGAAAGTTACATCCCCGGCTTTGAAGGGGACAGATTCTCCTTTGATCTCCATGAAGCCGCTATCCGAATAGCAAATACCAATCTCCAAATGGTTATGAAAATGGAGATGCTCACTTTTAATATCTGAAATCTTCCAACGTTCACCGCTTAACAGCAAGACAGGGAAGTTTATAGGCAAGCTGTAATGTCGGTATTCTATAATGGGCTTCTTTTTTCTGGGCATATTCGATACTCCCATAACTTGGATTTGAGTTGATTATAGGTCAACGTTACGTCAAGCTTAGCCAGCAGGTATACATATAAATGGTTGAAATTGCGCAGTTTTGTTGCGGATATGCTTAGATTGAGACTATTTTACTGCGTACAATGGAATAAGTAAAGCGTTTCCAAAACAGTGACAAACCGCTCTCAAGCGCCTTTGGGGGCGTGTGCACTAGGAGAGGGGAATAACAATGCTTCAATTAACTTATGACAAGGAAGAAATATTAAGAGTCATCGACAAAGTCGTCAGAAAAACCATGGCGATGGATTTAACGTGGGATTGGCCCTGCGGTGTGGCTTATTATGGTGTATCCAGAGCCTATACCCAAACAGGGAATAAAGAGTATCTAAATATGCTTGCCCAGTGGGCAGATGAATACATCGAGCTGGGTCTGCCGCACTGGACGGTTAACACATGTGCCATGGGTCATATGCTGATCACATTGTATGAAGAAACAGGGGACCAGAAATATTGGGATATTGTGATGAGCAAGGTGGATTACATCCAAAACAATGCTCTCAGGTTCGGAGACCATGTTCTGCAGCATACGGTATCCGTTGCTAATGATTTTCCAGAACAGGCATGGGCAGACACGTTGTTTATGGCGGCATTCTTTCTGCTGCGTGTAGGAACCAAATTAAAGGACGAGAAAATGATCCAGGATGCCTTAAATCAATATTACTGGCATATCAAATACCTGCAAGACCCTAGTAGCGGCTTCTGGTACCATGGCTACAATAATGTCAAACAGGATCACATGTCCGGATTTTTCTGGGGAAGAGCGAATGCTTGGGGAGCATATACCATGTCGCAAGTCAAAATTCATTTGAAAGACTGGTATTTGTATCCGCCGTGTATGGACGTGGAATGTTCCCTTCGGGATCAACTGGCTGCATTGAAGGGTGTTCAAACAGAGAATGGCTTGTGGCGGACGGTACTGGATGACGAGGAGTCCTATGAAGAAGTATCTGCATCTTGCGGTATTGCGGCGGCCATGATCAATAACGGCAATCCACTGCATACCAAATACGTGCAAAAGGCATTGGAGGGCATCTTGAACCATATTAGCGAAGACGGACGGGTATTGGGTGTATCGGGCGGCACAGCGGTTATGAAAGATCGGGAAGGGTATCGCAATATTCCAAAAGACTGGATTCAGGGCTGGGGACAAGGCTTAGCGTTGGCTTTTCTATCCGATATGTTGAATTAGGAGGGATCGAAGTTGTCTAAACAAACAACGGGGGCCTTTACGCTACCAGGAGAATCTGGTTATGAGGCGCTGACCCTGAAATTAGCTGAACGATGGGGCGCTGATGTCATCCGTGACAGTGACGGCACGCAGTTATCCGATGAGATTATAAACGCTGGGTACGGCATTTATTCTACAATCTGTATCATCAGAGATCATAACGAGTGGGCGTCCCGCAATCTGGATAAGCTGCAACAGTGTTTTTTAATTACGAATCCGAAGGTAGCTGTACAGGATTATGTATCCATCTATCTGATGGAGGATTTTTTTGCAGAACAATTCAAAGTGAATGATTCTAAAGAGGCGCTTAACTACTGGCAGGTTTTTGACAGAACGACCGGGGAAGAAGTTCCAAGAGAACAATGGAATTATGAAAGGGAATCCGGAAATGTGGTCATTACCGGAATTGCTCCTTGGCATAAATACACGGTAAGCTTCATGGTCTACCGTATCTGGG
The DNA here is from genome assembly GCF_025846815.2 of Paenibacillus sp. BT-177. Taxonomy (NCBI): domain Bacteria; kingdom Bacillati; phylum Bacillota; class Bacilli; order Caryophanales; family Paenibacillaceae; genus Paenibacillus; species Paenibacillus sp. BT-177. Next base: position 873,115 of record NZ_JAOYTP010000002.1, on the reverse strand, counting down.
AAGAGATTTCCATGTACAATCACACCACGAATCATTGGGACAAAGAGCATTTAATGCAGATTGATCCCATGTATACAGAAACGCAACAGTATCTGCTGAATTGGATGGAGGATTGGTGTCTTCATCATAAGGAAACCACGGTTGTCCGGTTTACCTCCTTATTTTATAACTTCGCCTGGATTTGGGGCAGCAATGAGCGCAATCGCCATCTGTTCTCTGATTGGGGGTCATACGATTTTACGGTAAGCTCAAGAGCGCTTGATCTATTTGCGAAGAGATATGGGTATTCGATGACTGCCGAGGATTTTGTGAATGGCGGGAAGTACCGCGTCACACATATCCCGGCTGAGCAACGCAAGCTGGACTGGATGGCATTTATCAATGATTTTGTAATCGAATTTGGCAAGAAATTAATTGATATTGTGCATCAGCACGACAAGCTGGCCTATGTGTTTTATGATGACAGTTGGGTTGGTATGGAGCCTTATAATGACCGTTTTCAAGAGTTTGGATTTGACGGGTTGATTAAATGTGTGTTCTCAGGTTATGAGGCGAGGCTGTGTTCAGGTGTAAAAGTGAATACGCATGAGATTCGGCTGCATCCATACTTATTTCCGGTTGGCTTAGGCGGGCTTCCTACCTTTATGGAGGGGGGCGACCCCACGCTGGATGCCAAAAAGTATTGGATTAATATCCGGCGCGCCCTGTTGAGGGAGCCTATTGACCGAATTGGACTGGGTGGATATTTGCATCTTGTAGAGCCTTACCCGGATTTTTGCGATTACATCGAAAAGATTGCCAATGAGTTCAGAGAAATCAAAGAACTGCATCATGAAGGCAAACCCTATCACATGAAGACGAAAGTAGCTGTTTTGCATAGCTGGGGAAAATTGAGATCGTGGACCTTGTCTGGCCATTTCCACGAAACGTATATGCATGATTTGATTCATATCAATGAGGCTTTATCCGGATTGCCGGTTGAAGTTCAGTTCATCGATTTTGAAGATATCCGTCAGGGAATACTACAGGATTGTGATGTAGTCATCAATGCAGGCTCTGCCGGTACAGCATGGAGTGGTGGACAGCATTGGAATGACAACCAGTGTGTGGACTTACTGACCCAATGGGTTTACGAAGGTGGTACCTTTATTGGCATCAATCAGCCTTCGGCGGTAGAAGGTCACGACAGCTTTTTCAGAATGGCACATGTTCTCGGTTTGGATGAGGATACAGGCTCCAGGGTAGGTCATGGAAGATGGACATATGAGGTTAGGGATGAGTATGGTTTGGTGCCTGAAGGGGCAAGTATAACGCCAAAAAATAGGATTTATCTTACGGATGGGTCAGCTGCAATAGCGGGTGAAACGAATGGAATGATAACACTATCCAATCATGTCTTCGGTAAAGGAAAGGGAATTTACCTTCCTTCATTCGAATTCAGCTGGGAAAACACAAGATTGCTGCTGAATATAATCCGTTTTGCGGGTAATGAGCTAAATGAAACGAAGTATATTACAGATAACTTATATACAGAATGTGCTTATTATCCAGAAAGTAAAATGTTGGTTGTTATTAACAATAGTGATCAACTGCAAAGAACAACGATTGAAACGGAATTTGGCAAACAAACCATGGAGTTAGAGCCATATGACACCATGATCACCCATATCGGCTTAACAAAATCGGTATAGGAAATAAGAAGTAGCGGTATCAAGCCCTCCTTTATTGTAAGGAAGGGCTTTTTGTTTCAACATCTCCAGAAAATCCAGCCAATTTACCGGGGATTTTGTCCATTCAAAAGCATTTAGTCCTTCATTAACTATAAGTATAACAATGAAGGAGATGATTTCTTTGCGAAAGGCGACTTTAGTGAAAATTAGAAAAGCGGAAGCAAAATTGGGGAAAAAACTGAAAAAAAGAAGCCATGTGGTTATGAATGTTAGAAAAGCCATTCGTGTAACTCAACTTGGAGATGGATTCGCACGTTTTACTTTCGCTCCGGTCACTCTTTCTCCCAATAGTTTTAGAAGCACTACGATTAACGGTAACGACTACAACCTGATTAGCGGTTCTTGGACTTTCTCTGGAAATGAACAAGGATTTCTTCTCAATAATTATTCCGCGGCCGAAGACAGATGGGTATTTACTGCATGGAATCCAACGGGATTCACAAGAACGGTATCCTATGCTGTTATCGCCAAACGGAAGCCATAATTCCAATGTCATCGTTAGCAGGGAAAAGGAGCTTGAGGCTTCTTTTTCTTGCTAAATGTAGAAAAAAATTTAAACAAACCTTGGATGATCTTATAATTTTTGATAGTGGTTTAAGAGGTGCTCAACTCTATCCTTAATAATCTGTTTTAAAGATTCAGGCTTCACTGATTGTACATAATGACCATATCTCATAAAATAATGAGCGATAAACTCCTCCTCTCCAGGATTATAGAATCCTTTGATGACTGTTTTATGACCCTGTTCTAGTTTCATAGAGGGATAATGTTCTTTATAAAAAATATCCTTGGCTTGTTCTACAATCTCTACTTCAAAGTCAATGCTCTTCTCAGATTGATACATTTCTAATGAACGATTAAGGAGTTCATCTATCGAAAAGTGAGAATGGATTTCCTCTTCTTCTACCAAGGTGATTCGATCACATCGGAAAACCCTATATTTATTCGTATTTAACTCTATTCCAGTAGCGTACCATTGGCCAAACTTAGCGGAAATCTTGAAAAATTGAACATGGTAACTTTTGTTCTGGTTATTTTTTGAATATTGAATCTTGCAGTACGTCTCATTAAGAATACTGGTTAGAATTTTGTCCAAGTAGAGACTAACATGATTATGTTGATATATTTCAAATTGTAGAACCTTTTTCATTTTATGAATCTGGTTTATTTGTATTTTAGAAAGACAGTGTTCAAACTTTTCATTGAGTTTATTAACACTCAAATGAAAGGGTGTAGATTGATAAGCTTCTAAGGTTAGCATTGCAAAGTATAGAGCATACACTTCATCCAGCGTAAAAATAATAGGGGATAACAGTCTATTTTTTAAGATACCATATCGTCCATGTCGGCCATGTTCCGAATAAATAGGCATACCTAATTGTTCTAATGAACTAATATCACGTAAGGCTGTACTTTTTGAAATATGGTATTTATCCATGAGATCATTTAAATTAAAGTACTCTCGACTGTTTAAGTACCTAATCATGTCATTTAATCTTTCGGTTTTCTTCATACATAAATCTCCTTATAAAAGGTGTCATGTTTTGAACCCTTTACATATGATAATAGGTTCAAGGTGATATATCAAATCTATAAGATATCTACCTAAAAGCTTGATATAAAAGGAGATTGAACCCATGAGTACAACACTGGAAATAGCTATTTTCTTATCCATGAACGGAAAAGCAAAGGAAGCTATAACTTTTTACAAAAAACATTTTAACGCAGAGGAACGATTTCTCGTTACTTATCAAGATATGGCCAAACGTGACAGCTCAATACAGCTTACCGCTGAAAATAAAGATTATATTTCTCATTCTGTCTTATCCATCGGAAGAACAAAGGTTATGATAGCAGAAGACCCAATGAACCCCAATGAAAAATATACAGTAGGGAATAACACTTCATTATGTATTCAAAGTGCCGACATAGAAGAAATTGAACATTTTTATCATAATCTAATAACAGATGATCGAGTGAAAATCATTGTACCTTTATCTAGTAATGTGTTTAGCCAAGCCTATGGTATTATTAAAGACCCATTCGGTATTCAAATACAATTCATGTTTGATCATCGGTTACAATAAAAAAGTAGGTTAAAAAGCACAACAGCATGGTGAAAAGTGGATAATAAATGGATAGAAGTAAAAACTAAAACGGAAAAATCCAAGATACCATAGCAGAAAAGGAGACACTATGACGGAGAAAAAAGAAATAGCAGACAAAATAGGATGGAACTTCGACAACAGTTATTCTCGTCTGCCGGAATCCATGTTTACGAAGCTCAATCCAAATCCTGTTCGCTCACCAAAGCTGATCATTTTAAATCATCCGTTGGCAGTCTCACTGGGTTTGAACGAAAATGCGCTGCAAAGAGATGACGCCGTAGCAATGTTGGCCGGCAATCAGGTTCCCGAAGGTGCTACACCTCTTGCACAAGCTTATGCAGGGCATCAATTTGGGCACTTTAACATGCTAGGAGACGGTCGTGCTCTACTGCTTGGCGAGCAGATCACTCCCTTGGGTAAACGGGTTGATATTCAGCTCAAGGGCTCAGGCAGAACGCCGTACTCTCGTCGTGGTGATGGCCGAGCGGCACTTGGGCCGATGCTCCGCGAATACATCATCAGCGAAGCGATGCATGCGCTAGGTATCGCTACCACTCGCAGCTTGGCGGTGGTAACCACGGGTGAGGCGATCGTCCGGGAAACAGAGCAGCCCGGTGCCATTCTGACTCGTGTGGCTGCCAGTCATCTTCGTGTCGGCACCTTTCAATATGTCTCAGCATGGGGCACGTCCCAAGATCTGCGTACTCTAGCTGATTACACATTGGAACGACACTATCCGGAAGTTGCCAATGACGAAAATCGTTACCTTTCACTGCTTCAGGAAGTGATTAAGCGTCAGGCGAAGTTAATCGCCCAATGGCAGCTGGTGGGTTTTATTCATGGAGTGATGAACACCGACAATATGACCCTTAGCGGAGAAACCATTGATTATGGTCCTTGCGCCTTTATGGATACCTATAATCCTGAGACGGTGTTCAGTTCCATCGACATGCAGGGCCGCTATGCTTATGGCAATCAGCCGCATATTGCTGCGTGGAATCTCGCGAGATTTGCGGAGACCCTCTTGCCGCTGCTACATGACAACAGAGAGCAGGCTGTCCAACTGGCCGAGGATGCAATTTCAGATTTTGCAAACATGTTTCGCCATCATTGGCTTACGGGAATGCGAGCCAAGTTGGGGATCTTTAACGAGGAGCTAGAGGATGAATCCCTGATTGAGGGTCTTCTTAAAATCATGCAGAAGCATCGCGCGGACTACACCAATACCTTCCGTGCCCTAACTTTAAACAAGCTGGAGGATGCGGATTTGTTCAGCACTGCGGATTTTACCCAGTGGCACGAGCAGTGGCAGGCGAGGCTGGACAGACAACAGGAATCCCAAGCCTCCTCGCATCAGCTGATGCGCAGCAGCAATCCTGCAATCATCCCGCGCAACCATCGGGTAGAAGAAGCACTGGAAGCTGCGGTGGAACGAGAAGATTACCGTGTGATGGAGCAGCTTCTTGGAGTTCTTTCGGACCCTTATGCTTATTCTACCGAACAGGAGGTTTACTCTACATTGCCTGAGGAATCCACTTGTCCTTACCGAACCTTCTGTGGTACCTGATCTGTAGTAGTCATGTTGAACAACTGGCTGATAATCTATTTCATGCGTTGGTGGAGAAGAACGACTTTCTCTCACCAACGCATTTTGCTTTTATTTTGAACCTGTCCATTTACAGATGAGATCCACCACTTGCATCAATCAATTGACCAGTGATCCAACGGCTATCCGATGAGGTAAGAAAGGCAGCTATATCTGCAACATCCTCAGGCTCGCCCCAGCGTTTAAAGGTCGAAAGGCCAGCGGCAAATTTCTGCCCGTTGGGATCTTGTAATGTTCCGCTATTCATCTCTGTATTGATAATGCGGCCCCCATCTTTTAGACGCGGCAAAGCTTGCTGGGTAACAAAAAGAGGTGCTTTGACATTCATGTTCATGACTTCGTCAAAAGATTCTTCTGTTGTCTCTTCTAGGGGGACAATTTGACCCATTCCAGCGTTATTGACGAGAATATTAAACCGATTATCGCCTGTACGTTCCCGAAGCGCTTTATCCAATTTCGTATATAAATCATAAACGCCGTTCAGGGCACTGAAGTTAGCACCGATCGTAAATGCAGCCCCTCCAAGTTGCTCAATTTGATGAACCACCTCATCTGCTTCTTTATGCCTTCTTCCGTAGTGCACTGCGACAATGGCCCCCTCCCGAGCCAGACGTAATGCAATGCCACGACCGATTCCTCGACTTGCACCAGTTACTAAAGCGATTTGACCTTTTAACTTACTCATGTCTTCATCTCCTTGTTTGGAATTCACGCATAGTTATAGCACAAGGTAATGTTTGAAATGTTGCTCTTTCATTCGGAGTTCATGTTTTGCACTGTAGGGATACAGGTTTTAAATAAGCTTAATATCGTGATATTTATCATTGAAAAAATACGCATGTTTAACGCTCTAATGCATTACATTGAATTGACCAATGTTCAGAAAAATGAATCTCCTTCCTTTCCATTTCATGTCTAAAAATGTCTGCTAATTAGCAGTTGTATTTAGACGTTTTTTGTCATACAATGCATCTAATGCTACGGACTCGGTCTTAGAAACAGTAAGGTTTTAGACGGTAAATAGGACGTGGTTTCTTTGTATATTTACGAATCGTGGAACTACTGTGTAGTCGTTCGATCAACCACGTCAGTCTGAAAATTAATAATGTTTGGGGGCAGTTTTCCGGATCATTAGCATTTGATGACGAACATATACGAAGGGGAGCGTTCTTTTGGAATCGAAACAATTAACGAGAGGGCTGAAGCCACGACACGTTGAGTTGATTGCGCTTGGGGGCACGATTGGCGTTGGCTTGTTTATGGGATCGGCAAGTACGATAAAATGGGCAGGTCCTTCGGTGCTGTTGGCTTATCTCTTAGCTGGGATTATTATGTTTTTTGTCATGCGGATCATGGGGGAAATGCTGATTCTTGAACCGGTGACGGGCTCATTTGCTACCTTTGCTCATAAATACATCAGCCCTTTGGCTGGTTTCTTGACCGCTTGGAGCTATTGGTTCTTATGGGTTACTGTAGGGATGGCGGAGGTCACTGCGATTGGGGTATATGTGGGCTACTGGTTCCCGGATATCCCGCAATGGTTGCCGGCTTTGGCAGGTGTAATTATTATTGCGCTGGCCAATTTGGCGGCTGTGAAATTTTATGGAGAATTTGAATTCTGGTTTGCGATGATTAAGATTATCGCTATTATCTTCATGCTAGTGGTTGGTACGGGGATTATCTTTTTTGGCCTCGGTAACGGCGGACAGCCGATAGGTCTATCCAATCTAGTCAGCCATGGTGGTTTTTTTGCAGGAGGGCTAAAAGGGTTCCTATTTGCACTCTGTATTGTAACGGCGGCTTATCAGGGGATTGAGATGGTGGGCATTACAGCGGGTGAAGCAGAAAATCCGAAAATGACCCTGCGAAAAGCCATTAAAAACATCATCTGGCGTATTCTGATTTTTTACGTAGGGGCAATCTTTGTCATTGTTACGATTTATCCTTGGAACCAAATTGGCGAGATTGGCAGCCCGTTTGTTCTGACTTTTGCCAAGGTAGGAATTGTGGCTGCTGCGGGTATTATTAACTTTGTTGTACTCACAGCTGCGATGTCAGGTTGCAACAGTGGTATTTATAGTGCGGGCAGAATGTTATATACATTGGCTAAGAATGGACAAGCTCCTAAGTTCTTCGGAAAAGTTTCGGCAAGCGGCGTCCCTAGAAATAGTATAATAACGACCATTTCCTTGCTGCTGGTAGGGGTGTTATTTAACTACTTAATGCCTGATTCCAAACTGTTTCTGTATATTTACAGCGCCAGTGTTCTCCCAGGTATGGTACCGTGGTTTGCATTAGCCATCAGTCAATTTAAATTCCGAAAAAAGTGGAAAAACGAAATGGAAGGTCATAACTTTAAGTCTCGTTTTTTCCCGATCAGTAATTACATCACGATTATTTTTCTGTTGCTCGTAATTGTTGGAATGTGGTTTAACCCGGACACACGCTTGTCGTTGATTGTCGGGGCAACCTTCATGGCGATCGTCGTTGTTGGATATTTTGTCTTTGGTATAGGAAAGCGGCAGAGAATTGAAGAATTAGAGAAACACGAATAGGCTGCTCAAGATGTACTATTTGCCGAGCGTAATTCAGATTACCTGAGTTGCGCTCGGCTTTTCTTTTTATATGAAGAGGAATAGAGTAATGGAAAGGCTGTAAGTGAGGTGAAAAAGTGTGTGGCTAACCTGTTCGCACTACAAGGGTGAATATAAATACAAAGAAAGTGAGAAGGGAAACGGAGAAGTTCATTATTGCCATACTCTTACGATGAGCCTTAAATTCTGAAATGCCGGACAATAAAAACACAAGTCCTATAAAAAATTGTGCGATGGTGTATGCGTGCTTATAAGTATCCGGGTATGCGAGGGATAAAAGGGACGAAACCATAGCAACTACAGCAAATATTACAGTGAGAATTCGGTAGATATCCATTTTCTTGAACATAGATAAGTGCCCCCTTCCTTAAATAACGCCAAGTGTATTATCTATTCTAAAGGTCAGACCGTGGGACTTCAAATAAATAGAAAAAAAGGAGTGGGCAGAATGCTGCTAGATAAAACAAGGACCATTCAGATGTGTGTGAAGTTCCTAGGTCATGAGCTTCGTTTTTCGCTTTCGGGTTAGAAATTATAAGCGTGCAGGAGTAGTACCGAGGATCGCAGTATTCTAAAAGTCAACAGGAAATTTGCCCATTTTCAGCGTGGTAATCACGTCTTTAGTTCAGAAAACAACGTATTACTATAAAACAAACCGAGCTTAATCAGGAGGATGGTCCAGTATTCCCTCATTTTTATTTCTGATAAGATGAATTCCATATTATTGAAGATACCATTGGCCTACGAGGATACATGTGAAGCTTAGTCTATCGTAGGTATGGATGACAGAATGATACACCAAGAAATGAGGAAAACATCAGATGAAGGTGAAAAAGTACATTATTTTGATGACTGCTGTCATGAGTTTATCTGCTATGCTGGCAGCATGCGGTGACTCTAAGAAACAAAATGAAGGCGAGGCTACAACTGGAGCGACTACGTCTACAGTTGCCACAGCTACACAGACACCCAAAGTGGATCGTGATGTTGCGGGACAAGCGAGTGCGGAAGCTACTGCGAGCAGTACAGTGGACAAAGCGGCAAAAGCTGAGACCAACACAAAAACGTATGCAGACATGGCTAAAGAAGCAACGAAACCAGACCAGCAAGCAGGCCAAATAGGACTAAATACAACACAAGAGCAGCTCCTTTCCTTTGCAGATCGTTATGGGCTGGTACGGGTGCCAAACCATCCCATTCGGCGGGTTTCCGATCCAACCGGAAAACATATCAACATCGCAAATTACAGCGACTCTGTTGTCAATTTATATACAGAAAAGCCAATTCACCCGAATACGGATGAGTTTATTCATGAGGCTTATACTTATTTTACAGAGGGAGTTGCTCCGGGAGAGACCTACAAGAAATGGGAGGAAACTTCTAATACAGAAAGAGGGCTCATCAAAATGCTCTACCTGTCACGCGAGGGACTTCTTATTTTAGAAGAAGCGATGAAGACGCATGATTACTCTACTCCATCAGTCCAAAATACGCTGGGCTTCTTTAAGGTTGCTTCGAAATTTGAGTCTATGATACCTGTTGCACAGACGCCCACAGACATTAGTTTGTACAATATGTATGATCAACAAGTTAAACCAGAGTGGAAGAAACTGAGTGATATTAAAAACCCTGCGGCGAATGAAAAGGCCTTTGCTGCCGCCTATCAAAAAGCAAGAAACGAGACCAATAATCTCATGGGGTTGTTGAACATTATGGTGTCTACGGAAATGGAAAAACGTCTCAAAGCAGCAACTGATCCGCAGAAGACAGAAAAATAGAAAAGACATAATTTATCCACAATTCCTTCTAATATTTAACTGTTAGTAGAATTATTGAAAAGCTATAATTCTAATGATGATTTGATTGTACTTGAAGAAAAGAGGTTGTGGGTATGATGTTGAAAAAATGGCCAGTAGTATTCATGATAGGTATTATCATGCTGGTATCCGTAGGGTGGAACAGTGGAATATCTTATGCAAAATATTATTACGAATACTCTTGGGATCAGTACAAGGGGACTGAAATCAAGACCTACAGGCTGACACCGGTAGCTGGTAGAGCTGGATTTATGGATCAGGAAAAGGCCTTTGCTGCGATTAGCAAAACCCCGAATGTGTATGGAAAGTTCAGTGGCTACCGAACAGAGAAAACAACTGAATTTGCAACCAAGAGTGTAACGGATGAGGTTTATAAATATGCAGTTGTTGATTTTAATACCGACAAGGAGCCAGAAACTGTAGAATATGTTAATCCAAAAGACGGAATTTCTCATACATGGAACGGAACCGATGAGATTCGAATTTTTATGAGAGGATCTGAGGCAGCTTCGTTGGCTGAGCTGTTTTATGAGGGAACTCCAAGTGAAGGACGCTATCATTTTAATGCTGACGATGTATACTTAGTTGCATTCTGGTCCAGCGCAGCAAAACCAATCACTGGAATGTCTGCTGAAGCACTAGTTGAGGAAGGCCCCTCTACGCTTATAAACCGAGAGTGGGTAGCTCAAATAAAAGACAAAGATCCTGCTGCTTATCCACAAAACGGATCTTTAAAGGGCTACTTTTATATTTATAAGGGCTCTGAGTTGAAAAAGGATTAAAAGAGAAGACAGAATTTAATAAGTGCATCTTACACAAAAAATGAGATAACATTTTGTATTCAGACGAATGCGGATACAGGTGTCATCTCTTTTTTTGTTTGTATACATGAATAAAATGATAACCCAAAGGTGATAAATATTTAATTACCAATGAAAACCATTGTTTAGTAATAGGGAATTACGGCTTAAAAAAACATGCTGAATGAGCAGGACAGCAGATTGCTCAAACCACTTTTTTTGCTGGCTTTATTCAATCCTAGGGAGATTATTCCGATAAACCAAGTATATACAGTTTGGTGTTAACAGTAATGAAAAACCGTTTGAAAACAAAAGAGATTTATTTTCAAAGTTGATATGAAGGTACAGGTGAAAGTGGCCCAGTGCCATCTCGTAAAGGAGGTGTAATGATCTCAAATAATGAACTGTGAAAAAAGGTTGAAACAAATTAGGCATTACATGGCTGGTTTACTGGCTGTCTGGTTGTTCTGTATACATAGTGCGCCTGTTTTTGCGAACAGAGCCTTTAACGATATCGAACATTCCTATGCAGCTGATGCGATTGAGGCCATGGCTGCTCAAGGTTATGTTACAGGTTATCAGGATGGGAGCTTTCGACCTTTACATTTTATCTCGCGTCAGGAATGGGCAAGCATTTTTGCTAAAACCTTAAAGCGAACATCGAATAACAGAGGCGTAACTTCTTTTCGGGATGTGTCACCATGGGCCTTACCTTATGTACAGGCCTTGCAGGAAGAGAGCATTACGAAAGGGATTAGCGATCAATTATTTGGTGCCAAGCACAATATGACCCGTCAGGATATGGCCGTTTGGTATGCCCGGTATTTTGGTGTTACTGATGATACCCGATCTGCTGGAATATCCAGTTTTGTGGATCAACCTAATATATCAAATTATGCACAAACGAGCGTATGGCTGATGGAACGGTTGGAACTGATTGAGGGGGATACAAATCATTATTTCCACCCTAAAGAGTCTGTGAGTCGGCAGGACGCCACGCTGGTTGCTTATCGGATATGGTTAGGCGGTGACGTTCTGAAAGAACGTGCCAAGCGTTTGCTGGAGTCATTAGGAAATGGAGCTGCAACGCTGCCTCAGACGGCCAGCCAACAAGAATCGAAGAAGATCGAGGCCGATTTGACACCGGAAATTAGGCAACAACCTGTGAATTCGGAAATTGAGGAGCCTAAAAGGCATCGCCCAAGACCTGATTCACCAGTCTCCCCGGTGACACCAATAGAGCCGAAACCGGAACCGCCGGTGATACCACCGAAACCGAGACCGGACTCGCCAGTCACACCACCGGTGCCTAATCCCAAACCACCAGTAACTCCAGTAGATCCATCGGATCATTCTTCGGATTTTTTGGTAGATGAAGTCGTAATCAAGGCGGAGGAGCTGGTAAATCAGCCAGAAACGTACCCTTCGTATCAGCTATCCTTTCAGCTCTACCATGAAGGGCGACCAGTAAGCATTCCTGCTGTCAGCGTCACAAATGTTACGTACACATTTAGTGATGAGTTAGGTGTGTTTGATGTACAAGGGAAAATCGCACATCCCGAAAATATTCCGGCTGCGGACAGCTTCATTCCTGTAGAGATGAAGGTCACTATTGCCAAACCTTATCAGGTCCTTACAGCTCAGACCAAGCTGATCGTGAAAGGGAAGACTCCGCCGGCAGAGCCACCGAACGTAATCAGGTCCGTATACTTGTCTACGTATACTATTTCAGAGGCTGCTGCTTTAGATCCCGCTGCTTGGAAAATGTCCTACGTATTTCATAATGCTAAAGGAGAGGTTATAGCTCCTGAAATGCTGCCGTCCGACTTGATACTTCGGGTAGAGGATTCCAGAGGAATATTTGACGAGGATGGAAAGATTGCCAATCTGCATTTGATTCCAGCAGTGAACTCAGCCATTCCATTAAAAATTGTGGTTGAGTCACCATCCCAGGGGATTCACTTCACATCTGATGCGGAATTAAGGGTAGAACCCGGAGAACGCAAGAAGCAATATTTTGCTGTCTCCATCATGCTGCAGGGAAGCGTGACTACCGTAGACCAAATCAAGCAATCTCGTCAATTGCTGATGGATCACTTTGGTCCCAACATCAAAGTGACGTGGGCGATGGAAAACGGATTTGTTTTTGTGGAATCGAACCGACCGCAGCTTAAACAGGTTCTGGATTACGTCGATCAGTATGGAGATGAAGTCGGGATACTGGCCGGGTATCCGAACCAGCAGAAGTTTCCTGTTTGGGAAGTAAAGATGGATGAGTGGCTGTACATGTACCGTTACAATGCATTCAATGAGCTACACCAATCTGGTTCGATGGGATCACCATCCGTGTTTGAAAGCATGGATACAGACCAATATCGGAAGTATCTGCCGAAATCATTGACCAGCTTTACGGTGAATCCTGAACAGACTCAATGGTTAAAAGATCACTATCGAATTACATCCGCGATGGGATGGTCGGCTACACAATATAATGTCAACGGCATGTATGGTGAGGGCTCACCTTTGATGCCTTACTGGTCTAATAAAGACAATCCGATTGTTCCCGCACAAGGAATTGCTGATAATAGCGGTACCGTATTCATGAACTCGGTTACGATTGATCCGATTGGATCACGCTATACCAAAGATTCCTCACGCTGGACTCTTCATCCGGGTGACCCCTATGTGACGGAGACGGATGCGGCACCACAACTGTATATAGTACAGCAATATTTGGATAACCCTTATCAACGTATAAATACGGTAAACTACTTGTCCATTATTTTGGACATTAACGCACTTGCCAACACCCATAATATGGGTCCAATATGGGAGAACTTTGTGAATCATTTCCCGCTTGATCGCAAGGTCGAGATTGTGGGTGTGGACGGGCTGAAACAGGTTTATGAATCGGTAGCAAGATCCAATAATGATCATACCGAGTTTACGCTCATGTTTAGAGGCTCAGGTATTAAGACGGCTATGGATTCCAATAATTCACCAGCAAATCTGCGCTATTTGTGGACTGAAAATGCCTCACAGCGGATTATTTTATCCAAAGAGGATGGAGATGCGGCATGGTCTATTATTGACTTTACCGATTATACCCAAAAACCGGTTCCGAAGATGGATTACAACCTGGATGGTCACACGGACGTAAGCTATGTCACCGGAAGGAACTTCAAGCTATGTCCAACGGCTCCTTTAACAGCAGATGAAATTCAGCGCGTGAAAGCTCGTTTGAAGGACATCTATTTCGTGGAAGAAGTGAACTATCAGTAAGCGTATGAAGTGATAAAACTTGTAGGACCTGAGTTTTATGAAAAGAGGGCGCTCCATAGCCATGGAAATGGCTGTGGAGCGCCCTTTGCTTTAAAGAAGGATATTCCGCGTTTTATACCCACTCCACAATCTGATCTACAGGTCGCCGAGTTTTGTCGCGCGGTTCGTTCAGGCGGTAGCCAAAAGCCACCATGCAAGAAATGCCGAAATGCTCGGCATCCATAATGCCTTCTTCGGAAAGGATGCGTTCAATTTCTTGTTTATTAAAACCTTCGATCGGGCAGGAATCAATGCCGATTTGAGCTGCGGCAGTCATCATATTGCCCAGTGCGATATAGGTTTGTCGGCATGCCCACTCGAACATAGCTCTTTCATTTTCCTCAAGCGCAAAATCTGATTTTAGGAAGGCGTCATATACCTTCTCTTTGCCTTGCATCACTTCAGCAGGTAATTGCTGCACGTTTACCATCATATTCTTGATATAATCGGATGAAGCTACCATATCTTTAGGCAATCTGGAGAGAATAAGTACGAAATGGCTTGCTGTTGGCAACTGTTTTGTGGCCCCCCAGGAATAGGGCAACAGTTTCTCACGCATATCTTTACTTTGGACGACAACAAATTTCCAGGGTTCAAAGCCAAACGAGCTTGGGGATAAACGACCGGTTTCAAGAATAAACTCAAAATCAGAATCGCTAATTTTCTTATGACTATCAAATTCTTTTGTAGCATGTCTGAACTTGTATGCAGCCAAGACTTGATCTTTAGTGGTTGTTAGGGTTTCCATCGTGATTCCACTCCTTATGGATGTGATTGAAATTGACGCTTATCAAGTGCATGACTAATATTAGAATATATATAATCGTTTTGGAAGTACGCACATTAATGTGCTGTAGTATATAAAATGATACCAAGGAGGAGAAGGGCCAATGCGCAATCGGAAAGGCGGCTTTGGTGAGTGTACCGCTGGAAATGATCAGGCGTGTCCTGTTGAGTACACGTTGGATGTGATTGGGGGCAAGTGGAAAGGGATTATTTTATACCATCTCATGTATGGGACTAAGCGATTTAGTGATTTTCGGCGGATCTGTCCGGGAATTACCCAGCGTATGCTGACACTTCAATTGCGCGAGCTGGAAGAGGATGGTGTCGTTCATCGTGAAGTCTACCAACAGGTTCCGCCTAAGGTCGAATACTCTCTCACCGAATTTGGGGAAACACTGATCCCGATTATTAACTTGATGAAGGATTGGGGAGAAGAATATAAAACAAAACAGCGATCACCAGCAAGCAGCCTCCAGCAACCTAGCCCCAATGTGTAGGTTTTTGAGACGGCTTCACGAAAAGACCTGGCCAATATTTTGGCAGGTCTTTTTATTTTAGTAGTGAAATAATACAAAGTTCGCTTTTTAGTTGACAGCAAGGATGGCGCTTGATATATTTCTTACGATATTGATAATCATTATCATGTTGAGATAAGGCTATTTCCATATTACATAGGGGGCTAATAGGTTGAGGAACAAATCGATTTTTATGCTGGCTACTTTGATGCTTGTATTGGCTGTATTTATCAGCGCATGCGGCGGAAATAACACTGGAAATAATCCCGCTTCAACTTCAGGAGATAAGCAAGAGTCGGCTTCTACTGGAGAGACAAGAAGCTTTAAAACGGTTAAAGGGGATATTCAAATTCCCGCTAAGCCGCAGCGTATTGTAACGGATTTTTACGGCGGAGAGCTGCTGTCCGTGGGTGCTAACGTGGTGGGTGTAGAGCCGACTGCGTTTCAAAATCCTTTTTTGACCGATTTGCTAAAGGAAAAAGGAACCAAAGAGGTGGGGGATCCGACCAATTTGGAAAAGACACTGGAACTCAAACCCGATCTGATCGTGGTTATGAAGGATACCAATTATGAGGCTTTGTCTAAAATTGCACCTACCCTGTACATTCCGTACGGTACGACGACTAATATCTATGATACGGTCAAGCTGTTCGGGGATATCACTGGGGAAAAGGAGAAGGCTGAGCAATTTATTGCTGCATTTGATAAAAAGGCTGCTGAAGGCCGTGCTCGTCTGAAGGGTGTTATTGACGAAAAGGCAACTTTCGGTTTGTATGAGCTGACGGACAAGAACGCACTTTGGATCTTTGGCGACAATGCGGGACGAGGCGGACAAGCCGTATACAATGCGCTCAAACTGAACATGCCGAAAAAGACAGCTAATTCCAAGGAACAAACCATACAGCTTTCAATGGAGGTACTGCCGCAGTATGACGCAGATTACATGTTCCTGACTACGTATGATCCAGACAAGAAGGGAACCGCGCTTAAGCAACTGAAATCGTCCGCTGTGTGGGGAAATCTGCCTGCGGTGAAGAAGAATAAAGTGTTCTTTAATGATTTTGATACGTACTATCGCTACGATCCGATCGCTATTACTGGACAGATTGATATGATTGTGGATATGCTGGTTGAAAGAGAGAAAGAGAATAAAGCTAAAAAATAGGTGTGAGATTCACATGGAATAAGCACTTCACTACACGGTCAATGGACCGCAGTGAGGTGCTTTTTTTGTTGATTTGTTGAGCAGAT
Organism: Paenibacillus sp. BT-177; assembly: GCF_025846815.2. Taxonomy (NCBI): domain Bacteria; kingdom Bacillati; phylum Bacillota; class Bacilli; order Caryophanales; family Paenibacillaceae; genus Paenibacillus; species Paenibacillus sp. BT-177. The sequence goes on along the minus strand of NZ_JAOYTP010000002.1, from coordinate 856,587 downwards.
ACAAAGGTTGTACCAAGGAATCATGAGATGAAATTTGGCAATTATATTGTTAACCGGTAAACTATTTTTATTAACCGGTTAATAAAAAACATGGAGGATTTATGAGTCAATCCAAACACGAACGGACATTTGAGGCTATCCAACATTTTATACTGGAAAGAGAAAAAAATGCACAGAGACGTCAAGCTTTACTAGAGACTCTAACAGAAGAAGTGGTGAGGGAGAAGCGGAGATGGACGATTACCCAGCTTCATATTCTCTCTCTGGTATGTAGCAGTCAGGGAAGTATGAATAACACATCATTGGCTGCTGAACTGAATATATCCAAGCCGGCGGTCACCAAAGCCGTGAATATTCTTATAGAACACCATTTGTTGCTGACGTCAAAAAAGTCGGATAATCATAAGGAATTATACTATAACGTAACGGATGAGGGCAGGCAGTTAGCTGCTGTACATGATCAGATGCACCGGCAATTAAAGGAACAATACGAGCAATTATTTGATGCTTTTTCGGAAGATGAATTAGACGTAGTCATCCGATTTCTGCATGCATGGTCCCGACTACTATAAAGATGTGGAGAGAACAGAATGAACAGAGCAGAGGCAAAAGCATTTCTAACTTGTATGTATAATGACATAGTCGTGGGTTTAAAGGTAGAGAAGATTCCTGATTATTTTGTACCTGAATATATTCAAGTTACAGATGGAGTCCCCACAAATTTGGAGGAATTTACTCAGCATATTACCACGTTAAAAAGCCTGATCGACAACATCACCATTTCACCATTTAATGATTTTTTGTATGATGATGAGCTGCAAAGTGCCACTTTACGCTATATCGTAGATATTACGAAGAAAAATGGAATGATGGGACAGGTGGAGTTGATTGCTATTTTTGAATTTAAAGATGGCAAGATCCGACGTTGTAACGAACTGTCATGCCCTCTGACAAGTGACGAGAGCTTTAAGGAAATTGCGAGTATCAACCAATAAGGATGCAGCTTGCAGTACAACTTCGGTAAAGCATAAAACAACCAGTCATATTTCGACCGGTTGTTTTTGTATATTGAGGCCGCCAATTTTGAATTGCAGCGTATTCACTAATCAATTCTTTTATTTCGTCGTAATTACGATAGTATCTTCTTTTTGTATCCAATCTACCTTGGCTCCCAGTGTCTCGCTGATGAGCCTTAGTGGAAGATAACCAATACCGTTCACCATGAAGGGCGGATTAGTGAGTTCTACAGATTTACTGTTCACTTTTGTTTGGCTGGTTTTAAAATTTATTTCTAGAGAGACGGGATGGTCACCTGCCTTGGACTGATTCATTTTCGCTATTTTGCTATTGTAATCATATGTGACCTCTGCCCCTAGTTTGTCAAATACGGAGCGGAGGGGAATAAATGCCTGGCCGTTGCGGGTAATCACACCGTTACTTAGGGGGACAGGTGTATTGTTGAGACGGACGAGAATCGGCTTTTGTACAGCAACCGGTGAACTATAAAGAAACTCATAGTCGCCGATACCGAGTTGTGCGTGCTTGTTAACGCCCCACCCCCACAGGTCGCCGTTTGTTTTTTGCATGATGATGTGCCGTGGTCCTGCTTTGATGCTTTGAATATTTTTGGCAAGTAATGTAAAGGAGGCATTGGAGGATAACTTTTCGCCATCTAGAGATGCAACATATACATTACCAGATGTGGTTAGAGCAAGGATGGAGCGTTCAACGAAAAAGGCGTCTTTAACATCCTTTACTCCTGTTAGCAGTATAGGAGTATTAGCATTGTGGTAGGTTGTATTGTCTAAGGCACCTGTAACGGTAGCCCCCCAGAACCATAGCCGACCTTGCTGATCAATGGCGAGATTGGAATACCTATTGGCCTTGATTGTCTTGATGCCTGATAAGGCATGAATTTGTGATACGGATAGAGTTTCGGACGGAGCTACATTTTTATCAAATTCTTTGGGCCACGTCCACACGGTACCATCTTTTTTTAAAGCTATGTTTTTAGCAATTGCCGTAATATCCTTTAATGATGAAATAGGTTCGAAGCCCTGCAATGCTTTTGTGTTTTTCCATACACTTCCGTCTTTTCTTAGGAATATCCAGCGTTCCTCATAATCCGGTCTTTCCTCATAGTAACTATCTATATGGGCAACCTCGCCGATGCCAGACAGGGGTTGAAAACGACTAAAGATATTTTTATCTCCGAGTTGATCAGCTGAAAATACATTCCCTTCGTTGCTAAGAGCGAGCATATGATCACCCAAACTACTTACAGTTGCGAGGTTCTGTAGTCCTTCCAGAGGAACAAATTTCACGGATTCAGAAATATTGTTTCTAGGCACATACCAAGCAGAGTGGTCTTGCAAGGTAAATACCAGATCGCCTTCGTTGATAATATTAGAGAATGTTTTTACAACGTTCGGCTTGCCCTCTATACGAGTCGGTACGGATTGATTATAGCCCCACAGCCACAAGCTTCCATCGGATTGAATCAGACTTCCGGAATCATAGGAGCGAATATGGGATGTGAAATCATCTCCGGCCGCCCACACACTGGGACTGAGCAGCAATAACGTGATTATACTCAGTAATAGAGCACGTCTTTTCATAAGATTCTCCTCATTTCTTGATCAATGTGTATAAGAGAAAAAAATGTTCTTAAAGAATATCCCTTATCCATAGACGAAGAAAGGATAGAAAAGTTTTCCATAAATAATGAATCGTAATAAAAAAACCTCCAAACCCAACGATTAAAGATGGGTTTGGAGGTTATTTGTAATTAGCAAATAGGCAAAATATTTTGGTTATTACAGCTTGTGCACAGTTATGAGCTGATTAATTAGCAATTCGACTGCGCACAGTCAATAAGGTTTGCTCTTTAATTTGTCCGATTTCACGGAGGAGTACGGCTGTTTTGGCTTCGTAGGATTGTTTGACATCCAAGTCCTTGAGCGAGGCAAGGTTAATATCAATGGTAAGCAAGGCCGATTGAGCGGCTGCTTCAAACAAAATCGCGCCGATGCCCAGATCAGAAATCACATTTTTATTGGATATTTCAACAATGTTGTAGGCTTGTGATAGTCCGTCCCGGCATACTTCGAGCAGGCGCATAGGGACCTCAATGGCAGCAATCACCGCTGTTTGTAAGGAATGGGTACGATAGCGCTTTTCTTCGTCTGTTTCTTTGGGCAAACGCAACGCGGTCATGTACTGTTCAAAGGATTGGATGTCTGCGGCCATCAGTTCCTCACAATGTGTAGACAATCTCTCCATGCTGCTAATGACTTGCGCGAATTGTTCACGGAACTGCGCGTATTTTTCTCCTTGTGAAAGGTTGGCGGTCATGGAGGTCATAGCTGCGCCTAGTGCCGCTGCCAGCGCGGATACACTTCCTCCGCCGGGGGTAGGCGCTGCACTTGCAGCTTCTTTCAGAAAATGTGCGATGGACTGATTCCACGACAGTTCAGTCATGAATAAACCACCTCTCTGGAGTATTGTTGCAGACGTATCGCTTTGAGCAAGTTTTTGTACAAAATGGCGGTCGTTAAGGTACCTACGCCGCCGGGAACGGGAGAAATAGCATGTACCTTTTCTACAACGTCCGGAGCAGCATCACCCACAATTTTTCCCTCCAGCGTCTCATTAATTCCTGCATCCACCAGAATTAGACCTGGATGCACCATATCCTGCGTAATCACATCAGGGCATCCAACTGCGACGAAGGCAATATCTGCATGGTTCAGATGCTCTGCAATATCACGCGTACCTGCATGACAGGCGGTGACGGTGGCATTTTCTCTTTGCAGCATGTGGAAAAGGGGAAGTCCTACTGTCTGCCCGATGCCCACGAGAGTGACATTTTTGCCTGCCAAGGAGTGGCCGTAATGCTTCAACAGTTCAATACAGGCTTGAGGTGTAGCGGGGTACAGCCCTGCGTCACCCGTAACGGTAGCCAGCTTGTTATCAGGTGTAATTCCATCAATATCCTTGTAGGGGGCGATGGATTGTTTAATAACGGAGGCGGAAAGATGTTGAGGAAGCGGGAGTTCCAGCATAATGCCATGTACATGGGATGCATCATTTAGGGTGCTGATCAGGTGCAGAAGCTCGGCTTCGCTTACATGACGATTAAAAGTATGGAGATGAAATGAGATGCCCAGCTTCTCTGCTATTTTTTGCTTGGTCCGTGCATAGTATGCAGATGCCGGATCACCTTCTACCAACAGGGTTGCCAGATGGGGACGGTGTCCTTGCTGTTTCATTTGCTCTACTTGGGAACGGATCGTTGCATACACTTGCTCAGCTGCTTCTTTGGATTTCATAATAATAGCCATAGTCCGAGCCTCCTCTGAATTTATCGCATAATAGAATCAACAGGGTGTCATGGTCTTAAAAAACGAAAAAAAGTATTTGCACAAGGTCGTCAAGACAGACGAATCCTCTGCAAATACTTCTCCCAGGCGAACGGTACGCTTTGTTTGTATGCTCCCTCGTGGTTGATTCCACTGACTTCGCCAGTCACATACAGCGTTATATATCTTACATTTTAACAAAAAAACAGCAGAAAGGAAACCCGCGAACATTTGGCAAACAGGTTTGGTTAGTTGTCTATATGACAAATGTCATATGCCCGAACTGACGTTTATGACTACAGCAGATCCAGCGGTCTCCTTATACTGAGCTTAGATCAACATGTACGCCTGACAGGATCAAGGTATGGGCTGCATTTTAAAGGAGGATCATAATGGGTATGACACAACTCCCGTTAGCTCAATTGAAAAAAAATATGGCTCCCTACGAGAAAATAAACACGAAATCCAGCGTTCTGCAACTTATCAATACCTTGGGACCGCTGATCCTATTGTGGTATGCCGCTTATCTTAGCCTGGCGGTTTCTTACTGGCTTACGCTTCCAATTACCATGATTGCGGCAGGGTTTGTGGTACGGACGTTTATTATTTTTCATGATTGTGGTCATCAATCTTTTTTCAAAAGTCGCAAGCTGAACGATATTGTGGGAACGATTACAGGGATTATTACGCTCTGCCCTTATCACCAATGGAAAAATAGTCACGCGATCCACCATGCAACCAGCAGTAACCTGGATAAAAGAGGCACAGGTGATATGTGGGTGCTCACGGTAGAAGAGTACACAGCGGCTTCCACATGGATACGGCTGGCCTATCGTATATATCGAAATCCTTGGGTTATGTTCGGGCTAGGTCCGATCTATACTTTTTTGATTTCCTATCGGTTTAATGTCAAGACAGCCAAACGTAAGGAAAAAATAAACACTTATGTGACGAATATATCCATCGTTGCATTGTATGCACTGTTGTGCTGGGCTATTGGCTGGCAGGCATTCCTTCTGGTACAGACGCCTATCTTTTTTGTCTCTGGTATGTTGGGAATCTGGCTGTTCTATGTGCAACATCAGTTTGAGGATTCGTATTTTGAGCATGATGAAGAGTGGAGTTATATTAATGCGGCCGTAGAAGGCAGTTCTTACTACAAGCTCCCTAAAGTATTGCAATGGATTACGGGCAATATTGGTTTTCATCATGTTCATCACCTGAGCCCGAAAGTGCCAAATTACAATTTGGAGAAAGCGCATGAAGCCACACCGTTGCTGCAAAAGGCGACCACGATCACAGTGAGTAGCAGTCTGCAATCTTTGAAATTCCGACTGTGGGATGAAAGTACCAAAACCTTTCTGACCTTTAAACAAGTAAAGCCGCTGCTTAGCAAACGTGTTGGCGCTTCAAAACCCATCCCTACACCTGTTGTAGGCACGGATAGAAAATAGACGTTGTACGGAAATTGCTATGTTAAGATAGGGATATCTAAAGTAGAAAAGGGTGGCAGGATGCAAAAGTGGTATCAGATTTTCCAAAGAAATACGGGACTTAGCCCTTATGTGTGGGTCGTCTTTTATATCCTGCCCTTTTACTATTTTAGCTCTTCATCTACAAGTCATATTATTCTGGGTACCGCGATTATTTTGGTGTTTTTTGCTTGTTATGTACTGGCTTTTGTCTCCCAGGGCTGGCTCATATATTTTTGGACCAGTGTGCAGATTGCTATATCGATTACGATGACGCTGCTATTTAGCTATATGTATTTTTCCATATTTATCGCTTATCTGATCGGTAATATTAAAAGTAAGGCTGCATTTACGACCCTGTATATTATTTTAATGGTTATTACGATTGGATTAATCAATTATGGGTTTGTTTCTCAGAATCCTGTTTTTATTAAGCAGATTCCTTTTATCTTGCTCAATCTGATCGGTGTGATCCTCCTTCCGATTACAAATTTTAATCGCAACAAGAGTGATCGGCTTCAGGTCCAATTAGAGGATGCCAATAAGAAAATATCGGAATTGATCAAGCTGGAGGAACGGCAAAGAATCGCGCGTGACCTGCACGATACCTTGGGTCAGAAGCTGTCACTCATTGGGCTGAAGAGTGATTTGGCAGGCAAGCTACTGGACCAGTACCCGGAACGGGCTCATGTCGAAATTAACGATGTTCGTCTCACGGCAAGAAGTGCGTTAAAAGAAGTACGGGAAATGGTTACTCAAATGCGCGGCATGAGACTAGAGGATGAACTGCTACGTATTCGGCAAATTTTAAAGGCTGCTCACATCGAACTGACCTTGGAGGGCGACCCGAAGCTGGAGCATACGTCATTAATGAATGAAAATGTGCTGAGCATGTGTATGAAGGAAGCCGTAACCAATGTAGTGAAGCACAGTGGAGCTACCGCTTGCTCCATCACCATTGAGCCGTCTCGTAAGGAATTGACCCTGCGGATTCAGGATAATGGAGTTGGTATTATGGGAGAAAATGCAGTCTTTCGGGGACATGGTCTGCAAGGCATGAAGGAAAGGCTCGAATTCGTGAACGGATGTATGGAACTGCGTTCCGATCAGGGAACGACCCTGGTCATTAAGGTGCCCAACATCACTGAAAAGCCGAATGAGGAGGTGGGGCCATGATTCGAATCGTTATCGCAGAAGACCAGCGTATGTTGCTGGGTGCTCTAGCCTCCCTGTTGGACTTGGAAGAAGACATGAAAGTAGTCGGAAAAGCAAGCAACGGGGAAGAAGCTATAGAGCTGGTGAAGCAACATCAGCCAGACATATGCATTATGGACATCGAAATGCCGATAAAAAGCGGATTGGATGCGGCAGAGGAACTCAGAGGCTTGAATTGCAAGGTGCTTATTTTAACAACGTTTGCTCGCCCTGGGTATTTTGAACGAGCGATCAAGGCGGGCACACACGGTTATTTACTCAAGGACAGTCCCAGTGAAGAACTGGCTTCCTCCATTCGCAGTATTATGGCAGGCCGACGTATTTACGCTCCAGAACTGGTTGATGATGCTTATGCCGAGGTCAACCCGCTAACGGAGCGTGAAAAGACCGTGTTGGCGCTTATTGCTGACGGAAAGAACACCAAAGAGATTGCTGGTGAACTGTATTTAACAACAGGGACGGTGCGTAATTATATTTCAGTCATTCTCGATAAGCTGGGTGTCAGCAACCGGATTGAGGCGATTACACGTTTTAATGAAAAAGGTTGGTTTAAATGAGAGGCAGGCAAAAAAATTAAAGCAGAACAGGGACGCTATGAAGCCAAACATAGTTGCTCTGTTTTTTTGTTTTATCCATAGATTTGCTATGCCTCTAGTGTAGTTCCTTGTGATACAATAGGATAGTTGTCCATAGGATGGACCTGGAGTACAAGGAGGAGCAGAACCGCATGAAACAAGCCCCATTTATAGCCGTTGAAGGGCCGATCGGAGCAGGTAAAACGACGTTGGCTTCGATGCTTTCAACCGAGCTACATTTGCCGATGATCAAAGAGATTGTCGAGGAAAACCCGTTTCTCGATAAATTCTATCAAAATATAGATGAGTGGAGCTTTCAGTTGGAAATGTTCTTTCTCTGCAATCGGTATAAGCAGCTAGAGGATACTGGTCTGCAATACATCGAGAAAGCCCAGCCTGTAATTTCAGATTACCATATCTATAAAAATCTGATTTTTGCTGAACGTACGCTTAAGGGTGTGAAGCTCGAAAAATATCGCCAAATCTATCATTTGCTCACAGATGACATGCCCAAGCCTGACATTATCGTTTATATTAGAGCAGATTTGGATACCTTGCTGGGCAGAATTCGTAAGCGCGGACGCTCCTTTGAACAGGAGATGGACCCTGCCTATCTGGAGCAATTGATTACGGATTATGATAATGGTATTCAGTTTCTCGCCGAACAGTCACCTGCCCCTCGTATATTGACCGTAAACGGGAATGAAATTGATTTTGTAGAAAACCAGGCACAATTTGAACAAATTGTTTCCGATGTAAAGGAGCTTATATAGTGAATAATTACAACATTCCTGCAAATGCCCTGATTACGGTAGCGGGTACGGTGGGTGTAGGTAAGTCTACGTTAACGGGCGCTTTGGCCAGTCGTCTTGGTTTTAAAACCTCGTTAGAGCAAGTCGATCATAATCCGTATCTGGAGAAGTTTTATCACGATTTCGAAAGATGGAGCTTTCATCTGCAGATCTATTTTCTCGCGGAACGCTTCAAGGAGCAAAAGAACATTTTCTTGTCTGGTGGAGGTTTTGTGCAGGATCGTTCCATTTATGAGGACACAGGCATTTTTGCGAAAATGCATGCCGATCAGGGAACAATGAACCCTACCGATTATGAAACATATACTAGCCTATTTGAGGCGATGGTCATGACCCCGTTCTTTCCACACCCTGATGTGCTGATCTATCTGGAAGGCAGCCTGCCCTCCATACTGAGTCGGATCGAAGAACGCGGCCGCGAAATGGAGATTCAGACCGAGCGATCCTACTGGGAGCAAATGCATCGCAGATATTCCGATTGGATCAACGATTTTGATGCCTGTCCTGTACTGCGTCTCAACATTGATGAGTACGATGTACACGACCCTGCTTCCATGGATGCCATTTTGGTAGAAGTGGGCAAGGTGATCTCCAAAAAGTAGAGATATAACCTCAAAAAGCATACAAGGACTGTGGTACAATCAGTATAAATTAAGCTGATAGACCGCAGTCCTTTTTAATATGTGGAAGCATGGGAGATGACAAGCGGTATAGTGGACAAGTCTTGGCAGGAATGCGAGAATAGGAACATATATTAATTGTAATGACTCACGGGAAAGGATGGGATACTGTGATGCGTTTTGGTATCGTTGGAACGAATTGGATAACGGAAAGATTTATTCAAGCTGCGATAGAGACAGACGAATTTTCCCTGACCGCGGTGTACTCACGAACAGATGAGAAAGGCCAAGCCTTTGCTGCCAAATATAACAGCCAGCCGGAGGTTTTTACAGATTTGGCACAAATGGCTGCAAGTGATCAGGTGGATGCCGTATATATTGCCAGTCCCAATTCTTTACATGCGGAGCAAGCGATCTTATGTATGAACCATGGAAAGCATGTGCTGTGTGAGAAGCCTTTTGCTTCTAATGCAGCAGAGGTGCAGAGCATGATCGAAGCCGCGCGCAACAATGATGTTCTGTTGATGGAGGCCGTTAAATCCACGCTTATGCCCAACTTTAAAATTATAAAGGATCATATGTATAAAATAGGCCGGGTTCGGCGTTATTTTGCAAGCTACTGTCAATACTCTTCACGCTTTGATGCTTTTAAGCAGGGCAAGGTGCTGAATGCCTTTAATCCGGCTTTTTCGAATGGTTCCTTGATGGATCTGGGAGTGTATTGTTTGTATCCAATGGTAGCATTGTTCGGCAAACCGGATGAGATCCGGGCGGTGGGTGTACTGTTATCCTCTGGTGTCGACGGCGAGGGCAGTATCGTGATGAAGTACCCGGATATGGATGCTATCGTCATGCATTCCAAAATTACAGATTCCTATTTGCCTGCCGAAATTCAGGGTGAGTATGGAACGATGGTGATCGACAAAATCAGCCAGCCCTATGAGGTGAAAATTCATTATCGGGACGGCACGATTGAGGATTTGACCAAGGCTCAGACGCGTGAGCCCATGTATTATGAAATTCAGGAATTTATTGATCTGATCAAGAGTGGGGAACGCAACAGTTCCATTAACTCTTTGGAGTGTTCGCTGACAGTCGCTGAAGTGATGGAGAAGGCAAGACAACAATTTGGTCTTCGTTATGAAGCCGATTTGAAAAATACTTCTGCACATTAGTTGGCTAGTGATTTAACAAAACCCTTACTAGCTTTCCAAGACTCCGCGACTGCTTCTTATATGGGGCAGTCTAGTTTTATGTGTCAAGAGTACCTAGAACATGAATAAGGCCTACCGGTTTCGCAAATTTTGCAAACATGCGGTAGGCCTTTTTTGGTTTATATACCTAACCTCATTTTTACAAAGCACTACATCTCAGCAAATAACGTATTAACAATTGATTGTTATGATCATATTTATAACTTTTACATATTAACTGCACAGAGGAGTGTACACATGTTTAAGAAGTTTCAAAAGTGGTCAGCAACATCTATGTCTGTTGCTCTTGCGCTAGGTTTGATTACGGGCCTGTCAGCCTTACCTGTTCATGCTGAGTCACCAGTGAACACAGATCAAGGTATTAGTAAAGTTACAGCTACATTTTATGGAGACACCAAAGCCTCCAAAGGATTTACCTGGTATACTTCAAAGCTTTTCACGAAGAGCACTGTTCAAGTAACCAAGAAAACGGCTTCTGAAGCTGATTTTACGAATGCTCTTACATTTGAAGGCACTTCCTCTCCATCGACCAATTCTCCAGAAGAGCTTGTCCATAAAGCTGTAGCTACAGGTCTTCAAGCGGACACAGCTTATTATTATCGTGTGGGTGATGCAGCGCGCGGGATATGGAGCGAAACAGGTACGTTTCAAACGGCTCCTAAGAACGGTGAATTTACCTTCATTGATTTAGCTGATACACAAGCGAAAAGCGAAGATGAAGCCATATTGTCTTCACAGACGCTCGAAAAAGCACTTCAAACCGTAACTAATGCTCAGTTTGTAGTTCACAACGGAGATATCGTAGATACCGGTACCAAAGAAGAGCAGTGGAACTGGTTGTTGGGACATTCACAAAAAAGTCTTTTGAATACAACCATTGTTCCCTCAGCAGGTAATCACGAGGATGAGAACTACGCTTTTTATGATCACTTTAATATTAATCAACCAGCTGGTTCTGCTACTAAAACAGGAGCGTACTACTCCTTTGATTACAGCAATGCTCACTTTATCGTGCTGAACTCCAATGAGGACTCAGAGAAATATGCCAATTTTTCTGAGGATCAAGTTGAATGGTTAAAGAAAGATGCTGCGGCAGCCAAAAAGGCAGGTGCAAAGTGGATCATTGTTAATATTCACAAAGGTCCCTACACTACCTCTAACCATGCAACAGATGCTGACATCATGGATAATAATGGAGTTCGTAACCAAATCGCTCCACTCATGGACAAACTTGATATCGACTTTGTCGTGCAGGGGCATGATCATATTTATGCTCGGACGAAACCAATCAACCAAGAGGGTAAAGCAACAACGCCAACCAAATTAAAAGATAGATTAAATGAAAAGACGATTGAATATAGTGTGAATCCGGATGGAAGTATCTATGTCATCCCAGCAACTGCTGGCCCTAAAGTTTACTACAAGAACCCGAGTGAAAAGCTTGGAGATAAGTACTATAACCTCTTTGAATTAGCTGAAGAGAATCATGCGGCAGTATATGGCCCAGATCCGAGTGACAATCGTAGACCTGTACGAGGACAGGTGCAGAATTTTGTTGGCATCACTGTCGACGAAAATAAACTTACAGCCGTAACGTACGAAATTGATCAAAACAAAAATGATGCCAAACCTTTTATTGTGGATCAATTCGGAATCATCAAAAAATATCAGTAAAATTGATTAATGGTTTCTAAATGATCATAAAAGGATATCCTACAGTCTTTTTGGCTGCATGGATATCCTTTTTCATTTTCTTAGGGACTTTCTTATAGAGACGTCTGATGTTGTGCTTGTAATACTTACGCCCTGTTCGGAAGCGGGTAAACCGTACATAATGCTATTAAGAGATCCAAAGTTTAAAAATAGAATGCTCACTTTTACATATAGAAATTTTCTTGCAAAATATGGAGGGATAAAACGATGGCTTATCAAGAAATCAATGGAGTACGCGTATGGGGAGCACCTGATCCGGGGGCATTATCTCAAGCCCGCACATGTGCCGAAAATGGTAATGTGATTCAGGCGCTACTGATGGCAGATCATCATAAAGGCTACAGTCAGCCCATTGGCGGTGTGATGGTGTATGACGGACAAATTTCACCTTCAGGTGTAGGGTATGATATCGGCTGCGGAAATAAGGCAGTAAGAACCAAGCTGTCTGCCGCAGACATTATGCCGCGTATTTCAACCGTGATGGATGAGATTGCACGTCAGATTTCATTTGGCGTAGGTCGTGTGAATGAGATTCAAGTGGACCATGAGCTGTTTGATGACCCGGATTGGGCGGTATATGCAGCGATTGGGAAGCAAGAGCATGACAAACTGAAGTCCTTGGCGAGAGAACAGCTGGGTACAGTAGGGAGTGGCAATCATTTTGTTGATGTATTTGTAGAGGAAGCGACAGGACAGGTCTGGATTGCCAATCATTTCGGCAGCCGGGGCTTTGGGCACAAAACAGCAAGCGGGTTTCTAAATTTGGCCGCAGGACGGGAGTTTCTCGGAAAGGCGCCGGGAGAACATATGGATCAGCCGCCTGTACTACTGGATATGAACAGTGAGCTGGGGGATATGTACTATCGTGCAATGCGTCTTGCCGGACGTTATGCTTATGCAGGACGTGACCATGTGATAGAACAAGTGCTTGGTATTATGGGGACCGAAGCGGACTTTACGGTGCATAATCACCATAATTACGCGTGGAAAGAACTGCATGATGGACGCGACACCATTGTGGTCCGCAAAGGCGCAACCCCCTCGGCCCCTGGTCAAATGGGCTTTATTGGAGGAAGCATGGGGGATATCTCGGTGATTGTGCGTGGGAAAGATTCGGTAGAAAATCGGGATTCCTACTATAGTACAGTCCATGGCGCAGGTCGTATTATGAGTCGTACTCAGGCGGCCGGTAAAATGAATTGGAAAACCCGTACGCGTAGCGGTGGTCAGATTACGGACCTACAGATGAAGGAGGCTGTTCGAAACTACGGTGTCGAGCTGCGCGGAGCAGGTACAGACGAAAGCCCGTTTGTCTACCGCAAACTGCGTGAGGTGCTGGACGCTCATTCCGAGACTGTTGAAGTTATGCATGTGCTGAAGCCAATCGGGGTATGCATGGCTGGGGCCAATGAGTTTGACCCATATAAGGATTAATGAAAAGAGAAGGAAGAATGGTGTGTACCCATAAAAAAGACGATGCCCGGCAGAAGTTTCATTCGCCGAGCATCGTCTTTAAAGCACATATATGCATATATAATAGAAGGAACTCATGGCTTGATGTGCTTGTTAGCAGCTCTAAATCTTACAGTTGATCAGCAAAAAGCTGTTCTTTAATATAAGCGACAGGCATTTCTTGCCCTGTCCATAATTCAAAGGCAAGTGCGCCCTGCCACAGCATCATGCCCAGACCGTTAATAGCGGTAGCACCTACGGACTCAGCTTGTTCCATCAGCTTGGATTTAGCTGGGCTGTATACTACATCGGTCACAATCAGATCGGAACGAAGCATGGACACATCCTCAATGACACTTTTGCCTTCCAGCGGTTTCATACCCACACCTGTACCATTAGCGAAAATATGACTTGTAAGAATCTCTTCACGCAGCTTCTCCTGATCCTCTAATGCATAGATGTTCGCCTTGACTTGAGCATGTTTCATCTCTTCATTAATAATACGAACATTCTCTTCCGCCCGGGCAAAGAACTGGTCATTACGAGCGAAAATTGAAATTTCAGCAAGACCAGCTCGAGCGGCTTCAATAGCAATCGGCGTTGCAGCACCGCCTGAGCCGACGAGTGTCATTTTCTTACCTTTCAGATCAATGCCGTGTTCCTGCAAGTTGCGAACATAACCAGATCCATCTGTACTGTAGCCTTTCAGCTTACCATCCGTATTCACGACAGTGTTGACGGCACCTGTAAATTTAGCGCTGTCGTCCAGCTCGTCAAGGTACTGTAAGATGGCTGTTTTGTTGGGCATGGACACATTGTAGCCGCGTATGTTTAGAGCGCGCATCCCCCGTACTACTTCTTCAAGTTGTTCATTGCCTACTTCAAAGGCCATATATGCGTTGTTTAGCCCCAGTTTCTCAAACGCAAGATTATGCATAGCCGGGGACAAAGAGTGTCCGATCGGTGTAGCTAGCAGTCCGATTAATTGTGTTCTTCCGTCAATACGTCCAGCGTTTTTCATAATAAGCCTCCAAGTTATCTGTGTAGTTTAATGAAACACTTTTTTATATCGATAAGCAACAAACACGGCCAGCAAAATACTGACTACGGCAATCGCAATATCTAGAATGAATACCGAGGTAATTCCCAGACTTTTGGACATGCTCCCGGTAGCCAAAGGCATCAGGATGAACGATAGGCTGGCTGCTATGTTTACGAGAGAAGTCGTAGTTCCTTTGTTCTTGCGGAAAAATTCTGTCATGACCGTAAGGGCAATTTGGAAGATACCCGCAGTAGACAAGCCGATTAAGAATGAACTTATCAAGGTAGCGACAGGATTGTGCCATACAATTAAAGCCAGCAAAGAAAGCAGGGCAATAAGCGGATACACAATCATGACGGTAATAGGCTTAATGAATCTACCAAGTACCACAGCCAACAAAATAACGGAAACTAGTGAACCTATACTATAGTAGCTAAGCAGCTTAATGGCGCTGGCTTTGTCCATGCCAAGAGCATCTTGTCCAAAGGTAGGAAGCCATAGCTGAACGATCATGAACAATACAGTTGAAGTAAAACCGATAATAATCAGAGACAAGCCTTCTTGCCAAAACTTAGGCTCGCTGTGGAACAAATCCGTTGATTGACCAGCCTCGGCTGGAGCCTTTTGTTCCTCTGCTTTGTGGTTGGGGAAAGCGGTCATCGACAAGAAGATCCCGTTCAGCAGATAAATTCCTGCTGGAATAAAGAAGGAATATCCATAGAACATATCGTGATTAATAAAAAATGCAATCATGAACGGAATAACAATGGCACCGATCGAGATGGATGCTTTGACCAGGACGGTTGCAGACCCGGCTTTTTTTCCGAACCCTTCAATGAGTGCGGGATAAGTCCCCGCATCCATCATTGAGTTGCAGAGCCCTGCGATAATGGCAAACACGAATGCCAACGTGTAGTTAGGTGCAAGCGGAATACCGATTAGGAAGATTAAATAAGCAAATGATGCAATAACAATGAGTGGTTTCCTTCCGTATTTATCTGACATTTTTCCGGCTACTCCGAGAGCGAGCAGTTTACCGATTCCAATCGCTGACACCAGATAGCCGATGGCTGCTTTATCCGTGTTCAATTGCACGGTCAGAAAGCTCATATTCGACGAGAGAATAACATTAATCATACCCAGAAGAAAATAGTTGATATAAAGCCCTGTTGCCATTCTGATATAAGGATTTTTCATAAGTGTAACTCCCAACTTAAATTTTAGATCAATGGCCTAGATAGGCATCGTCCAGGTCTATTAAAGTACGCCCACAAACAAGTGAAAATATTCACATAATGTCTATGTTTTAATTATATAAGGGGTGTTATTATAAATCCAATGCATATTTTTATCGTTTTTCATAGTTTAAATCTATAATTTAAAATATGAATTAAAGAGGGAGCGTACATTCTTATGAATCTGAAGCACTTACAATATTTTCGTGTACTTGCAGAGATGGAGCATTTTACCCAGGCAGCTGCGCGGCTATGTATCACTCAACCCAGTTTAAGTCATGCGATTTCAGAATTAGAAAAGGATTTGGGCGTTCATCTGTTTGAAAAGCAGGGGAGAAATATTCGACTAAACAAATACGGGCGATTTTTTCTGAAATATGTGGAGCACGCGATGGATGAATTGGAAAAGGGGGAGCATAACTTACGGGAATTAGTGAGTCCAAGCCATGGGAATATAGATTTGGCGTTCATTTACACGTTAGGCTCACACTTCATTCCAGCAATAATCCAAGCTTTTTCAGCTCAAGATGCCCGTAAAGACATTTCCTTTTCGTTTCACCAAGGGAATACGAACGATATTATTCAAGGTCTGAAGCAGGAACACTATGACGTGGCGTTCTGCTCTCACGTGGAAAATGAACCAGAAGTGGAGTTTATTCCGCTGGCTCAGCAGGAACTGGTGGTCATTGTTTCCCCTGATCATCCGCTGGCTTCTCTGGACCAAATTGATCTTAAGGATACAGCGGATTACCCGGTGATCTTCTTCAACAAAAAGAGTGGGATTCGGCCCATTATTGAAAATTTGTTCGCCAAGGCAGGCGTTACGCCACAGATTATTTGCGAGATTGAAGAAGATACGGCAATGGCAGGACTGGTGTCTATCAATTATGGAATCGGAGTTATGCCCCGCATTTCATCGTTAGATTATTTTAACGTCAAAACATTGCCTATTGTAAATCCAGAATACGAGCGTTTTATCTACCTAGCCAGCATTAAAAATAGATACTTATCCCCGGCAGTAGTAGAGTTTCGGAACTTTTCCCTAAGTTATGGCAAGGAGTTTTATCTGAAAACGCATCAGCGTGTCTAAGCCGGAGTCTCGCAATTTTTAAACTTGATAAATTTTAAATTGTGTTCTATACTTCATCATCGACACAAGCAATGTGAAATGATTCACGTTTTGATACTACAAGACTTACTTACAAAAGCAGGTGAATTCATGATGAAACGTTCTTCTATTCCAGTGGCGACAGGTCTTTATGTGAACTATCTTTTGTTCGGCATGTTTAATATTATGCTGGCGTCACACATGTCCTTTTTAACAGAGCATTTGCATACAGATCAGGCAGGCATCAGTCTCTTGGTTTCCGCGATGGGGTTTGGCAGACTGTTTACGCTGTACATATCCGGAGTGCTCTCCGACCGCTATGGTCGCAAACCGTTTATTGTGGCCGCAGGGCTGCTGATGGCCGTATTCTTGGCCGGTATACCGCTGAGTCCCACCTTTGAGATGGCGATGGTACTGGCTGTGCTGGCAGGTGTAGCGAATTCTTTTCTTGATTCAGGTACTTATCCAGCTCTGATCGAGGCTTTTCCCCAATCCTCTGGTTCGGCTACAGTGTTGGTGAGAGGTTTTATATCCATTGGGGCGGCATTTTTACCGCTAATGATTATCTTTTTTATGAATCACGATATTTTTTACGGGTTCTCTTTCTTTATACCAGCACTGATATTTGCATTGAATGCGATCTACTTGTTCAGAATGAAGTTTCCAGACATGCGCGTACAGCCCGCCAAGGGGCAAAGTGGCGGTACTTCTGTATCTAGCGCCAAGCAGACGGGGAATTTAAAGGCAAATGATCCGAGTAAACCGCGGTTTTGGCAGGAAGGTGTGTGTCTTATCTTGCTTGGATTTACAGGACCTACCTTGCTGTATATTGTGCAGTTATGGCTGCCTACTTTTGGGCAACAGTTTATCGGCATAACGGAATCAGAGTCTCTGAGGCTATTAGTTTATTACAATATGGGTTCGCTGGTTTCCGTATTTGTATTGGTCATTGTATTGAGAAAATGGGTTAAACCTGTTCATATCATCCTTATTTATCCTTGCATTTCCTTGTTGGCTTTTGGAGCGCTTCTTCTTTTCAAATCTGGGGCTGCCGCCATTATCTGTGCGAGTGTCATCGGGTTTTCAATATCGGGTGTACTTCAGCTGACGTTAACCGTAATGAGTGAATTTTTTAGTCAACGAAAAGGACAGATTACCGGGTTTATTTATACCGCAACTTCGCTGTCATATACACTCATTCCCGTGTTTACAGGCTTTCTTTTGAAGCATTCTCAGATTTCCAGTGTGTTTATGCTGGCTATTATCGTGAATGCACTTGGAATCGCACTGGCGGTGTTTGTTAATTTTCGCTACAGTGCCGTTTTTCCTACCAAACGAGAATTGTCTCCTCAAATTGTACTGGATACGAAATAACTAGCGACTGAACCTAATCATCTGCATGCTTATTCAGAATGCGTTATACTATGAATTATTGTGAATGTTCGACTTGAAACTGTAATTGGGGAGTGAGATATATATGGAAAAAATCGTAAAGGTAAAAGATGTACGGATCGGTGAAGGAGCGCCTAAAATATGTGTCCCCATGGTGGGAAAAACGTTGGAGCAGTTGAAGGAAGAGGCTGCCTATTTACGTACACTCGACCTGGATATCGTAGAGTGGAGAGTCGATTTTTTCGAGCATGTGGAGGATTTGGCAAAGGTAAAGGCCGCCTTACATGAGATTCGGTCTATTTTAGCCAATATTCCACTCGTATTTACGTTCCGTAGCGCCCGAGAAGGTGGAGAAAAAGAAATCAGTGCGGCAAGCTATGTAGAATTGAATCGTACAATAGTCGAAACGGGACAAGTAGATATGATTGATGTAGAGCTTTTTAATGAGGAAGCTGATGTGAAGATGCTGGTAGAAGCGGCACATAAGCATAACGTGTATGTGATTATTTCTAACCACGATTTTCAAAAGACACCGCCGAAGGAGGAAATTGTGTCCCGGTTGCGTAAGGCGCAGGAATTGGGCGGCGATCTACCTAAAATAGCGGTGATGCCAACCAATACAGCCGACGTATTGACCTTGTTGGACGCCACACGCACCATGGCAGAGGAGTATGCGGATCGGCCAATTATCACAATGTCGATGGCGGGAAAAGGTGTCGTGAGCCGTCTGACCGGAGAACTCTTTGGTTCAGCTTTGACTTTTGGTGCTGCCAAGAAAGCTTCCGCGCCGGGACAGATTCCTGTCACTGAACTGAGAGAAATATTGCAGGTGCTGCATAGCCACTCTTAAAAGATGCAAATACTACCCACTAGCGAGCAAGGAATTCATAGTGAACACAAAAGGAGGACCCCATGCGATAAGCATGCTGGGTCCTCCTTTTTGTAATGCTTAATTCAATCCCCGAGTAGGTTCATACAATTCCCAACCCAGATTCAGCGTTTGAATAATATAGTCTGCGACTTCTTCCGCATCCAACTGATCGGTATCGATCTTGGAGTGATTCACCGCGTAAATGTCCTGTCTGGAACGGAAAAGATCTTCAATTTCCCCTAACGTCTTGTTTTGCAAATTAGGGCGGGTGTCAATCAGCATTTTGAGTCGATCTTTCCAGGAATCCCAATTTAAATCCAAGAAGAACACAATGGAGGAAGCCAAACAAGCCTGCTTCACCTCTTCCTGTAGAAACGCGCCACCGCCAACAGAAATGATTTTAAGACGCGTATTGCTGCACAACTTCAAAATATGCTCTTTTTCAATCTCACGGAAACGCTTCTCTCCGTAAGTTTTGAAAATTTCTGTTGTAGGCATGTTGTACTCTTGTTCAATCTCCTGATCAATATCCACGAAATCGCGATACAGCTTGCGCGCTAGATGGGAACCGATCGTTGTTTTGCCCACGCCCATAAAGCCGATGAGCACAATATTTTGTTCTTTTAATGGAATCTCACTATTGTTTTGCACATAACCACTCTTTTCTCACCAGTAATGTTGAGATGTAACGCTTCAAAGCACTAAATACATTATACGTTCATCAACCGTGTCATTCAATAGTATAGAGCACATCAGCAATGAGGTATACGATAAAAGAGACTCTGATTACCAATGGAGTGATAAACAGCATGTAAACGAGATGAGGTATTCAAATGTTATTTAATGCGTAAATGGAAGAAAAACAAACTTGTACAAGTATAAAAGAGGCAATATTGTGTACTTAATTGAAAAAAAGGACATATTTTGCCGAAAAACGTATTGAAATTATTGGAAGTAGGAATATAATAGAGTTATGCAAATTGTAAATGTAATCGCTCTATTTACAATTTGTGATTGATTTAATTTATAAAAAAAGAAGCTACTTTGAACCAAAAACCAAGTATACATATGCAAATATTTAAATATCACTTTACGGACATGTATCGGTCAATGGGTTCATTGTACGAAGGTGGTGATACGGTCTACGCGCTTGCGCTCTAGTCAACGAAGAATTGGAGATAAGAATAAAAAACGATCTAGGAGAGGGATGAATTGAAATGAAAACAAACACAGCTAAAGTATTGAAAAAGGGAATGAGTATCGCTTTATCCGGTATGTTAATCGCGTTATTTGTCGGCAATTACTCTGCCCATGCAGCTCCAGAGGTCGTTCACAAGACCATACTTGTTAAAGCTGGAGAAGTATACGATGGTAAAGGCAAGACCGTAGTGGCTGACCCCGATACCTTGGGAGATGGAAGCCAGAAAGAGGCTCAAAAGCCTATCTTTAAGCTAGAAAATAATGCAACGCTGAAAAATGTGATCATCGCTGCGCCTGCTGCGGATGGTGTGCATGTATATGGCAATGGCACCATTTCCAACGTAACGTGGGAGGATGTCGGTGAAGATGCATTGACGCTTAAAGAACCAGGCACGGTGAACATTACAGGTGGTGGAGCGTTTCATGCATATGATAAAGTATTCCAAATCAATGCCGAAGGCACGATTAACATTAAAAACTTTAGAGCCGATGATATCGGTAAGCTGGTTCGCCAACTTGGGGGCTCTACGTTTAGGGTGAATATGACTTTGGATAACTCGGATATTTCCAACGTCAAGGATTCGATCCTCAGATCGGACGGTCCTAACAGCAAAGCTAAAATTACGAATACTCGTTATCATAATGTAAAACAATTGTTCAAAGGTTTTAAATCTAGCAATACGAGCGAGTCCGGCAATACTCAATATTAATCGGTATAGAATAGAGTAAGGATAGGAGTATGGATGTGATAAGGGGCTGCCAACAGGTCGCGTGATCTGCTGGGCAAGCCCCTTTTTGGGTGCAGTGAGTTACCCCAAGATGATCTGGGCTTCGTTCGGAACGAGGACTATGATATGATCGTGCTATTACATTTTATATAAAAAGAGTTGGGTGGCTATGAATCTATTTCATCAATATGTGAATGTAGACGGTACTTTGAATGATACGCTGGTGCGCGATCGTGAAATTTTATATACAGGTACGAATGGCCGGCATGTGGAACGTTTTTACGTGTCCTCCTCTGAAAGTTATATATTTAAACCACTAACCAATGACGATCAGAAGGGGCACGAGAGATGGGTGTACGAGCATGTGCTTCCCGCATTACCACCCATCTATCCCCAATTGCTAGCTTGGTCTGATGCAGACGCAGATGACGGAGGAGAATGGATGGTATTTGAGGACCTTGGTCCGTTACATCATGTTCACGCAGACAAAACCCTATTGGAAGCTGTAGGACTTGTTGCAAGGTGGCATGCTTTGCCACTGGATTATTTTGCAGGAATGCCATTGCGGGGACCGAAGCCGCTCATTCAGGAGATGGTTTCTGAACTGCACATACGCAAGCCAGATATATTAGAGCTTTGCAGCTCACTCGGTTTTTCCAAGCAACACATGCAGCGTATTTATGCACAACTGGAGCACCTATCTTTTTCACACCAGCTTGTACTGTCTCATGGTGATCTTCATCCGGGGAACTATGCGCTGAGTGGGGAGCAGTTAAAGGTATTGGATTGGGAGCATGTTCATCTAAACACACCGCTGTGGGATGTATATCACCTGATCGACATGTCCCATCCGTTATTCCCCCGACACATGACGTCTGAATTGCGTATTCGTATGCTAGACACCTATCTGGAACAGCTGGAGCTGTCGGGGATACAGGTAGATCGAACGGCATTTATACAGGAATATGGTATGTTTGCTGTGGTATTTTCGCTTTGGATGCTATTGCTAATCACAAGTGATTTGCAAAGGATTGAAACGGAGCTGCATAGAAATAGCAACAAATGGTCAAAAGAGCAATTAGAGTCCCAGTTGGATGAAACGTTAGCTTGTTTAAACCAATGTACAACGATGATGGATTGGGAACAAGCCCAACCATGTAAGTAGTCGGTTTAAGGCCTAGATTCTATATAGTTAGCCAAAGAAGGTAGGGAAATAAATCCATGAAAAAAGTCGGTTTGGTCATGAGAAAAATACAATTTGCTGAAGCGCAGGGTCCTCGTATTTTTGCAGAACGTCTGAAGCAGATCGGATTGGAACTGGGGGTGGATATTGTATTTGTATCACCGGAGCGCCATGTAAGCAGCCATGACTGGCTTCCGGGCTATGAGCACGAAAAGGGTGACCTGGTCAATTATGACGTCGTGCTGGACCAACTCCATGAGCAGCAGATTGAGCACGTTATTTATACGGTATCTGGCTTTACCTATTTGAATATGTTTTTTAAAAACAGCGTGCTCTTTCCACATAGTTTTCCAGACCCGGCACTGACAGGCTATGAGATGATGAAGCCTTTTTATCAGATCGTGGACAAGGCTATCGTACAGACTGCCTTTCTCAAGCAGGAGATGGCCTCGAAGTTTGGTGTAACCGATGTGACAGTCATCCCGATCGGATTTAATGAGCGGTTGGTGGAAAAGCATTTTGATCCCTCACAAGTGGTAGAGAACCGGGTGATGTGGATTGGTAGAGATGAAGAGAATCGGCGTCCGGATCTGGTACTGGAGTATGCACGGCATAATCCTGATAAGGATGTCTATATGGTATTTGGCGGTGAACGCTACAAGGAAAGCATGAAGAAGTACGACATCCCGGACAATGTAAAACTTCAATTTGCATTAACGCAAGACGAGGTGTTTGCACTGATGAATACGGCGAAGGTGTATTGGAGCTGCTCCAAATTCGACACGTTCGCGATGCCGCTGACCGAAGCGCTTGCCATGGGGAAAATCGTCGTCAAGCCGGAGCATCCTTGCTATGGGCACATCAGCTCTACACATTCATTTTCGGGGAATGAGAAGAACTGGTTCGAACTGGTCAATATGGCTGCGGCTTCACCTCGCCGGGTTTCTACAGAAAACCAGGCATACGCCATGGAACAGTTTTCAAGTCAGGTGATGAAGCAGGGATATAGGGATTTTTTCGATGGTTGGTTAAGCTGAACGCCGAGACAGGTTGCGTGGATTTAGACCTTAAAAAAGGGACTTTCGCTCTAATGAACGAAAGTCCCTTTTCTTATGACTGTATCTCTGCTATCGCTTCAGTATGAGCCGTCTTGCGATCCATCATGTAGCTGACCAGCATCAGCAGCAGACCGCCGACAGTAATGAGTGATGCAACCCATGGAATGACGGACAGCCCCATTTGGTTAATCACGACTCCCCCGATAAAAGCACCACCTGCGTTACCCAGATTCAATGCGGAATGGCTAGAGGTAGAGGCTAGCAAAGGAGCCTCATAGGCCAGATTCATGATGCGAACCTGAATACCTGGCATGATGCCGAATGCAGCAATCCCCCAGATGAATACAGTGATAACGGCCAGTACTTGGCTTTGAAGTGTAAACGTCAGAATGGCCAGAATAATGGCCAGTACAGCATAGTTTGCAATCAAGGAGGGAAGCAGCTTCCAATCTGCGAGCTTGCCGCCAACGATGTTCCCAATTGTGACGCCTAGGCCGAACAGGACAAGAATCCAGGTAATGCTGTGTTCGGCAAAGCCGCTAATGTCCGTAAGCAAAGGCGTAATGTACGTAAAGACAGTGAACAGGCTACCACAGCCGACTGCACCTGTGAGCAGCATCAGCAGCACTTTTGGATTAAACAGGCTTTTGACTTCTTGCTTGAGACTGGAAGGTTTGTCCTGCTGAATCACCGGAATGTAACGAATAATACCGAAGAGAGAAATCAAGCCGATCACAACAATGGCTCCAAAGGAAGCGCGCCAGCCGAGCTGCTGCCCGATAAAGGTGCCAAAGGGCACGCCAATAATATTCGCCACGGTCAATCCGGTCAGCACCATAGAGATGGCTCCTGCCCGCTTATCAGCACGAACCAGCCGGGCAGCGATCAGGGAACCTGCTCCCAAGAAGGTTCCGTGCGATAACGCAGTAGCCATACGGGCCGCAATCAGCAGTTCGTAGTTAGGAGCAATGACGGAAAAAAGATTGCCTAAAATGAATATAGACATCAGCAGACACAACAGCTTTTTTTGCGGAACCTTATGGGTTAATACAGTAAGCACAGGTGCGCCAATGGCCACACCAAGCGCGTAACTGGTGATTAATTGTCCGGCTTGCGGAATCGTAACATGAAGATCATGGGCTACATTGGGCAGAAGTCCCATAATGACGAATTCGGTCATGCCGATGGCGAAGGCACCAAGGGTTAACCATAGCAAGGAGGGGGGGAAGCGGTTAGCTGTCATATTTTCTTGAGTACTCATAAGTTTCTTGTATCCTCCTGAAAAAATAGTAATGCGAGTATATCATTCCAGGCGACATCTGGCGACCCATTTTGCAAGAATTTTACATACTAAGTTGATAAGGTTTGTGTAATTTACAAAAGCGACAGGTTGGAAGGAGCCAATTATGTTATTTTGGTAGTATGATAGTATGATATGAAGATAGGAAATGACGTTGTAAGGAATGATCCGGGGAGGATATAACAATGACACTTAAAGTGGTACATAGTATTACGGACTTAATCGGAGATACGCCTTGTGTGCGGCTGCAACGGCTCACAGGACCGCAGGATGCGGAAGTGTATGTGAAGCTGGAGTATTTTAATCCAAGCGGCAGTGTTAAAGATCGGGCGGCGGGCAATCTGATTGCCGAGGCGGAAAAGGCGGGACATCTCAAGCCGGGAGGCACCATTATTGAGCCAACCAGTGGCAACACGGGGATTGGTCTTGCGATGAATGCGGCAGCTCGAGGTTACCGTGCGATTTTGGTCATGCCTTCGAATATGACGAAGGAACGGATCAATATTTTAAAAGCCTATGGGGCTGAGGTCGTACTGACACCAGCGGAAGAACGGATGCCAGGAGCGATTCGTAAAGCTCTCGAACTGGGGGCAGAAATTGAAGGGAGTTTTATCCCGCATCAGTTTGAAAATGAAGCAAATCCTGATATCCATCGTACAACCACGGCACTTGAAATTTTGGAGCAGACGGAGGGGCGGTTGGATGTGTTCGTCGCTTCTTCGGGAACGGGTGGTACCATTACGGGTACAGGTGAAGTGCTGCGCCAGCATTTGCCGGATCTGCGGATTGTTGTGGTCGAGCCCAAAGGTTCGCCCGTACTGTCTGGGGGAAAACCCGGTCCGCATAAGCTGGTGGGAACGAGTCCGGGCTTTGTTCCTACCGTGCTGAATACGGAAGTGTATGACGAAATCGTACAGGTTTCCGATGAGGATGCGATTGCGATGACACGGGCGATTGCTGCACAGGAGGGAATTCTTGTCGGGCCCTCCAGCGGAGCTACAATATGGACGGCCATTCAGGAAGCTCGGCGTTTGGGAGCAGGCAAACGGGTACTCTGTATTGCCCCGGATACCGGAGAGCGTTATCTGAGCATGGGGATATTCGGATAAAAAGATGCGAATCGGGGTCAAAGGGATACACGACCGTAAGTAAGTGGTAAAATAGGTGTGTGATGGCGGTTTCACGAACTATTCGAATGTAGATGAAGCAAGGAATACTTTGAGGGTTCAAGGAGGAGCAGCATGAAAATTATGCCTTTACAGAAACGTGGAATCTCCGATAGTCGGCTGGTGCTTGGCTGCATGCCTTTTGGTGGAGAATGGAGCCATGCACCGTATACACAGGAGCATGTCGTTGAAGCGGAGAGAGCTGTAGAAGCTGCACAATCCATCGGGATTACGATGTTTGATCATGCGGATATCTATCGTATGGGAAAAGCGGAAGAAATTTTCGGTCGGATTTTAAAGGGACAGCCCGGCTTGCGTGAACAAATCGTCATTCAGTCCAAATGCGGCATTTTTTTGCCGGATGGCACGCTCCCAGGCCGTTTTGATTTCTCATATGATCATATTATGGAGTCCGTAGATGGTATCTTGAAGCGTCTGGGTACTGAGTATTTAGACATTCTGCTGCTGCACCGTCCCGATCCGCTGGTAGAGCCGGAAGAAGTAGCGAAGGCGTTCAGTGAGCTTAGGACATCCGGCAAAGTACGGCATTTTGGCGTTTCCAATATGAATGTAAGCCAAATTTGTTTTCTGGAGCGTAGCCTAACGGAGCCGCTGATTGTTAATCAGCTGGAGATGAGCCTGGCACATCTGCATTTTATAGATCAGACCGTACACGTGAACCAGCAGGCAGGGACGAATGTACATTTTGGCGAAGGATTGCTGGAATATTGCCAAACTAAGGATATTCAGCTCCAGGCTTGGGGACCGCTGGCGCAGGGACGTTTTAGCGGAGGTTCTCTGGAAGGAGAGCCTGAGCACATCCGTAAGACGGCAGAACTGGTGCAGAAGCTAGCTTCTGAAAAGGGGACGACACGTGAAGCGATCGTCCTGGGCTGGCTGATGAAGCATCCGGCACGGATTCAGGCTGTCATTGGCAGCGCCAATCCTGAACGAATCAAAGCGTGTCAGGATGCAGAACGCCAGAGCGAGCTGATGACCCGTGAGGAATGGTATCAATTGTATGTCAGTGCACGCGGACAAGCCTTGCCATAACTCGTTTAACAGGCCCTCCTTTCGTCTCATTAGCAGACGGAGGGAGGGCCTTTACTTGGATTCATCCTATATTTCTTCAGCAGCTATTCCTCTTCGTATCGTGCGAGGGCCTTGGCTGTTGTTTCCTTCATTCGCGATATTAATCGAGAGCCTTGAACGACCTTGACACGTTTGCCGAGGAAGCGGATTTTGGATAACACATATTCACATTCGTCTGCCTGGAAAGTGAGCGTAATACGATAGGTATCTGCTTCCTGATCATATTCGACCTCCTTTTCAAAACAGGAAAAAGCATATAAAATACGAGACATTTCACCGTTATATACAGGAATAATTTCGATGATGCCCTGTTCTTTGCGTGACTCCAGTATACCGAGTATTCGTTGGGTAAACGTCTCGGCTTCTTCAGGTCGGATCTCATCCTCCGTAACGGTTACGATGTTGGACAGTTTGGTGGACATAAATGCGCGGTGGCGGCGATTATACCACAGCAGACTCCATTCTTTTTTGACCATGGAAAACTCCAGCTTATATGGGAATCCGAACATTCGCTCATGCAGGCGTCCATTGCGCAGTTTGTAGGTCATACAGATGCCTGAACGGGATCGCAGAATGGAACGCAATTCACGCAGGAGTGGATGATAAACTGAAGCAGCAGGAACCCCTGCTTTTTCGCGCAGGCTGCCATCAGCCTCCAGAGGCTCGTCGTCTGCAAGTAATTGCCGAAGCTTATCAAGTGTAGAGGGGGTAAAAGCCTCTGTCGCTGCCGAGTCTGCAAGCATGGACTTAAGCCAGACTCTTTCCTGCGATGTGGTAGCAAAAGCGCCCGATTCATCCAGTCGTGAAACGATCTGATAGTTAAATATTTTCTCGAATAGGCTCATAATAGGCTTGCAGCTCCTTCCATTCCTGTCTGAATTCCTTACGCAGCCGCTGGGGTTCCAATACCTCACAGCTTGATCCGAAGCTGCGAATCCATGGTTTGATCTCAGTGATTCCATTCACTGTGATTTCATAGATAAAGGATTCACTTTCTTCCTCCGTAATCGCACCCCATTGTCCCTGTGACAGTACACGTTCCCGGATAAAGTTGCGCTTTGCACCCTCAGGATTAAAAAAACGTACCCGTACCTTCACGGGACGACCCGTATCAACAAGCCAGCTGTACCGCATTTTTTCTTCCAGCACGGCTAACAGGTCGGCATAAAGCTGCTCTGGGACAGGCTTGCCCTCCACCAATTGAGTCATGCCCTCCATACGAAACTTCATGATTCCTTTGCCGCCTACATGACCAAGCACATACCAACGTCCGTATTGATGATCATAGATGACTTGCAGGGGTAGAATGGTATGTTCACGGCCTTCGGTCTCTTTTTCAAACCGTGGGTTTGTGTTCTGTGACCCGTACATGCTTCGTTTGGACGCCGAAAAATATAAAAAGCTTACACAGCGACGTTGCCGAATGGCATGCAGAAGCGGATGAATATGGGCTTCGTCCAGAATGCGTGAATAATAATGGTATTTATATAAAAAAGGCTCTGCCATCTCACGATCTCCGAGCTGACGGCGCATAGCTTTTTTAAGATGATCTCGTAGCAGATATCCCTGCACAGAGGGGAGCTGGGTGTTGGCCATAATGTCCACAAAATCATATAAGTCCAGTAATTCCTCATCCGTCAGTTCTGTCACCAGATCATTGCGGACAGCATAGCGATAAGGTCTGCCGCCAGGCTCCTTACGAACCACGCCGACTTCGACCAGATATTTCAGATCAGAACGGATTGTTTTCTCATCTGGCAGTGAACTGTCGGAAGGCAGGCCATTGCAGCAAGCATCCAACAGTTCCATGGTGGTCATAGGCTGTGACTGTAGCGCTGTCAGCAGAAGGGATAAGCGGACGCTTTCCGATTCCTTGAGCGATTTGGCCCGAAATAGAAATAACAGCAATGGATCAGCGGATTCGTAATAATTAAAGCGCAGCATCTCATTAAAATCATGTCCCTGTTCCGCAGGCAACTGCTGTTGTACGGATTGGACGATTTCCTTGAGGCGCCGGATCGTTTTATCAAAGGTATGTACCGAAATGCCAAGTCTGTCTGCAAATTGCTGCCGATTATAAGCGCCGCTTGTCAGTGTGAGCATACGCAGGAATTGAATTTCTTTATCAAAACTCTCTCTCGCCATGATGCATTCCCCGTTTCTGTAGCCGTTCTCCGAAAATAAGTATCCCTTTATTCTAACAGGGTAGGGATGCAGGAAAAAGGTAATTTATTCATCTTTGTAATACTTTCACCATGTTCATGACTTCCAAAATAAAGGATTATAGGGATATAAGGTAGCACGATAAGTAAGAAGCAATACATAACAGAAGGGTGATACAACATGTTTGGACGATTCAAAAATGAAGTGTTATATCCATGGGTAGGTAAGCTTTCGATTTATGAAACGATTAAGCAGGGACTGGACCCTCAGGGCAGGCTTACGGATGATCATTTGCCAGATGATGAAGAATACTGGGCAGGTCACAAGATGCGTTGGGTGGCAGGAGGGCTGGATGGAGCGTTTGGGCATCACGGCGCTGGCGGAGATGGAGAGACTGACAAAATTAAGGATCTGGCGCAGTTGTTGTCCAGACAATGCCGCAAGCCAGGGATGAAGACGAGACGTGAGACGTATGTACGCTTGATGGAGGAAAATGCACTCAGCCTGATTGATCCGCTGCTAGATGCGGTGCGGGAGCATCCAGCAATTCAGCCGGATCGATTGTATGAAGAAGCACGTTGGCTGGCTGAACACGGAGCACATCGTAATGTGGTGAAGTTTGGCATTGCATTGCTTGGATTGCTGGAGACGGATCAGCACCACGAGCTTATTTTAACACTAGCCAAGCATGATGAATTCACGCTATATGCGGCTGTAGCTATCCGTAATATTTCGGAGCAGGCCAACGAGCAGTTGTATAGGTTAGCGTCACAGGTACATGGCTGGGGACGTATTCACGTAGTAGAACGGCTGGAGCCGACACGGCAGGAAATACGTGATTGGTTATTACGGGAAGGATTCCGCAACAATGTCATGTATGAGTATCTTGCTTATGAGTGCGCTCATAAAGGCGAACTGCATACAGCCATCGCTGTACCGCACATTGATCAGGATTTGTTTGACGGGGCGGGTGATATTCTATCAGCTTTGCTGGCAGCAGGCGGACCTGCGGAAAGTATAGATGATTATGAGCATGCCGCTATGGTCATAGGCAACTACCTTCGCCATGCTAAGGCCATGTGTACGACTGTGAAGCATTTTACGATCATCATGGATATTGCGGATTTTCTGGGTGAAGAAGACGATTCATGGGAGGCACGTTATGAGCATGAATGGACGCCGGAATTGCGTAAACGTTACGCGTCGATATGCCAGCAGATGATGGACGATCCACAGTGGGTAAAGCCGGTAGAACAGGAGCTACAGCATGCAAATTCACCGCATCTCCACTATGCCATTCGTGTAGCTCGAATGCTAGCACTAGATGTATGGCCCGTGCTATTTGATCAATTAAGCCAATACCCAGTCAAGCCTAATCTGTACTTTGAACTCATCAGGACAGAGGATGAACAACGGGCTCGTAAGCTGGTGGCTTTTGCAGAAAAGCGCTTGCCTCTGGAAGAGATTGCTTCTGGTCCTGCTGATGTGCCAGGCTTTGGACCGGAGTATGAAGCGCATCAGTGTCTGGGTATTTTGCTTCAGCAATTGTCTTCTTACGAAGGAATGGGGCAAGAGCTAGTTGCTGCCGGACTCTGGAGTCCAGTGACCTCCAATCGTCATGCAGCGCTTCATGTACTCAAGGAATGGCCTTCTGAGATGTGGGGAGAGGAAACGACAGAGCGTCTTCGCCGCTTATCGGTAGCTGAAATGGAGGAGTCGATTAGAGAACAGATTCGGGAATTACTTTAATGATAAGGGAGGGAACAACATGACAGATGTGAAGCATGGGCAGGGTTTCATTCAACCGGAAATGCGCGAAACGATTTTGCGTGAGCTGCGGGCGTTGGAGCAGGAGGAACAGGTGCGCATTGTATACGCCTGTGAATCAGGCAGTCGGGCATGGGGGTTTCCTTCACAGGACAGTGACTATGATGTACGATTTATCTATGTAAGACCCATAGAATGGTATTTATCTATTTTTGATAAGCGGGATGTGATTGAACGGCCAATCAGCGATTTGCTGGATATAAACGGCTGGGATTTGAAAAAGGCGCTCAATTTGTTTCGCAAATCCAATCCGCCTTTGCTGGAATGGCTGCAATCTCCGATTCCCTATCTGGAGCAGTATTCAGTGGCTGATCAGATTCGTGCGATCTCGCCGTTAACCTTCTCTCCGAAGTCCTGTATGTACCATTATCTGAATATGGCGCGGGGAAATTATCGGGATTATTTGCAAGGTGAACAGGTGAAGATTAAAAAGTATTTTTACGTGCTGCGCCCGCTGCTGGCCTGTGGCTGGATTGAACGATACAACAGCATGCCTCCGATGGAATTCGTAGACTTGCTGGAGGAATTCATTCCGGCTGATACCGAACTTTATCAGGTGATCGAACATTTGCTGGAACGTAAAAAAGCGGGCGAGGAGCTGGATGTGGAGCCACAGCTTTCGGTGGTGAATGATTTTATCAAGCAGCAAATTGCTTACTTTGAACAGAAGGCGCCTTTGCTTCAGCATATGGAGGGCGGACGGGATCAACAGTTGGATGATATGTTCCGCGCTGCGGTGAATGAAGTATGGAAAACATAAGTTGGGAGGGAGAAGTAGAGTATGCATATCACGCTAAAAGCAACCGGAAATAATGCCGGGATGATTTCACATTTGCTTGCCAAAAATCCCTATAATACGTATGATCGCACGGAAAAGGGTGCGCGTGTACGCATGGTGTACACCGTGTTTACCGAGGAAGAGGCAGAAATCGTCATTCAGGCTTCGCCAGATTCGATAGATTTGGTCAAAAACAGTCCAGATAGCTATGATATTACACAATATATTAATGACCGGGAGTTTGTAACCAGTAGCTTGTTCTGTACCTATATTCGCGGCGCGCTTGGCACGGCCCTGAACGGCAAACCCAAGGAAGACTATGCAGCATGGGTGAAGCATCCTTTTGCATTGGAGTTATCGTTTGGGCCTGTTGCGTCGGATTTGCCAGATGCTGTGGTGGAGGGGCTATTTGCGCCGCTGGGCTATCAAGTGACCATAGAACGAGGGGAAGCGGATTATTCTTTTCAGCTGAAAAATCGAAGCACCGTCAGATATGTCACGCTAAGTGGTCATCAGACGGTGCAATATGCGCTGCGTCAGTTATTGCTGTTGATTCCAGTGTTGGATAATTATAAGCACTACTATATTAGCGAAGAAGAGTTTGATAAGCTGAGACGTTACGGTGAAGGCTGGTTGTCAGCGCATCCACTACGCGAGCTCATCATTCGACGCACACTTCATTTTACCAATCTGATTGAGCAATTTGAGCAATCTGATTCTACTAAAACAGGTACTGAAAAACATATTGAAAAGGATACTGTCCAAGCTCAAAAGGATAAGCACCAACAGATTCAAAAGCAAGAACAGCCACAGGAGGAAGGGACGCAACAGCCTACTGTACGGCTCAATGAGCTGCGGTATCAAGCCATTATGGATGTGATTCGCAAGCTGCCCCGAAGACAGAAAATCGTGGATTTTGGTTCAGGGGAAGGGAAGCTTTCGGCTCGCTTGGCCCGAATGAAGGACATTGAAGAGATTTGGGCTGTGGAGCCGTCTGCATATGCACAGGTGAGGGCTGTGGAGCGTTTTGCCAAGCTGGAAAGGCATGCCGACGCAATTCGCCCTACACCTATGACGGGCTCTCTCTTTTATTATGATGAACAATTGCGAGGGAAAGATGTGATGATCCTGTGTGAAGTCATTGAGCACGTGGATGAGCATCGTCTGAACCGGGTGATGAATACGATTATGACAGAATATCAGCCAGGTATGCTGATCGTGACGACTCCCAATCGCGAATATAATGAAGTGTATCGTATGGATCAGCAAGAGCTGCGGCATGGCGATCACCGTTTTGAATGGAGCAGAAACGAGTTTCGTGAACGATGCGAGCAATGGATTGAGGAAGCTCCTTATTCATTAGCGCTGGAAGGGATCGGAGAAGAGGTCGAAGGCTTTGGACAACCGACCCAAATGGCTGTATTTACGCGCAGAAAGGAGCCGAAGAATTCATGAGCATTTCATCCGAACGAACGATTAATCTACCGCATGCTGGACTGGTTGTGTTGGTAGGGGCCTCGAATAGTGGCAAAACCACTTTACTGGACAGGCTGGTGAGCGAAGGGATTCTATTGAAAACGGAAGTGGTATCCTCAGATCATTTTCGCCAGCTGGTCGGAGATACGGAATTTATAGACTGGCGCGGACTTCCAAGGCTGGAATCGGACGTGCTGTTTTATGAGTACCAGCAGATGTCAGCCAAGGCGTTTGAAGCGATGGATACCATTCTGGCAATGCGCTGTCGTCTGAATAAGCTGACGGTTGTGGATGCCACCCATCTGTATGCTGAGGACCGCCAGAAATATGTACAGCTGGCAGCCAAAGCGCATGTACCAGTGATGGCCTTGGTGCTGGATGTGCCCGAATCTGTGCTGCTGGAACGTGATGCAGGTAGGGCGCATCCGCGTGGTCGCCAACGGGTCAAGCAGCAGGCACAGCTGTTAAAGCGGAACCTGCGCGGTATCCGGGAAGAAGGTTTTAACGCTTGTTATGTCCTCAAGGATGTAGAAAAGCTTAACTTCGCCCGCCGTGCTCAGCCGCTGTTTCATGATATGGGTGCAGGCATTGATATCATTGGTGACATCCACGGGTGCTACCGGGAGATGCTGGAAGTGCTAGAGCGGCTCGGATATATGGAAGATACGGAAGGACTATACCATCATCCAGAAGGCAGAAGACTGGTGTCTGTCGGAGATGTGATGAGCCGTGGCCCAGAATCGTTATTAGCGGTGCAGTTCTGGAAAAAGCACGTGGATGCTGGACTCGCCTACATGATTGACAGCAATCATGGCTGGAAAATCGGTCGTTACCTTGATGGAAGAAAAGTAACTCTCAATCATGGAGATGAACGATTTGCAGAGGAAATGGTTCAATATGAACAAAAAGCGGGCAAGGCAGCAGCGGAACAGCTTAGAGGCGAGTTGAGGGATTTTCTGCTGCATGCACCCTCTCATCTTATTTTCGGCAGAAACGGGTTGCGGCACGTAGTTGTGACTCATGCGGGGATCAAGGATCATTTTATTGGCAAACAGTCGGCACGTATTTCTGATTACTGTCGTTATGGAGATACGGAAGGTCAGGATGCAGACGGAAAACCAATCCGCAAAGATTGGTTCGTAGACCATGAATCGGGAGAAATAGTAGTATGGGGACATGATCCGAGACCGCAGCCTACCCTTGTCAATCAGACGGTGAATATTGATCAAGGTGTGGTATTTGGTGGTATGCTGACCGCTTATCGTTATCCGGAAAAGGAATTTGTCAGCGTTCCGGCTCATGAGAATTATGCGAATGATCCCGATAGCCCACTTGTCCGGTGGCAGAGAAAACGGTTTTCCCCGCCGAATTTACGTAAGCTCATCGCTGGTTACAGTGTGCTGACGGAATCGTATGGCGAAGTGCGCGTTCAAGGAGAATCGGTCAAAACCGCTATAGATACCGTGTCACATGTGACGGTACCGATGGAGGAACTGGTGTACATTCCGCCCACTATGAGTCCTGCCCCCAAGGTTTCCGAAGAGGAAGGTTATCTGGAGCATCCGCGTGAAGCGCTAGCTTATTATCGCAGTCAAGGCGTACAAACGATGGTAGCGGAGAAAAAGCATATGGGTAGTCGGGCGATTTTGCTATTATTCAAAAACGAACAGGCTGCTGTTGAATATGTAGGCTACCCGACATTGGGCACGATCTACACCCGAAGCGGACGACCCTTCTTTGAGTCAGGCTTTGGGAAGCAGGTGCTGGAGAAACTGAATGCGGATCTAGTGGATGCCGGATATTTTGAACAGAACCAGACGGATTTTGTATTGCTGGATGCAGAGATTGTACCGTGGAATCTCAAGGCTCGGGAACTGATTGCTGCACAGTATGCGCATGTGGGTGAAGCAGCTCTGCTGGATCGCAGTAAGCTGGTAGACAAGCTGAAGCAGGCGAAGGTTGCAGGCCGAGAGGTTGGAGACTGGCTGGAGGAAATGGAACGGAAATATGGCAATGCCGTAACGTTCCAAGAGGCTTTTCAAAAATATTGCTGGGATGTGGACGGTCTGGATGAAATTCGTATTGCACCGTTTCATACACTGGCCCACAGCGGACAGACGTTTTTTGACCAATCTCATATTTGGCATATGGAGCACAACCGGGAGCTGGCAGGACTGTCCTCTCTGTTTATGGAGACAGAGTATCGTGTCATCACGGATGAAACAAGCGAGGAAGAGGTCATTCGCTGGTGGAATGAGATGACAGAGGATGGTCATGAGGGCATTGTGATCAAGCCGGAACGCTTTTTGATGAAAAATCGGGACAAGATGATTCAGCCTGCAATCAAGGTGAGAGGCCGGAAGTACTTGCACATCATTTACGGTATGGATTATCTTGTCCCTGAGAATTTAAAACGTCTGAAGCAGCGTCGAACGAACAAAAAGGAGCGTCATGCCTTGATGGAAGGAGCGCTTGGCATGGAGGGCGTGGAACGTTTTGTCCGCAAGGATACGGTGGAGCGTATTCATGAATGCGTCCTGGCCGCGCTATCTCTGGAATCGGAGCCGATTGATCCGAGATTGTAGTTTGCGAAAGGAGGGATTGAGATGGATAGGAGTACACCGTTAATTGATATTGGTGTGAACTTGATGCACCGTTCGTTTCATGCAGATCGGGAACAGGTGGTCGAGAGAGCAGCGGCTGTAGGGATTACACCGTTGATTATTACTGGAACCAGTGTTCGCAGTAGTCGAGAGGCCGCTCAGTATGCAGCGCGTTATCCTGGTCAGCTGTATGCTACAGCTGGCGTGCATCCCCATGATGCCAAAAATTGCAGCATAGATACGATTCAACAGCTCCGCCAACTCGCGGTTCAGCCGCAGGTCGTATCCATAGGAGAATGCGGGTTGGACTATAACCGTGATTTTTCTCCGCGTGATGTACAGCGCCGATGGTTTGGAGAGCAGATTCAACTGGCGGGTGAGCTACATATGCCGTTATTTCTGCATGAACGAGATGCGCATGAGGATTTTGTCTCTATGTTACGAGAGCATCAAGAGCTTGTCGATAAAGCGGTGGTGCATTGTTTTACTGGCACTGCTCAGGAATTGCATACGTATGTGGAAATGGGACTGTATATCGGTATCACAGGCTGGATCTGTGATGAGCGGCGCGGCAAGCATCTGCGTGAGTTGGTGAGGGATATTCCGCTCGACCGGTTGATGATTGAAACGGATGCTCCGTTTCTGACCCCGCGTAATCTGCCTGTGAAGCCCAAAGAAGGGCGTAATGAGCCGATGTATCTCGCTCACATCGCCGCTACGATTGCTGAGTGCACAGGCCGGAGCATGATGGAGATCGAAATCGCGACGACAGAAACAGCCAAACGTTTCTTCGGATTATAGGATTGTCAAAGCCCTAGATGTGGTATATATTATAGTGAATTAAAAAGCATTGTCGGGAGCTTGAGATAGTCAGGCTGAGAGGGTGGCCCTTGCCGCCGACCGTGAAATCTGATCTGGGTAATGCCAGCGTAGAGAAACCTAGAACACTATACAAGAAACAGGATTACCGCCTATTGGTGGCGGCTAGTCGATGGATTCGTTTCATATCATATATCAAGTTAACGAGCTGCGGGTCTGTAAAAAGTTGCACGGACAAACGTGTCTTGTTTTGTACCTGGCTTTGGCTTGGTTTCAGTGCAGTAGACTACTGTGCTATATGAGATATGTCGACAACTGATAATGTATGGTGATCATTTTATGACTGCGCATAAAGCTTGCCTGGAGATTCAGCTCCGGACAGGCTTTTTTTTATGGCCAGAAGGCCTATTTTAACGAAAAAGGGGAGCGTATCAACAATGAATACGAATGTAAAAGCGTCCAAAGGGTTGAAGCTGACTGATATTTTGGTCACGATTGTAATCTCCGTGGTGTTCGGGCTGGTCTACAAAATATGGGGACCTGCCTATGATTTAATGAAACCATTCGGTCTACACGCTGAGCAACTGATGTATGGGATGTGGTTTATGGCTGGCACGTTCGCTTATCTTATCATTCGCAAGCCGGGAGTTGCGATTTTGGCAGAAGTGGCCGCGGCCACAGTCAGTGCTTTTTTGGGAAGCGAATGGGGCATGTCCACCTTGTACTATGGTCTGCTGCAAGGCTTGGGAGCGGAGCTGTTCTTTGCGGCTTTTCTGTATCGGAACGCAAACCTGTGGGTCGCTTCATTAGCTGCGGCAGGGGCGGCTGTCACTTCTTTGATTTTAGACTTCAGCTATGGGTATATTGATCAGCTATCGACCTGGAACTATGTTTTGTATATTGGATTTCGGATGATTGGCAGTATTGTGATTGCTGGGGTATTCGCTTTCTATCTGGCTAAGGCGCTGGAGGTAACCGGAGTTACGCGAAGTTTGAGACCGGCAACGGAACAAGATTATAAGGGGCTGGATTGATGAGCGCGGCCAACGAAGATATGGTGGCTTCGATCACCCGTCTTCGTTTGAAATTTCCCGGTGAGCAAGAGCTGCTTTTCCACAATATGTCCTTATCTGTCCGCAAAGGGGAAAAGCTACTGCTGCTGGGTCCAAGCGGATGCGGCAAATCAACGCTGCTTCAGGTGCTGAGCGGACTGATTCCACGCACGATAGAAGTGCCTATGAAATACGATGCTGCTGTGATCCCGAGTCTCTCTGGTATTGTATTTCAAGATCCTGACACGCAGTTTTGTATGTCGTATGTAGACGAGGAATTGGCTTTTGTGTTGGAGAATAAACAGGTTCCAAGGGAGCAGATGCCATCCCGTATTCGCGAGCTGCTAATGCAGGTTGGTCTATCGACGGATGATATACACTTGCCCATTGCCAGCATGTCACAGGGAATGAAACAGCGGCTGGCGATTGCATCTGTGCTGGCTATGGAGCCGGAAGTGCTTTTTCTGGATGAGCCGACAGCTTTGTTGGACGAGGAGGGCACGACACAGGTGTGGGATACCATTCGCAACATTTCGGCAGACCAGACGCTGGTGATTGTAGAGCATAAAATCAATAAAATTGTCCAGGATGTGGATCGGATTGTGGTGCTTTCTGATCAAGGAGAAATGATTGCGGACGGAAGGGCGGAAGAAGTATTTCATGTGCATCGGCAGGCATTATCCGAGTATGGCGTGTGGTATCCGGGGATATGGGATGAATCGTCTTCGCCGCGTTGGAGAGAGTCTGTGACGCAGCAGAAAGATGGAGGGCATACGGATAGTCCGTCCACCTCAGCACCTACAACGGATTTGCTGGAGCTAGAACATTTTAGCGGACTCCGGGGTTTGAGCACAGTCATTTATGTGGAGCAAGCGCAGGTGAAGCCTGGCGACTGGATTGGCGTGGTCGGTGAAAACGGGGCTGGCAAAAGCTCGCTTCTGCTCTCTATGATGCGTTTACTTCACACGCAGGGTCGTTATTGCGTGTGCGGAGCTGAGGCAGGCAATACGGAGCAACTGGCTGAGCGTATTGGGTTTGCATTTCAAAATCCAGAGCTGCAATTTGTAGCGAACACCGTACGAAGTGAACTGGAATATTCGTTACCCAAGAGCCTGTTTACAGCTGAACAGTGTAGGGAACGAGTGGATCGAATGCTTATACAGTTCGGACTGGAGCGGCTGGATGAACGCCATCCGTATCAGCTTTCGTTGGGTCAAAAAAGGCGGTTGAGTATTGCTACGGCTATGATCCGGGAGCCGGAAGTGCTGCTGCTGGACGAACCGACTTTTGGGCAGGATGCGCGTAATACCTTTGTCATGCTGGATATGTTGGAGCAGCTGAGAGCGGCAGGCACGGCCATTGTGATGGTTACGCATGACCCGGAAATTGTCCGTCGATATTGTACCGATGTATGGCGGATTCAGAAAGGGGAACTACAGTATGAGCCTGTCCTTTCCTCATCATGAAACATGGCTGCATCGCGTAAACCCGGGCCTAAAGCTCGTGATGTTTTCCCTGCTGTTTGTGATTGTTATAGTCATCCATGATCCGAACGTTATGTTTAATGTTGCATGTGCTATGCTGCTGTTGCTTGTCTGGTCAGGCCATCCATGGAAGCGGCTGCTCCTGTACGGATCCCCCTTTATATTGGTGTTTATTTCAACCTCAACAGGCATGATGATGTTTGGCAAGGGAGTGACGACCTGGTGGACATGGGGCCTGATCCATATTACGCAGGAAAGCTTTTTCCGAGGCATGCATCTGGGCTTTCGTGCACTGAGTATGGCCGCGGCAGGGTTGCTGTTTGGTTTAACGACTCGTCCGGTGAGCCTTTTTTATTCACTGATGCAGCAATGGAAGCTCCCTCCCAAGTATGCATACAGCTTTTTGGCAGCTATGCGGTTGATGCCGATGATGCTGGAGGAATTTCAGGCTTTGAGACATGCCCACCGTATTCGAGGTTTACACCAGCATGTGTCCAAATGGAATATGTACGCCACGCTCCGCAGGTACGCCATTCCGCTACTTGCTCAAAGTATCCGGCGTGCACAGCGCATTGCTATTGCCATGGAAGCGAAGGGTTTTGCTAATGAAACCAAGCGCACGTATTATTATGCGATCGGCTATTCGGCTGTAGATATTATATTTATTTTTTATTTTGTGGTGCTGCTGATGTTGGCTTGGGGACTTGGTACCTGCTTTCCTTATGTAGGGGTATGGGATGTACGTTAATTGTTGCAAAAGGCTTTGCCCGATTTCTGCTCTGTGGTATATTAATGCAATGGGAATTGACGGCTCGTACAGACCCGCCTGGGCTGGCGGGCTTATTACATTTTCCCGCAGTAATGGATCATCAGGAGGCAAAGTTACATGATTACGCTGCATCAGGTAAGCAAGCATTATACCACCTCAAGCGGCCCATTTCATGCGGTTCAATCCGTGTCCCTTCAAGTGGAGGAGGGGGAAATTCACGGTATCATAGGTGCCAGCGGTGCCGGCAAATCTACGTTGCTACGGTTGATGAATGTATTGGAAAGACCGGATGAGGGAAACGTGGTTGTGAACGGGGAAGATCTGACTCGCATGCCGGAAAAACGTCTCCGTGAAGCTCGGCGATCCATAGGGATGATTTTTCAGCATTATCATCTTGTTCACAATCGGACGGTAAGTGGAAATGTAGCAATGCCGTTGG
The DNA here is from genome assembly GCF_025846815.2 of Paenibacillus sp. BT-177. NCBI lineage: Bacteria > Bacillati > Bacillota > Bacilli > Caryophanales > Paenibacillaceae > Paenibacillus > Paenibacillus sp. BT-177. Next base: position 816,368 of record NZ_JAOYTP010000002.1, on the reverse strand, counting down.
AGCTGGCAGGTGTCGCGAAAAAAGAGAGAGCGGAACGCGTGCGCGAATGTCTGCAATTCGTCGGTTTAGCGGATAAGGCAGAACAGTATCCGGCACAACTGAGCGGAGGCCAAAAGCAACGTGTGGCGATTGCCAGAGCACTGGCGAATCGTCCTGCGGTGCTGCTTTGTGATGAGCCGACCTCGGCCCTTGATCCGCAGACGACTGCGGATATTCTAGGCGTGTTACGGGAGATCAACCGTGAACTGGGAGTTACCATTGTAATCGTCACGCATGATATGGACGTGGTACGCAACATTTGTACCCATGTATCAGAAATGCGGGACGGACAGCTGCTTTCAACGCAACGTGTAGCTGATGCTGCGGTAGGTTCAACAGCGAAAGCAGGTGAAGCTGATGAATGAAATGCTAAGCATCATTGCGCAATATCAGTCTGAGATATGGAAAGCCATCGGAGAGACGTTTATCATGGTGGGGATTTCCATCGCAGCAGCTGTACTGTTAGGGCTTCCGGCAGGAACGATTTTGTATTTGTGCGGCAAAGGGCAAAAATATGAAAACCGACTGCTCTTCACCATTCTGAACAGTGTGGTCAATGTCATCCGCTCATTCCCGTTTTTGCTGCTCGTCGTGTTTATGATTCCATTTACACGTCTGGTCGTAGGGACGGCGCTGGGCACGATGGCTGCTACGGTTCCCTTGTCAGTGGTGGCCATCGCCTATTATTCGAGGCTGGTGGAGCAGTCATTGCTTGAGGTGCCCAAGGGTGTGATTGAAGCCGCTACTTCTATGGGAGCATCCACCCTCCAGCTTATTTTTAAATTTCTGTACGTGGAAGCCCGTTCCGGGCTAGTACTGGGTTTGACCACGTCCACCATAAGCTTCATCTCCTACTCCACGGTGATGGGCATTGTGGGCGGCGGCGGGGTAGGCGATTTTGCCATTCGCTATGGTTACCAGCGGTTCGAAACAGGCTTGATGGCGTTCACCATCGTCGTCATGATTATTTTCGTACAAACGATCCAGTTCACAGGAAGCACCATATCCCGCCGGATTGATAAGCGGTAAGAGGTTTATGAATCTCTTCATTAACACTTGCACAACTCACTATGGGAAATAAAAATGACTTTACAGTACCTCAAAAGCGGAGCGGGCAGAATTGTTCTGGAGAAGCGTTAGCGTTCGCCTTTGAAATGGGATTCTAACCTATCATCACTTTAAATGAGAATCCCATTTCAACAGCGATCGGAAGAACAATCTGCACGCGAAGCGGCTCAATCTCCCACTGTAACTCATTTTTTATCTTCCCAATCACAACTAATTTGGAGGTTCATCATCGAATGAGTCGGAAAAACAACATGAAAACGAACTTGAAGTTACTTACACTATTTGCAGTCGTTATGCTGCTGGTTGCCGGATGCGGTGGTCAAAAGCAGGCTACACAAGAAACAACAACTAAAGAAGCAGCTTCCCAAAAAGAAGTAACCTTGAAAGTAGCAACGCTAATCCCACCGATGACAGATGTGCTGGATATCGTGAAGCCACTGCTTAAACAGGACGGAGTCAATCTGGAAATTGTTGTGCTGTCAGACAATATTCAACCGAACAACGCATTGGCAAGCCACGAAGTGGATGCTAACTTCTTTCAGCATGCACCGTTTATGCAACAATATAATGAAAGCAACAAATCTGATTTGGTAGCAGTAAAACCAATTTATAACGCCATTTATGGCGCGTACTCCAAAAAATACAAGAACGTTAAAGACCTGCCCGAAGGTGCGACGATTGCCATTGCCAATGATCCGGCCAATACGGGACGTTCTTTGGTAATGATGGAGCAAAACGGTTTGATCAAGCTTAAAGAAGGCGTAGGCTATAATGCTACACAGGCTGATATTATTGAGAATAAGAAAAAGTTTGTGTTTAGAGAAGTGGATTTGTTGATGCTGGCGCGGTCGCTGGATGATGTGGACATGGCTGCCATGTATCCCGCATATGCCAAGCCGCTCGGTCTGACACCGAAGAAGGACGCACTGATTACCGAAAAAGATGATACGCACTTTGCCATTAATTTGGTAGCACGTAAGGATAATGCAGATTCTGATGCCATTCAAAAGCTGGCAAAACGAATGACCGGACCGGAAGTACGTAAATTTTTTGAGGACAATTACAAAGATAGCGTTGTTCCAGCATTTTAAATAAATAAGTATTGAAACATTATTTTATGATGATATTTGACCTGTATAATGGAGTGAAGTCTGTGAAAAGCAGATGGTCTCCCTTGTGCAGGTCTTTTTCTTTTTCACCCTTAATATGGATAAATTTCATCGAAAACAGGGTACAAAGTCTTGTTTTTTAAGATTTGGGGTGTTACAACGCTGTGAATTTTGGTCATTAAGGGCGATAGAGTAATGATAAGGAACATATTAAAATAATTATACGAACAAACATTCGTCTTTCGTTTTATTAATGATGTTTGTATGAGGGTCGAGAAATTCAGCAGACAACGGGTAAAAAGTGTGAATAAACAAGGAAGGGAAACGATATGAAGCTGTTTGTAACTGTAAAAAGTTTGGGAAAGCGCAAGCCCGCACTCGCACGACACGAAATAGAGCTGAACCCTACTCCAGAAACATTGCGAGATTTGATTACTGCAAACGTTGCCCTGAATGTTCAGAAACTACGGGAAAAGCAGGAGAGTGTCGCGCTGATTCCGTTCCTCACGGGAGAGGAAATTCAGGCACAAGGCGAGAAAGGCAAAGTAGGATTTGGTTCCATATATAATGATGGTGTTCCTGATATTGAGGATGCCGTGAACACGGCGATGCAGGCCTTTGAAGATGGATTATACAGAGTTTTTATATGTGATGAGGAAGCGATTGAACTGGATGCTCCTTTGTCACTTCATGCAGGGGATGAGATTGTATTTATACGCTTCACAATGTTGGCTGGAGGCTTATGGTAGAGGAGGAGACGAAATATGCATCAGGAGAACAATGAGCAAGAATATTTCGCCACACTGAAAGAGCGCGCGGCGCAACTGGGTGGACAACAACAGGAGTTGGCTCAGTATGTTGTGGAACTGGGTAAGCTTCATTACATACAAGAGGTCGAGGAGCCATTTATCGAATGTCAGCGAATATTGAAAGAACGGGCGGCAGAAAGCGGAGAACGGCTGTTCAAGCCACTGGCAGAGGTATTGCGTGCTCTAATTGGACAAACAGCCGGCAATGTGTTCGCACATCTAACAGAGCATGTGACTGAATATCCATACAGCACCGGATATGAGCGCAGACCGTTTCGCACTTCGGATATTACCGCTCATACTTCCCAAATTTATAAAAAAATGGTGCAGTTGATCCGAATGGACTGTATCGGATTCTCTATAATGGATTATTTAACGAAAAAAGACTATGAACCAGGCAGGGATTACCGAATTCAGGAAACGATTGGTGATTGGATTGCTTACGAGCTAGACAACGGCAATTCACAGGTGCTTGAGGCGCTAAAAGCTATTATTTATGGGGATAATCAGGCGGCGCTACTTACGCGCAATATGATTAAAGGCATGCTGCTGAGCCATCAAGAAGAGAATTATCATATGATTGGCGAGCTGCTGGCAGCGGCCAAGCTTCAGGAGGGATTGCGCCAAAGCATTGTGGAGCAAATGGATGAAGGAACTCCAGAGGCTCTCATTTATCTGTTAAAGGTGATCATCGACCAAGGCTTCATTCGTTACAGTTCGGTGGTGCGGGCGCTTGCAGTCTGGACGGGCATGGGCTTGGAATCCGCGAATCAGCGGGTCGTTCGCCAACTGATCGAGCAGGCATATGAAGCATTGACTCGCAGTGAATTGCGCCAGAAATGGCTGACCAGCTCAAATGCTAACGAACTGTATACGAGTTTGTGGGCTACAGCAGTACATGAGGAACGTGACTTGTATGGACAGGTTCGCCAACTTATGGAGCAGGGAGCAGCTTACCAGAAGATCGTAGCACAATATGTACTGTCTAATACTAAAAACAAGGATCTGCGCCTCGGAATTGCTAGAGAATATCTGGATGAGACGGATCCGGAGCTTCGCTATTGGATACTCACGAACTATACAACTGATTATTTTTATGAATGGGTAGAAGGCGGGACGGTCGCGGATCGAATCGTTAAAGTGGCGCGCACTCCTTTGTTGGAGAGCAAAGAGGAGCGTCGTAAGGATTTTGAACGACTTCATAACCTGTTTGTACATATGAAAAAGGGAGAGTCTACCGAGCCCTCCAAGGTACTGGATTATGTAAATCTGTATCACCGCTCGGATGCAGCTATTCAAAAAATGCTGTATCTCGCTGGTTATGATATGGACGCTTCCTGGATTGGGGAAATTATAGCCTTAAAGGATCAGATTAGCCCTAATCTGCGCGGCGAGATATTGAATCATTTTGTGCAGAATCCTGAGGATGCGGTACAGCGTGATTTTATTTTTTCCAGCTTGTCTGACAAAAGTATGAGTATCCGTGAGTTCGCTGTGGCTAAGGCGCGTAAGCTGACGCTGTCGGAACCAGAAATGCAGCAAATGGAAGCCTTATTAAAGCTCAAGACAGGCTCGTTGCGACAAAGTGTCATCGGTGTGTTGCTTTCACAATCGGAAGAGCCGCTTGCTGGCTCTTTGGAGCGCTTGCTTCGTGCTAAGGCGGAACTGCAACGATTGGGTGGCCTGGAAATTTTGACGAAGATATATGCAGATCCTGATCGTGCCGAGCAATATGAAAGCCTGCGGTCTTTGGCGGATATCATTCAGCAACCCACCGCCAAAGAGGAGCAACTGCTGTCCAAGTTGGGACAGGAGGATGCTTATACAGGGACAAACGGGTTTGGCCTGTACGATCCGAATGTCAAGGAAGCTTGGTTGGAAGAGAAAGTTGATCTGGGTGATTTCCGAATGGCCGATGTTTTTGTTAGCCCATTGGAGAAGCTCAAGCAGTTCTTGAATGGACTGGATGAACTGGTTCATCATCATCGTGATGTGGAATATACTGCGGAGTATTATTCAGGCTACAAAGATACATTGCTTATTGGGACGAACCTTCGCCCTCTACGGATGATTCAGGTCGATGAAGAAGTAGATTCCAGGCTGTCTTTATATCCTCTTTACGAGGAATGGGACCGTTATTTGCAGGAATGCGGCATAGAAGCGCGTGAACTGCTGGAGCTTGTTTTTTATGATCGATTGGAGCCTATGGACCGAACGTTGGATCGTTACTATCGATATTTCTCATTTAACTTTGGCTATTCAGAACAAAGCAAGCACAAGCTGCTGGAAGGATGGCGTAAAGACTTCGCCGAGCAAATGTATCCTTTAGAGCGGATTAACGAGGTTCAAAAGTGGATGGCAGAGCTGACCTATACCGATCAGGTAAGCACATTAATTAATGCTTATTTTATGGACACAGCCGGAGCCGAAACATTTGACGTAATCGACCTTGCCTTCAATTCACTAATGCAGAGCATGCCTAAGGATAGACCTGTAGAGGATATGGGAATGTTTCATTTATTGTCCGGCCCGTGGGTGGCATTGGAGAAAGGGCGAGTCCATGATAATGAGTCCTTTAAGCGCTTTTTCCATACCTTTGTGAACTACGCAGAATGGCCAGGCATGGAAAATCGTTTTTATTCTCCGCTGGATCTGGAGGATTACTTCAAAGCCTATGAAAAAGGGCTGATTGGTGTAGGTGAAGTGTATCGGGAGCTGCTGGCCAGTAGTGATAGCAGAAGTCATATGAGTACCTTAACCAATGCCCGTAATACATGGATTTCCAGCAAACCAGAATTTTTGGAGATACGTCGTACGGTTATTGATCGACTGCTGGAGGTTGAATTGGTTCGAGGCGACTTGCCTACCGAGGCCACACCAAAGGTGATGGGTTTGAGCCGGATTGAAGGCATGGATTATTTTATCCGTATTCTGGAGGGTCTCGACAAGGAAACGTTCATGCGTGGTTATGTGTATGGCTACGGTGATCGTATTACTAAAAAGGAATCGTTCAGCCACTTGCTCAAGGCATGTTATCCAAGTGATGGCGAGGATGCTGCATTGCTCAAGGAAAAGCTGAAACACACTAAAATTACAGATAAACGTCTGCTGGAGGCGGCAATGTATGCCCCGCAGTGGATTGAGATTGTAGCAGGTTATCTCGGATGGGAAGGTCTTCGCAGTGCGGCATGGTACTTCCATGCGCATATCAATGAAGGCTTTTCGGCTGAGAAAGAAACGATTGTAGCTCATTACTCACCGATAGCTCCGCAGGATTTTAATGATGGTGCCTTCGATATTCACTGGTTTCATGAGGCCTATGAGACGTTGGGCGAGGAACGATTTGATCTGCTGTACGATTGTGCCAAGTATATTTCGGCTGGAGCCAATCATCGTCGCTCCCAGTTGTTTGCGGATGCGACGCTGGGTAAGCTGAAACGGAGTGAAATGGAAAAATCAGTGGAAGACAAGCGAAACAAAGACCATTTGTTGACCTATAGTCTGATTCCACTTGCAGAGCCGCCTGAATCAGATGTCCGCGAACGTTATGATTTTATCCAGAAGTTTCTGGAACAAAGCAAAAAATTCGGGGCACAGCGTAAGGCTAGTGAGGCACTGGTTTCACGGATTGCGCTCGGGAATTTGGCACGTAACGCAGGTTATGATGACGTAACCCGTCTCGTCTGGGACATGGAAGCTCGCAAGCTGGATGATCTCCGCTCTTATTTTGAGCCCCAGGCCTTGGATGAGGTTACAACGATACAACTCGTTATTGATGATGAAGGAGCAGCAGATATTGAAATTGTCAGCAAAGGGAAGACGCTGAAATCCATTCCGGCTCGTTTCAAGAAGGATGAGTATGTTACGTCGTTAAAAGAACTTAAAGGAGATCTGGTAGACCAATATCGCAGAGCTCGCAAAGAATTGGAGCGCTCTATGGAGTCTGGTACGACCTTTATGGTAAAGGAATTGAGAGGACTGCTAGGCAATCCTGTGCTTGCTCCGCTGGTGCGGACACTGGTTTTCAAGGCTGGCGATCACCTTGGATATTTTAACGGGGATACGTTAGCGTTGACTGCTCCTTCTGCTGAACAGCATACTATTGGAGAAGAAGATAAGCTGATTATCGCACATCCACTTCATTTGTACGAAAGTGGTCGTTGGAGTGAATTCCAGAAGGACCTATTCGACCGTCAGATACGCCAGCCATTTAAACAGGTGTTCCGTGAGCTGTATCTGCTGAATGCTGATGAACGTGCTAACGCGACAGTTTCCCGTCGGTATGCGGGACACCAGGTACAGCCGAATAAAACGGTATCTCTACTAAAAGGTCGCCAATGGACGGTCAGCTATGAGGACGGACTCCAAAAGGTGTTCTATGCCGAGAATCTGATTGCGAACCTGTATGCCATGGCCGACTGGTTCTCACCAGCGGACACTGAGGCTCCTACACTGGAGACCGTGCAGTTCTTTGATCGGACAACATATAAGAGCGTGCCTTTGGAGGAGGTTCCCCCTGTTCTGTTCTCTGAAGTTATGCGGGACGTGGATCTGGTTGTCAGTGTTGCTCATGTAGGCGGCGTTGATCCAGAGGCTAGTCTGACGACCGTTGAAATGCGTAAGGTCATTGTACAGGAATCTCTTCGTCTGCTGAAAATTAGCAATGTACGCTTAGATGGGAATTATGCGCGTATAGATGGGAATCTTGGCGAGTATGCGGTCCACCTCGGAAGCGGTGGGGTCTACAAGCAAGCGAAGGGAGCACTGCACATTATTCCGGTGCATTCGCAGCATCGTGGGCGCATCTTCCTACCGTTTCTGGATGAGGATCCAAGAACAGCCGAGATTCTATCCAAAATAGCGTTGCTGGCTGAGGATCAGAAGATCAAGGATCCGCAAATTCTTGCACAGCTTCAAGCGTAGGATAGAAATTATAATATAGAGAAAATCATAATTAACTCAACGTTCGCACCTAGACAAGGTTTCAATCGACTATACAGATGGAAGCTCAGTTTAGCTGCGGAGGTTGAGTTATTTAATACAAGGTACGAATCAAGCACGAATAAGGAGATATACATAAAAGGTTGTCTCTGTGTTTTGGCGGGAAGCTTACGACATCACAATTGACGATAATAGGAGAATACAGCGATGGTAAATAGCATCCTTTTAAAAGAGTACGCAACTGAGTATCAATCGCAAGTTGTCGATTTAATTTTACATATTCAACAAAACGAATATAATATCGCCATAACTAAAGAAGATCAGCCTGATCTACTTGATATTGAAAACTTCTATCAGCATGGTAACGGAAACTTCTGGGTGGCTCTTAGTGAAGGAATCGTAGTAGGGACGGTTGCCTTGCTAGATATCGGAAACCATAAGACGGCGCTCAGAAAAATGTTTGTCAAACAAAACTATAGAGGCAAAGCCTTCAATGTTTCGAATCAATTACTTCAGTATGCTATAGAATGGGCCAAGAAACGGTCTGTTGAAGGAATCTATCTTGGAACAACACCGCAATTCGTTGCAGCTCATCGATTTTATGAGAAGAATGAATTTGTTAGTATTGCTCCTGATGAATTGCCAATGGACTTTCCAATTATGAAAGTGGATACAAAATTTTACAAATACACCATTCAATAAATAGCCTGAACCAAGACGATCCTGAAGGAAATTCCTGCTCAAAACTGACTTCGTGCTCGCCTCGCTGCCTTTCTGCCGAGCTGCAATACAAACTGTCGGCGAACAGGAATTTCTTTTGTTTAGGGCAGGTGTTTGCTAGAATGAAGAAGATCGTGTAAGTCTACGTTAACTATACAACTGGGAGGGATACAAGTATGAGCAAAAAGATAAAATGGGGAATTGTCGGTACGGGATGGATCTCAGATCAGTTTGTTGCTGATTTGCAGCATGTTACGAGTGGAGAAGGATACGCCGTTGGATCACGCAATATTGAAAGCGCTACCGAATTTGCAACCAAACATCAAATAGCACAGGCATACGGTAGCTATGAGGAATTAGTGCAAGATTCCGAAGTCGATGCGATTTACATTGGAACCCCTCATCCTTTTCATAAAGAGAATGTTCTAGCGGCTCTTCGAGCGGGCAAAGCCGTCTTGTGTGAGAAACCCTTCACCGTCAACAGCAAAGAGCTGGAGGAACTAATCAGCTATGCGCGTGATCATAAGCTATTCCTGATGGAAGCAATGTGGACACGTTTTTTGCCACCGATTCGCCAAGTGCGGGAGTGGATACATGAGGGACGTATTGGTGAAGTGAAGTTGGTGAAGGCGGAATTCGGTTTTCGTATAGACTGGAACCCAGAGGGAAGATTATTGAATCCCGAGCTGGGCGGAGGGGCATTATTAGATGCAGGAATTTACCCCGTTTCTTTTGCTTCGATGATCTTTGGTCCCGAGCCAGAGCATGTATGGAGTACCGCCCATATCGGGGAAACGGGCGTTGATGAGACATTTTCGATCATGCTGGATTATGGAAAAGGACGCACGGCTATGCTTAACGGGGCGGTTCGTCTCGGGCTGACGAATGAGGCTTATATCCATGGAACCAAGGGCTATATTCACATTCCGTCATTCCTGAATAGTACATCGGCTACTTTAGTTGTGGATGGTAAAGAGGTGCAAAACTTTCAGGATGATCGCTCCTCTACAGGCTATGCCTTTGAAGCAGAAGAAGTCGGGCGCTGCTTGAACGAAGGTTTACTCGAAAGTTCTACTATTTCTTTGGATGAATCATTAGGAATTATGAAATTGATGGATCAGATTCGTTCACAGTGGGGACTTCAGTATCCGTTTGAATAATCACATGGATTCACATTGCTTCCAGGGACCTTTCAGGTCTCTGTTTTTTTATTATCCTTTCTTTTTTATACATAAGTATTTCCAATTTCCTAAAATAGAGGCTTTGGTCGCACGCTAAAAAAGATCATAGATGCATGTCAAAGCGTGGGACATATGAATCATTTTTTAGGATTATAAATAGTTAAAAAACAGTCATTAAAAAGTTACAAAAGTGTAATCTTATAATCGGTTAACTGAATTGTTAGCGCTCTCTTTATATGAGAAAGAATGAAGGTCCTAGTATTCTTCTTCCAAAAACTTTCAATGAAATTTCCGAAAATGTGCGGTAGGGTGGTAAACGTGTCACTTGAGCCATTGCGGCTTTTGCTGACTTGCTTGCTTACCCCGTGGCTCTGGATTCTTGTTGGAGCTCGCAGGGTCGAGAGCCTTTGCAAGCCTGTGAGCGTTGAATAGGTATTCACCTCATGACCAAACATCAAGGAGGAATTACAAACGTGAAAGTAAAAACAACATGGTTGTTCCGTATGGTGATGATGACAGTCATTGCGGCTGTTGTGATCGGACCTATGCATATTGCAGAAGCGGCAGGAAGCCGGACAGATCGGCCTTGGATGAACACATCCCTGTCGGCTGAGAAACGGGCAGCATTGCTGTTACAAGAAATGACGCTGGAAGAAAAAATAGATCTGGTGACTGGTAAGGTCAACAATTATTATGGATTTTATAATAATCCGATGGAACGGTTGGGTATTCCGGCGTTAAAGATGGCAGATGGACCTGCGGGTGTTCGGATCGCCAATCCGGATGTGCAGGACAAGCAATCAACTGCGTTGCCGGCCCCTATTGCATTGGCTGCAACGTGGGATACCCAGGCTGCCAAACAGTATGGAGATTTGATTGGAGACGAGGCTTTTAATACGACTCATAATGTGGTGCTTGGACCGGGGATGGATATTGCCCGTATTCCATGGGGATCGAGGAACTTTGAATCTATGGGCGAGGACCCGCTACTGCAATCGCAAATGGCGACCGCTTATGTCAAAGGTGTGCAAAGCCACCCTGTCTTGGCGACTGCGAAACATTACCTTATGAATAATCAGGAGACGGAGCGTTTCACGACAAATGTCAAAGTCAGTGACCGTGCGCTACATGAAATTTACATACGCCCGTTTGAGGAGGCTATTGCTAAGGCAGACTTGGGCGGAGCTATGTGCTCCTTTAACAAGGTCAACGGCGAATCGGCATGTGAGAACAAGACCATCATGACAGACCTTTTGAAAAAGGAAATGCAATTCAAAGGCTTCGTGATGAGTGATTATGGCGCAAATCTGAGTACAGTCGAATCGGCAAATAGCGGTTTGGACCTGGAAACACCCGGAACACCTTATGGTAAATGGGGAGACCAGCTGCTGGATGCTGTCAAGAATGGCAAGGTAAGTGAACAAACGATTGATGATAAGGCTAAGCGCATTCTGGTGCAAATGTTCAGTAAAGGTTTGTTTGATCACCCGGCTCAAAATAATCAAATTGATGCCCGTGACCATGGTAAAACAGCCCGTCAATTGGCTGAGGAAAGTATGGTACTGCTTCAGAATAAAAACAACGTATTACCGTTATCTCAAGATAAACTCAAATCCATTGCTGTGATTGGTCCAGATGCAGATAGCGGCACAGTGGCAGGCGGAGGCAGTTCGTTGGTAAACCCGACGTACACGGTGAGTCCGCTGGAAGGCATCCGTAATCGTGTAGGCAAAGGAGTTACCGTCAAGTATGCACCGGGCACGGACCCTGTTTCTGCGGGAGACATTATGCCAGGTCCATCAGCTGTTCCGTCTTCGTTGCTGACCACATCCGATCAGAAAGAGAATGTCAGTGTTGGATATGCGACTTATGGCGATGCTGAGCAGGGACTGCGAGGCGAATACTGGACGAATAACAAGATGGAAGGCAATCCGATTCTTGTGCGCAATGATGATCAAGTCAATATGAATCTTGGCTTTTATAATTATCAGGGCTTCAATGCGAAGTCCCCTAAAGTTCCTAATACCCCAACAACACTAAATGGTTTGATATCTGCACGCTGGACAGGGGCCATTGCAGCTCCCAAGGATGGTGACTATGCATTGTCATTAACCAGTTTGGGATCAAGCAAGCTGTATCTTGATGACAAGCTATTTGTAGATAATCAAGGTACGAAGCTGGGAACAACGAAGAAAAACATCTCGCTCCAAGCGGGGGAAAAGCATAAGATACGAATTGAATATCGTGCCGATTATCCAACGAATGGTCGCGATTCTGGTGGTATGGTTCGTCTGGGCTGGGAGCCTCCGGCAGATACGACAGACAAGCTGATTGACAATGCTGTAAAGCTGGCTAAAAAATCGGATGTTGCGATTGTGGTCACACGTACGTATGAAAGTGAAGGCTATGTGGAGCGTTCCGATATGGAGCTGCCGAACAATCAGGATCGGCTGATCCGTGCGGTTGCCGCTGCCAACCCGAAAACCATTGTGGTACAAATGAGCGGCAGAGCTGTGCAAATGGACACCTGGCAGGACAAAGTTCCTGCGATCGTACAGGCATGGTTTGCTGGTCAAGAGCAAGGGAATGCCATAGCGCGCGTCTTGTTTGGGGATGTGAATCCTTCTGGCAAGCTGCCAGTAACCTTCCCGGTTAACGAGCAGTCTACACCTGTATCCTCACCGGAGAAATTTCCGGGTGTCAATGGAGTCGGTGACTATTCAGACGGTATTTTTGTAGGCTACCGTGGATATGAGAAATCGGGTATTCAACCTGCATTTTCCTTTGGACACGGTTTATCCTATACAACTTTCGGGTACAGTGATTTGAAGGTAAAACAGCATGCGAGTGGAAAGAAATCCGATCGTACAAGTTCTGTCGAGGTTTCGCTTAAATTAAAAAACACTGGCAAAACAGCCGGAGCTGAGGTTGTGCAGGTATACAGCGGTAAGCTTCCGACCAATGTAGAGACTCCATCACGTCAATTGGCAGGTTGGGCCAAGGTAGAGTTAAAGCCGGGCCAAGAGAAGAAGGTTCGCATTGAGCTCGACCCGAAAGCTCTCTCTTATTGGGATGAAAAATCCAAAGCATGGGTTATGCCATCTGGTGAAGTTCCGATTTATGTAGGCAGCTCCTCTCAGGATACAAGACTGACAGGAATTGTTACGATTCCGGCAGCCTCTACAGAAAAGGCAAAAAAGTAATCCCGTTATATTCCTTTTAAAGTGGTTAAATTTCAAGAGAGCACGGGCACTAACACCGGCTCTCTTTTTGCTATAGATATGTAACATTCAGTAGGTATGCAAAGGGAAACCCAAGTGAAAGCTGAAATAGAAGGAAATATAGGGGACAGTCTGATTATGGAGAGAGGAGGACCTTAGATGAAGAAACTCCCAAAACAACGACGTTCTGACTTCTTCCTGCTTATAGTTGCAGCTATCATCTTGATTGGTGCTATTCTGATCAGTCTGGCTATGCAGAATGGTGTGAACACGGCAGGCGAAAGGAATGTCAGTATGTGGCTAACCACACCAGACCCGGCGAATCGTCTGACACAGCAAGCCCCAATCCCATGGAGAAAAGACAACAGTAACGAAGTTGCAGCGAATGCGGATACACTGACGGTTGAGATTAGACCAGATATTCGTTACCAGACGATGGAAGGGTTTGGCGCAGCAGTTTCCGGTTCGTCCGCATATCTGATGAATCATGGCATGTCTGCCAATCAGCGTGATCAGTTGCTCAATGACTTGTTTACAGCCGGCGGTATTCAATTAAGCTATATTCGCCATACCATTGGAGCATCAGATTATTCAGTGGATGAACAGGGACAGCCTAGCAACTATACCTACGATGATGTGGCCACAGGCAAGGACTATGAGCTAAATCATTTCTCCATTGCCAAGGATCGGGATGTGATCGATGTGCTGAAGCAAATTCTGAGAAGAAACCAGGATTTACGGATTATGGGGACTCCATGGACGGCCCCGCCCTGGATGAAATATGGTGAGCAGATATATAACGGTTGGTATTTGGACTATACCGATCCGCGTGTCTATCAGGCGTATGCTGACTATTTTGTTCGTTATATACAGGCCTATGCGAATGAGGGGATTCCCATTCAGGCGATTTCCATTCAAAATGAGCCGGAATTCACCACGTCCAAGTATCCCAGCATGAGTATGGGAGCAGTAGAGCAGGCGAAATTTATTAAGCAATATTTAGGCCCTGCTTTAAGTCGAAACGATTTGTCTACCCATATTATTGCCTTTGACCATAACTGGGATACTGGGAGTGAATATGCCAAGACCGTGCTGGGAGACGAACAGGCTCGAAGCTACACGCACGGAACGGCCTTTCATTGCTACAAAGGAGAGCCGACAGCGATGTCAGACGTGCGCAATGCTTTTCCGGATAAGCCTGTTTATATGACAGAATGCAGCGGAGGAGCATGGAGTCCGGGCTTTGGAGATGATTTAAGCTGGGATATGTCCAAGCTGATTATTGGCGCACCCCGAAACTGGTCGCAAAATGTCCTCTTTTGGAATATTGCACTTGACCCGTCCGGCGGTCCGACCAATGGTGGATGTACCAACTGTAGAGGTGTAGTGACCATCGACCCGTTAAGCGGTGCCGTTACGAAAAATGTAGAATATTATGCGATTGGACATGCCAGCAAATTTGTCCGTCCTGGTGCGGTACGTATTGATTCTACTCATTATAGTGGAAGTATTGAAACGGTCGCTTATCGTAACCCCGACGGTACGCTAATCCTGATTGCCGCCAATACGGGAGAGAACACAAAAACATTTAAGGTTCGGCAGGGAAATCAAGTTTTCAAATCAACCCTTCCATCTAAGTCAGCAGCTACCTTTCAATGGAAGCCTACAACTTCCTGAGAGGGCCTGTACATCCATGTTTATAAAAATTTTAGAGTGCTTATCCCTATCTGGCTAAGTGCTCTTTTTTTCTCTACCAAGTTCCAACTAAGAATAAATAAAATTTTAAGATTGTTCAGAATCGGTTCAGAAGTGGATGATAAGATCTTTTCCTAACAAAAGAATGAACCATGTACAGGGAGAAACTGGTGAATTAAGAACAAATAAAGAATGGTAGAAAGCGCTAATCGAGACGTTGCTGGCAGGTATAGCATGGGGACCACAGCTTTGTTCATGTGGAAAAGAAAGGGGACACATCAGCAATTATGACTAAAGCGAATACAGTATCTTTTACCGATCAATCCAAAAATATGTCGTCCGAGGCGTTACAGGCAGTACAGGAGGCTGTGAAGCAAGGGGCGATCACTGATTATCCGGATGGCTCATTTCGCCCAGATGAACCACTGACGCATTGCGGCGGTGGCAGTTCTACAACGAATCCAACACCAACGTCCACACCCACACCTAACCATGTACCTGTCACAGCCACAGTTCCTCCCGATCAATATGGCATTGTGGGTTCTGGAGATACACTAGTGGATTTAAAAAATGTATTTTTTGGTGGTGATCAGGATGAACTATCGTATCATGTGATCACTTCAGATGTATACGTAGTAGAAGCAGAAGTAACAAGTCAACAGCTTACGTTAAAGCCCAAATCAGCAGGAAGCACACAGGTGTTTGTGACAGCAGAGGATGGAAAAGGTGGTAGAGCGAGCGTGTTTTTCACCTATACAGTCACTGGCTCTACTTATAGCTCAACTTTGACGTAATTAAGATGTTACAAAGTTGGACATTCACGTTGTATTTAGTGGTACCGCCTGGCAGAGCGACTATATTCCAGGTTTATCAGGAACCACAGGAGGTATTTCTTTTGTTCTTTTCACAATATGTCGATGGTGGAGACGGTCGCATATGTACTAAAATATCATGGAACTGTGGCAGATGTGCTTGGAGAGCCTCATTCGCAGGATCAATTGTTTCCTCAAGGCGGGACATTTGTTCGTAAACAAGGTATAACATGTGGCTCGCTCGTTTTTAATCAGCAAGATGAGTGGCTTGTTTACCCGAAGGTACTTATCAATATGTGGGCAGGCATACACTTTAATTGTGTATATTGTCTGAGACCTCTACTCTTTGTAGTGAAAGCCAGTTGGGAGACAAATTCCTCATCTCCGACTGTGTTCCCAGAAACAATTCTTTCATCAAGCTTGCCTTCGAGCATTTCCGGACAAAGGCTCATTTCCTCTGCAGGAGATGTTCCGTCTTACAGCTCTCACGCCACGTATATCATTTAAAATCCCCTCACTAAATCTTTTCTTGTTGTTTCGCGTCACCAATTATAAACACTATAGTTAAGTATAGAGTCAATTTTATCTTCCATCGGTGAATGTACATATAGTTTCCCTTGATCAGTCCTCGGTTAAATACCAGAATACCCCATAGTAGATTGGACAAGGTAACTTCAATTTCGTTACTCTAGAGCGAGCTCTTTGAAGCGTTCCAGGTGCTGCTGCGAAACGCCGCATTCGTTTTTTAAGTATCCTTCAATGTTCGCATGCCGGCTCATAATTCCCTGTAGCACGTCCTCCAGATAATCACGCTTCACCTCCAGCATGGGCCTGATTCGCTCTGCAGGCACTCGGTAAAAGCTCATCAGTCGGATCATTTTCTCGGCTTTTTTCATACGTGGCCCGATGCATATATTGGAATGCAAGTAGTCCTCAAGCACGCTTTCGTAGGGAATTCCCAGAAACAGCTGAATAATCGCCACGATGAATCCAGTTCGATCCTTGCCCCCAGTACAATGAATCAGGACAGGAAACTTCTCTTTTTCGGACAACAGAGTGAAAAGTTTCTGTAACGTAGACTTAGAGCCAGTTCCCATATGATCATACATGTCTTTCATCGTTTGCTCAAAATCGATATCCTTGCCATGTCTAATTAAATACCTTATAAATTCGAGACGGGTAAATTCCTGACTTTTATCCTGCATGGCCAAATTCTTTACTTCGACTCCCTGATTCAGCATGCGGCTCTTGTTCGATTTCTGCTCCGTTTCCGTTCTTAAGTCGCAAATCAGCTTAAGGCCGATTTGATCCATTCGTGCCATGTCGGCTCTCGATAACTTTGACAATTCGTCGGAGCGGAACAGGATTCCCTTTCTTACTCTCTTCCCATCCGTGGTGGCATAGCCTCCGAAATCCCTGAAGTTGGTCAAGCCATCAAAATAGAGTGCAGCGGTGTGCTCATGATTGTTTTTTTGCATATTCTTTTCCTTCCGTTCATTTATAAATCCCTGTTTTTTCATGACTAAATCAATGCTGTATATTTCGACCCCTGACATTTATCTTATTTTGACTATTTAGTTTTGTAAAGAACTAATAGTTCATAATCCGAATAAATCTTTTTATATCGAGGATTGACACACCTGGCTCTCAAGGATATGATGAATTGAAAACCAAAAAGTTTTTAATAAAACTAATTGGTCGAATAGGATCTTGACGGGCTAGACTGAAGCAGGCTTAGCTTAGTCCTCAACCTTCGTTCATTTCTAGAGAAAGCAGGTATTTGTATATGTCTCATCATGCAGTTATTGACGAATCTTCTAAGGAAGGGTCATTTATATTCCGTCTATATTTTTTACCAACGCTTGCGATCGTCATTGGGACGTTTATGGTGATTTTGAACAGCACAGCTCTTAACCTGGCCCTCGCGACCTGGGTTCAGGAATTTGGTGTTTCGCTCCAGACCACTCAATGGTCGGTAAACGCCTATACACTTTCACTTTCTGCGGTCATTCCGTTGGCAGGATGGCTTTCGGACAAATGCGGTGCTAGGAAGGTGTTTCTTTGTTCTATTGGATTATTCATGTTAGGTTCCATATTGTCTGCATTCGCGCAAAATTCTGGACAACTGATTTTTTTTCGGATCATTCAAGGTTTAGGGGGAGACATGGTTTCCCCGATTGGAATGGCCATGCTATATCCCCTTGCTTCACCTGACAAGCGAGGGGCAATCATCAGTTTACTTGGGATTCCAATGCTTCTCGCTCCCGCGCTAAGTATGGTACTATCCGGCCGGTTGGGTGAATTCGTAGACTGGCACTGGACTTTCTGGCTTACTACTCCCAAATAAGATAGAACAAAAGGAGGCAACGCATTGATTAAGATTCTCTTTCATCCTAAAACTACCGTTTTTGTCACGGTGCTTGCGTGGCTTGCCGCCATGATAGTGGTCTGGTCTGCTCCTCTGGAGATCCCTGTTCATTTCATGAATGGACAAGCCGACAGGTTCGTCAGTCGATGGGGCGGTCTTTTTGGTTTTCCAGCCTTGATGACCGTGTTGCTCATAATCCGAAATTGGCTTGACACTGTTGTGAGGCTTATTTATGTGCTGGTCTTACTCCATATTTGTATGCTATGTATCGCTCTAATGTAAGGGAGAACGCTTTTACTGAGTACCATGGAGTGGACCGGACACCTCATTTTGGCACGACGCCTTCTTTTTTGCTCGCTGGATATTGGCTATACTTGATCAAGGAACTTTGAAAAAATCACATCTGTCCGTAACAAGTGATAAGGAGACATAAGCATGAGTTTAATAAAGGAAAAAATCGTCCAATCTGCTATCCGCCTTTTTATGGAGAAAGGCTATAGAGCAACCTCAATTCAGGATATCGCCGACGATTGCAGTATCGCCAAAGGTTCCTTGTATAAATTTTTTGAGTCCAAGGAAGAGTTGTTCGTCAGTATATTGAAGCAACGCCAGCAGTATATGATGGATGAGGTGGAGCGAATTCGGGAAATGGCATTACCGCGTCGGGAAACGTATCTGGCCGAAATTATGGGTTTATTCCAATTTTTTGGCCGTCACGGCTACTATATTTCCCGAGATTACAATGAATTTCCCTCGGCGAGCAACGACAACATCTCTACCCTCATTCATCAGATTCAGATTCAGATGTTCAGCTATTACCAAAACCTGCTGATGCGCCAATACGGCTCTGCCATATTGGATTGGAAATGGGACGTAACTGCCATGTTTAGCGGCATGATCCGGGAGTATACTTTTCATCTGCTATTTGCCTACAAACCAATCACCGTCGAAAAAATAGCAGGATTTATCGCGGAACGTATGGATGATTTGGTTCAAGGTTTGAGTAAATGTTCACCTCAGCCTCTGCTAACCTATGAGTTCATGAAAGAGTATGAGGAAGTGGATTTAGAGTCACTTGTCCCGACAAGCTCAGCGAGGATTTCCGTTTTGTTTCAAGCGATCTTGTCGATCATTCCTGATCTATATATCCCAAATGCCAGAAAGAAGGAACTTCAGCAAGTGACCGTGTTGCTTGAGGAAGAGTTGGAAAATAAGGCACCTAGAGCGTTTTTGATCCAGGCATTGCTGCGGGATTTGGCCGCTGAAGCAGAACTATCGTTCTATGCCCATCAGTTGCAACAGCGGCTAGGCGAGCTTCTTATTAAAGATTGATTTCGATATGAGTAAAAGGCGGTTTTCTCTCAAGTATGATTTCGTATTATTAGGTCAACCCAAAATTTGGGCGGCCTATTTTAATAGGTGTTTTAAGATGATGATAGCCGGGGGAGAACTAGGTGGTTTTAGGGGAATAAAAAACCCGTCAAGAAAACTGTCCCACTCCGCCTCTACTTCACGGGAAATGGTTGATTTCGAACCAACAAGATAGGCGTTCATTTTCTGGTGTTCCATCAAAAAACGTAAGACAACAGGTGGGAGTTCCGTTTTCTCGTTAGCAGAACTGGAAGTCCTTCATGCATGGCATAGTTTGGTACAAACATATTTTCAGAGAAGGTTTCTTCCTTGTTCTGACATAGGGGGATACGTCAGCCGATAGTTCGATACGGCTACCGATGTTTCGTATGGGCTACCGTCGTTCGTGGAAATCCGGGATAGGCCAGCTGAATTAGTTGATCATGACAGCAAGATCATGATCTCCCTAAATTCGTGCAGTGTCTATCGTATTTGAGCTAAACAATTGAATCACCTCATCCCCATCTTATGTGCAAATGTCTAATTAATTGGATTTATCTATCTCTCAGTAGACATGGCCATTTCTTTTGTTTGATGAACTGTACCAAATGGATGCTCAGGCGGTGCGTAGATAACATATATTTCAAGAGTTGTATTTCCTGTTTAGTTACATTATTCCATTTACCAACAGGTAACATCAGTGCATAGTCACAAAAAATATACCATATTAAACGATCATACCGTTCAGTTTTTAGAGAAACACGACCATGTCCTTGGCGTGTTTTTCTGTTAGTATGTTAGTTGTGTTGAAAGAAAATAAAGTGTTTTCTTTGGATACGTGCCCTATTTGTCGCTTTTGGCCGCCAGCAAAAACGCTTTGAATTTAAGGTCGAAGCCGTAGCACTTGATTCGGGTTATTTAACAACGTCAATTTGCAAAGGACTTCAAAGCTGGAAGACCTTTGCGGTGATTGCTCACCGGAGATTTCATCCCAAGCAAGGATTGTTTCCAAAGTGGAAATTCACCTTTGACGCCGAGCGAAATATGTTCGTTTGTCCGGCGAATCACGAACTGAAATACTGAACCACAGACCGAAAGGACTACCGGCAGTATGCTCCCGAATTTTAGATTTAATTGAAGGAGATCGTATATGGTTATTCGAGAAATGAAAAAAGAAGACAATGCAAAAGTAAAAGAAATTATACAAGATTCATTAAAATCACTTGGATTAGCGATTCCTGGAACAGCTTATTTTGACCCTCAACTTAATGACCTACACCAATACTATAATAATTTAAAACATGCGAACTATTGGGTAGTAGAAATGGAGGGAGAAGTTGTTGGTGGAATTGGCATAGCGCCGTTTAACGAACATGATAAAGTTTGCGAATTACAAAAGCTATACTTAAGTCCAAAAGCTCAAGGTTTAGGGCTTTCCAAGAAACTTATGGAAACAGCTTCGTCTTTTGCCTCTAAACATTATGAAAAATGCTATTTAGAAACAATGCATGAATTAAAAACTGCATGTTTATTATATGAAAAGTTTGGATTTACACTTTTACATGAACCTCTACCAGGTTCTGAACACTCTGCTATGGATGCTTGGTATATAAAAGCTTTTCAAAGTTAGGTGTGTCAGTCTAATGTTTTATTTTCCCTGTACAAGTGGACCCTCATGACAAACATTAGCTGGTTTTCTTGTGTACGCTTCTTGCTGCAGAACTTATTCAAATAAATTTTAAAGAAGAGAAGACGTTCTGATTTTATCGGAACGTTTTCTTTCGGTTGGAAGGAGAAACTAATCAGTCAATTGAGACAATTTTCCATACACCATCTTTATCCTTTTCAAAATAGAAGGTATACCGTATATCGGGAGAGAAGCCTTCTTCTTTATTAAGTCGTTCGCCTACAATGGGAACCAATATCCGATCATTTTCTTGTAGAGCTTCAGCAATACCAGTAAACTTCACCGGATAGTCGAAGAGATAATCGTGAGCTGTTCCAACCCTTGGACTGAGGGCAGCATGGAATTGATCCAAATCGTTTGATACGAAGGCGGATATTGCCGCTTTGAGTTTCGTTATCATTCCATACTCAATTAGTGGATCTTTAATTTCATTCCATTTGATCTCGTCCAAGCTTTGGTGTGCGGTTGATAACTCTGGTCCTTCTTGAATTGCTGATTCTGAGGCTGCCGGTACTGTTTCATTAGTGGAGGTTCCTGTTGTCTCCTGCTTTCCACAACCAGCAAACACACTTACACTTATAGAAAGTATAAGAATAGAAATAAATTGAGCAGGTTTGTTCATATTTAGATTCACCTATCCTTTCTCTTTCAATAACGACTCCTAAGAACAATAAACTTTTTGCAAAGGAGCATTAAAATGAAAAATCTAAGATTAAAATACGCTATTGCTTTCCTGTCGAGTATAGTGTTGGTGGGAAGTATAAGTGGCTTTTCTATCACTAACGCTAATAGTACATTACAGCCTAATACCTATGTTCAAAGTTCAGTTAATACTGTAAATCCATCTGTATATCAGTCCATAACTAAGTTTAAAAAGAACGAGACTCCAGATCAAGTAATGTGGAAGGAAAAAAACATTACGTTATTGGCAAAAAAAGTCGAGCTGGAAAATGTTCCGAGTTCTGAGAAAAGTGTCATTACATCCATAACGATCAAAAAAGGAGAAAAGAGTTACACCCTTAAAACAGATGGATATAATGATAAACTGCGTGATATATCGAGTGCAGTATTATCTCCTTCTAATACATGGTTGGCTATACAGGCACAGCGTAGTGCAGGCGATACGTTATTACTAATCAATCTTACAACCGGAAAATCTACCATTGTAAATGATCTATTAAAGGCTAAAGGCAAAAAAAATGTAGAATCCATTACTGCTTATAATTGGTCACCAAAAGAAGATCAAATTGTCTTTTCGTTCGGTGATACATCAAGCAGCTCCCTAGCCATTTATAATACGAAGAAGGATGGCTTTATATATCTTCCTAGAGAAACGGATTATATTAGCACTGGCCTGATTTTATGGCATAAAGATGGAAAAAGTTTAGACTATATAAGTGAGTATCCATCTGATCAAAAGAAATTATACAGATACTCCATGGACAGAAAAAAGGTGAAATCTGTTAAAAAAATTAGCCAGAGTGAATTTCAAAAATGGTTCAAACTTGATAAATACCAAACAAATTAATACAAATGTAAGGGTGGATTTGAATCGTTGGGCACAAAGGAACCAAGTAGAGATGTGCATTCAGCAGAATCTCCGCGAAGAAACAAACGGTCTCTTTTATAAATGCCATCATTAATGATCTCCTTGTACTTAAAGTTTTGAGATGATTATAATGAAAATATAGTTTATATTTAGACTTTTGAAGTTGTTGAGTCCAAATATGTCCAAACATCTCAATTACAAAGGAGAGAGTTCATTTCATGAGTATACATTTAGAGTTGGATTCCTTGTCGGTTGAAAGGCTAGCGATGGTCCTTTCAGGACGGCCAGGCATGTTCAAGTTGTTTTATGATACAGAAGATTGTGGATGCAACGGCGTACTTGTCATCTTGGTGATCGATGCACCGAATGCAACCGATATAGCAGTTCAGTCCGATTCTTATTCTTTTTGGGTAGATCGGCAGCAGGAGCAGCAGTTCGATAGCAAAATGCGGCTTGAGGCAGATCCTAGTTACCCGTCGTTCAAAATAAGTAGCGATGCTGGTGTGTTGAGTAGCAATGTTAGAATTCAAGATCGGCGTGTAAACTCCGAGGGGTGATATGCGGGCGTGATAGGAATTCATTAAGCATCATAAAGTAATTTTGATTGAATACTAAATTCCCAAAAGACGAACCTTCTTTAGCCCATAGGGCAGAGGTTCGTTTTTACAATAATCTTTATGATAATTTCAGAAGGACGATGAGATGATGAAAAACTTGCTCGTTTCTGGCTATCGTGCCCATGAGCTGAATATTTTCAGTCAAAAGCACGAAGGCATTCCATACATTAAAAAGGCGATTACAAGCAGGCTGATTCCCCTGATCGAAGATGGGCTGGAATGGGTGATTACCCCCGGCCAATACGGGGTGGACTTGTGGGCTTGCGAGGTCGTCATTGCATTAAAACAGCAATACCCCGACCTAAAATGCTCTATTATGATGGCTTATCAAAATATGGAGGAAAAATGGAAGGAGGATAAAAAGGAATACTTTCAGCAGATTTGTGCCGAAGTTGACTATGTGGGAGTAGTTAGCCGCCAGCCGTATCAGGGAATATGGCAACTCAAGGCACGGGATGAACTCCTTTTCCGCAAAACAGACGGTTTATTGCTTGTGTATGACGAGGATGCCGGAGAGGGTAGCCCACGTTTTATGAAGGAACTGGCATTGAAAAAACAGCAGGCAGAAGGCTATCAATATATCAGTATTAGCTCAGAGGATATCCAAAGCATAGCTGACGAAGAACGATTATTCATGGACCTCTGATTTTTAAAGTATTAGCCCGGATTTTTGAACAAAAAGGACGAATTCGTCCCTTTACATTCATGTAAGCGCTATCATAAGATTTAAACAACAATAACTTATCAGTCAGATAAAATAAATTTATTGAAAATACAAACCATGAAAGGAGCTAATGATCAGATGAACAAAAGGTTTCGGCATGCTGTATTGCTCTGTCTCGGTGTCATGTTGTGTGGAGTGGTCACTCCGATGGATAGCCCAATCTCAGCTGCCTCTACAAGGCAAATGGAGAAGCTGAACAGGGGAACTGTCGCAGTGAAGGTACCAGAGGGTGTACTGGTGAGCTGGCGCTTATTGGGTACGGAAGCGGATTCGGTTGGTTTCAATCTGTACAGAGGGGCAAGCAAGGTGAATGATGCGCCGATTACATCGAGAACCAACTTCCTGGACAAGGCAGGTACGACCTCATCTTCGTATACCGTTCGTGCCGTGGTTAACGGAGCAGAGCAGGCCGCTTCTCCAGCGGTAAAGGCGTGGAACAGCAACTATCTGGACGTTCCCATACAGCAGCCTGCGGGAGGTACAACCCCGGATCATATGAACTACACGTATAATGCCAATGATGCCAGTGTGGGGGATCTTGATGGGGATGGCGAGTATGAGATTGTGCTGAAATGGGACCCTTCCAATTCTAAGGATAATTCGCAATCCGGGTATACGGGAAATGTATTTTTGGACGGATATGAGCTCGATGGAACACGCAAATGGCGAATCGATCTGGGACGGAACATTCGGGCTGGTGCACACTATACGCAATTTCTCGTCTATGATTTTGATGGAGATGGTAAAGCAGAGGTTGTATGCAAGACAGCAGACGGCACGGTAGATGGTACAGGTGTAAAGATTGGCGACGCTTCGGCTGATCATCGCAACACGAGTGGATATATTTTGAAGGGCCCCGAGTTTCTAACTGTGTTCTCAGGTGATACAGGCAAGGCCCTTAGTACGATTGACTATGTGCCACCGCGCGGAACGGTGTCCAGCTGGGGAGATAACTATGGTAACCGTGTGGATCGTTTTCTTGCCGGGGTTGCTTATCTGGATGGCGTGAGACCCAGCATAGTGATGGCACGTGGTTACTACACGCGTACCGTTCTAGTCGCATATGATTGGCGGAACGGCAATCTAAGCCGCCGCTGGACCTTTGACAGCAACAGCTCCACCAATGCCGGGACGGCTGGACAGGGGAATCACAGTTTGAGTGTGGCAGATGTGGATGGAGATGATAAGGATGAGATCGTGTATGGCTCACTGGTTGTAGACGATAACGGAGCGAAGCTGGCTAACACGGGAATGGGACATGGAGATGCGCTTCATGTCGGGGATTTGGACCCGGACCGTTCAGGATATGAAGTGTTTAAGGTGAACGAGGATAAAAATGCCACCTACGGAGCAGCTATGTACGATCCGCGCAATGGCAACATTTTATGGGGCGTAAAAACAGGCAAGGATACCGGACGAGGCATGTCGGCAGACATTGATCCGCGTACGAAGGGGAATGAGCAATGGGCACCAGGCATTGGGTTACGTTCAGCCCAGGGGCAGCTCATTACCAATACGACGCCTTCTTCCATTAACTTTGGTATCTGGTGGGATGGAGATCTGCTCCGTGAACTGCTGGATCATACCTCCTCAAGCGCTGGTAAAATTGACAAGTGGAACTATACGAACTCGACGACTTCCAACTTGCTTACGGCCACAGGGACGAGTTCCAATAACGGAACCAAAGGAACACCGTCGTTGCAGGCTGATCTGTTCGGTGACTGGCGGGAGGAAGTCATTTGGCGCAAAAGTGATAATTCGGCGCTGCGTATCTACACAACACCTTACGAGTCAGAACACCGATTCTACACGCTTATGCATGATCCGGTGTATCGCCTGAGTGTGGCCTGGCAAAACGTAGCCTATAATCAGCCCCCGCACACCGGATTTTATCTGGGAGAAGGGATGTCCAAGCCCCAGTAGCCGAACATATACACTCCTTGATATGCAGCTCGGTAGTGGGTTGAATGCTAGTTAAATGAATATAATCAGAAAGGGCTCCATGCTAATCGGGGCTCTTTTTGTTATGGGTGCAGAGGGGAACGTATGTTTTCCATATAGATGGGAACGCTAGTTCTTACAAAGGTAATACATGTGTATGATAAAGGAGGCGGAATCTGTGAGTTCTTTAACGACTGAAAGCATGATCGAGCTCGTAACTAATGTCGGATTCCCTGCAGCATTAAGCCTGATTCTGTTAAAATACATTCTCGTCACCCTTAACCGTAGATTGGAGCAGCTGGACCGTTCTGTGAAGCAAATGTCACGATCCTTGGAAGAGATCGAGGCAAAGCAGGAGAAACGGTCAGAACCTACGCTCCCGGCAAATACGGACAAACTTCGTGCAGAATGAACAAAAAAAGGCAAATAGAAACAATTTAGCAACCTAATCGAGCACCGAAATTCTTATAATAGAAACGTGTGCAGTTTATGCAGACATATGATTATGGAGGTGTATTTGAGTATGAAAATAAATACGAAACTATCCGCACTATGTGTTGCGGCCACACTTTTGAGCGCGGCACAGGTCGCTGCTGCTGCGCCCGCCGTGTCCGGTCCAGCGAACGCGGCGCAACCGAGTGTTGCCGTCCCGTCAGCAACTGTACCGACCCAGGTGCCTGCACCAGCAGCATCAGCGTCTGTTGCGACGCCAGCCCCTGCGCAAGCGCCGTCAGTTCCAGCAACAACTGCTCCAGCCGCAGGTTCCGTCCAAGCGGCCACACCAGCAGCTCCGTCTGCACCAGCACCGCGCCCATCCGCGTCGGTAGCACCAGCGGCAGCTCCGTCTGTACCATCGACTGCCAAGCCGTCCAAGCCGGATCAGCCGTCTACTTCGGCGCCAGCCGCAGCTACAGCTACTAGCGTGAATCCAACCCAGCTGGACAAGCTGAACCATGAGAGTGCGATTCCGCTTGTGCTGGAGGCGCAGTCTCGTTATCAGTATGCCATCAGCGGTGGCAAATCGTTGGGCCAAGCGTTCCAGTTGAACGGTAAAAGCTACCGCTATTTGTCCGAGGACATCGGTACGAAGACCAAATTGATCAACTATCTAACGCAGGCTTATACGAAACAGGCCAGTGAGCAATTTGTCGGCAAATTTTTCGTTGAAGTCAACGGCAGACTAGCTCAGTTGAACGCAGATGGCGGCAATTTGCTAGAGTTCAGCCGGGCTACGGCGAAAATGGTAACCATGACTCCGGTGAAGCGCAGCTACCTGCTGACCGTGCCTTATCCGGCAGAAACCAAGCAGGCGAACGAGAAAATCACCGTGAATTTTGAAAAGGTCGGTAGCTACTGGAAGGTCAGCTCCGCGCCGCATGTCATTTTCTAAATAAGTTTGTGCAACGTTCTTTATAAATAGGGTATAGTGATGTTAAGGCTTGTTTCGTAAGCCCCAATTCAACGCAGGGGAGTGCTGTGCAATGATGACACCCATCAAGGTAAAAAACGTTAAGGATATTGAGAAGATCAATCAAATCGTATCCAATTATACGTATGACATCTGGATTCATGGCAAAAGCGGTATGGCAGATGCCAAATCCATTTTAGGCATGTATGTGCTCAAGCTGGATGAGCCGCTAACTCTGGTTGTACCTGACAACGTCAATCCCAAAAAGCTGTTCAAGGAGTTGGAGGAATTTATTCATTTTCCTGCTCAAACAGAATAAACAGCAAAGAAGCATCTGCAGACACTGCATACGCAATTTTTCGAAATTAATGCAAAGAAGCCATGGAACTTAGGTTCCACGGCTTCTTTTTTAGTGTTCCTCCTCGTCCAAAAACGGGAGATTGACCGAATAGTACATAACCCCCATAAGCAGCACGCCACCCACCAGATTCCCAAGCGTAACCGGAACGAGATTATGGATGACGCCAGCGACAGAGACCGTACCCGGATGATCCAGCACGAGCGCAATGGCGAAAGTACACATATTAGCTATACTATGCTCATATCCCGAAATGAAAAAGCAGAATACAAACAGCATCATAGCGAACATCTTTGCACCATTTTCCTTCATAAACATCGGCACAAAAAAGGCGAGGCAGACCAGCCAATTACACAAAATTGCGCGGAAGAATAGCTGCATTGCAGGCGCTTCCATTTTATGTTCAACCACGCTCAGCAGAAAGCTGTTCACGTTGGAGGAGTCAAACAGCCCTGTCAGGTATATAAGGAGTGCGAAAACCCCAGCACCTAACAAGTTGCCTCCATAGCTGGCAGTCCATAGCCGCAGCACCTGACCCCAGCGCAGCTTTTTACGGAGTGCAGCATAGGTATAATAGAAGGTGTTGCCAGTAAACAAATCCCCGCCGCCGTACGCGATCAGAATGATGGCTGCCCCGAACGTGAGCGCCGCCATGGGATAAGTGAATGGAGAATGCTCCATGTAAAAAAAGTTGCCCGTCTTGAAGGCGACAATAACGCCGAATCCGATAAACATACTCGCCAGCATGGAACGCGCCAAATACCGGAGCAGGCTTTGCTTGTAAATTTTGTATTTCTTCAGGGCTAGTTGTTCGACATTGCGTAAGCCTTCCGTTTCCATACCAACGACAACCTCCTATTTTCTCATATCTAAGTCATTAAACCGACTTGATTTTTCCCGAAACATGCTCAGCGTGTCAAACAATTCTGTTAGCTTAACAAACCAAGCTTTTGCAGTCCGTATAAAATTCCGTCTTCGTCTGCGCGTTTTGTGACCATTTTAGCAGCGGCTTTGGCTTCATCACAACCGTTCCCCATCGCGACACTGTTATGTATAGTTGTCAGCATCTCCACATCGTTTAATCCATCGCCAAAAGCGTATTGATTCTCATCGGCAATGCCCAGTCTGGACGTAATTTCGCGAATTCCCTTTGCTTTGGAGCCAGCGTGAGGAACAACGTCCACTGAACTTGGATGCCAGCGTACAAAGTCAAATGCTTTGAACACCGCTTCATAGTAAGGCTCTTCTTCTGCCGTACACATCAACAGCGTCTGATAAATATCTCTTCCCTGGAAGTAAAGCGGATCGTATCCGACTGAAATCTTGGCCTTAAGTGTTTGGACCGATTTCTCCACAAGTTCATCGTTAGGAATATTGGCTTTCATGTCCAGATGATCCATATATACGAGAGCGTGATTATGGGTGAGTGCCAGATCGGTCATTGCTTGCAAGGCTTCACGATTCAGCGGATTGGTAGCGACGACTTCCCCGCGAAGCACGACATATTGCCCATTAAAGCTAACGTAGGAATCAATTTCTAGCTGCTCACGGATATCCTTGAACATAAAAGGTGCACGTCCTGTTGCGATGGCTACCTCATGTCCTTGCTCTTTCAAAGCAAAGACAGCCTTTTTGGCGGTTAACGGCATTTTCTTGTCATCGTCCAGTAATGTACCGTCGATATCGAAAAAAATAATTTTTTTGTCTGACATGTCCTTACACCTGACTTTCAATAATATATTGTCGAAATAAACTCATATGGATTCATTATATCAAAGGAACTGCTTCTGAATACACAAATACGTATAAATCCTCATGAATGTCCGACTTCTATAGCTTACAATATGAAATAAGGATTACTGTAAACTATAATGTCTATCTCCTATTTTCGAAGATGGGATGTGATCACCATGACAAAAATCCAAGTCACACCGGAGCAGCTGGATAACGTGGCCTCCCAATTTGCCAATGCCCACGGCATACTGTATAACCAGCTAAACGGTCTGGATAGCACAATGAACCACCTTCACAGCCAGTGGGATGGTATGGAGAGAAATCGTTTTTATAATGACTATCGTACAGCTAAATATACGCTTTCTTCTATATTAAATAAGGTTCAATCCATTGAAATTGAGCTAAAAAGTATTGCTTTGAAGTTTAGAAATGCGGATGGTGGGAGCACACGTGGCTTCTGGTCAGCCTTGGCAGCAGCGATGAACGCCAGTGCAGCGCTGGCGGGCAGCGGAGAGGGTGGAAATCATACTGGAGATATCGTGGATTCACCCCAAAATATAGACGAGTGGGAGCAGGCAGACGCGGATAAATATCATCAATATGAGGAACTATTGAAAAACGCAGAGACCATCGGCGACAAGCAGGTCATGCAGAAGATCCACGACCAGATGAATGTC
Source organism: Paenibacillus sp. BT-177 (assembly GCF_025846815.2). Taxonomy (NCBI): domain Bacteria; kingdom Bacillati; phylum Bacillota; class Bacilli; order Caryophanales; family Paenibacillaceae; genus Paenibacillus; species Paenibacillus sp. BT-177. Next base: position 786,360 of record NZ_JAOYTP010000002.1, on the reverse strand, counting down.
CTGCGGCTGCAATACGAGGACTCGGTTATCCGTACAGATTATAATACAGGAGCGACCTCCAAGATCACATCCGATTCCCTTGTTGCCGTCACTGAACTGACAGGTAAAGACGGAAGCAAAACGGATATATCTATAGATAAAAAAGGAAATATTATAAGTTATGAGCAAAATACGGACAAATACGATTACTGGGTCCAAAAGCATACTCAATCAGCTGGAGAGCACGCTCTAGGTAAAACGGCCCAGACCGTTACCGGTTATGGAATGGGTCTTATTTTGTCGCGCGGGACTGGCGTCAGTGGAGCAGGTTCGGGCGCAGCCTCCGGCTGGGGAGAACACGTTGTCGGCATTGGTGGCGGCATGATCAGTGACAAGGTGCTATTCTCTGTCCCCGATGAGGGAGAAACCCGTACCATGATCTACCGAACAAATAAAGAAACTGGGCATGTGGAGAACATGATCATCGTCACCAAAGGTGAAAATGAAATGAAGTATCGCTATTGGGAGGATTATAACTAGAACTTGAGTGGGAAATGATTTTAGTAAAGCGAATAGCAATATCTATCACATCTACAGACTTTTTCAAGACTAAGCGAGCGGCAGTGGAAGACTGCAAAACTCACCAGTTGGTAAAATCTGTAGATTTTTTAGTGCGCATATTTCTAAAATTATATTTGAGTTATTTAATTGTTACATCGTATTTATGATTTAAGCAGCAACATCATGAAGTAAAGGACATCTGACTCATATCGTGTCTTTAATTTTTTTTTTTCAAATGTAGAGTAATCTGAGCTTAAGATCAAGCTTCAAAAAAAGATTGTATTATCATAATTTGGATAAATGAGAAAATGTAATAAAAATGTATTTATATAAATCTTTTAAAAATATTTAACAATTGCATAATTTAATTTTATTTATTTTTATGTAGTGAAAATAATGAAAAGAGCTATTCTTTCAGGAAAACGACTTTATGTAATGACAATCAACAAAATTCTACATTTTACGACCTTTTATTTACAAAAATGTAACATTTGGAGGTTGACTTATTCATTGACTTTGTTGAAATAAATCGTTATTTTAATTCGTAAAAGGAGTAGAACATGGGTTGGAATAACGATTTATAAATTATTAATACAAGCTGATTAAATGCTAGTACACGGTGATTACATATGATTAATTTGTTTTTAAATGATTCCTTTTTTCATTAATTATGTCGATCATAAATTTCTGCTTTAATACTATAAAGGTTATAACTTGCAACAGAAGTTAAATTTAAAAAGTACACATATTCAGGAAGCTCACTGGAGAAGAGGTTTTCAGATGAATGGTTTTCAGATGAATAAAGTATCTTTTATTTTTCCTGGGCAGGGTTCGCAATATGTAGGAATGAGTAAAGAACTATGGGATAATTTTAATGTGGTAAAGCGTTTATTCGAAGAAGCGGATGATACCTTAGGTGTAAAACTCTCAAAACTTTGTTTTGAGGGAGATTCCCAAGAGCTTCTTCAGACCATGAATGCCCAGCCAGCCTTACTTACTGCCAGCCTTGCTGCATATTATGCTAGCAGAGAAATACTGGAACTGGAACCTCAACTGTTGGCCGGGCATAGTTTAGGAGAATATTCAGCATTGGTGTGCAGCGGTTTTTTCTCTTTTCAAGATGGACTTCAAATCGTGAGAAAACGAGGAATGCTCATGCAGCAGACTACAGCTAACGGGGTAGGGACTATGGTTGCTGTTGCGAATGTTTCTGCTTCTATTCTGGAGAGCTTATGTCAAGAGATATCTACGGATCGTGATGTTATATCTATTGCATGTCACAATTCGGACAATCAGTACGTGCTATCGGGACATACAGAACCTATGGCTCGAATAGTGGAGCAAATCAAACGTCTAGAACATAGTAAGGTTAACTATTTAACAGTAAGCGGGCCTTTTCACAGTACTCTGATGAAGCCTGCAGCAGATAAGCTTGCCGTAGAACTAAAGAAATTCCCGCTACGCAAGGGAAGGTGGCCGGTTGTTTCCAATGTAACAGCCTTACCACATGATGAATTCTCGATTTATGAATTGCTGTACAAGCAAATGATAAGCCCCGTACGCTGGACAGATACGATGGATTATTTATATCAGAACGGTATTACCGTTGCGTTAGAATTAGGTCCGAGAAAAGTACTTGGACAGCTGATGAAAGAAAGATATCCGACTATCTCCACTTTTTCTGTTAATACCAGTTCTTCTTTAAAAGAAGTGGACAAATGGCTAAGTAAGCAGCAAACTACACGCAAAGTTACACTTGAGCGTCTGGAGGAAGGCTTTGCAGCAGCGCTTATTGCACGAAATCGAAATGGAGATTACAAACAACATATGGAGGGGGTTGTTTACCCTAGTCAGCAGATTCGAAATCGGATCAATCAACTTCAAAGTCATAAAAATGACACCGTTTATAATGCGGTTAATACAGAGGTGTTAGAGCTAATTCGTACTATTCTCACTACCAAGCAAGTGCCCGATCAAGAACAACAGACGATTCTTAATATGTTCTGAATAAGATTCATCAATGATGTTGGAAATTGTAAATTTATTAACTGGAAGCTAATAAATCTTACGATATACGGGGGAATAGCATGTATACAAATAGTTTCAAAACACTGGTTGATGTTATTACAGAACGGGGAAAGTGTGATCATAAATTTATTACTTTTATTGAATCGGATCAAAACGAAACAACACTTACTTATAAAGATTTATATTGGGAAGCTCTAGTATTTCTGGGGAATCTTCAGGATGCAGGAGTTAGGCAGGGACAGGAAATCGTATTTCAAATAGAAAATAATCGTCATTTTGTGAAAGCGTTTTGGGCTTGCATTCTTGGTGGTATGATCCCGGTACCTGTCAGCATCGGTAACAATGATGAGCATAGAATGAAACTTTTTAAAATTTGGGATATTCTTAACGATCCTTTTTTACTCATCGAGCCCAAAATATTAAAAGACCTTGAGAAATATACATTGAAAAGCAACCAAGATGACCTATTCGAAAATATCCGCCATCGTCATCAATTACTTCTTCAAGACTATGAACAACCCAAGCAATCTTTTGCAAAGATACACACCCCTCAGTTGGAGGATATAGCATTTATTCAGTTCTCCTCCGGTTCCACAGGTGATCCTAAGGGAGTCATCCTTACACATCATAATCTCATTCATAACACAAGTGGAATTATAAATAGGACAGTCGTCACAGAGCAAGATTCATTCTTGCAGTGGATGCCTCTAACCCACGATATGGGTTTAATTTACAATCATATTACCCCATTAGTTGCTGGAGTGAATCAGTATATTATGCCAACTTCGCTGTTCATTCGTCAGCCAGTACTTTGGATAAAAAAAGCTAGTGAACATCAAGTAAGCATTATTTCATCGCCAAACTTCGGATACAAGTATTTCATGCAATTTTTCAAACCTGAAAAAGTGAATAACTGGAACCTGTCCAAGATCCGTGCCATCATTAATGGTGCTGAACCTATCTCTCCTGAATTGTGTGACACCTTTCTTGACAAATTAGCTCCTTTTGGATTAAAAAGAACGACTATGCGAACATCATATGGTTTAGCAGAAGCATCGGTTGCAGTTGCTATCCCGCCAATCGATACTGAATATATAACCGTTTATGTTGATCGTAAGCACTTAAACATTGGAGAGTCCGTCTTGGAGGTAGACAAGACTTTTCATAATGCTTTGCCATTTGTTGTGGTCGGTCAGTCGTTAGATTATTGTGAAATCAGAATATGCGATGACGAGGATGCAGAAGTCGCGGATCGCGTTATTGGGCACATACAAATCAAAGGTGAAAATGTTACAAAAGGATACTATAACAACGAAGATTCGACATCCGAACTTTTGACGTTAGATGGATGGGTGAGAACTGGCGATCTGGGGTTCTTCCGTGAAGGTCAATTAGTCGTCACAGGGAGAGCAAAGGATATCATATTTGTAAATGGACAGAACGTTTACCCTCATGACATCGAGCGTATCGCTGAGGAAGTAGAAGGAGTCGAACTTAATCGTGTGGCGGCGTGTGGAGTTCGTGTAAATGGGATGGAATCAGAGGAAATTGTGGTATTTGTCGTATCTAAAAAGACGATAGAAAAATTTTCTCCAATTGCATCTCAATTAAAAAAACATTTGTATCGTCATGGAGGATGGGCGGTTCACGATATTATACCTATTAAGCAAATGCCCAAAACGACCAGTGGGAAGTTACAGAGGTATAAGCTTGCGGCTCAGTATGAAGCGGGACATTATCAGGAGACTTCGATAGTTTTAAAAGGGATCATGGAGCAAGAAAACAAAAATCAAAAATTGCCTACACTTTCGTTTGAGATCGAAAAAGTACTTCACGATATTTGCTGCGAGGTATTACTTAGGGAAGAGGTTGATACGAGAGATAGCTATTTTGATTTAGGAGCCAATTCCCTACAACTGGTTCAGATTACAGACAAAATTGAAAATCAGCTGGGGATTAAGCTTGCAGTTACCGATTTGTTTGATCACCCCTCAATAGCTCACTTGGCAGAATTTTTGGCGAGCCCTGCCGATTCTGAACAACAGCATATTCCTACAGATGATACAGATCACAATCATAGCAAGGACGTGGCTATTATTGGGCTTTCTTTGGACTTACCTGGTTCTTCATCTGCTTCACAGTATTGGGATCATATTGTTCAAGGCGAGGACTGTATCGGGAACCTAAGCTCTCAACGTAAGCAAGACGCCATCGATTATTTATCAGTTGTGGATCAAAGGAAGAGAGAAGAAGAGTTTATAGAAGGCGGCTTCCTAGAAGAAATTGATAAATTTGATTATGCGTTCTTCAAGCTGAGTCCTGTGGAAGCAAGCTATATGGACCCAAATCAGAGATTATTCCTTCAGACCGCATGGCATGCACTTGAGGATGGGGGCTATGCAGGGGATCGGATTCATGGACAAAAGGTAGGAGTTTACGTCGGCTTCTCAAAAGTGGGCTACGATTATGAGCGGATGCTCTCTAAAGGAGAACCGGACAAATTTCACCAGTATATTGTTGGAAATTTGCCGTCAGTGCTGGCAAGTCGGATTTCGTACTTTCTTAATTTAAAAGGTCCAGCAGTAACAGTAGATACGGCGTGCTCCTCTTCACTTGTCGCGATTCATATGGCTTGTAAGGCGTTAGCGACGGGCGATTGTAAGATGGCAATTGCCGGAGGAATCCGAACGATGCTATTACCAGTGAAGCTGGGACTAGATATGGAATCGCCAAATTACAGAGCTCGTACCTTTGATGCAGAGGCAGATGGAACAGGTGTGGGAGAAGGGGTTGCAGCGGTCCTGTTGAAGCCTCTCGATCAAGCATTGCAAGACGGAGATCGTATTTATGCTGTGATTAAAGGAAGTGCGGTGAATCAGGATGGTACAACGGTAGGTATTACTGCACCTAGTCCTTCCGCACAGGCAGAAGTGGTAGAGGCCGCTTGGAATGATGCGGCTATTCACCCGGAAACTCTATCATTTATCGAAGCTCATGGAACGGGAACTAAACTAGGGGACCCTATTGAGATCGCGGGATTGACACAAGCCTTTGAAAAATATACGGATAAAAAACAATTTTGTGCAATCGGTTCTGTCAAACCCAATATTGGTCACTTATTTGAAGCAGCAGGAATATCCAGTCTTATTAAAGCAGTTCTGATGCTGCAAACGAGGAAGAATCCTCCGTTGGTTCATTTTAAGAGGCCTAGTTCCCGTATTAATTTTGAATTGTCGCCGTTTTATTTAACGACAGAAGTAGCGGATTTAAGTTCAAATGATGCCCCACTTCGCTGCGGAGTAAGTTCTTTTGGTTTCAGTGGAACAAATGCTCATGTTGTTATGGAAGAGTTTATAGAAACGCGAACAGATGATGATTCTGTAAACACGCCGGATGGCGTTCATCTTTTTACGGTTTCTGCAAAAAATGAGCGAAGTCTGCATCATTTGGTTGAGGAATTTGTGGACTATTTACGCCAAAATCCAGCGGTTTCCTTGGAGCAGATGTGCTATACCACACATATCGGTAGAGCTCATATGGAACATAAATTAGCAGTTATTACTTCCAGTCCAGAGGATTTATTACACAAGTTGAAGCGATGGACTTCCGGGAACAAACAAGAGAATGCACCTGATATGTATATAGGTTCTCATAAACAGAGCGTTGATCATAAACGGGAAAAAGATGATACGGTAGGTCGATTGATTACAGCCATTAGAGCAAGTGCACATACAGATATTCACGCTCTACGCCAATTGGGTGAACTGTACGTCAAAGGTATGGCTATTCCGTGGCAAGCGCTTTATGCGGATGATATCAAAATAATCCAGTCGCTGCCTTTGTACCCTTTTGAACGAAATCGTTGCTGGTTTACTCCAAAAGTAGTGCAGATAAGTAACGTAGGCAGGGAGGAGAAAAGTATGGAGTCCGCGTATCCAAAAGAACTGCAAGCTACAGATCAGCTAGACTACACAGCGAAGATTTCCAAAGTATTAAAAGATGTAATCAGTAAAGTTTCCGGTTTTACGGTGGAACAACTGGATGAGCAGATGCATTTTCTCGAAATGGGCTTGGATTCAATTATGCTAGTTCAAGTTCAAAAAGAAATTAGAGAACAATTTAATGTGGATGTTCCCATGAACCACTTCTTTGAAAGTGTTACAAACCTGGATCGTCTAACAACGTTTATTTCAGATTTGACATATACCACCCAATCGGTAGCGGCTGCTGATGCTCTAAGTACGGTCGCTGATCGGACAGAAGTCAATCCAGAAAATACGGTTGCTACAAAGTCTTCGTCCGAGTTTGGTGGCCTGGAAAAGTTACTCTCTCAACAAATTGAATTACTGAACAACCAACAGCTTGGACTTACTCAAGTGTTGACCAAACAACTAGAGATGCTTGGTGGTGGTCAAGGAGGAACTATTCAGGCAGCACCGTTAACAACAAACAAAGACACAGTCAGTGTTCAGCCTACAACTCTGCATGCTGTGGCAACTGACGTGCCTATCACTTCTACAATTAAAGTGAATACAACTACTGAATCCAAACCCTTTGTACCCTATCAACCTCTACTGATCGGTGAGGAAAGTGGATACAGTGCGCGGCAAAATGATTTCTTACAGCGTTTTATTAAACGATATACTCAACGAACCCTCGGGTCCAAGAAATACACACAGGAAAGTCGATTGGTTCATGCTAATAATCGTCATGTGTCTGGGTTCCGGTCCTATTGGAAAGAAATCGTATATCCTATCATTTCAGAGAGCGCTTCGGGTTCAAGGATATGGGATGTAGATGGGAATGAGTACATTGATCTAACTATGGGCTTCGGGGTTCATTTACTGGGTCATAACCCAGCTTGGCTAACCGATACTTTGCGGAGCAATGTGCACGACCGTACGCCTTCGATCGGCCCTATGTCAAATACAGCAGGTGAGGTTGCTGCCTTGATTAGCGAGCTGACAGGTGTGGAGCGGGTTGCCTTTTATAATTCGGGGTCAGAAGCTGTTATGGTCGCTTTACGTTTGGCTAGAGCGGCTACAGGACGCTCCAAAATAGTGCTGTTTGCTGGTTCTTACCATGGAACGTTCGATGGTGTACTGGCTGTGTCCGATCCGAACTCAAGCGGGGGAGAGGCGTTACCCATGGCACCGGGAATTCCTTCGAGCATGATGGAGGATGTTATTGTACTCCCTTATAATCACCCGGATTCTATAAAAGCTATCAAACATTATGCACATGAACTTGCTGCCGTATTGGTGGAGCCTGTACAGAGTCGCAGACCGGATTTGCAACCAAAGGAGTTCTTGAAGCAAATTCGCGAGATCACAGCAAATTCGGGAACGGCACTTATTTTTGATGAAGTAATTACAGGATTTAGAATTCATCCAGGAGGTGCTCAGGCCTGGTTTGGAATTAAAGCTGATCTAGTTACTTACGGAAAAGTGGCGGGTGGAGGTATGCCTGTTGGCATTGTTGCCGGAAGCTCAGAGTTTATGGACACTGTAGATGGAGGTGTGTGGTCGTTCGGAGATGACTCCTATCCGGAAAATACGAATATTAAAACATTTGTAGGCGGTACTTTCTGCACACATCCGCTGACCATGCACACGGCTCTAGCGACTTTGAAATATTTGAAGTCTGAAGGGCCGAATCTTCAGGAACAACTGAACCGAAGAACCAACGAATGGGTAGCAGAGCTGAATACTTATTTTAAACAAAATAGTGTCCCTATCCACATGGTGAACTATGGCTCACTATTCCGGTTTGTTTCGTTTGGCGACATTGAGCTCTTTTTCCATCTGCTGATTGACAAGGGAATTTACATTTGGGAAGGTCGCAATTGCTTTTTATCGACTGCTCATACAGATGAGGACCTTCAACAAATTACACAGGCTGTAAAGGAAAGCGTGGAGGAATTGAGAAAAGGGGGATTCTTACCTGACAATACGCCATCACCGGATGGAAATGGAAACCGAAAAAATAATGTGGTTCCCATCGAATCCTCATCGTTCCCTTTAACAAAGGAGCAGCAGCAAATTTGGTTTGCTACGCAATCCAGAAGTGATTCATCCACTGCATTCAATGAAATAGCAGCTTTGCGGATGCAGGGTCAACTGCAGCTTGATACTGTAAAACGTTCAGTTCAAGCAATTGTGAACCGGCATGATTCGCTACGGACGGTTATTGACCTCGATGGCGAAGAACAGCATGTTCTTGACAACGTGAATGTGGTCATCTCACTGAGTGATTTCTCAGGATCTCCTCCATCAGAGCACGAAGAAAAGGTCAAGCAATGGTTTGAGGAAGAGGGAAAAAGGGCGTTTGATTTGACGTCCAAAGATCCGCTGTTCCGAACTCACATTTTACGTTTACAACCGGAAGAACATATTGTGGTGTTCACATTTCATCACATTGTTGCTGATGGTTGGTCGATGGCAGTGTTTATCCGTGAATGGGAGCAAGCCTACACTTCTTTCTGCAAAGGTGAAAATATAGTCACGTTGCCTGTACCGCCAAAATTCAGAGAATTTCAAGCTTGGCAACAGTTGGAGCTAGAACATGCAGGAGTGAGTGAGGCAGTTTCTTACTGGGCACGGACATTGGATTCCGTCCCTGTCGCCATGGACATTCCGTCTGAGGACGGTGGCATGAAGAAACCATCGTATAGAGGAAGAAGAATAAATATTCGGGTAGACAGTACGCTGGCGAGAAAGTTGAAAAAGCTTAGCATTAAAGCGGGTAACAGCTTGTTTGTTACACTGCTGAGTGCATATAAGGTGTTTCTGCACCGCTTAACTGGAAACACAACGATAGTAGTAGGTATTCCTATCTCTGGACAGTCTAGAATGGAACAAATTAATTTGATCGGAAACTGTGTTAACATGCTGCCGATTGTGAGCCATATTGCCAGTAAAGATTCTTTATTTAAGTATATGGCACAAGTTAAGCAAGTCATGCAGGAGGTCGAACCGCTTCAAAGCTACTCTTTTGCTGATCTGATTGAGCGTATTGAGAACATACGGATACCTGAGATGAATGTCATCTTCAATATGGACCGACCGATGCAGAATTTTCATTTTCATGGACTGGACGTCGAATTGATACCGACGCCGATCCTGTACTCCAAATATGACATGTTTCTCAATGTGATGGAGGTCGAGGGAGAGCTTTGGTTTGATTTTGATATTAAAGCCAGCTTGGCCGCACCGGAAACAATGCAGATTTGGGCAGAGTATTTTTTACACATCCTGAATACGATTGCTGATGGGCAGGAACGGGATTTTGTAGATATCTCCCTCTTAAATCAGGATGAACTGAAATATGGGGTTAAAAACTACAGGGACTATGTGGAACTCGAACCCAGCGGCATCACGGACAACGATTCACCAAGAGCCATCTATTTACTGGATCATTATCTGCAACCTGCGCCTGTGGGGACGATCGGGGAATTGCATGTAGTACAGGAAAACGAATCTCCTTCCGAAAATTCAGTGTATTTACCGACAGGAATTCTGGCTTTGCGAACCGCAAACGGTGAATTGCGACTGTTGGGACCTGTTCAGAAGCGAGCCTATATAAAAGGACATGCCATATATACTGAACAGCTTGAACGATTTATTACCTCTATTCCACAAATTAGCGAGTGCCAAGTGATAGTTCAGAGTACAGAGGACAGAGCAGACACCCATTTGGTTGCATATGTTACGAGTCTTAATGATGGAATAGAGGAAATCCTACGCAAGCAATTGCGAAATCATTTGCAAGACCAATGGGTACCTCAACAGATCATTCAGCTTGAAAACATGCCCTTAAATTCGCAGGGATATGTAGATTTGTCGCAACTTTCTACTATGAAACAAGCTGTTAGCAAAAAACCTGTTGAGGCAGTTAGTAGCACGGAGAGAAAAATAGGGAAAATTTGGGAAACGGTGCTGGGATTGAATCGTGTTAGATCTGATGACAATTTCTTTGATCTAGGAGGAGATTCGTTGAAGGCGACTCTCTTGCTTGCCCGAGTTCATCAAGAGTTTGGCAAACGAATCCCCTTGAATGTACTTTTTCATTCACCGACAGTTTCGGCCTTGACCAAGGTGATCGAAGGAGCCAAACAAGGTACAGCCGTTTCTATTAAAAAGCTCGAAGAATGTACGCATTATGCAGTATCTGATGCCCAAAGACGTATGTTTGTCTTGCAGGATATGGGGATAGGTACAGCTTACAATATTACGGGCCAGGTGCGTATTGATGGGGATCTAGACATCCCCCGTCTTCAGAAGGCTTGCCTGGATTTGATTCGGCGTCATGAATCATTTCGTACTTCTTTTAATATCGTGGATGGCGAAATTGTACAAGTCATTCATGATGAGCCGGCTTTTGAAATCAAAGTCACAGAAATATTGGAGAAAGATGCAGACGAGATGAGTCGATTGTTTGTCCGTCCGTTTGATCTGCGCCATTGGCCACTTTTCAGAGCAGAATTGTTTCGCTTTGAAGCTAATAAACATATGTTGGTCATGGATATGCATCACAGTATAGCAGATGGGCTTTCGTTATCCATTTTCCTTAATGAACTCGTACAGCTGTATCGGAGTGAAATGTTAGCTCCGACCCAAATTCAATATAAAGATTTTGTTGCATGGCAAAAGGAACAATATACCAGCAATCGTTTGTTTGAACAGGAACATTATTGGAAAAATGTTTTGAACGGAGAATTACCTGTACTGGTAATGCCTACGGACTTCCCTAGACCATTACATCAAAGCTACAAAGGGGCTGTATTGTCGTATAACATCACTTCAGCAATGACAGAGGAATTAAAGAAACTTGCCAAAAATACGGGGACTACGGCCTTTATGATCCTGCTTGCGGCTTACAATATACTGCTCGCAAAGTATACGGGTCAGGAAGATATTATTGTAGGAACAGCGGTGGCAGGACGCCAGCATCCGGACACGGAAACGATGATAGGAATGTTTGTTAACACGTTAGCTTTGCGGAACCGTCCGTCTCCTCAGCGGAGTTTTCATTCGTTTTTGCAAGAGGTCAAGGAAACGACTCTGCGAGCTATGGATTATCAAGACTATCCTTTTGAAGCATTGATTGAGAGACTGGATATCCGCCGTGACCAAGGACGCAATCCTTTGTTTGATACGATGTTTGTCATGCAGAATTTTGAAATGAGTTCTCTTGAAGCCAATGGAGTAAAATTTCATCCAAGTGAATTCAATCCAGGGATTTCCCAATTCGATTTGGTACTAAGTGCTGACGAATGGCAGGAGGGTCTAGCCTTACGCTTCAATTATTGTACCCAATTGTTCCGATCAGAAACGATTGATCGCCTTGCTAGCCTCTATATACAAATATTACGCTCTATTTTAGAACAACCTTGGAGCGAGATTGGGAAGTTGGAATGGTTACCTGAGGAAGAGAAGTTGCAGCTAATACACGGCTTTAACACTTTTGATCTGTCCTCTTCATCTATAGTGGAGAAACAAGAAACGTTGCACTTGCAATTCGAAGAGCAAGCTCTCAAAAGTCCGGATCATGTAGCTGTAGTTCATCAGGGACATGTGATTACTTATAAAGAGCTGAACGAGAAATCAAATCAGCTGGCGAGGGCATTAATGAAGCGGGGAGTAGGGGCAGAAACTGTAGTCGGATTAATGGCGGGCCGTTCATTAGATTTGGCCGTGGGTATGTTGGCTATTTTAAAAGCCGGTGGTGCCTATCTTCCAATCGACAGTTCTTATCCAGAAGAACGAATTCACTTTATGCTTGAGGATAGCGGGGCTCCGCTCCTGTTGTTGAATGACTCATCTAATTACAATGCTACAACTTATGAAGGCTTAGTCCTAAATATGGACGATGATGAGTGGTATAAAACAGAAAGCAAGTTGTCTTCCAAGTGGGAATCGGATTCAAGTCATTTGGCATATGTGATCTATACATCAGGCTCAACCGGTACTCCTAAAGGAGTTTGTATTGAGCATCGAGCGATATTAAATACGTTATCTTGGAGAATAAATGAATACGCACTAGAAGCAACAGACCGCATCCTGCCATTGCTGTCTAGCTCATTTGATGCTTTTGTGGGTGCCTTTTTTACTCCGCTGCTGTCTGGAAGTACGGTGGTGCTGCCTACAAATGAGGAATTGAGTGAATTATCGGCTCTGAAGACCTTAATTTTATCAAGTCATATTACACATCTCGTGTGTACTCCTTCCATGTACATGTCTGTTATAGAGGGTCTGGCTCCAGATGAAGCCATGTCTCTCAAGGTTGTAACGTTAGGCGGTGAGAAAGCAACGAAACGGTTGGTAGAAGCCAGCCAAGCCAAACATCCTGGCATTCAATTGTTCAATGAATATGGCCCAACAGAAAATAGCGTAGTTACAACGATGTTACGAGATATGGGGCCTGAAGAAGTGGGATGTATTGGAAAGCCGATTCCTAATACGGGCGTTCTCATTCTGGATCAATACTTGCAGTTGCGGCCAATAGGGCTTTCAGGAGAATTATGCGTTTGGGGTAAAGGAATTGCGCGAGAATATCGTAATCGTCCTGAGCTTACGGCGCAGAAATTTATCCCACACCCTTATTTGGACAATATGAAGCTCTACAGAACAGGAGATTTAGCGAGATGGTTACCTGACGGAACGCTAGAGTATCTTGGCCGCGCAGATCAACAAGTTAAAATCAGGGGCTACCGGATTGAGCCAGGTGAAATTGAAAGCACATTGTTGGCTCATAGAGCGGTAAAAGAGGCAGCAGTAGTGATTAAAGGAACAGATGACAATCCGTATTTATGCGCTTATGCCGTTTTGCGGGAATCGGTTACAGTAGATGTTTTGAAAGACTATCTGTCGTCAAGCCTGCCTCATTATATGGTACCAGCCCATGTATTCTTGTTGGATGCGATGCCGCTGACAGCAAACGGCAAAGTTAGTAAAAGTGCATTACCTGAACCAGGGGAGCATTCTAGCAAAGAATTACAGCACGTTGGGCCCAATAATGAAACGGAGCAGCTATTGATCGAAATGTGGCAGGATCTGCTGGAGATTTCTCCGATTGGTATACACGATCATTTTTTTGAAATAGGTGGGCACTCGATGAAAGCGACCCTGTTGACTGCGAAAATCAACGAGGTCTTTCATATCGAAATTTCAACTCAAGATATATTTGAGGCACCAACAATCGAAGCGCTCTCCAAGAAGATTCTTGCTGCCAAACCCACAGATTACCAACGAATTGAGGCAGTGACTGAGGGAGCTTATTATGAGGTTTCTCCAGCACAATCCAGATTGTTGGCCGTGCTACCGTTAGATGAGACGGGTGTGGCCTACAACATGTCGGCAGCATTGATGATCGAGGGTAATGTAGATCGAAGAAGAGTGGAGCGTACCTTTGAACAATTATTAGCCCGGCATGAAGCATTTCGGACCTCGTTCGGATACGTGGATGATAGAGCGGTGCAATTTGTACAACCAGAGGTAAGCTTTGAACTTGGCTTTGCCCGGGCTGCTGGTGATATTACGACAAAGGGCATAGATACATTGATCCATAATTTCATCCGTCCTTTTGATGTTGGTAAAGCCCCACTATTTCGGGCAGAGCTTCTTCAAATGGATCGTGATAAGTTTATGCTTCTTATTGATATGCACCATTTGATAGCTGATGGTACTTCTATCGACACTATTATTAACGAATGGAACAAGCTGTACAAGGGAGAAGAACTTCCCGCTTTACCGCTTCAATACAAAGATTACTCTGCTTGGCTCAGATCGAATACAGAAATTCATGCAAAGCAAGAACAGTATTGGCTTGATCAATATAAAGGAGAACTTCCCGTTCTAGATCTGCCTACAGACTATCAGCGGCCACAGTTGCAGAGTTTTGTTGGAGATATGGTGAAAGTCGAACTGTCCGAAAAGCTTATAGAACAGTTGAATCTCACGTGTATTCAAACAGATAGCACACTCTTTATGCTTCTATTTGCTGCCTATAATGTGCTGCTGGGGAAATATGCGGGACAGGAAGATATCGTAATCGGCATTCCAACATCTGGACGGACGCATGCAGATACCAATGGGATCGTAGGGTTATTCGTTAATACACTGGCTATTCGAAACCATCCGGCTAGTCATAAGAGCTTCAAAACCTTTTTGAACGAAGTAAAAGAAAACACGCTGCAAGCTCTGCAAAATCAATCGTATTCATTTGCCGAACTGGTTGATAAGCTGTCCATCAAGAGAGACCTGAGTCGAAATCCGTTGTTTGACACGATGTTCTCCTTTATGAATACGGATGCACAGCAGTGGCAAGCCGATAACCTTAATTTTGAGCTATATCCGTTTAAAACGGGGATTTCCAAATTCGATCTTGTACTGAATGCCGAACAAAAGGCTGGGAGAGTTCATCTGGAATTTGAGTACAGTACAAAACTGTATAAAAAAGAAACAATTGAGCTTCTCGTCGAGCATTACCTGAATGTATTGGAGGAAGTAGTCCAAAACGCTGATATGGCATTGACTGATATTAATCTTCTAAGCGCAACAGAAGCGGCTGCTATGGAGGAACGGTATAACAGCACTCATACAGCTTATCCACAGCCAAGACCCATACATCATTATATTGAGGAGCAGGCTGATAGAAGACCGGATGCTAAAGCTGTTATCTATCAAGATCAGGTGCTGACCTACAAGGAGTTAAATGATCAGGCGAACGCGATAGCAAGCAATTTGTTGGCTACAGGAATTGGACTTGGAAGTTATGTGCCTATACTCATGGAACGGAGCCTGGAACTGGTAGTATCCATACTGGCTGTTATGAAAACAGGGGCTGCTTTTTCGCCTCTTGATACAGAGTGGCCTATTGACCGCTTACAGAGCGCCCTGCAGGATTTGGGAAGTTCTACCCTATTGGTCAATCCTAGTACACCTATCAGTTCAGAAATAAATGCTGAAGAGTATCTAGTTATAGACTGCTCTGTAGTCGAAAAGAGGAGTAACGCTATCAGTAACCCGGCAGTAGATGTAGATATGGAATCACCAATCTATGTAATCTTCACTTCGGGTTCAACCGGCAAACCCAAAGGAGTTATTGCTGCCCATAAAGGAATCACCAATCGTTTTCTATGGATGAACGACTATTTTGGAACATCGGCTGCACAAAGTGTTCTCCAGACGACTCATCATGTATACGACAGCGCGGTATGGCAATTGTTTTGGCCATTAATGAACGGCGGAACGACCGTGTTGCCGGAAACAGGCATGACCGTGGATGCTACGTACATGACGAATATCATTGAACAGGAGCGTATTTCTTTTACAGACTTCGTTCCATCCGTATTTAATGCTATTGTCAACCAGTTGGACCAAAATTCAACTCGAACCAAGCAATTGGATTCTCTTCAACAAGTTATTCTTGGTGGTGAAGAAATTACGCCATCGACGGTTCATACGTTTTTAACCATTTTTCCTCATGTTCAAATCACGAACCTGTATGGTCCAACGGAGGCAAGTATAGGCTGTGTTGCTTATCGAGTGACAGGAGATGAAGACAGAATTCCTATCGGAAAGCCAATTGCCAATACCAAGATTTATATATTGGACCCTGGACTAAAAAGGGTTCCCGTAGGAATCGCAGGAGAAATGTATATTGCAGGTACACCACTTGGGATTGGATATTTGAATGATCCGACTAAAACGAAGGCCAGCTTTATAGATAATCCTTATTCAATGCCTGGCTATGAAAAGCTCTATAAAACAGGAGATTTAGCTAAATACTTGCCTGACGGTAATATTGCATTCTTGGGTAGATCCGATTTTCAGGTCAAAATTCGCGGCTATAGGATTGAGCTTAGTGAAATTGAATATCATCTTTTAGGCATAGCTGATATTCAGGAAACTGTCGTAATGGTCAAAGAGAATAAGGGAAGTTCTTATTTATGCTCGTATGTGGTTTCAGCTAATCCATTAGATACGGATCATATCAAAATGCAGTTGGCTAAGGAGCTTCCTGATTACATGATACCTTCGGTGTATGTTCCGCTTGACGTGATCCCCATTACACCTGGCGGAAAGATTAACCGTAAAGCATTACCTGAACCTGACTGGAGCGGTGCCTTAGAAGTGGAGTATGTGGAACCAACAGGTGAGACTGAAGTATTGCTGGCCCAAATATGGGAGGAAGTGCTTGCCGTAACAGGCGTGAGTGCAACTCACAACTTCTTTGATTTGGGAGGAGACTCTATTAAGGGTTTGCAAATCGTCTCGCGTTTGAACACACATGGCTACAAGCTAAGCATTAAAGAATTATTTTTGTACCCTCAGATTAGACAATTGAGCCCATTCGTTAAGGTGATCCGTCGGAAGATTAGTCAGGAAGCTATTGAGGGAGAGCTGCCTTTAACGCCAATACAGCAGCGATTCTTCCATCTACAGAAGATAAGTCCTCAGCATTTTAATCAGTCCGTCATGCTATTTTCTGAAGACGGTTTTGATGAGCAAGGGATTGTGGCTGCATTTGACTGCATCATTAAACAGCATGATGCCTTAAGAATGACATTCTGTCAGAGAGAAGATCGCATCGTTCAATACAATGAAGGGCTAAACAATCAACCACTATCCTTGACGATAAAATCACTGCCTGAAGGTCTACCAGCAGAAGCATGGATTGAGCAAGAAGCAACGGCTATTCAAAGTAGCTTCGATCTCACAACCGGCCCTTTAATGAAGCTGGGATTATTCCGGACTGCTGAGGGAGATCACCTGCTCATTGCGGTTCATCACCTGGTAGTTGATGGGGTTTCGTGGAGAATTATTTTACAAGATTTTACGTCCCTTTATCAGCA
Organism: Paenibacillus sp. BT-177; assembly: GCF_025846815.2. Taxonomy (NCBI): domain Bacteria; kingdom Bacillati; phylum Bacillota; class Bacilli; order Caryophanales; family Paenibacillaceae; genus Paenibacillus; species Paenibacillus sp. BT-177. The sequence goes on along the minus strand of NZ_JAOYTP010000002.1, from coordinate 768,935 downwards.
ATATCAGCAAGGGGCAGCACTACTCTTGCCAGACAAAACAGATTCGTACCGCTCTTGGGCACAAGAAATAAGCCAATATGCAACAAGCGAGGAGCTGGCGCAGGAACTGGAATACTGGACACAGCTGGAGCAAACCGAGTCTGGAACTTTACCTAAAGATAGCTCCTATGAAACCAATATGTTACGTGATAGCGAAAATGTAAGTGTCTCACTTGATAATGAGAACACTAGTAAATTATTAAGACAGGTGCACCAGGCTTACAATACTGAAATTAATGACATTTTGCTCACTGCTCTTGGATTAAGTATCAAAGAATGGACTCAGCAGTCTCGTGTGTTGATCTATCTTGAAGGGCATGGGCGAGAAGAAGTGTTTCAGGAAATGAACATTTCCAGAACCGTTGGTTGGTTCACAACAATGTATCCATTTTTACTGGATGTGGACAATGCGCATGATCTTTCATATCAGATTAAGAACATCAAAGATAGCCTTAGAAGGATACCGAACAAGGGCTTTGGGTATGGGGTATTAAACTATGCTCAAGTGAATGAGTCTGGTGTGACTGCCTTTCAAGCCGCTCCTGAAATTGCCTTTAATTATATGGGGCGTTTTGATACGGAACTAGATACAGATGTATTTACACTTTCTAAATTTTCTTCAGGAGAAGAGGCTAGTCCCTTTACGGAAAGATCCGTAGCGTTAGATATCAACTGCATTATTAATGAGAATGAACAGTTAATTATTACATGCAACTATAACAAGCAAGAATACCAGCAACAAACCATTGAACGAATATTGTTTTTATTCCAAAAACATTTGACGAATCTAATCGACCATTGCTGCAGCAAACAAGTAACGGAACAAAGTCCAACTGATTTTCTCTATGACAAATTGTCAATCGATGAGTTTCAGAACCTGTCCCAACTTTTAAGTAACAAACTAAACTTGTAGCAAAGTGGTGAGCCGTATGAGAAACGCACTCATTCAAAACATTTATCCATTGACACCCATGCAGGAGGGGCTTCTATATCACTCCATTTTAGACGAGCACTCAGAAGCATATTTTGATCAAACGGTCATTACCTTAAATGAACGGTTGAATGTAGAGACGCTGAAAGAAAGCTTCCAAACCCTAATTGACCGTTATGATGTATTACGGACTGTGTTTGTTTATAAAGAAACAGACCAACCGTTACAAGTCGTGCTAGCTAATAAAGAGGCAACGATTGATTATAGAGACATTACAGAATTAAATGAAGCAGAACAACGTTTATATGTTGATAATTTTACGATTAATGATCGGAAAATGCGTTTTGATCTTGAAAAGGATCTCCTTATTCGGATAAGTATTCTTGCATTAAGTGATACAAGCTGCAAAATGGTTCTAAGCTTTCATCACATCATTATGGATGGCTGGTGTATTGGTACAATTGCGAAGGATCTGTTCCAAATTTACAGAGCTTCTTCCCTCGGGAAGAAGCCAGAATTGGACGCAGTATTTCCATATAGCCGGTATATCAGTTGGTTAGGGCAGCAAAATAAAAAGACAGCTCTTACTTATTGGGAACAACAATTATCAGGTGTGGAAGAGCAAAGTGGCTTACCTCTTAGCAGCAAGTCAACTGAGGATGGAAGCTACAAGCTGAACAACCATATTTTCACCTTGGACGAGCAGTTAACCCGTGGTTTGGAAATGATAGCACAACAAAATCAGGTAACCTTAAGTTCTGTATTTCATGGGATATGGGGTCTGTTGCTGCAAAGATACAATAACACCAAGGATGTGGTATTTGGTTCCGTTGTTTCCGGCCGTCCAGCAGAGCTGGAAGGGTCGGAGAAAATGGTTGGATTATTTATTAATACGATTCCTGTACGTATTTGTCATAAAGAAGCACAAACATTTTCCCAGATAATCAAGCAATTTCAGCAGAATATGATGGAATCGGGGAAGTACCATTTTCTATCCTTGGCTGATATTCAGATGCTAACCCCACTGGGCAAGAGCTTAATCCACCATATCATAGCGTTCGAGAACTACCCAATTACTGAAGAGCTTGCTGGTGGTGAAGGAGAACAGCTTGTTTCAATTGTGGAAACCGAGGGCTTTGAGCAAACGAATTATGATTTTAATATTGGAGTCATTCCTGGTAAAGAATTGAAAGTTAAGTTTGGCTATAACAGTATTGCTTATCAAGCTTCAGATATTGAAAGAATTGAACTGCACCTAAAACAAATAGCTGAACAGGTAGTTTCTAATCCGCATATGAATGTGGATGATATTGATTTGCTTTCTGGCGAGGAAAAACACAGAATCCTGCGAGATTTTAATGATACAGATGCCTTATATCCTCAAAGTCAAACGATTCAACAGCTATTCGAAGAGCAGGTGGCGCTGGCGCCGAATCGTTTGGCAGCAGCATTCGCTGATGAGCGGTTAACTTATCTGGAATTGAACGAACGGGCTAACCGTTTGGCTCGCGTCTTGAGGATGAAAGGGGTGCAAACCGGCCAGATTGTTGGGATTGCAGCCTATCGCTCACCCGAGATGTTAGTCGGGATCATGGCTATTCTTAAGGCAGGGGGAGTTTACTTGCCAATCAATCCAGAGGATCCTCTGGAACGAATTCAATATATAGCGGGTAACAGCGGTGCTTCCATCCTGCTGGTGCAACAGGAAATCCAAACTACATTGAAGGATATTTCAGCGAATATCAGCGTGCTTGCGATCGGAGCAGACTGGCCAACTGAAAAAACTAATCTTGAACCTTACAGTGGGCCGGAAGATTTAGCTTACGTAATTTATACATCCGGTTCTACAGGTAAGCCTAAAGGAGTTATGATTCGTCACACCTCTATAGTGAATCGACTTCATTGGATGCAAAAAAAGTATCCGATTGGTGTGGACGATATCATTTTACAGAAAACGCCTTACACCTTTGATGTTTCTGTATGGGAACTATTTTGGTGGGCTATAGCCGGAGCTTCAGTCTACTTTCTTCCGCCTGATGGGGAGAAGGATCCCAAGCTACTGGTGGACACGGTGGCAGAACAGAAAATTACAACCCTTCATTTTGTGCCTTCCATGTTGTCTGTTTTTTTGGAGTATGTTGAGCAGCACCAAGCAGAGGGGCAACTCAGCAGTATTAAACGAGTTTTCGCTAGCGGGGAGGCACTAACAGTAAAGCAAGCCAGACGGTTTAATACTCTGCTTCGAAAGCCGAATGGCACAACTCTGCATAATTTATACGGACCAACGGAGGCAACAGTGGATGCAACATGGTTTGATTGCCCGGATGGAGATGATTTGCAGAGTATTCCAATTGGTAAGCCGATTGACAATACCCGGTTGTACATTTTGGATCAGGAGGGGAGATTGCTTCCTGTTGGTATTCCGGGCGAACTTTATATTGCTGGTACAGGAGTAGCCCTAGGCTACATTAATCAACCCGATCTAACGGACGAAAGATTCACGGATAGTCCATTCGTTTTCGGAGAGCGCATGTATAAGACAGGGGACTTGGCAAAGTGGCTCCCCGACGGCAATGTGGAGTATCTCGGAAGAACAGACCACCAGGTGAAAATCCGTGGATATCGTATTGAGACTGGAGAAATCGAAAAGGTCCTGCTCTCTCATCATGACATCAGAGAAGCCGTTGTTCTATCTAGAAAAGACCAAGAGGACGAAACGTATTTATGCGCTTATATTGTTTCGGACCATGAACTCTTAACACAGGAAATACGATCTTTTTTGAAAGCGTCTCTGCCCTTGTATATGGTACCTGCTCATCTGATACAGATGGCTACGATACCTCTTACGCCTAATGGAAAGGTGAACCGAGGAGCGCTTCCTGAGCCCCATCATGTGATTCGGGAGCAGGGGGTTGTAGCTCCTCGAACAGATACAGAAACTCGTCTAGTACGTTTGTGGGAGGATATTCTGCATGTGAGCCCCATAGGTGTACACAGCCATTTTTTTGAACTGGGTGGACATTCGCTGAAGGCTACAATACTGATCGGGAAAATTATTCGAGAATTCCAGGTCGAGTTGCCTATGCGTGAAATATTTGAGTACCCAACTGTGGAAAGCATGAGCAAACTCATTGAACGTACAATCGGGAGAGGGGCAGGTACATTTACCGAAATTGCTCTACTTTCTGATCAAACCTATTATCCAGTTTCCTCCTCGCAAAGACGTCAGATGATATTGCATCAACTTGAAGGAGCGGAACTGGTTTACAATATGCCTTCTGTCATGCTCGTTCAAGGCCATCTGGATCAGGAACGGTTGAAAATGGCTTTCAACACTCTGATTCACAGGCATGAAGCATTGCGCACTTCTTTCTCATGGATCAACGGAGAGCCGGTTCAAAGCGTACATGACGAAGTAGAATTTGAGTTGAAAATTCATAGTCTGACCAGCAAAGAGGATTCAGAGGAACAGCATATAGAAACGGTGCTAAGTGAATTCGTCCAACCGTTTGACCTGAGCCGTGCCCCTTTATTAAGAGGCGAGCTGATCCCGTTGGCAGAGAACAAAAATATGCTGCTGATTGATTTACACCATATTATTTCGGACGGCGTTTCTATGTCTATTATTATGGATGAATTTGTAAAAGCATATGATGGACAGGCGCTTCCGCCTCTATCCGTTCAGTACAAAGATTATGCTAACTGGCATAATGAGCAAATAAATCATGGATTTATTAAAGAGCAGGAATCCTACTGGCTGGATCTCTTTAAACATGAGCCGCCTGTACTGGAGCTACCAACGGATTTCCCAAGACCGTCTATTCAAAGCTATGAAGGTAACACGGTATCCCGAATCCTGGGCGATGATATAACAGAGCCACTTCACAAACTTGCAGCTGAAACTCAAAGTACATTGTTCATGATTTTACTGGCTGTATATAACGTTGTTTTGTCCAAGCATGCACGACAAGACGACATTGTCATCGGTACACCGGTTGCTGGGAGAAGACATCCAGATACGGAAAAGATCGTCGGCATGTTTGTTAATACGTTGGCACTACGTACTAGCCCTTCAGCGGAGAAGAGTCTTTCAGCTTTTCTGGACGAAGTTAAGGAAACGGTTTTATCTGCTTTTGAGCATCAGGAATATCCCTTTGAACAATTGGTCGAAAAGCTTGCGCTGCGGAGAGATGTGAGCCGAAGCCCGATCTTCGACACCATGTTTGTCATGCAAAATACAAAAGGACATCCGCTACAATCTAGTGGATTGGAATTCAAACCATTTCCGTTCAATCCAGGTGTATCCCGATTTGATTTAACCTTGAGTGCGGAAGAAACAGGTAGCTACCTTCATTTAAATTTGGAGTATAACAGTGCTTTGTTCCAAAAGGAAACTGTCGAACGCTTCTTGGATCATATGGTGGTGGTGCTAAGGTCGTTTGTAGCTAATAGCACACAAACCATAGGTGATACAGATTTGTTAACAGCGGTAGAAAAAGAACTGATTATGAAGAAATTCAACGGGACGGCTGCGCCTTATCCAAGGGAGAAGACGATTCATCAATTGTTTGAGGAGCAGGTGGAGCGAACACCGGAACATCCGGCAGCCCGTTACAAAGATCGGCAATTGACGTACCGGGAGCTGAATGCCCAAGCGAATCGGGTGGCTCACGTCCTGCGGAAGAAAGGGATCGGGCCCGACCAGATGGTGGGCATCGCAGTTCATCGATCGCTGGAGATGATCGTCGGCCTGCTGGGGATTTTGAAGGCAGGCGGGGCGTATCTGCCGCTACATCCAGAGGACCCGGAAGAACGGCTGGGATTCATGCTGGAGGATAGCGAGGCATCTATCCTGCTGACCCAGCGGGATCAGTTGGACCGCCTTCGTCCGCACGGAGCCGATCGCGAGCTGATCGCTATCGAAGATCTGCTGGTGGAGGGGATGGAGCTTACAGGAGAAGAATGCGAGAAGAACCCAGAACCTGTTAACCGCTCGAGCGATTTGGTGTACGTGATCTATACGTCAGGCTCCACTGGCAAGCCGAAGGGGGTCATGATTGAGCACGCTTCACTGATCAACCGACTGCACTGGATGGAAAAACGAATTCCGTTTGGAGCGGAGGATGTGATCCTGCAAAAAACGCCTTATACCTTTGACGTATCGTTGTGGGAGCTGTTCTCGTGGGCGATTCAGGGAGCGACAGTATGCTTTTTGGAGCCGGGAGGCGAGAAAGACCCGGCAACGATAGCCGAAACGGTGGAGGCCAACGGGGTAACAGCGATCCATTTTGTGCCGTCCATGCTGGGAGCATTCTTGGAGTATATCGAGCATAGCAGAGCCGCTAGGAAAATGCGTAGTGTCCGGCGAGTATTTGCCAGCGGGGAAGCGCTGATGACAGAACATGTCCGCCGATTTAACCGTTTGCTGGGAGCCGAAGGAGCCACATTGCATAACCTGTATGGACCGACGGAAGCAACGGTAGAGGTGGCGTATTACGACTGTCCTGCGGAGCAGGAACCGGAGAGCATTCCGATCGGGAAGCCGATTGATAACGTAAAATTGTATATTTTGGACCATAAAGACCGATTGCAGCCGATAGGTGTACCGGGCGAGCTGCACATTGGAGGGGACTGCGTAGCCCGAGGATATGTGAATCGGAAAGAACTGACGGAGGAGAAGTTCGTAGCGGACCCCTATGCGGCAGGGGGACGGATGTACCGGACGGGAGACTTGGCGAGATGGCTACCGGATGGAAACATTGAATATATGGGGCGGATCGACCATCAGGTGAAAATTCGGGGCTACCGGATCGAACTGGGTGAGATTGAAGCGGCAATACTGGCCTACGAAGGGGTCCAGACGGCAGTAGTGCTTGCTCGTGATGACCGTTCTGGGGGAAGTTATTTATGCGCCTATGTTGAACATGCCCAGGAATTCAATGTACAAGCATTAAAGGCTCGTATTAAAGAAGTCCTTCCCGAGTATATGGTGCCTGCTTATATCGTATCTATGGAAGCTATGCCTTATCTATCGAGCGGCAAGATCGACAGAAAAGCATTGCCTGAGCCTGATCACAGTCTGTCGATTGAGGTAGATTATATTCCTCCATCCAATAAGGTTGAAACGTTGATGGCGGAAATCTGGCAAGAGGTTCTTGGCTATGCTCCTATCGGAACGAATCATAACTTTTTTGAATTGGGCGGGGATTCGATTAAAGCTATTCAAATTTCCACACGTCTAAGCAAGCACGGATATCGCATGGAAATTAAGGACCTTTTCCGTCATCAAACGATAGGTAGCCTGACTCCAGATCTAAGAGCAGTCAGTGTTCAAGCCGAGCAAGGGATTATTGAAGGAGAGGCTGAGCTATCCCCTATCCAACGATGGTTTTTTGAGCAAAAGTTCACGGAATCCAACTATTGGAACCAGGCCGTTATGTTGTATAGCCAAAATGGGTGGAAGGAAGAACTGGTCGATCAGGTGTTGTGTAAGCTGACTGAGCATCATGATGCCTTACGAATGACATATACAGCGAATCAGGACAAAATTATTCCCATCATTCATGGTACGAATCGAAAGGCATATGCTCTTACTGCTCTGGATGTAAGCCATGAGTCATCCATTGAAGAAGCAATCCAGACCCTCAGCGAAGCGATTCAGCGGCGCATGAATTTAGAAAACGGTCCGCTTGTGCAAGCGGGGTTGTTTCACACCGCTCAAGGTGATCACTTACTACTCGCGATTCATCATTTGGTGGTAGATGGAGTTTCTTGGAGAATTCTATTGGAAGATTTGGAGCAGGGGTATATGCAGGCACTTAATAATGAAGAAATCCTCTTTCAGGCGAAGACCCATTCATGGAAGGATTGGACCCATCGCCTTGGTGATGATGCAAAGGGTGGGCGTCCAGCTCGTTACAAACGTTATTGGGAGAATGTAATCCGTCATGCCAGTAAACCGCTTCATAAAGACTATCCGGCCGCTGACAGAAGAGGGAAAGACCTGGAAATCTGCAACGTAAGGTTTTCCAAGCAACAAACAGATCGTCTACAGAAGGATGTACACAAGGCTTATAGTACGAATGTAAACGATCTACTGTTGACAGCCTTTGGGCTGGCATTGAGAGACTGGACTGATGATGACGAATTTACCATTTTGTTGGAAGGACACGGACGGGAACAGATTTTTGATGATATAGATATAACCAGAACGGTCGGCTGGTTTACTACGATGTATCCTATTCATCTGGATATGAAGCATAATACCGATTTAGCTTACCAAATTAAGCTGACCAAGGAAGCGTTGCGACGTGTTCCTAATAAGGGCATTGACTTCGGAATTCTGGAATATATGACCCTACACGATTTGAAAAGTACTAATCAGGGAAATTTTGCACCTGAAATTCGCTTTAATTATCACGGCCAGATTGATTCAGGCTCCGTTGCGCCTTTATTTGTCGAATCAAAGTATTCTGCGGGTCGAACAGTAAGTGAGGAGACCGAGACACCATTTGTGCTTGATATTAATGGAAGTATCGAACAGGGGATATTAACCCTCGGGATTGAGTATAGCAGTCGTGAATATGCTGAATCGAGTATTCAAAAATTGGGAAATTTCTTGCAAAGTCGTTTGCTAGAAATTATTGAGCATTGCTCTGAAAAGAAGGAGAAGGAATGGACTCCCGCAGATGTGAGCGATGAGAATCTTTCAATTAACGATTTGGATGAGATTATGGCCTACTATAAAAATAATACATCTTCCTAGGCGGTGGCTTATGAGTAAAGATCTGCAAATTCAAAGTATATTCCGATTAACTCCGATGCAACAAGGAATCTTGTTCCATAGCCTGCTAGATCAAACTTCGTACGCCTATTTTGAACAAGTGAGTCTTACCCTGAACGGCTTACTCGAGGTAGAGCTTCTGGACCAAAGTCTTTCTGTTCTATTTGAGCGCCATGAGATATTGCGCAGCAATGTTTTTCACGTCAATATTGAAGAGCCTAAATTGATCGTATTCCGGCAGAAGCATCCATCCATTCACTTTGAAGACATTTCTTCACTAACGCAATCTGACCAGGTGGCCTATATAGAACAGTTTGTTCAACGTGATAAGGCCAACGGATTTGATATCACCCGGGATGAGTTATTCCGGGTCTCCATATTGCAGTGTGCGTCTGATGTATACAAGCTGATCGTTAGCTTCCATCACATCATTATGGATGGATGGTGCTTAGAAATCGTTCTGAAAGAATGGTTCCAGATCTACACATCATTGAAAAAAAATGAGCCAGTTCAGCTAGGTGAAGCTCCTTCTTATGAAAAATACCTCAAATGGCTGGACAAGCAGGATACAGATACAGCGCTTATGTTTTGGGAGCGATATTTGGATGGTTTTGAACAGCAAAGCATCTTGCCTACGAGTGGTAAAGGGAGCCACGTTGATTACGATCCACAGCAGCAAATCTTTAGCTTTGATTCGCAATTAACAGGTCAGTTGGAATCACTGGCCAAAGAACTCAAGGTTACTTTGAGTACATTGTTTCACTCCATCTGGGGTCTGCTATTGATGAAATACAACAACACCCGCGACGTGGTATTTGGCTCTGTCGTTTCCGGTCGTCCGTCAGATATTCCGGGAGCAGAAAATATGGTGGGCCTATTTATCAATACTATTCCAGTGCGTATATCAAGTGAAGAGGATCATCTTGCTTTTTCGGAATTCGTCCAGCATGTACAACATTCGGTTATGGAGGCGGGAGAGCACCATTATGTGCCTCTTGCTGATATTCAGGCGGGGAGTTTGTTGAAGAGTAATCTGATACACCATATTTTGGCTTTTGAAAACTTCCCGGGTATGGAGGAAGCCTCCGATCACGCGGACGAAAACAGTTTAGCGGTTTCGGAGATGGCTGGCTTTGAACAAACTAATTATTCCTTCAATCTTAACGTTGTCCCCGGTGAGAAACTGCGGATGAAATTCAGCTATAACGGTCTATTATACGAACCAGAATATATAGATCGATTAGGTCGGCATGTTGAGGAAATCGCCCGCACTGTGGTTTCATCTGCTGATGTAGTTTTGAACGAAATAGATATTATTCTGCCAGAAGAAAAAGAATTGATTTTGAAGAAATTCAACGGGACGGCTGCGCCTTATCCAAGGGAGAAGACGATTCATCAATTGTTTGAGGAGCAGGTGGAGCGAACACCGGAACATCCGGCAGCCCTATACAAAGATCGGCAATTGACGTACCGGGAGCTGAATGCCCAAGCGAATCGGGTGGCTCACGTCCTGCGGAAGAAAGGGATCGGGCCCGACCAGATGGTGGGCATCGCAGTTCATCGATCGCTGGAGATGATCGTCGGCCTGCTGGGGATTTTGAAGGCAGGCGGGGCGTATCTGCCGCTACATCCAGAGGACCCGGAAGAACGGCTGGGATTCATGCTGGAGGATAGCGGGGCATCTATCCTGCTGACCCAGCGGGATCAGTTGGACCGCCTTCGTCCGCACGGAGCCGATCGCGAGCTGATCGCTATCGAAGATCTGCTGATGGAGGGGATGGAGCTTACAGGAGAAGAGTGCGAGAAGAACCCGGAACCCGTTAACCGCTCAACCGATTTGGTGTACGTGATTTATACGTCAGGCTCCACCGGCAAGCCGAAGGGGGTCATGATTGAGCACGCATCGCTGATCAACCGTCTGCACTGGATGGAAAAACGAATTCCGTTTGGAGCGGAGGATGTGATCCTGCAAAAAACGCCTTACACCTTTGACGTATCGTTGTGGGAGCTGTTTTCGTGGGCGATTCAGGGAGCGACGGTATGCTTTCTGGAGCCAGGAGGCGAGAAAGATCCGGCAACGATAGCCGAAACGGTGGAGGCCAACGGGGTAACAGCGATTCATTTTGTGCCATCCATGCTGGGAGCATTCCTGGAGTACATCGAGCACAGCGGAGCCGCTAGGAAAATGCGCAGTGTCCGGCGAGTATTTGCCAGCGGGGAAGCGCTGATGACAGAACATGTCCGCCGGTTTAACCGTTTGCTGGGAGCCGAAGGAGCCACGTTGCACAACCTGTATGGACCGACAGAGGCAACGGTAGAGGTGGCGTATTACGACTGTCCTGCCGAGCAGGAACCAGAGAGCATTCCGATCGGGAAGCCGATTGATAATGTGAAATTGTATATTTTGGACCGTAAAGACCGATTGCAGCCGATAGGTGTACCGGGCGAGCTGCACATTGGAGGGGACTGCGTAGCCCGGGGATATGTGAATCGGAAAGAACTGACGGAGGAGAAGTTCGTAGCGGACCCATATGCGGCGGGGGGACGGATGTACCGGACGGGAGACTTGGCGAGATGGCTGCCGGATGGAAACATTGAATATATGGGGCGGATCGACCATCAGGTGAAAATTCGGGGCTACCGGATCGAACTGGGTGAGATTGAAGCGGCCTTACTCGCGTACGAAGGTGTCAAGGCGGCTACAGTACTTGCCCTTGATGATCGAGATGGTGGTAAATATTTATGCGCATATTTTGAAAGCGGAGAAGGTTTGAACACATCTATTTTAAGGGCGCACTTGAAGGCACTCATACCGGATTACATGGTGCCAAGTCATTTCGTTCGGCTAGATGTTATGCCGCACCTGTCCAGTGGCAAGGTTAACCGTAAAGCGCTACCCGAACCAGATCATGGGATGCGAGCCACCAGCTATGTTGCACCAAGAAACGAAACGGAAAGAAAACTAGCCGAGATTTGGGAGAAGTTGCTGGACATATCCTCCATCGGTATACATGACAACTTTTTTGAACTGGGTGGACATTCACTAACGGCGACTCGACTTATGTCTCGAATCAATAAGTTGCTGCAAGTTGAAATTCCACTCCGTGATATTTTTGCACATCCGACCATCGAAGAAATGAGTGTTTTGATCTGCGGATCAGAGGTTGCAGCCGGGACGATGATGGATATTGCTCCTGCCGAGCTACGTGATTCTTATCCGGTGACATCCGTTCAAAAGAGACAAATGATTTTACATCAGTTTGAAGGAGCAGAAACAGCATACAATATGCCCTTTGCCTTACTGATGGAGGGAGAACTGGACATCCAGCGGCTGGAGCGAGTGTTCAGGGATCTAATAGATAGGCATGAGGCATTGCGGACATCATTTGAGTGGGGCACAGAGGAGCCAGTACAAAAAATTCATAGTGAGGTTCCATTTCAACTGAGTTTCCAACAGGCTGATGATATCGAAATAGAAGCACAGGACAAACAGATTCAAGCGATATTCAAATCGTTCGTAAGACCGTTTAACTTAGGTCAGGCTCCATTATTGCGGGCGAAGCTGGTGCGTATTTCGGACAATAGGCATATTTTGATGGTAGATATGCACCATATTGTTGCAGATGGTGTTTCCATGAGCGTTTTGGCTAATGATTTCACGACATTGTATCACGGGAACTCGCTGCCACCATTGCGTATTCAATATAAAGACTACGCCGTTTGGAACAGTGAGTGGATCAAAGAAGGACACTTGATGAAGCAGGAACAGTACTGGTTAGACTTGTTTTCGGATGAGCTTCCTGTCCTTAATCTACCAACTGATTTCACGAGGCCTCAAGTACAAAGCTTTGAAGGTGACCGGTATTCTTTTCAAGCTGACAAGACACTTCGTGAAGGTCTACAGCAATTTGTTGCAGAAAGTCGGACCACTTTATTTATGGTACTGCTATCGGCTTACAACGTGTTGCTGCATAAGTATTCAGGCCAGGAAGATATCGTGGTAGGGTCTCCAATAGCAGGTCGTAATCATACAGATTTAGAAAATATTATGGGGATGTTCGTTAACACACTAGTACTGCGCAACCGTCCAGCTGCTGACAAAACGCTCAAGCAATTTTTACTGGAGGTGCAAAGAAGCAACCTGGAAGCTTTCGAACATCAGGATTATCCAATAGAAGATCTTGTAGATAAGCTCGAACTTCACAGGGATTTAAGCCGAAATCCTCTGTTTGATACGATGTTCTCTCTAGAAAATACCGATTCGGTAAGCCTGCAAGCTGACGGGATATCCATATCACCGTATTCTGTTGAAGCTGGCATAGCCAAAGTTGATTTAACGTTAACAGCAGAAGCGGATCAAGAGGGACTCTCTTTTCGAATTGATTATTGTAACAAGCTGTTTCACAAAGAAAGTATTGAGAGAATGTCGAAGCATTATTTGCAGATTTTGCAGACTATTGTGGACTCTGCGGATCTCCGGATTAGCGACGTAAACATGGTAACTGCATCCGAAGAAGAGATCCTGTTAACGAAATTTAATACGGTACCCGCTTCTAACGAGAAAGAGAACCGAAAATTGCTGCATCAGCTCTTTGAAGAGCAGGTAGCGAAGACGCCGGAGCGTGTCGCAGTATCGTTCGAGGAACAACAATGGACTTACAGCGAGTTAAACGATAAAGCGAATCAGCTTGCCAGAGTGCTTAGAGAAAAAGGAGTACAGGCCAATACGCTTGTAGGCATAATGGTAGAGCGATCTTTTGAAATGATAGTCGGAATCCTAGGGATTTTAAAGGCTGGGGGTGCGTATGTTCCTCTGGCACCAGATTATCCTGCGGAGCGAATTAGTCTGATGCTATACGATTGCAAGATAACACTATTATTGGCTTCCCATCATGTTCTGAATGAATCAACTTTCATAAAAGAGGCAGGAGCAGATGGATTTGCAGGGGAAATCCTTGATTTGGATCAGCTCGATATGATCGTTAAGGATTCGGATTCTAGTAACTTACCTTATGTGAATGAACCGGATGATTTGGCATATGTGCTATATACCTCTGGCTCAACAGGTAAACCAAAAGGGAATCTGACCATGCATTATAACGTGGGAAGATTGATTAAAAACTCCAATTATATCGATCTTACGGAACAGGATATTCTCTTGCAGTTATCCAACTATGCCTTTGATGGGTCAGTCTTCGATATATTCGGCGCTCTGGTCAATGGTTCTAAGCTGGTTCTCTTACGTAAAGAGAATATGCTGAATCCAGAAAAACTGTCTTCCTTAATTCGAAATGAAAATGTCTCGGTATTTTTTATTACTACCGCCTTGTTTAATACGTTGATAGAAACCAATATTGAATGTTTTACTACAGTTCGAAAAGTACTTTTTGGTGGAGAGCGGGTTTCGCTACCGCATGTGAGCAAGTTGTTTGAACATATCGGACCCCATAAAATGCTGCACATGTACGGTCCTACCGAAAGCACGGTCTTTGCTACCTGTTATGGTGTAGATCAGATTCATGAACGGAAAGGTACAATTCCGATTGGAGCCCCGATTACAGGTACTACTGTGTATATTCTGGATAAAAATCTTAAATTGCAGCCTATTGGTATACCGGGAGAGCTTTGTATTGCAGGGGATGCACTATCTCAGGGCTACTTGAACCTACCTGATTTTACAAACGAAAAGTTTATAGACAATCCATTTAATCCAGGCGAGAAAATGTACAAAACAGGTGACATTGCAAAATGGCTTCCAGATGGAAATATTGAATTTGTAGGCCGCCAAGATCATCTGGTGAAAATTAGGGGGTTCCGTATAGAGCTTGGAGAAATTGAAAATCAACTACTATCCCATGAACGCATTAAAGAGGCAATAGTTGTAGCTAAACCGGATCAATCCGGCCAAAATCGTATTTCTGCATATATGGTGACAGACGGGGAATTAAATACTTCAGCTATTCGCCGTTACTTGGCGAAGTATTTACCAGATTACATGTTGCCATCCAGCTTAATACTGCTGGACAGTTTGCCGCTGAACGCTAATGGCAAGGTGGATCAGAAGAAATTGCCAGAGCCTCATATCAACTTAGACTTAAGTACGCTGTATGAACCACCGACAAGCCCTACGGAAGAGAAGTTGATCAAAATTTGGGAAGGCGTACTGGGACAAGAGGGAATTGGAATTAGTCACAGTTTTTTTGACCTTGGAGGAGACTCAATTAAGGCCATTCAAGTTATCGCAAGGTTGAGCCAAGAGGGATTAAAGCTGGATATGAAGGACATATTTCAGCACCCTACTGTTCAGCAAGTAGCACCATATGTCCAACGTCGTTCCAGAATCATTGACCAGAAGGCGGTAACAGGTGAGGTACAGCTAACTCCAATCCAAAGATGGTTCTTCGAAAATGTACAGGATGATCGGAACCATTTTAATCAAGCAGTTATGTTGTTTACTAGTGGTGTATTTGATGAAGAAGCCCTAAAAACTGCTTTGGAGAATATTATTATTCACCATGATGCCCTACGAATGGTGTATGAGATCGGTCAGAGTTCTGTTAGCCAATGCCATATGGAAACGCAGTTAAAGCCTCTTCATTTAAATATTTATAATCTACAAGGAAATAACGATGCTGAAAGCAAGATTGAAGAAGAGGCTAGTCGGCTACAGGCTACCATGGACTTAAGAGCAGGCGAGATGATCCGGGTTGGCTTGTTCCAAACAGATCAAGGTCAGCATTTGCTGATTGCTATTCACCATCTAGTTATTGATGGGGTCTCCTGGCGAATCTTATTAGAGGATTTGGAGAGCGCATATACCCAGGCATTACAAGGTGAGGCTATCACTTTGCCGGATAAAACAGACTCTTTTCAGTATTGGTCCGACCGGCTTGCAGAGTATTCGAATAGTCGGGCTTTACTAAAGGAGAAGGCATATTGGCAGCAAATTGAAGGTGTTCAATGTGAGTCTCCATTTCCTCAGAAGAGAGCAGTTACTGAAGAGGGTGGAGTGAAAAAAGAAAGAACGAGTATAGCTGTCCGGTTGGACAAGCAAGATACACAGCTACTGCTTGGAACTGCTCATCAGGCCTATAATACCGAAATTAATGACTTATTGTTATCAGCACTTGGATTGGCTATTAAGCAATGGGCGGGTAGTAAAATCTTCGCTATTAATCTTGAAGGACATGGCAGGGAAGAGATTATGGAGGAGATTGATGTTACTCGAACCATAGGCTGGTTTACTTCGATGTTTCCTGTTGTGCTGGATATGAGGGATAGTGAGGATATTTCATCTGTTGTTCGGCGAACTAAGGAAATGATTCGGCATATCCCTAATCGAGGGATTGGATACGGAGTTCTGAGGTATTTGACCGATGTGGAGCATATTCAAGATTTAGATTTTAACATACAGCCACAAATCAGTTTTAATTATCTGGGACAATTTATGGATGGTACGCAAGAGGGAAGCTTTGAATCGTCACCGTTATCTCCTGGACGTTCTGTTGGTGAAGGGGCAGAAAGCCATTTTACACTGGACATCAACAGTATTGTTTCCCAAGACCAACTGTTACTTGAATTTGGATATATTCGCGGCGAGCATGAAGACCATGCTATTGAACAATTATCCCTTATGTATATAGAGCATTTAAAAATGTTAATTAATCACTGTACAAGCATTTCACAGAAGGTTCTCACACCATCTGATTACCAAGACCATACTCTCTCTATTCCTGAATTAGATCAGATTCTCACACAGTTTGGTGGGACTGAACAGGTAGAGCATATTTACCCGTTAACACCTATGCAGCAGGGAATGCTGTTCCATTACATGATGGAGCCAGAAACTACAGCTTATGTTGAACAAGTGGCGATTGAAATGGAAGGTGAACTACAGCAGGAACTTCTGGAACAGAGTTTTCAAGAATTGTTGGCAAAATATGAAGTATTGCGTACGAATTTTGTGTTTACCGGTATACGTGAACCTCGGCAAGTAGTGCGTAAACATCAACATGCAGAGTTTCGGTTTTATGACCTTACCGGGATGAATGAGCAAGAAATTACCGCTTATCTAGAGGATTACAAAAAACAAGATCTTCTGCGTGGATTTGATTTATCCAATGAGGCACTAATACGTATAAATGTATTAAGAACAACTCCTGATAAGTTCCTTATGATGTGGACCTTCCATCATATGATTATGGATGGATGGTGCGTAGGAATTGTCTACCACGATTTTATGAGCATGTATCTAGAATTGAAAGATGGTAGACCGCTTAAGTCTGAAACAGCCCCTGCTTATTCAACTTATATTCGTTGGCTGGAAAAGCAGGACAAAGAGGAGTCCATGCAATATTGGAAACAGGCTTTGGATGGATATACGCAATATGCAGTTATACCAAAGACGTCCAAACTGCAGGCTAAAGAAAGTGGTTACCAGACGAGTCAGCTGGAATTTTCGTTAGACCAAACACTGACACGACGATTAACAGAGATTGCATCTCATAATCGGATTACGGTCAACACGTTGTTCCAATCCATGTGGGGGGCATTGCTTCAAAGATATAACAATACCAACGATGTAGTATTTGGAGCAGTCGTTTCAGGGCGACCGCCAGTAATCCCGGACATTGAGAGCATGGTAGGTATTTTCATTAATACGATTCCCGTGCGAATTTATGGCGAGGAGAATGAAAGCTTCATTGAAATGGCCAAGAGAGCTCAACAAAGCTCCATTGAATCGGTTAAGTATGAGTACACATCGTTAGCAGACATTCAATCCATATCTACACTGAAGCAAAGCCTGTTAGATCATATTATTGTGTTTGAAAATTACCCTGAGTATGGCGAAGAAGAGGCGCTGCAGAAGCACAATCTGAAAATTCACGTGCGAGATATGGCCTTTTATGAACAGACAAACTATGACTTTAATCTTATTGTTTCCCTGAAAGAAGAACTGAACATTAAATTTCTGTACAACGCTGATACCTTAAGTAGAGAATTTGTGGAACGTATAAAAAATCATTTAAATGGCGTGGTCCGACAAATCGTGGATAATCCGGAGATGAGTATATCCTCAATTGAAGTAACTTCTTTACCAGAGAAAGAAGTGATTTTGAATGAATTTAACAATACGACGGCGATCTATCCGCGAGAGAAGACAATCCATCAATTGTTTGAGGAGCAGGTGGAGCGAACACCGGAACATCCGGCAGCCCTTTATAAAGGACGGCAACTAACGTATCAGGAGCTGAATGGCGAAGCGAATCGGTTGGCTCATGTGCTGCGGGAAAAAGGAGTAGGACCTGATCGTGTGGTGGGAATCGCGGTTCACCGGTCGTTGGAGATGATTATCGGATTACTAGGAATCTTGAAAGCAGGTGGAGCCTATCTGCCGCTGAATCCAGAGGACCCTGAAGAACGACTGGCGTTCATGCTGGAGGACAGTGGAGCATCCATTTTATTGACCCAGCAAGAGTTAGCGGAGCAGCTTCGTTGTCATGGAACAACCCGGGAACTGATCGCTATCGAAGATATGCTGGTACAGAAAAAGGAGCAAACAGGAAGAGAAAAGAATCCGGAATCGATCAATCGCTCGACGGATTTGGTGTATGTGATTTACACCTCGGGGTCTACGGGTAAGCCCAAAGGAGTCATGATTGAGCATGCCTCGCTGATCAATCGTCTGCACTGGATGCAAAAGCGGATTCCGTTTGGAGCGGAGGATGTGATCCTGCAAAAGACACCGTATACCTTTGATGTATCGTTGTGGGAATTATTCTCGTGGGCCATCCAAGGGGCAACGGTATGCTTTTTGGAGCCAGGAGGAGAGAAGGACCCGGCAACAATAGCTGAAACGGTTGAGGCTAACCGGGTAACGGCATTGCATTTTGTGCCGTCGATGCTGGGAGCGTTTCTGGAATACATGGAACACAGCGGAGCTGCGGGGAAAATGCACAGTGTAAGACGTGTATTTGCCAGTGGAGAAGCGCTGATGACAGAGCATGTTCGTCGGTTTAACCGCCTGATAGGAGGCGGCGGTGCCACGCTGCATAATCTGTATGGCCCAACGGAAGCGACCGTGGAGGTGGCGTATTATGACTGTCCTGCCGAGCATGAACCGGAGAGCATTCCGATCGGGAAGCCGATTGATAACGTAAAATTGTACGTTTTGGACAAGAAGGACCGTTTGCAACCGATAGGGATACCGGGGGAACTGCATATTGGGGGCGACTGTGTAGCGCGAGGATATGTCAACCGGGAGGAATTGACGGAAGAGAAATTCGTAGAAGATCCATACGAGCCGGGAGGACGGATGTACCGAACAGGAGATCTGGCCAGATGGTTGCCGGATGGAAATATCGAATATATGGGCAGAATCGATCATCAGGTGAAAATCCGCGGGTATCGGATCGAACTGGGTGAGATTGAGGCGGCTTTGCTTGCACATGATGGAGTTCGGGCAGCGGCAGTGCTTGCCCGTGCTGATGACCGAACGGGGACGCCTAGTTTGGGTGCGTATCTTGTTGCCGAACCTCATGTGACAACGGCAATGTTGCGACAAAATCTATCTGTCTCAGTTCCAGAGTATATGATTCCAGCTTATTTTGTATTCTTGGATCAGATGCCGCTCACGTCGAGTGGTAAGATTAATCGTCGTATGCTATTAGAAATTGAGCTGGAGTTTGGTACCGGAACAGAATATGTAGAGCCCAGCAACGAGCTGGAAAAGGAATTAGTCGAGATCTGGATGAGTGTACTCGGTGTTGAACATGTGGGTATCGACGACAATTTCTTTGAACTGGGAGGACATTCTTTAACGGCTATTCAGCTTGCATCTCGGTTACAGGGGATTTTGAGTAGTGAATTACGGTTGAGCAGTATCTATCAATACCCTACGGTCAGAGAGTTGGCACTACATGTGGAAAGAATGGAAGAGAACCATTCTGTACTTGCTCAACAATTTGATCAGATTATAGCGTTGCTGCATCAAAAGCTGAACGTTAAGGGATGGATACAACAAGAGCAATTCAATGGAAAATCTTATATTGTTCTACATTTAGAAGAGGGAGCCATTTCTTTCGAAAAAGAGATTATGGAACTGTTGGACATGAATTGCGATGAATCGATCCAGCCTCATTACGTCACTTGGCATGGAGAAGAAACTCTGAGACTAGAAAAGGTCAATCTTGAAGACATTAAGAGCATATGGACAGAAAGAATTGACAATGATTTGGACGTTTTCTCCAAAGCTATTCTAAGCCCAAGAGTGATCGAGAGACTGCCAGTATCTCCAACACAACGCTACCATCTCCAACACAGTGATATTTCTGGCACGATTATTCCGCTAGAAAAACATATGAACATGGAGTATGTGGGAGAAGCGATTCTGCAGATTATTCGAGATCAAGATTTGATGAGAAGTACGCTGTGTGAAGAAAACGGAGAATTGCAATGGCAAGTAAGGGAAGCACCGGATCATCTTCCTGTACCACTGGTGGATATCTCTATGTATGACGAAGATGCACAGCAAGTGATTCTGAATAATATCATCTGGCCTTATTTTTACAAAAAGCATGAATTGAGCAATTCACTCTTATATCGGATATTGATTGTGAAAAAGAATCTGAAAGACTCCCTGCTTATACTACCTTTTTCGCACTCAATCTTTGACTTTATGAGCAGTGAGATTATTAAGCACCAGTTCAACACTTATTATGAATGTGTTCGAGCTGGAAAGGAAACGCCTGAAGGGAGCAAAAATCGTTACTCTGATTTTACTGCTCATATTATGGAAGGACCTCAGGGTGTTGACGATCTGGAACTAGTAACTATCTATAGTCTAGATAAGTTTGATCGTGCAATGGGTCGTATAACCAATTTTGTCGATCAAAAAACAGTACTTGAAGGGCATACAACCGTTATGTGGGATTTAAAATCTTCCGAGAGAGCAGTTCACTTGGACAACACTAGTCATTGGGAGATCGCATTCTTTACGTTTACTGCTTTTTGTAAAATGTATTTCGAGCTTAGTCAGGTACCCATTTGGGTAACGCAGTATGGCCGAAGCTTTGGAGAGAAGCGTTACTATGATGTTATTGGTGAATTTGTGGATCATATTCCGATACTAACAAATTTAGACCAAAACCTGGTATCTCTAGAACAGCAGGTTCGTCAAAGTGTTCAATGGGCAGCTGAACATAATATCAGCTTTGCTAACTTAATGTATAACCCGGATGTACAGAACGATTATCCTTTATCTGGAGGATACTTGCAGCAGGCTTTGGATAGAATGCCAATTGTATTTAATTTCCTTGGTGAGCTGAGAAGTGAGCATCAACTCCTACAAACGGTGGATATGGGTAATGTCAATGTTGAAGGAAGATCACGAATCTTATGCGAAGTTTGGCATGATAGCGAGTCTAATCTGTTTATGGCACTAACTCTACCTTTTTCAGAAGACGAAAGTATAGTACGGAATCATTTACAAAGTGCCTTGGAGCAATTGGAAAGACGCTGGGCAACCGTTCTGTAACTCTTGCCCTAACCGAATAGGGGGATCTCATGAATCAGCCAAAGGAATTCTCGTTTTATGCTCGCCGGAATCTATTTATTTTTTCTGTGACCAGGCTTATATCCGAGCTAGGAAGTTCGATTTTTAAGTTTGCTTTAAGTCTATATATTTTGGACATCACCGGATCGGCCACTGTATTTTCAATGGTGTTAGGCTTGTCCATTCTGCCCGGAGTATTTGTCAATATTTTTGCAGGTGTAGTTATAGACCGGAGTAATAAGAAAAAAGTGCTTGTCATTACCGAGATATTAAGCGGCATAGCGCTACTAATCTTTTTACCCATTTTCTTGTTGGACTCAACCAATGTTATGTTGCTTGCTGTGTTTTCCGTTATATTAAGCTTAATTCAATCATTTACGTTCCTAACGCTGAATGCGTCAATTCCTAACTTAGTGGAAAGAGAAAAAGTTCATAGCGCAAACTCTTCTTATCAAAGCATAGGAGCAATCATAAATGTACTTGGCCCGATCCTGGGTGCAATTACTTATCGAGCTTGGGGCTTGGAAACGATTGTAATGATTAACGGAATAACATTTATTTCGGCTGGATTAATGCAACTATGGTTACAATTCAGGAAATCTGATGAACAAACGGTATCCTCAAGTTATTTAGACAGCGTAAAAGACGTGTTTGCGTATATAAACAAGCAAAAAGCCATCATGTATTTACTTGTCATCTTTGTTGGCATCAATTTTATGCTGGCTCCGTTAATCCAGGTTGTACTGCCGTATGTGACTTATCAGGAACTTCAACTTTCAGCTCAGCAACTGTCTGTTATTCAAGGAGCCTGGTTCGTAGGAGTCATTGCAGGAGCCATTGTGGTTTCACGTCGGAAAGTACATCAATTTGTTATTACCAAAATATTTATCCTGTTTCAGCTTCAAGCCATCTTATTCTTGACATGGTGTTTCCCATTATTGTTTCCCTCAACAGCAGGAAGCCTTATACAGATGACGTTCATCTTCATTATGATTTTGGCAGTCACCGGATTTTTTAATTCGATGAGCAATGTCCCCATGATTTCTTATGTGCAACTGTATACTCCAGAACATATCAGAGCCGGGGTGTTTGGTGTAATCAGCTCGATCACTATGCTAGCAACTCCGCTCGGAATCGGGTTGTACGGAATACTATTGGATAGAATCCATTGGGTATACCTTCCTCTGGCTTCGGGAATAGTTGCTCTGGTGATGGGTATCATGGCTCATAAGAACAAAGAATTACGTAACTTTTTCAGTCAAAATCCCGAACCAGTCCTTAATAGCGTAGGTGAAAAAGAACGGGTATCAGCATTATAAACTGAATTTCTGCTTATGATGTGATTGAAGGACCTGATGTTAATGGAAAGGCCAACTTAAGTTGGCCTTTTGGTCTTTCAGTTATTTTTTGCTTTGAGTTACTTTCCCCTTCACATCACCGATGCTTACTTTTCCATTGCCGCTCTGAATAATGACAACATCTTTTGCAACTTGATCAATATCCAGAGAGCCGTCACCTAACTCAATATATGCAGTACCCCCTATTTTATCTGCTTGAATATGTCCGTTTACATTCTCAATATTGACATCGGATGAGCTATTTTGAATAGTAATTCCCCCATCTCTGTTGGTTAAATCAATGGCTCCACCGATTTCTTTAAGCGTGATATTACCATTCACATTTTCAATGCTTACATCCGAGGCTAAATTCGTTACTTGAATATCTCCATCTCTATGCGGATGTTTAATTTCTAGTTTCATTTGTTCCGGAATGGTGAGCTTGACATCAACTGTTTGGGGACCTGTTGACATGAATTGGCCTTCGAAAAAAGTATTAAGCGTAGCTACACCATCTTTTCCCTCCAGACTTAATTTTAGCTTATCCATGTTGCTGCCATTAGCAACGACACTGGCTTGTATTTTATCTGTATTGTTTTTTCCGACAACTTCAATTTGACCGTTGCTATTATCTAAAACTAAGCTGGAAATACCGGCAGATGATAGTTCAAGTTCCTTGTTTAAAGATGTTGCAGGTTTGGATGAACAGGCCGCAGTTAACAGTAACATTGAGATCATCACTAAAGTAGTGAGCCATTTCATTTCAATCACTCCATTTCAGAATAGTTAGTATAGATTTAGATTACATCCCGTTTTGTAAAAATAGGATATGAAACGAGATGCATAGCGACCAGATGAAGTAGAAGGAGGAACAGTGAGAAGCCCAGGGTCATTCCTTCCACTGGCGTCGTTCCAAAAAAATAAGGATTGAGATCTGTGCTGGAAAACACAAAATATTTTGTCCAAGGCCATCCATTCATGGTGATACTCAAGACGAATCCTGCTATAGCTGCCAGCATAGAGAATACAATAGAAAATGTAACACTGCGAAATGCTGCAGAAATCATAAATGCAAATGTCAACACGATAACCATAAAAGGTATATTAAATAAAAACCCACCTAACAAGGCTTGAATCATATCTGCCTGCTGAATGGTTTGATCCTTGACGAATAAGTAGGGATCGCCGATCCCCTTAAAGCCAAACATTAAACCACCGAAAAATATGGCAGCCAGAAAAGTGAGCAGAACCAAAAATATCCCAAACAAGAGAGTTGCAATATATTTAGAAAAATAAATTTTCGAGCGTGTAGCTGAACGTGTCAGTAAAAATTTGATTGTACCGGCAGAAAACTCAGAGGCAACAATATCGCCAGCCACGATAAGAGCTAAAAGAGAGATACCTACAATTAAATTTCTGGATTGACTCACTGTAAAACTCCAAGCATTGGATTGAGGAGCGATGTTATGGTCCAAATAATACTGATTCATCAAAATTTTTTCTGCTGCCATTTTTTTCTCAATGGGTAGAGCGTCTGACTTTGCTGCATCTCTCGTTAGCTTCGAATTTTCATGCTGTAAAAGTGTTTTCCAGCCTTCATTGTACTCAGTCATACCAGAACTTTTTAAATTGGCCATCTGGATTAATACATACAAAATAAGCAGTATGATGATAAACCAGGTACGTTTACGCTTATAAATCTTCATGTTTTCATTGCGAATTAACTGAATCACTTTTCAATTCCCCCTGTGATTTCAATAAATTTATCCTCTAGTGTCTGTTTCGTGATCTGAACGCTGTATATGTTCACCCCCGTATCCATAAGTTTTTTTGTAATACCCGGAATTTGATCCTTTGTAATGTCAACTTGTAGAGTTTGTTGATCTGCAATAATTTCTTTCCCCGCCAGCATGGACTGGAATACCGGAAGAGCCAATTCGGGTCTATCTACTTCAAACCGAACAGGAGCAAGCCGATTATCCATCATCTCAGCTACATTATGGATACCAATCAGTTTTCCCTTATTTAAAATCGCTACCTGATCACACATCAGTTCCATTTCAGCCATAAGATGGCTAGAAATAAGAACACCAACGCCTTCTTTTTGAGACAGATTGATTAAATGTTCCCGAAGCTCTCTTATTCCTGCTGGGTCTAAACCATTGGTAGGCTCGTCAAGCACAAGTAAGGAAGGTTTATGGGCCAGTACAACGGCTAATCCCAGTCGCTGCTTCATGCCAAGAGAATAAGTTCCCGCTTTCTTATCAATGCTGTCCTCAAGTCCAACGAGCGAGATTACTTCCTGGATACGTTCCGAAGAAACCCCTGGAGACATTCTTGAGAAATGAATCAGATTGTCATAGCCGGATAGATATTTGTACAGATCTGGATTTTCGACGATAACCCCTACATGTCTCATTGCCTTTTCGAAGGAGCGATCGATATCTTGGCCGTGGATAAATACCTGGCCTCCTGATTTTGAACTTAAACCTACGATCATCCGAATAGTGGTCGTCTTGCCCGCTCCATTTGGGCCAACAAGACCCATGATTTCTCCCGCCTTCACATCCAAGGACAATCCTTCAACAATGGTTCTCTTCCCAATCTTTTTACTTAAATTACGAATCTGTAATAGTGACAACAACGATTCCCTCCCCGCCAGCAGTTTGATTGTCTATAAAGTATCAGGAGTGCAGTCATACTCCCTAGTGACAAAATGTCATGACCTTGTTATGATGTGAAAAGATTGAAAAAATTACCTTAATTTAAGAAGAATGGGGTACTTACATGTTTGGATGCAATATGCGCTGGTCTTGGCAGGAATGGATTGTTGCTGTATTCCGAATCTTGTGGTTGATTTGCTTTGTTTTGCTATCGTATCAAGACCGCCCATCTTTCCCTTTCACTGTTGTATTTATCACTGTTCTCGTTTGCTATTCACTACCTTTGTTCATTGATCGAAGCCATTATCTCTGGTATTTGTTGGCTGAAGTATTTCTAGTGGGTGGAATTTCTTTGCTATTTGCTCATCAATATGAGCTTGTCCGGCTATTTTTGCCAGCTGTTTTTACGATTGCGTTTTATAGCCGCGGCCGTTCACATGCGGTAACTTTTCCTCTTGCGTTGTTGATGTTTTGTCTGGGAGGAAGAGGGGCGTTTCATTGGACGATAGAGGACGTATTCCAGAACTTAGTGGATGCTTCGTTTGTATACGGTATTGGTTTCGGATTACAAATGGCATTTCGTTCTATAGATCGGATCAAACAAAAACTCGAATTAATAAAAAAGCAGTATCAAACCCTTGAGCAGTATTCAACTCAGGTTGAACAGATGACACTATTGGAAGAAAGATATCGCATGTCACGCGAACTTCATGACTCGATTGGTCATACATTCACTTCCATTATCTTAAGTATGGAAACATTACGTCCTTATATCTCTTCTGAAGAGGGGATTGAAAGATTGCAATCTGTTCTTCAACTTGGTCGAACAGGGCTCGAAGATATCCGAAAGCAAGTTCATCAGATGGACCCTATGGAGGAAGATCCCTCTTTGGATTTATCCTTGCTCAATATAATTAATGAATTCAAAAAAAATACTGCCATTCGTGTTGTGTTCAGAACGATGGGGGAGCCGCTTCCTGTACTAAAACAGTCAAAACTGACCTTGTACCGCTGTTTACAAGAATTATTGACTAATGCCAGCCGACATGGGCATGCCAATTCTATTCAGGTGCTTCTTCACTACGACCATAACCAGATCATTTTGCAGGTGCAGGACAATGGGAAGGGAAGTGACGAAATAAAGTTCGGGTTTGGTCTTTCAGGAATGAAAGAGCGGCTTTCGTCCCTTCAAGGCAAGCTATACTTTCATTCCAAAGAAGGCGAAGGAACGATTGTGACCTGTTCTATACCATTACTTCAGGATACAGATGTTAGTAATCCAGAGATCAAGGTATTGCTGGTGGATGATCAATTACTCATTCGGGACAGTTTAGGCCTGTTGCTCAAAAACGAACCTGATTTTCGAATTCAAACGGCAGAAGACGGAAACGTTGCTGTAGATCGTTGTGCCAGCGATCCGCCAGACGTTGTATTAATGGATGTACATATGCCCCAGATGGACGGTATTACTGCGACGAAGTTAATTAAAGAAAGCTGGCCTAACATACGTGTAATTATGATCACAACCTTTGATGACATTTCGTATGCTACGAAATCACTTGCTTTGGGTGCTGAAGGTTATGTACTAAAAACAATTGATCCAAGAGAGCTGGCTAATACGATACGGCTAGTGCATCACGGAGGAACGATGATAACCCAAGAAGTAGCAGGTACACTGTTTCAGCAAATGACGGGGACGATGAAGAATCCTTATGGACTGACAGAGCGGGAGTTGGAAATTCTACATTGTTTAACTGAAGGACACCGTTATAAAGCAATTGCAAGCAAGGTTCACTTGTCTGAAGGAACTGTTCGAAACTACATTTCGACCATATACTCAAAAATGCAAGTGCAGAGTCGTGACGAAGCAATTGAAAAAGCTAAAACAGAGTTGCTTACAGACTCTTAATAAAAGCAAGGTATGTAGACACCAGCGTATGTCATACCACCGAACCTAATAGATTGAAGTGAAAATAGCGTCGTCCTAAATTTGGTCGACGCTATTTTTGTATGCTGTTGATCCGCAAGTATGCGCAACGTTTACCTTAGCAAAACCGTATATGTAGAACAGCAATTGTATTTTGTTGCATATCCATAGAAGTCTACCAATCTACAAACTTGCAATTGCACTATCTAATGGGGGATAATGGAAGGGATACTTTCGACAGAAAATAGGGCTAAAGATAGAGAGGATACCTATAAAAGGTAGATCAGATTTACCGCATTTTTGTATATTATTGTAGAATAAGATCGTAATTCAGGTTATAGTAAAGGAAGAAATTAACTAGGATAGATTATACCCAAATACGTAATTGTGGAGGGAAATATGAGTACATTTAAAAATTGGTTGAATACAACTAAAAAAGGACTTGGAGACCAGGTTAAGAAATTTAAGAATAAAGATTTTATGGAAGCTGTTGTTGCAGGTTGTGCATTAGTAGCATTTGCCGACGGTACTATTAGTCCGGAAGAGAAAACAAAAATGGCCGGATACATAAATATTAGTGAAGAATTGAAAGTTTTTGATATGGGTGAGGTCATCAACCGTTTCAATCACTATGTAGCGAACTTTGAATTTTCACCTGAAATCGGCAAACAGGAAGCATTGAAAGCGATTGGTAAATTGAAAGGCAAGCCTGAAGTAGGTCGACTTGTCGTCGGCGTATGCAGTGCGATTGGTGCAGCTGACGGTGACTTTGATGCCAATGAGCAACGGATTGTTGCTGAGATTTGTGGAGCGCTTGGTTTGAATCCGTCTGAATTTAGTCTGTAAATTTTACGGAAGGGAGGTGTGTTAATCAGTGGCTGTAATTAATCTGGTCAAGGGCCAGAAAATTGATTTAACCAAGGGAAACACAGGACTAACCAAGGTTATAGCCGGATTGGGATGGGACCCAGTGCAGTCCAAAGGATTTTTTGGCTTCAAGAAGCAACCCAATATTGATTGTGATGCTTCTGCCATTTTGCTGGATGCTAACGGGAAACTAACTCAGTCTGACAATGTAGTATGCTTCCATAATAAAAAAAGCCCGTGCGGCTCAGTCGTGCATTCCGGCGATAATCTGACCGGACAAGGTGACGGCGATGATGAACAAATTATGATTGACCTGGCACGGATTCCGGCCAATGTCGATAAAGTGCTGGTTGTTGTGAATATATATGATTGCGTAAACCGGAAACAGGATTTCGGCATGATCGAGAAAGCGTATATCCGCATTCTGGACGGTGCCAATTCCAAGGAACTGGTGACGTTTAATTTATCTGATAATTTTGAGGGAATGACTGCGCTGATCTGCGGGGAGCTCTATCGCCACAATGACGAATGGAAGTTTGCTGCAATCGGTGCAGGCACCCATGCCGTACATATTGATGTGCTGGCTGAGCGTTACATGTAATTTTAGGTTGCTCATACAAAACTAATGAGAAACGGGGTACTTACTCATGGCAATTAACTTATCTAAAGGTCAAAAAATTGATTTGACGAAAACAAACCCAGGTTTGTCCAAAATTATGGTTGGTCTCGGCTGGGACACCAATAAGTACGATGGTGGTAAGGATTTTGACTTGGACGTATCTGTATTTCTGGCGAATGCGGACGGCAAAGTAGAAACGGAAAAGAACTTCGTTTTCTTTAATAATCCACAAAACGAGAACGGTTCTGTCGTTCATACCGGAGATAACCGCACAGGTGAAGGTGACGGAGATGACGAGCAAATTAAAGTTGATCTGAGCAATGTACCTGCTAACGTAGAAAAGATCGCTTTTACGATTACGATCTATGATGCACAAGAACGCAGCCAAAACTTTGGACAAGTGTCCCGTGCTTATGCGCGTATTGTAAATGAGGCAAACAACGAAGAATTGGTTCGCTTTGATCTGGGAGAAGATTTCTCGATCGAAACAGGCGTCGTGGTAGGCGAGCTGTATCGCCATAGCGGTGAGTGGAAGTTTAATGCCATTGGTAGCGGCTACCAGGATGGTCTTGCAGGGTTGACACGTGATTACGGCTTAGCTTAAAAAAATCTACACGAAGAAGGCAGGTATGCAGTATGACGATTAGTCTTTCGAAAGGACAACGGATTGATCTGACCAAAACGAATCCAGGCTTGACTCGTGTGGTCGTAGGTCTTGGCTGGGATACCAATAAATACAGTGGTGGCGCTGAATTTGACTTGGATGCTTCGGCTTTCCTGCTATATGAGGATGGTAAAGCGAAGGCAGCTGACGATTTTGTATTCTACAATAACCCGACAGGTGGTGCGGGTGCTGTTACTCATACAGGCGATAATCGCACAGGTGAGGGCGACGGGGATGACGAGCAAATTATTATTGATTTTGCAAAGATTCCTGCAAACATCCATCGTATCGGCATTACAGTTACGATTTATGACTATGAGGCCCGTGCGCAAAACTTTGGACAAGTGTCCAATGCTTTTGTACGGGTGGTAGATGCGGCAACGGATCGTGAAGTGTTGCGTTACGATTTGGGAGAAGATTTCTCCACCGAAACAGCTGTGGTATTCTGTGAATTTTACCGTCACAATGCGGACTGGAAATTCCAGGCTATCGGTAGTGGCTTTGCTGGTGGATTGGGTGCGCTTGCTAAAAACTATGGCTTGGACGCTCAATAATATCCACTTGGGGTGGTGTCCAAAGGGGCGCTACCCCTTTCTTTTTAAGCCATTGAAGAACGTACGCTGAACACGACAAACGGACAGAAAGGTGACACAATCATGGCTGTTATCGTAGTAAAAGGGCAGAAGGTGGATTTGACCAAAACGAATCCGGGCCTGAGCCATGTCAACATAGGGATCGGTTGGGAGTCCTCAGCGGCTCTGGAACTCGATACTTCTGCATTTTTGTTAGGCCCTGGTGGGAAGGTATCGGGCGATGAGGATCTGATCTTTTACAATAATCCGACCACACCCTTTATCACCTATTCAGATGGACAACAGTTTGGTGACAAGAAACAGTTTTCGCTGGACCTAACCAGAATACCTTCCCATATCGAGAAGATTGCGTTTACGCTGACCATTTATGATGCGGATCAGAAACGGCAAAATTTTGGACAGGTTCAAGGTGGATTTATACGTTTTGTTCATCCGGTTAATGGAGAGGTTTTACGATTTAATTTGGATAGTGGCTTTACAGTCGAGACGGCCATTGTGATAGGCGAGCTGTACCGCCATAACGGTGAATGGAAGTTTAACGCGATAGGCGCAGGCTTTTCCGGTGGATTGGATGCGTTGTGTGAAAATTTCGGCATTGAAGTGGAAAATAATCCGGCTCCTCCGGCGCCAGGGCCTACACCACCTCCAGCGCCTCGGCCAGCACCAACACCGCCACCTGCACCTCCTGTTCCAAAGCCAGAGCCATCTGCAACTCCGGTGAATCTGAATCTGCGGAAAATTGAGCTGAAGAAAAAGGGCGACACCATTAACCTGAAAAAGGGCTCAGGCGGATTAGGTGAAATCCTAATCAATCTGAACTGGAATCAGGTACAGCAGAGTAAGGGCTTTTTCAGTCGTGGCTCCAAGGGTGTCGATCTGGACCTGGGCTGCTTGTATGAGATGAAGAACGGGGATAAAGGTGTCGTTCAGGCGCTTGGGGAAGTTTTCGGTTCTCTGAATCGCTTCCCGTACATTGCTCTGGATGGTGACGACCGTACGGGCTCTGTGAAAACAGGGGAGAATCTTCGTATTAACGGTGCCAAAATTTCTGAAATTAAGCGAATTTTGGTGTTTACCTTCATTTATGAAGGAGTCACGAACTGGTCACAAGCAGACGGGGTAGTCACGCTGTACCAGAAGGACGGGCCAGACATTATCGTTCATATGAATGAACATGACAATCGCAAAGGGATGTGTGCGATTGCAATGATCCAAAATGTGAACGATGAAACGTTCAGTATTGAGAGACTCGTACAGTTTTATGGCGGTCATCGTGAAATGGATCAGGCATATAACTGGGGCATGCGCTGGACGCAGGGGAGTAAATAAATTGAATTATCGGAGGCACTCTTTTCATGTTGAATGATTTATTTAAAAATATCAGCGAGAACTACGGCCATTTCTTTTCATGGAGTGATGTGGTAGGTACGCTTACTGACCCGGTGAGTTGGGGGATTATTGGAACTCTCATTTTGCTGGAAGGTCTTTTATCGGCGGATAACGCCTTGGTTCTCGCAGTTATGGTTAAGCATTTACCGAAGGAGCAGCAAAAGAGAGCCTTATTTTACGGGATTTTAGGTGCGTATATATTCAGATTCCTGGCCATCGGCTTGGGTACATTCCTGATTAAGTTCACGCTGATTAAGGTACTGGGTGCGGCTTATCTGCTCTACATCGCTTATAAGGGCTTATTCAAGTCCGAGGGTGATGGAGAAGTGAAAAACAAACCTACTTCTTTCTGGAAAACCGTATTAATGGTCGAACTGATGGATATTGCCTTCAGTATTGACAGTGTCATTGCCGCTTTTGGTGTGAGCGAGAAAGTATGGGTTCTGTTCCTGGGTGGTATACTCGGCGTTCTGATGATGCGTGGTGTTGCACAAGTGTTCCTCAAGCTCATTGATAAATTTCCGGAACTGGAACAGACAGCCTTTATTATGATCGCCATTATCGGGGGTAAAATGCTGGCTGCTGCTTTTGGCTTTCACATGTCGCAAGTATTATTCTTCGGCATTTTGATTGCCGTCTTTGTAGGCACAATGATTCTTAGCTCGGCGAAAAGAAAGAAAAAGGCCGACAAAGAGGCTTAATGTACAAAGTATAGCGAAATCCCTCCTGAAACTAAGGGGGGATTTCTTTTATACCCGAGGCACAGGGCTTCAGTCAGGCAAGAAAGAGCAAGAGGAGGGGAAGGGCCCTGAAATATTTTAATGATTTAACCTCTAAGGAAGTAGAAGCGATCTTTTGTACTCCACCGATGGAGTTTCATAACCGTTCACCCAAAAGTATATTGGCTTATGCCATAGGAGCGGCTTTGTACATGCCGGCGACTCGCTTGGAAGCAGCGGAAGAGATCAAGAATGGAAAGCATGAAGGACTAACAACGGTCATTCTGGATTTGGAGGATGCTATAGGGGATCAGCAGGTCGGACAGGCTGAAGAATCGCTGGCACAGCAACTGCTTCAACTATTGTCCTATGTACGGACAGGGATGATGAGTGAACAGCAATTACCTTTGCTGTTTGTACGTGTGCGATCTGTGGAACAGCTGGAACGACTGCTGAACAGTTTGGGAGAAACCCTGGAGCTGCTTACGGGCTTTGTCCTCCCCAAGTTCTCCTCTGATAATGGACGGGCGTATTTTGCACTCATTGCTGAATATAACCGGACTATGCATACAGGGGCAGGAGACGCAAGCCGCACGCCTGTGTTGTATGGATTGCCGATTCTTGAAAGCTCTAAAATTATTTATCGGGAAACCCGTTGGAAAGAGCTGCTGGCGATAAAAGAAATTTTGGACGAGGTTCAGGAATATGTGCTGAATGTACGAATTGGGGCCACTGATTTCTCCAGTCTGTATGGGCTGAGACGCAGCCCGGATATTACGATTTATGAGATTGCCGTCATTCGGGACTGCATCGCAGATATTATTAACTTGTTCGGACGCGTGGACTCGGACTATGTCATTTCCGGTCCTGTATGGGAATATTTCTCTCACCGGGAACGTATCTTTAAACCTCAATTAAGAGTGTCGCCTTTTGAAGACGCATTTGGGAAGCCGGGGCGCTACTTGCGAATGGACTTCATCTCAGATGCAGTGGATGGGCTGATTCGCGAAGTTATGATGGATAAAGAGAATGGGATTATCGGCAAAACGATCATTCATCCGTCCCACATTAAGCCGGTACAGGCCATGTATGCGGTGACTCATGAAGAGTATATGGATGCACTTGAGATTGTTGAACGTAACGACGGTAGTCTGGGTGTATTCAAGAGCACCTATGCCAACAAAATGAATGAAATTAAGCCTCATTTGAATTGGGCTTATCGTATTATAAATAGATCTAAAGTATACGGGGTGTTACATGAACAACAACATTTTGTCAGTCTCTTACCCAACTACGAAAACACATCTGCTGCCAATTCTGGAGCAGTTCAGCGTTAAAATTACGGAGACTCATAATCCATTCCGTCTTCCTGTGGACAAGCTGTTTGCGATGGCGGCACGGGTCAACAAAAAGCGTTCGTTTTTGTTTGTCAGCAAGGTGCTGGGCAAGCATATTCCGGTAAATCCATACACCTCTCTGTTAAGTGGGGCAGCACTGGCAATCCTGCTATATAAAGAGCTTGTCCCACAGTCAGGACAACAGATGGATAAACTGATTAGAGAGGCCGTTAGAGGACTTCTTGATTCGAATTATGCGAAAGAGGCCTATGAAAAGCTGATGGATGAACGTTTGGCTTTTGCTTTTCCAGAGCCAATCAAGTTTGTTGGTTTTGCCGAGACGGCTACAGCACTGGGGCACAGCATGTATCGGTTATTTGATGACGGTGCTACATATATTCATACGACACGCGAGGATATTCCGGGCCTTCGGCCTATTATTCGGTTTGAAGAAGAGCATTCGCACGCTGTTGATCATCGTTGTTATGCACTGAATGAAGATGCTTTTGCCGGAGATGGACCCATTGTGCTGGTAGATGATGAGATTACGACGGGAAAAACAACGCTTAATATTATACGGGATATTCAGGAACATTTTCCACGCAAACAGTATGTGATAGCTTCGTTATTGGACTGGCGGACAGACAGCGACGAGCGAGCTTTTGCCGATCTGGAAGCAGAGCTAGATATTAGGATTACGCCTCTAAGTTTGCTCAAAGGAAAGATAGAAATACAGGGAACACCGATACTGGATCACGCAGAATATGTCGGACAGACCGGGAACGCAGAGCATGCAGCCACTAGCACCGCAGAGGTTAATAAGGATTTTTCTGGAACAATTGACCACTGTTTTGAAAAGGATGCTTCCGCTTTTGAGCGAGTATCACATAGCTCCCTATCAACCGACGGGTACGCCAATACAACTCCTTATCTTAAATATACAGGTCGTTTTGGTCTACAATCCGCTGATAACCCAGCGCTGGATGCAGAAATCACGCGTACAGCTGAACGACTGAACCAACTTCGTTCAGGGCAACGCACACTGGTAATGGGTACGGGTGAATTCATGTACATTCCTATGCGCATTGCTGCGGAGTTAGGCCCGGATGTTTATTACCAATCGACGACACGCAGCCCGGTGTATCCCCACCGGGAAGAAGAGTATGGCGTCGCTTGTGGTGTGACCTATCCCTCGCCTGAGGACAGTACGGTACGCAATTTTATTTATAATGTAGAGCCCGGTCAGTATAACGAAATATTCGTTTTGCTGGAAAGAGAGTCGGACCCAGAGCGAATGAAGCCCATGCTGGATGCATTGAGCGGTCTGGGCTGTGATAAAGTGCATGTCGTTTATTTTAACAGTTTAACTAAGCAGGAGAGTAAAGGAGCGCGGATATGAAGCAAGCACTCATGGAGCAAATACAGCAGAAGAACATTCATCCGCCCGTACCGCTAGGCAGTTATCCTGCCTCGGATGTCACTTTTTTATTGAAGGATTTGAGCCGGGTTGCGTTGGAAAAAGGGACAGAGGATCGGGAAGAGGCGATACAGTCTGGAGTCCATTATTCAGAAATGCTGCCTGTGGAATACCAGCCCACAGCAGAGTATATTGGATTGTTTCACGAAACGCTTGCCCAATCTGCCCAAAAGGTTGCATTAGCGGCAGCTTCTGTGGCTGAGATGATTGTGAGAAAAAGAGGTCTGAACACGGCGATTGTTTCTCTTGCCAGAGCGGGAACGCCCATTGGCATCCTGATCAAGCGTTATATTGACTGGAAGTATGGCGTATCCTTACCGCATTACAGTATTTCTATTATTCGTGGCAAAGGTATTGACCGGAATGCTATTTTGTACATTCTACAGCAGCATGGGCTGGGGATTGAACTTCAGTTTGTCGATGGCTGGACGGGGAAAGGCGCCATTCGTCAGGTGTTGATCGAGGCCTGCCGTGAAATGAATGCGGATTACGGGCTGCGCCTAAATGATGATCTGGCGGTGCTAGCCGATCCGGGCAGCTGCTCGGAGACCTTTGGTACACGAGAAGATTATTTGATCCCGAGCGCTTGTCTGAATTCGACCGTATCGGGTCTGATGAGCCGGACGGTACTTCGGGACGATCTGATAGGTGCGGACGATTTTCATGGGGCTAAATTTTATGAATCCTGGCGTTCAGTGGATCAATCCAATACGTTTGTGGATACAGTATCCGGTTACTTTCAAGCCGTGGCTGAAGCGGCGGTTGCACATGCGGAACAGATGACATTGAATCCGCCGGTCGTGACGTGGCAGGGCTTACGGGATATTGAGGCGATTCAGCAGGCATTTGGTATTCGGGATATCAATCTGGTCAAGCCGGGAGTGGGGGAGACGACTCGCGTATTGCTCCGCAGGGTGCCGTGGAAAATTCTGATTGACCGTGAAGATAATCCGAATCTTCAGCATATTATGCTGCTGGCCAAGGATCGTGGAGTGCCTGTAGAGGTATTTAAAGGATTGACCTATTCCTGTTGCGGGATCATCAAGCCGCTTAAAGGGGGACAAGAATGATCTATGCAAGTGATCTGGATCAGACACTGATTTATTCCAAACGTTCGCTTGGCATGCCGCTGGAATCCCCTGGTCTGCTGCCTGCGGAACAGATCGACGGGGCGACGTCGGCCTTTATTTCTGCGCAAGCTTTACAATGGCTCAAGACATTACCGGCAGATGTCATGTTTATGCCTGTGACGACTCGGACCATGGAACAGTATAAACGAATCACCGTGTTTCAGACGGAGCTGATTCCCGCATATGCCGTGACGAGTAATGGCGGAAACATCATCGTCGGAGGCGAGGTGGACCGAGAGTGGAATCGGCGTATTCACGAACAAGTACGCCGCGATGGTGCTCATGCGGAAGAAGCACGTCAGGTGTTCGGACAGGTGCTGCATGAGGACTGGGTCGTAAGCGAACGTTTTTGCGATGAACTATTTTATGCTTTCGTGATTGAAAGGGATCGTATGCCGCTGGAACAGGTGCTGGAGAAGGCGCGGATGATGCATGAAATGGGCTGGGAGGTATCCATTCAAGGCCGTAAAGTATATCTGGTGCCTGCGGCCGTGAATAAACAGACAGCTGTGGAGCATATCCGTAACCTTACCAATGGGGGAGCTGTGGTTGCATCCGGTGACTCTTTACTGGACCGTTGTCTGCTGGATTATGCCGACTATGCGATTGCCCCGCGTCATGGTGAATTGTATCGGGAACAGCTGCGGGATAAGCTAGAGGTCAACTACCGATTTACGGAAGTGTCGGGGGTTTATGCAGCGGATGAAATTATGGAATATGTCTATGAAGTGCATGGGAGCATATCAGCGGCTCGTACTTCATGATTAAAATAGTAGGGGACGTGGCGCAGTGAAGAAGGTCAAAGTGTATTTTAACCGCTGGTTTTCGGTGGTGTATCATTATATGAACGCTATTCGTAACAATGAGGACGGTATTCCGTTCGAGATCTATGCCACACATTCGGATCCGCAGCACATGGCACTACAGGCCAGTGATGTAGCTGAAGTAGAGCCGCGCACGAGCGGTGTCGAGTATGCACAGTTTTGTGCTGATTTTTGCAGGCGACATGAAATTGATGTCTTTATTCCACGGTGGAATATGCTCGATATTAGCAAGCATCTTTATTTGTTCGACGATATTGGTACAGAAGTAATGGTGTGCCGGGATACCGAACTGCTGGAGCAATTGATGGAAAAAGACCTATTTTATGAATCCATTCGTCAAAAAGATATTGTCACCATTCCCGATTATGCCATTGCCAGTAATGCCGAGCAGTTTAGACAGGCGTATGAGTCATTAATAGCGCTTGGGCACAAGGTATGCTTCAAGCCCTGTAATGCAGAAGGTGGAATGGGCTTTCGTATCATCGATAATGAACGCAATCCACTGGAGGAACTGTTCGGTCATGCGCTGAATCATATTTCGTTCGAGGAGGCCTATCGCGTATTGTCTTCCACAGAGACGTTTCCCAATTTGATGGTGATGGAACTGCTGGAGGGATACGAATACAGTATCGACTGCTTGGCTGACCGAAACGGAAAATTGTTAGCAGCAGTTCCGCGTAGGAAGGCAGGAGGGCGATTACGGCTACTGGAGCAGCATTCTGAACTGTTGAAGGTGGCAGAGAAGGTCGCTGAGGCGTATCACATTCCGTACAATTATAACATTCAAGTGAAATATAACGGCGAGCGGGCTAAGCTGTTAGAGATCAATCCACGGATGTCGGGAGGTCTTCATGTATCATGTTTGTCAGGCATTAATTTTCCTTACCTGGCGGTGAAATCGGCTGTGGGTCATGAAATCGGTTCACTGCACCCGCAATACGACATTCTAGCCAGTCATATCGAGCAGCCGATCACGATACGCCAATCCTTACATTGACATAGGCAAATATTGTTTTCTACAATATGGTAAGGGTTTACGTCAGGAGGTACAAGCTATGACTTCTAAAATGTGGGGTGCCACGATTGCTGTGGTCAGCTACCTGATTGCGCTTTTACTAAGTTCTTGGTTGCCGTTGTTTGTGTGTTTGGCGATTCCGATCATTGGTCTGGGAGGATACAGCCTTATCATGGCTGTTCGCCATCCTCGACCTAATCTGACTGGTTCCGTGATTCCGGTGGTGCAGGAGCAGGTCGGTGAGACACAGCAGCATGAAAAGGAAGATGCCGTTCGACCGGAGTCTATAACAGGACAAGTACGTCAACCAGATCAGGTGAGCAGTGAATTTGCTCAGGTGATGGAGTATTTGGAGGTACTGGAGGATATGGTGATCTCCGAGGGACAGAAAGATGCGCTAGATAACGAGATTGTCGAGAAGGCGCTGGCTCTATTTGCACGTTTGCAGCGGGTCATCCCGCTTTTGCATGAGTTGAACAACAGTGAAGTGAATCACACGGTTCGGAGATTGATTTTGAAGGACTTGAACGGACTGATTAACCCGTTTCTTCGGCTTAGTGGCGATGCGAAACGGACCAACCGGAGGACGCTACTAAACGGATTGCGAGATGTGGATAGCAAAATATCTGTGATTGTATCCACGGTGGAGCATAAGGATCTGATGGAATTACAGAGCAAAGCAGAGCTTATTCACCAGCGATACAGCAGTTCCGAACTGTAGGTTACTTTAAAGAATAAAAATCAGCAGCATAGCTGCTCTGAACAATAACTATTAGCTCTCAGCAACAGTTGTTTTCAGAATAGGAGGTTAGCATGATGGCGACCCCATGGGCTGAATTGAAAAAAGAAGATGAACAAAAGGTGACTGAGGAGGCTTCGCAGCTGATTCAAAAGGTATCGCAAAGCGATGTTATGAGTCTGGATACCTTAATGGATGACATTGGTAAGCTGGGGGTTAAAACGCAGGAACGGGCGGGACAAACCCTTAAAATGTTGGATCGTCCGGTAAACGACCTCATGTCCGGTGATCGGGCTGAGGTCTCGAATATGATCTTAAAACTCCGAGATGAATGTGAAACGCTTCAGCAGAGTAAAGATGTAGGTTTTTTTGGCAAACTCCTGCGTAAAAGCCCGTTGAAAAACTACATTTATAAGTATCAGTCGGTGAAGACCAACATCGAAAAAATCATTACTGCCTTGAGAGATGGCAAGGATAATTTGGAAGAAAACATCGTCAGCATGAGACAGTTGAAGAAGGCTTCCATTGAAGAAATCTACAATTTGCAGACGAAGATTGCCTTTGGTAATCGCTTGAAAGAGCTGTTCGAAGCCGAGATTGCCAAGCCGGAAAATGAAAATCGCAAGCCTCATCTGGAGCGGGGATTGCGCAAAGTAGTTACTCGTACACAGTCGATGACTGAAATGATCTTGTTATACAATCAGGCCATTGCAGCAACGGATATTATTAATGATAACAATGATAAACTGATTGATTCTGTCAATAATGCGATTGATAAAACATCGAATCTAATCACCGTATCGGCTATGATCGCGATGGCACTGGCCGATCAAGATAAAATTATTTCAGCCGTTGATGCGACTAACCGTACGATTGAGGATCAATTCAAGGAAAATGCGAAGCTTCTCAAAACGACGACCGAAAGAACGACAGATCTGCTTAGCAAGCCATCGATGTCATTGGAAGCTGTGAATCAGGCGATTGGCGATTTGGTATCTGCTTTGGATCTGTCTGAAAAATCAAACCGTCGGATTATTGAAAGCTGCCATGATTATACAAGTAAAATGACAGCAATCAATGCCAACCTTAGCCAACGTTTGGGCATCGAAGGGAAAGAACAATCGAAACCACTGAAGGATAACCATTCTTCTGAGGGTCTAAGTTCGTTTTTGAACTGATAGCTAATATACAATAATATAATAATCTATGAAAAAAGACGCCAGGGTGAGTCCCAAGGGCGTCTTTCTTTGGTTTGGCAGTGGACAATAAAGGACATGATGAACATATATAGCATTCTCGTGCATAAACTCTTAAAAAGTGAAATGACAAAGGAGAGAATGAGCGTATGATGTCCTTTATTTTAGGGTGTGTGATTGTCTTTTTACTCGTGGCTGCCAGTAGCGAAAAAGCAGACTCTATTGTGGAGTTAAATGAAACTGTGAAATAAAATTTTTTATTGAAAATCATGCATTTTCTGATAGGATAGAGTTAAATATTGGAATCCCAAAGGAGAATGCATGCTGGAATTTTCATTTGAAATCATCGATGAATCGAAAATCAACATTGTATATCAGTATGGGAGCAGTAGCTTCAATTTTAATTTATTTTTTAATTACGGTGTGTGGACGCTGCATCCCTTTGATGGGATTCTGTTGCAGAACAAGGAAATGTGCCGTCTGATCGTTACAGATCTGTTTAAGAACAAAGATTTTCATGTCATGCTGGCACGCGAAAATATTTTATTGTCAACCCTGCGTACCTCTATTGACCTCAATCCCGAAACTCGGGGAGAGCGATATCAGGAACAGGAATTTGATGAGCTGTCTGAATTTGCTGAGACACACAGCTTTGAAGATGTGCTGCAAATCGAGCAGGATTCTGTCCGCGAACGTATCGATTTTTTCCAAAACATCATCCAAAGGATGTATATGGAAGGATTCGGACCGGAAGACAATGATTTTAACAAGGTGCAAGCTATCCTCCGCATTTATAAGGCTGCACATGACCAACTCGGAGAATTGAGCGACTTTCCCCTAAGTGGCGACGAGCGACGACGCAGATGGTAGATTAGATGGACTAGTGAAAACATCATAGAGGAGCGTGGGGAACATGAGCGGTATTTCTTTACTTAAAAAGAATGCGCAATTGGTACTGACTAAAAAGAATCTAACGAATGTGACCGCGAGAGTTGGATTAGTGCTCGATATTTCAGGATCTATGAGAAGTTTGTACAAAAATGGTACCGTTCAAAAAGTGTTGGAGCGAATTGTTGCGGTAGCAAGTTCTTTGGATGATGATGGTGTACTGGATGTATGGGTGTATGATCACCGTTTTTCACGGTTGCCATCCGTTACCGAAAATGACGTTGACAACTATGTTGAAAAACATATTTTGTCCAATGATTATTTGCCCAAGTTTGGCCGAAATGATGAGCCTCCAGTGATGCGTGATGTCATCGCCAAGTACACCAAGGAAGAACCCTCTTCAGATCCGGCTTTTGTTATTTTTATTAATGATGGCGGTGTGAAGCGTGGCAAAGGGGACAATATTGACAACGCAGTCATTGATTCATCAGGAGAGCCAATTTTCTGGCAATTTATCGGTGTGGGTGAATCCGATTTTGGCGTATTAAAGAAGCTCGACAACATAGAAAGTCGTGTGGTAGATAACGCCAATTTCTTTCAAATACAAGATATCGAATCTATGGAAGACAATCAACTGTACGAACTATTACTTAACGAGTTCCCGTCATGGCTGCAAGAAGCGAAGGAAAAGCATATTTATTAAGGCTAATAAGTCTTGTACTATGAGAAACTTTTCAAAGTTTAATATAAAAAATGAAAAAAGAGAGAGCTCTGCTAGCAAACGCTTTGCGGAACTCTCTCTTTTCATTTTACCAATCACTAAAACGTATAGAAGCATTATGGCGGTTGCACGCGCAGCGTCCACCAACCGCAAGAAAGCTTCTCATTTCCTTAACTCATCCCCATTAATACTATCGAGCAAAGTAAAAGTCCCGTCCCGCACCCCGAAGTATATACCTTGAGGTGGCGGAACATGGATGTTTTCCAGGCAGACAGAGATTCATCGGAACGCAAACGTTCATTTTCTTCCTGTAATGCCTTGGATTGACGAATGAACAACTGCCCGATGTCGGCAAATCCCCGCAGAAAGAGGGTGAGAAAGCCACTTTGCAGAACATGGAAGATCGCACCAATCACCAAGCCCAGCAATCCTAACAGAAATAGCAGATTTGCGGTAGCCAGGTTTTCACGACCATACATGAGATGGGGTGCGGCGTATAAAAATCCTAAGGTACCGACAATCAGGGCAGTGATCCCGAAACGTAAAATCATTATTTTTCGACCCGTTTTGCAAAACGTAGATCTGGGTTCGAACGAGCATCAAATACGATGCCTTGAATTTTAGGGCTGATTAATGCGGTATCCGCAGAGAACTGGATCGGAATAATCGGCAGATCTTCCATCAATACGTCTTCTGCCTGATGAAGCTGTTCAAAGCGTTTTGCCGAATCAAGCTCAAAGGTTGAGGATTCGATCAGCTTGTCATACTCCGGGTTGCTCCAGTTGGTAAAGTTGTTCGAATTTTTGGAAGTATAGTGTCCCAATACGCCAAGCGGATCAAGGAAGTTTCCTTCCCAACCCATACGGGCGATCTGGAAGTTCTTTTGTTTAAAGGTATCAATGTATGTTTTCCATTCCTGATTCTCCAGCGTCACTTCAACGCCCAGGTTCGTTTTTAGCATTTCTTGAATGGCTTCAGCTACTTTTTTATGCTTGTCCGACGTGTTGTACTTGAAGGTGATCGGTGGCAGCTTGGTCAAACCTTCTTCTTTCAGTCCTACAGCCAGCAATTGTTTTGCTTTTGCTGCATCAAACTCATAGTATTTTTTCGGCGCTTCATCACGGAAGTCTTTGCCAGACGGTGTTGTCGTTCCGTATGGAACATAGCCGTATGCAGGAGTTTCGCCACCTTTGGTTACGTTGGTAGCCAGTGCTTCACGGTCAATGGCGTAGGCAATGGCCTGTCTGATTTTTTTATTGTCAAATGGCTTTTGTTTTACGTTGAAAGAATACGTGTACACACTGAAGGATGGGTGCGACAGGAATTCCTTGCTGCTCTTTTCCTGATCCAGTGTATCCACAGGGAGGCTCAAGATCAGATCCAGATCGCCTGTTTTGTACATTTGATAATAGGTTGTGGAGTCTTGAACCATTTTAAAGTTAATCGTTGCCATTGTTATGGCATCTTTGTTCCAGTATTGATCGTTTTTCGTCAGCGTAATTTGCTCGTTATGTTTCCATTCCTTGGCTACATACGCGCCGTTGCCGACAATCGTGTTAGCTTCTGCTGCCCATTTGTCGCTTTTCTCCACAACAGCT
Source organism: Paenibacillus sp. BT-177 (assembly GCF_025846815.2). NCBI lineage: Bacteria > Bacillati > Bacillota > Bacilli > Caryophanales > Paenibacillaceae > Paenibacillus > Paenibacillus sp. BT-177. Next base: position 725,926 of record NZ_JAOYTP010000002.1, on the reverse strand, counting down.
TGGTTCACGGGTAAATAGGCGTGACCGACAGCAATCGTTGGGAAGAAGCTCAGCGGTGATTTTAGCTCAACGACAAGCGTTTTATCATCTTTAGCTGTAACACCTACATCTTCAATTTTACCTTTGCCTGTGTTGTACGCTTCGGCACCTTTGATGTAGTAGAGGGCAGAAGGATCGTAGGCAGCCGTTTTCGGATTCAGGACTCGTTTCCAGGAGTATTCAAAATCCTTAGCTGTCAGCGGGTTACCATTCGACCATTTTGCGCCGTCACGAATGGTAAAGGTGTATGTTTTGCCGTCAGGAGACACGTCTACTTTGCTGGCAGCACCTTCTACGATTTTACCGGCTTTGTCGTATGTATACAGCCCTTCATACAGGTTATCAATGACAAAATAGGACGTTGTATCTGATGCGAAGGCAGGGTCCAGCGTATAAGGCTCGCCACCTGCCAGATTGGCTGTAATTTCTTGCGGGACATCTGCTTGAGACGCAGCGGACGAGTCGTTGCTTGCTGTCTTGCCTGCAGTGCCAGAGCATCCTGCCAAAGCCGTTACGGCTAAAAGTAAGATGATCGTCATCCAATGCATTTTTTTCATCGTGGTTTTCCTCCATTATTATGGTTAGTTAAACGATCAGCCGGGATTTATTCAACCTCCTTTCCGGCAGGTATGCCGCGTGTGCGCACTTCCATAAAGGAACTGCCGTTTTTTCTGCGGTTAGGCGAGAAGCTGCGGATCATGGTGACACCCCTCCTTGTCCAATTTGGATATCTGTGTTGTTAATGCTGTGAACGCGGGTCAAGTGCATCCTGAAGCCCGTCTCCAAGTGTGTTGAACGCCAGCATGGTGAGCGATATCATCAGACCGGGGAAGAATAAGCGCCACCATTGACCGCTTAAAATAACGCCGAGCGAGTCGTTGGCCATTGTTCCCCAGCTTGCTGAAGGTGACTGAATCCCCAGACCGAGAAAACTCAGGAACGATTCGGCAAAGATAGCCGACGGGATAGTGAACGTCAGGTTCACGATTATGATGGCCGCTGCATTCGGCAGCAGGTGCCTGAAAATAATGCGTGAATGAGATGTCCCCAAGCTGCGGGCGGCCAGCACATATTCCTGCTGCTTGAGCTGTAGGATTTGCCCACGTACCACCCGAGCCATGCCGACCCATCCGGTAATTGATAAAGCAATAATCATCGTGAGCAGGCCGGGCTTCATAATGACGAGCAGCAGAATGATGACCAGCAGATAAGGAATGCTGTACAAAATTTCAATAATACGCATCAGGACATTGTCGATTCGGTCGCCCGTTTTACCATGTCCCGCACAATAACCAGCTACACAGCCGACGAGAATGCCAAGCACCAAATCAATGGCAGCAGCAGCAAAACCAATCATAAGTGAAATTCTAGCTCCGGCCCATGTCCGTGCCCATATGTCTCTCCCCAGATCATCCGTGCCAAACCAATGCTCTTTCGAAGGAGAGAGGTTCGTTTTCAAAAGGGATTGATCACTGGGTGCATAAGGAACCATGGAAGGTCCGACAATCGCTAGCACAATAATAATGATAAGTAGAGAAAACCCCAACAGAGCAAGCTTGTTGTTAAAAAGTCTGCGAAGCCGATCCCGCCATGGTGACTCTTGGGGTCTGGTCAACGTGGGGGTGGGTATCTGGCTGCGGTCTACAAGACTAAACAGACTGTCCTTTTCGACAGTAGGTGCTGCTTTCATGTTAATCTCCTTTGCTGACTAATTTGATTCGCGGATCGACAAGGCGATAGGATATATCAATTAGAAATAAGGTAACGACCAGAATGGCACTGTAGAAAATGGTCGTACCCATAATGACTGGATAATCCCGGTTAAAGATACTGTCTACGAAATATTTACCGATGCCGGGAATGGCGAATATTTTTTCGACGACAAAGGTACCTGTAATCACAGAAGCGAATAGCGGTCCGATAAAGGACAGCACCGGAATTAATGCATTGCGTAGTCCGTGACGAATGACTATTGCCCAAGAGGACAACCCTTTCGCTTTGGCGGTGCGTATGTATTCCTCATGCATGACTTCCAGCATACTTGTCCGCATAAAACGGGCGATAACAGCAAGAGGTGAAACAGCGAGAGCTAGCGATGGAAGCACCGTGTGCTGCCAGGTTCCCCATGAGGCGACAGGAAGCAGATGCCATTTGACGGCAACATACTTGATTAACAATGGCGCTAATATGAAGCTGGGGACGGAAATACCCACAATGGCGATAAACATTGAAATATAATCCAGTGGTCGATTATGGTGTAAAGCAGCCAATGTTCCGAGTGAAATACCGGCTATAATCGCAACCACGATGGATTGAATACCCAGCAGTGCAGAAGGTGGAAAGCCTCTGGCGATAAGCATATTTACGTCGGTTGTTTTCGATTGAATAGACGGACCCATATCCAGCACGAGCAGATTTTTGAGATACAATACATACTGCACAGCGAGCGGCTTGTCCAGATTGTACCTGGCACGCATGTTTTGTAATACAGCCTCCGGAATGGTCTTGGAATCGTTCGAGAACGGATCACCCGGAATGATGTGCATGATAATAAACGTTAAAGTGACGATAATCCATAACGTAATGAGCATCGTGAAAAGACGTTTTAAAATGTACATGGGATTATATTTCTCCTGTCTTTCAAGCTGATTTACATTCTATTGCTGCTGAATCTTTGAAATTAATAAAAGTATATAAGAATACTAGGAAATAATAAAACGGATAAGGTAACATGTCAAGGTAAGGTTTTACATTATAGAACACAGGTCAAATTTCCGTCACAAGTTTTCCATTTTTATAAGGCTAAGATTCCGCTGATTCCTCTCGACGAGTATCCTGCGGTATGTTATGATGATACTCTGATAACGTGTTAACGAACTAAAGCGTTTGCCACCTGTTCTTGAATCGGGGGTCACCATTGTTGGAGGGGAATAAGATGAGAAAAGCAGCCATGTTTACGATGATGATTGGGTTGATTATGATCGTGTTGGCCGGATGTTCCGGCGCTAAGGATAGCAGCAAGTTGATTATTGGAATTGATGATAAATTCGCGCCGATGGGCTTTAGAGATGAAAATAATGAGCTGACCGGTTTTGATATTGATTATGCGAAGGCGGCCGGGGAACAAATGGGCAAGCAAGTGGAATTCCAGCCGATTGACTGGTCTGCCAAAGAATCCGAGCTGAACAGTGGACGTATTGATCTCATTTGGAATGGATACACCATTACAGATGAGCGTAAGGAAAAAGTACTGTTCACGAAGCCATATCTGAAAAACAGTCAGGTCATTGTTGTTCCAGCTACCTCCAGTCTCTCCAAGCTGGCTGATCTGGCAGGCAAAACGGTGGGACTCCAAACGTTGTCCTCAGCAGCCGATGCATTAGATGCGAATCCGATTAAAAGTAAATTGAAGTCAGTGTCTGAGTACCCGGATAACGTTCTTGCTTTGACAGATCTGAAAACTGGTCGCCTGGATGCAGTTGTCATTGATGAAGTTGTTGCCAAGTATTATATGTCCAAGGAGCAAGGGACGTATAAGCTGCTTGATGAATCACTGGCTCCTGAGGAATATGGCATCGGCGTGAAAAAGGGGAATGAAGAGCTGTTGACGCAGCTGCAATCTGCTTTGGATGAGCTGCACAAGAACGGAAAAGCGGCTGAGATTTCGAAAAAATGGTTCGGTGAAGATAAAGTATTAAATTAATACGTAATGTAATGAACTAAGGGTTTAGGAGTCGAAGGTTATGAGTATGGAATATATTTTACGAATTATGAAGCCTATGCTTGAAGGGGCACAGATGACGGTTATTTTATTTTTCATTACGCTCATCTTGTCTATTCCGCTCGGGTTTATCGTTACGCTGCTGGCCAAAAGTCGGTTTAAGCCTATTGCCTGGCTGATGCACACGTACATTTATGTTATTAGAGGCACGCCGCTTTTGCTGCAATTATTGTTCTTTTGTTTTGGTCTGCCGATGTTGCCTGTCATTGGGGAATATCTGGTACTGGACCGGACAACGGCTGCGGTACTGGCATTTGTACTGAATTATGCGGCTTATTTTGCAGAGATTTTTAGAGGCGGGATGTTGTCGATTGATAAAGGGCAATACGAGGCTTCGCAAGTGCTGGGCTTAAGCAAGTCGCAGACGTTGATTAGAGTCATCGTGCCGCAAATGGTACGGATTGCTTTGCCTGCGGTAACCAATGAGGCGACGACCCTGGTGAAAGATACGGCTTTGCTGTATGCGGTAGCAGTACCGGAACTTTTGCATTTTGCCAATACGGCTGTAAACCGTGATTTCTCGATTGTGCCTTATGTTGTAGCGGCAGTTATTTATTTGTTGATGGCTTTGGTGCTTACAATATTCTTCAGAGCACTGGAAAAACGTTTTAAATTCGAGTAAAAGGAATGTCGGGATATGAACACTAACGCAATAGAAGTAACCGATTTGAAAAAATCATTCGGCCAGCTCGACGTTCTGAAAAGAGTGAGCTTTAACGTGAAGTCGGGCGAGGTTGTAGCTGTCATCGGTCCTTCAGGTTCAGGGAAAAGTACCATGCTTCGCAGCTTGGTGCATCTGGAGGATGTGACGGGCGGGACGATTCGCATCCATGATAAAGCCCTGGTGGAAAACGGTCACTATGCTCCGGCAGGCGACATTAAGAGCATTACTACCGGAATGGGCATGGTGTTTCAACATTTTAATCTCTTCCCTCATTTGACGGTGCAGGATAATCTGGAACTGGCTCCAAAGCTGGTGAAAAAGGTGAGCAAGGCTGAGTTGCGACGCCAGAGCGCCGAGTTGCTGGCTAAAGTCGGCTTGGCGGATAAAGCGGATGCGTATCCGTCCCGATTGTCGGGGGGACAGAAGCAGCGGGTGGCGATTGCCCGGGCAATGATGATGAACCCTGATATTTTACTGTTTGACGAGCCGACCTCGGCGCTTGATCCTGAGCTGACAGGCGAGGTACTGCGAGTGATCAAAAAGCTGGCTGAGGAGCATATGACGATGGTCATCGTGACCCACGAAATGAATTTCGCAAGAGATGTGGCAGATCGCGTCATTTTTATGGACAATGGAGAAATTGCGGAATCCGGTACACCGGAGCAGATTTTTGGCAATCCGCAGTTGGAGCGGACGAAGGTGTTTTTGAATCGGGTGGGGGATTAAAAACATAGTTGTTTCCAGGGGAGGCGCTGCGCGTGCAGATTGTTCTTCCGATCGCTGTTGCAACGGCGAACGCTCCGCTTCTTCAGAACAATTCTGCCCGCTCCGCTCACCGACCACCTGTGACTGTAATATGTTTTTAAGCAGAAAGTGTGAGTAGGAATAATAGAAAGGGAGATGGCAAAGCGCCATCTCCCTTTTTTGCAGTTGCAGGGCGTACTGCAAAACTGGGCTTGTTTAAGCTGATAAAGCACTCTTTTCTCAATCATTTTCCTTATCGTTTATGACCAGCAGCTCATTCTTTCTCACTGCTAAATACTTCAATCATTGTTAATGCCCCCGTCCGATAACCGTGGGTGAACGCTGCTGCGGAGTGCAGGGAAGTTGACTCGCTTAATAAATCAAACATGACTTCAATTTGCTCAAAATCGACTGCCGATAATTTATTTTTCAACATCTCCATAAGATCGCAAATTTTTTGATTCACTTTTTGAGATTCGGGGTCGTTTGACTTTATTTGTTCACTGGGACGCCAGTTCCCATAATACATATCCTCCAAAATCATTTTTTTATCCTGCCTCCTATGAATACTGTTGTGTTAAGTCTTTGTTATCACGTAAATCTATCATCCAAGCAAAGTTTACTACATATGGAAGATACATATTGATATCTATGCGTTATTCGCATAAAACTTTTTTAGTATACAAGCTGAGTTAAAAATGTACATGCGGTGCCACTACGCGGTCGTATTTCTTAATCAAGCTAAACAGTTTGAAATTCGGGCACAAAGGTGAATGTTATCGCTTGAACAGCACTATTCTGTCCACTTCGTTCTTGTTCGACTTGGTGCCGACTTCTTACAAATCTCGCAAACGACCTATTATAATTTCCAGTAATAAAGCTCCCGTGATGATTTACAGGAGCTTTATTACTGGAATTATTCATTAAAACGTCCCATTATAACCGTATTGTGGTACTTACCGTCGGTAAGAATTTTGTCCTTTACAGCAACTAAAAATAAATTTCTTGGTTTTACAGCGTCCATTTGTATGATTTGTTTGAACCTTGATGTATCTATAAATGCTTCCCCTTGCTCTCTATCTAAATTTTCTGTCTCTCCATTAATTTGTAATCTTAATTCAGATAAATCTGCCGCATCTTTGTCGATTGCTGATCTAACGGTATAATGTAGCTCATTCACATAAAATTCTCTCTTTTTGCAGTTGCAGGGTATACCAATGGATCTAATATCAGCTACGTCATTTCTTTATTCATGAATCATTTCTAAATTTGCGGAATTCTTTAGGTGTTTTATTATAATGTTTTTTAAACGACTGAATGAAGTGATTTACGTGATTGAAGCCCACTCTCTGGGCTATTTCAGTTATGGTATATTGTGTTTTGCAAAATATTAAAATTGTTTACGAATTATCGTGAAATTTAAGAAAATAGTGGATGAGGAGAATACTTGCATGGCAACGATTGATGATTTTTTGAAACTTGATATTCGGGTTGGAACCATAATTAACGCTGAGTTTTTTGCAGAAGCTAAAGTACCTGCTATTAAACTTGAAATCGATTTTGGACAAGATATTGGAATAAAAAAATCGAGTGCACAAATTACAAAAAGATATGTGGCCAAAGAGATTATAGGAGAACAAATCATAGCTGTAGTCAACTTTCCTCCTCGACGGATAGCAGGCTTTAATTCAGAGGTATTAGTCCTTGGGGGTATCCCCGAGAAGGAGGACGTGGTTTTATTGAAACCAGATATTAAACTACCTGATGGAACGCCCATCGGATAATAAATTGTTCCTGTTTCATCTGTATCCTTTTCATGAAGAAGGTAATTGGTTGCGAGTATAGAATGAATACCTTAGAAAACTACTAAATTTTGGAGGTTGGTAGCATGTCTGTAGTAGCTCAATATCTTCAGGAATGGCTAAGGCACAGATTGGTGTTGCAAGAATTGGTTGAAGTGATTCCGGATGAACATATTGACTTTAAACCCTGGGACAATGCGATGCCTATGGGTTCCCTAATTGTTCATATAGCCAGTTCTATGGAAATGTTCGTGAAAACCGTAAAAAATGGTACTTTCACTCCACCGTCAAAAATAGATCAATATCACACAATAGCCGATGTACGCAGCATAGTCGTTCAATTGACAGAGGAAACAATCCGAGAATTGAAGGAATTAAATGCTCAGCAGCTAGAAAAGGAGATTGAATTTAAAAACTTCCTTGGCACTGGGAGCTTCTGGCTATCTACGGCGAAAGACCATGAGATTCACCATAAAGGCCAATTATTTACGTATGTACGAATGGTTGGAGTACAAAATATACCTTTTATGATTATGCAACCTCCCCAAAAAACAAATTAACGTTCGGATGTATTATTAAACGAAACCCAAACCGTAGCTTCACCAATATAATGAGACGGCAGCCATAAAAACGGCTGCCGTTTTCTCCATTAAGAAGCAGCTTTATCCTAATGCCTCTCCATAAGCTTAGCTTACTCTGAGAGCGGGATATCTTTTCTTGATTGGTTATTTGAAGAAGACTTTTTATTGAATGCCAGTAACAATATCAGTCCGATGATACACAATACACCAATCCATTGGAAAAAACCAAAGGGTTCTTTTAACCAAAATACAGTTGTTAAAACAGCAGCTAGTGGTTCCAAACTACTTAGAAAGCTTGTTTCTTTAGGTGAAAGGCTTTGTAAGCTTTCTATATAGAACCAAAATGCTATCATTGTGCCGAATATAATAACGAATGCTAGATATAAATAGGTTTCTAGGGTCAAGCTTTTAAAATCGATATGCCAGGGGGGATGGATTAAGCTTAATCCAAAACCGCCAATGACCATCGCCCAACCCACTATAACAAGGGAATCGTATTGCTTCAAAAGAGGAATTGCGTATAAGGTATAAAAAGCTAGGGCTATCGCTGATAAAAGACCCCAAACGATTGCGATCTTCGGAACGGATAGTTGAGAAATGGAACCGTTTGTTAGCAAGAAGAAACAACCCACTACAGCAAGGAAAATAGCTGATAAATCTTTTCGTGTGAAGACAGTGTGCTTTCGCAGAGTTAAATAGATGATAATCATTATAGGCGCTAAATACTGTAATAGTGTCGCAACAGCAGCATTACCACGTTGGATCGATGCCATATACGTATATTGAACCGATAGCATACCAACCAAACCGTAGACAATGAGTTGGAAAGCAGTCCTTCTATTTTTCCATACAGCCCATATTTGTGTACGGTCTTTTATTAAAAATTGAAGGGCCAAGAGTAAAACACCAGCTATGAGCAAACGTGTTGTTACAAGCCAATTTACATCGATTTGTTGAAAAAGTTTTTTTGCAACGGTCCCACTGATCCCCCAAAATATAGCTCCAGTGATAACGAGAAATAATCCTGTTTTTCTAGCTGGTTTATCCATGAATATTCTCCACCTTGAAATATAATAATAGTGTTATAATAGGTGAAAAATATTTTAAATTATACCTGAATTTGATGATAAAATATAAATATATTGAGGTCTTGATAATTTGCAAATAAAAAATTTCATGATTGGCCAAAACCTAAAAGAACTAACCGAGCATCGGACGGTCGTACTACCGATTGCATGTTATGAAACAACGATTAACCAAAATATACATGGATATATACCCCTGCATTGGCATGATGAAATTCAATTTGTTCTGGTTGTAAAAGGGGAAGCGATCTTTCAAATAAATGAGGATAGACAAATCGTACGACAAGGTGATGGGTTATTTATAAATAGTGGCTGCCTACATATGGCGGAAGATCAGAATGAATCGGGTTGCGTCTATGTCTGTTTGAATGTTTCTCCTCATTTCGTTTTATCACAAGAGCTTTATACACCTTACGTAGCTCCTTACATTCAAGCGACGAATTTACCTTATGTATACATAGATTCTGACGAGCTTTGGGGGAAAAACATCGTAGATGCTATGTTGAAGATTAATCAATGTATTCAACATAAATCTCCATACTATGAAATCGATATTACGATGTATTTAACATTAATTTGGAAAAACCTAGTCATGAATGGCTTTCCATTAGAATACGACCAGGTGGAAATGGTAAAGAGTCAACGGATCAAACAAATGTTAAACTGGATCTATTTGCATTATGCTGAAAAAGTCGCATTAGATGATATTGCAAAAGCGGGTCAATTGAGTCGTTCGGAGTGCTGCCGATATTTCAAACGAATTTTAAAGGTAACTCCGTTGAATTATGTCATGGATTATCGGATTCAAAAAAGTTTAGTCTTATTGCAACAAGCAGAATCTAACGTTACAGAAGTTGCCTATAAGGTTGGATTTAACAGTACGAGCTATTTTATAGAAAGATTCAGAAAAGCGATGAATATGACACCATTAGCCTACAAAAAATCTAAACTGGATGATTGATAATTAGGGATTTGATACCCATGGATGAACGCTGCTGCGGAGTGTAGGGAATTGGACTCGCTTAATAAATCAAACAGGACTTCAATTTGCTCAAAATCGTCTTCTGGTAATTTATTTTCAGCATCTCCATAGACGCCACTCGCGGTCGGAGTGCTTTCCATCGCTGTTGTGCCTGGATTTTTTAATCTTACTAAAAAGGTTGGCATTGGGGCACAAAAGCGAACGCTATCGCTTGTACAGCACCATTCTCCACTTCGTTCCTGTTCAACTTGGCCGACTTCTTACAAATCTTACAAACAACCTTATCCTAAACGTTACAGGTAGGTCTGCAACAACGAGATATCTTTCCGAGTCAAGTTTGATTCAAATGGCTTTAGTCCCGATCAAGGGTTTTGTGCAGCTCGTAGAGAATAGTCGTAACAAGAACAACAAATGAAGGTTAAACTAACGTGATACATTAGGTATAAGTAATCGATGAAAAGAAGAGGGGGAGACCGAAATGAAGACAATCAAGTGCATGATGGACCACCTATACTGGGCGGACGGACGCATCTTGGACGCGCTCGAGGAGAGTAAGACGAAGAACAAGGACCTTCTGAAGCTGGTTCGGCACGTTGCGGTCGCGGAACGAGTCTGGCTGGACCGATTGCAGGGCAAGGGTAGCGCGCAATATTCGTTGTGGGAGGAAACGGAAGACCTGACGGCGATTCGGACGATGTTCGAAGAAAACGCTGAGCAATATCGCGTCTATATCGAAGGGCTCAAGGAATTCGAGCTGGATGAGATGATTGACTATGAGAATCAGAGTGGGGTTCCGTTCCGAACGTCCGCCCGGGACATCCTGTCGCAGGTCCTCTTACATGGGCAATATCACCGGGGACAGATCAACCGGGCACTTCGAATCGAATCGGCAGAGCTTGCCCAAGTCGATTACATCACATTCACGAGGCTCTAACGGGGCCTAATAATCACCATAAAATCAAAAGTCGCAGGAAAAATCATCCTGGACGCTATCCTTATGCCGGAGTGGGAATACCGATATTATTCGTACAACGCTCATTGGGATGAGAATGAACAAATGGCATCGATGAGGGACGGCGAAGGGGATCACTATTTTGCGCTGTTTCAGCCAACCGGACTGATCATCAAAGGGTTTGACCAGCGGTTTAATCGGGTGCATGGGCCACATGATGTGCTGCAAGGCGTGCCTAACGAGTTTGAGGGATTTCTAAAGGAACCAGCGTTTATTATGGATGTGGCTACATTTTGCACATGGAAGTTGCAAGGCAACCAGGCATGGTCCGCAAGTAAGGAACTGGATGCCGAGGCCTACCACCTGTTGCATATTTTAAACGGCAAAGCGGATCATTATTATGCTTGGGCAACGGAGTATTACGAGATTTCACTGGACCGGTCGCTCGTACAGCGAATATTCGATATAGAGCCTTTGGATTGGGAAATGCTTAAAGGTCTAGATAAAGAATTAGAACTCGCTGATCTTGAAGAGGATATCCAGGAAATAGGCTATCCGGTAAAAAGGGAAGATTGAAAATAGTATGTACATAGACATTTCCTATTGAAAGTCGCTATTTAAGCGGCTTTTTTTATTATATCGGTGTCAGAAGAAAATAAAATTCTAGACTGATGACGAATCATTAAGCTAACGGGCAGGATAGTTCAAATACGTGGTATCATGTGGTGAGTAATTAATGGAGCCCTCTTTTACAATGTTGAGAATGGGGGAAATCGTGGTCGGCTTGGAATGGGAAGGTTTGTATAGAGAATTGTTGGGAGATGGAAACCAATTGCTTATGGAAGGCGCAATGGATGTCTGTCATCGCTTATCAAAGACCCATCGAATGTTCGTAATCACGAATGGTATCACTTACACGCAAATCAAACGCTTGAAGCAGTCTGGGCTATATAAGTTTTTCGAGGATATCTTTGATTCGCAAAGCATTGGTTATCAAAAACTGAAGGAATAATTTTCCAATTACGTCATAAGTCATTTTTCAGAATTTAATAGAAAGGATGCGCTTGTCATTGGAGATTCATTAAATACGGATATCAAAGGTGGTCTTCAGTCGGGCATTGACACCTGTTGGGTCAACAGAACCGGACAAATAAGTCCGGCAGAAATTAAAAGCACATATACAATCTCAAACTTAATGGAGCTCACTTCCATCTGTTAGGCTGTAAAAACAAACGCTTGTGCCGCCTCAATTATCACTTTTTGGTGACTATATCACAAAAAAGTGGGTACTGTTTTTCTTGTAACTTTTCCCCCATACTATCGTTCATAGGAGGTTCATGAAGCAGACAGAGCATCCTATACCATATAAATCATTATAAAAGGAGTGTAATAGAATGGGGAAATTTGACGGGAAGGTAGCAGTTGTAACCGGAGGTACAAGCGGCATCGGTCTCGCGTCGGCACAACAGTTCGTAAAAGAAGGGGCTTACGTTTTTATCACGGGACGCAGACAACGTGAACTGGATGAAGCAGTAAAGCAGATCGGAAAGAATGTTACAGGTGTCCGAGGTGACATATCTAAATCGGAAGATCTAGATATATTATTCGAAACAGTTAAGCGAGAAAAGGGACACTTGGACATTCTCTTTGCAAATGCCGGACTAGGGTCATTGCTTCCATTAGGAGAAATTACAGAAGCACAATACTACAAGACTTTCGATGTCAACGTGAAAGGAACCATCTTTACAGTACAAAAGGCATTAGCTTTGTTTCCAAATAAAAGAGGTTCGATTATTCTAACGGGATCCACTGCTGGCTCGACGGGGATACCAGCGTTTAGTATCTATGGTGCATCCAAGGCAGCGATCAGACAGCTCGTCCGCAGCTGGATTCTTGATATGAGAGGGACCGAAATTCGTATAAACATCCTTAGTCCGGGAACAATCGTAACGCCGGCGTACGATGAGTTATTTGGCTCTGAACTAGATCATTTCCTGGAACAGGCAAAAAATGATATTCCGCTCGGCAGAGTGGGGCAGGTTGAAGAGATCTCCAATGCTGTCATGTTCCTAGCCTCTAATGAAAGCAGCTATATGAACGGCGTTGAATTATTCGTAGATGGCGGAGTAGCTCAAGTTTAACCAGGACATAATAATTTTCAAACGACAAAGATTTTTAAATCAACTTAAATGCGATTGTATTATCCCCTCCATGTAACGTTCAATTTTTCCTTCAGTGATCCTTGAAGGATCAAGCGATACATGAAGGGGATATTCTTAGATCGGGAGATGGTGCATTGATATGAAAACATTTTTCTGTGAACTGGAAGTTACACTAGAGGTTATCGGAGGAAAGTGGAAGGGGCTTGTTCTGTACTATTTAATAAAAGGACCTAAACGGACGGGAGAGCTTAAGCGACTCGTTCATAATATATCGCAAAAGATGCTGATTCAAACTCTTCGGGAACTGGAAACAGACGGATTAATTCGCAGAAAGATGTACAATCAGGTACCGCCTAAGGTGGAATATTCAACGACGGAACTGGGTCAATCACTTGAACCCATTTTGAGATCGCTTTGTGATTGGGGGGGGAATTACGCAGAGCAATCCTTCGCTCCGGGCGAGATTGAGATTTTGTATCTGGATTAACTGTCGGGGGACAAGAGCATAGTCCCATTTGAAGTCGCTATTTTAGCGGCTTTTTTGTTTTATCGTTTTACGTTGATGTTTTCGAGTGATGAGCAATATTCTAGTACAGGTTACTTCGTAATTAATAAGGTGCACTACAAAACTAAGGACACAAAACTTGTCTCAGAGATTAATAAGTACGTCTTGGATTATGGCAAAAGCATCATGCCCCAGCTGTTGCCAGGAGTCTGAGCAAACAGGTAAGCGGTTGAGGCTAATGACAATGAACCCATTACGCTAACGGGATACGATAGTTCAATACAAACAAGAAGGCAGCCGATCAAAGTGATTGGCTGCCTTTATTTAACTAATGGGCAGGATGGAGTGACTTTTGTGTAGAAAATTAAAAACGAACAAATCAAGTTCGTGCGCAAGATCTAGCGATGCTCTTTGAGTGCCGGTTCGCACGATTTACCGGGACTTAGATCGGCTAAATATAGCTGGGCAAACGCCATAATATGAATTACTCCCTAAAGAAATTTCTGCATACATGCAAAATTCCCTCGGCGTAAGCATAAGGGGCAACGTTGTTGTGGAATGACTTTGCCTCTGCTGTTGCATTCTGGAGAAGATAGCCATGGGCAACCATCTGAAGCATCTCGATGTCATTTCCACTGTCACCGAAAGCCAATGTTTTGGACAGGGGTACCTGACTATAATCCATCAGGAATTGCACAGCCGCTTTCTTTCCAGTTCCTGCGGGGATAAAATCGACATCATATGCGTGCTCCGGATCACCCGCCTTGGGATTGCAAATATTGATATTAATTCCGATCCCATGATTTGCAGCCAGATGCCTGATGATACTTATATCATATTGGGTTTTGACTGCTGATACCGGATAATAATAATAGTTTATTTTGTATCGCGATTGACCCAATTGAGTCTGTTCGTGAAGAACAATGTTGAATGTTGATTTTAATTCGCTAATTAAATCTTCTACATCTCGTCGAGAGAATCCGGAGGCCCTTATGATCTTTGCCCATGATGGAACAGCGACCAGTTGTCCGTCAGGCTCGACTTCCCACAACTCTGTGCCCAGATTGCTCGCTATAAAATGGGGGAGCTGCGTCATACCGGCTATATTCATTTTTGCTTGTATTTGCTGAACACTACTTCCGGTGACCCAAGCTATCTTTACCTGATGATTTCTGGCAAGCTGCTGGAGGTATTGTTCCAGTTCGTACACCATTTTGAGTTGTTCAGGCAAACATTCATGCGGATAATAAGTTTCGTCAAAATCAAACAATATCAGATATTCGGTTACAGCGGGGGTATATATGACTTTCATGAGTGTAGCTCCTCCTATAGTTTGTTAACGATATCATAGTTGCAGGGAACGTTCCCAGGTCAATACTTTAGATGAGGTGTTAATTTTGCCCACCATAATTGATATTTCACGTGTAAGTGGTCTCTCCAAGTCGACGGTATCACGTGTTTTAAATGACCATCCTCATGTATCTATTGAAAGCAGACAAAAAGTACAGAAAGCCATTACGGAGCTGGGATATGTCCGCAATACGCAGGGGGTTCAGTTGCGTTTACAGGCAAGCAATCATATCGGTGTGCTTGTCCCGGATGTGGAACATCCCTATTTCAGTCAGCTTGTTAGTGCATTAAGTCGATCTTTAGGCTCAATGGGGTATCAACTTGTCATCTATCAGACTGAATTATCCCGGGAGTATGAACGTGATGTGTATGCCCGATTGGCACGCCGAGAAATGGATGCCGTGGTCATTGCGCATTCCCATTTCTCAGAGAGAGAAATTAAAGAATATATAGGCTCTTACATTGGAATTATATGCAACGAAGCGATGGACGGAGAGTTTCTTGATGTCTTTCGATTGGATGAAGAAGATGCGGTCTTTCAAGCGACAGCATATTTGCTGTCCAAGGGGCGCCGTCATCTGTTTTTCTGTATGGATCACCTGACACAATTGCAAGAGAAAAGATGGAATGGGTTTCAACTGGCTCACCAACAATTCGGTCTTGCCTGTACGAAATCACAATGTTATACGGGTCTGATGACTATGGAAGATGGTTATGCCTTGGGAGAACAATTATTTACTTCTGATCAATTGCCGGATGGAGTGATAACAGGTAGTGACTTTGTAGCTACTGGTTTATTGAAAGCAGCAAAGCAGAGGGGGATATCTGTGCCTCAAGAGATGTCCCTCATCGGATTTGATAACCACCCTGTAGGATTAATGACTAATCCGGAACTGACCACATTAACCAATCGTATTCCTGATATGGTAAGGGATGTTACGGAATGTCTTGCCCAGCGATTGAAGGGGATGCGATCTGCTCCTATAACGAAAATTTACAAGACTTCGTTGATTATACGTAATTCTACTTAAATAAAGTGAAGTGAAAGACAAAGAAAAAGAAGGATAGTGAAATCCTTCTATCGGTCAGGAATGAAACATGTCTGAAGAGGAATTGAAGCGTTATAGATTTCTCGTTGTGGTACTTGAATTTCTAGACAAAATGGAGCATTTAGTTAAATCTATGCGGTATTCGATATAGTCGTGAGACGATGTTTGTTGTATTTATCACAGAAATGATTCAACTAACGGGAAACGATACACTGTCGCGGCAAATGTTCCCTCTTCCATTGAAGTAACGGGCAGAATAGTTTAATCATTAAGGTTTTCTTGGCTCTTCTCGGATGTTGGGAACTGTGAGGTACAAAAAAAGACCCAAATGTGATTTTGGTTGACGCAGTGAAGGATGATTTAAATTATGTAATCATACTGAAAGAGTGTTGTGGTTTGTGGTATAACATCACCCTACTAAACACCCAATATTCTAAAAATGGTTTTTAGTCTAGCGAATAACCGGCCATTCGTCCATGCCTAAAATAAACAACTCACGTACACTGAACTATATTTATAGGGAGGTGTCGTTGTTGAGTTGTCTGGATAAAAAAAATCGTGCAAAAAGAAAACCACATTTGTTTGTCATCCAAAAGAAAAGAAAAAAGAAACTGTTGAGTTTTCTGGATAAAAGAAAATCGTGCAAAAAGAAAACCGCATTTGTTTGCCATCCAAAAGGGAAAAAAAAGAAACGACGTCTTCTAGTTATTAAAAAAATAGTGCGGGTACCGTGTCCCCCACCTAAAGGTCAGCAATTACTTCAAGGACTTGCGGGAGCAATTGCAGAAGCTGGACCTCAAGGACTTGCAGGAGCACTTGGCCCCCAAGGATTGGCAGGGCTTGCAGGAGCAATAGGGGCACTCGGACCCGAAGGACTTGCAGGAGCACTTGGCCCCCAAGGATTGGCAGGGATTGCAGGAGCGATAGGCGCACTTGGTCCCCAAGGACTTGCAGGAGCACTTGGCCCCCAAGGATTGGCAGGGATTGCAGGAGCGATAGGGGCACTTGGCCCCCAAGGACTTGCAGGAGCACTTGGCCCCCAAGGATTGGCAGGGCTTGCAGGAGCGATAGGGGCACTCGGACCCGAAGGACTTGCAGGAGCACTTGGCCCCCAAGGATTGGCAGGGCTTGCAGGAGCAATTGGCGCAGCTGGGTTGGCAGGACCAGCGGGACCAGCAGGACCAGCGGGAGCAGCAGGACCAGCAGGACCAGCAGGACCAGCAGGACCAGCAGGACCAGCAGGACCGGTAGGACCAGCGGGACCAGTAGGAGCAACAGGACTAACAGGACTAACAGGACCAGCAGGAGCAACAGGCCCAGCGGGACCCGCAGGGCCGGCAGGTGGAGTATTAGGCTTTGCAGACTTTTTTGCCTTGATGCCTCCTGATAATGCAGCAACTGTTGCTCCCGACACGGACGTAAGTTTTCCGCAAGATGGTCCAATCAGTGGGACTGAAATTACGCGTGTAAATGCGAGCTCATTTAACCTGGCTGCAATTGGTACTTATCAGGTTCTGTTTCAGGTAGGTGTAAATGAACCGGGTCAACTCATTTTAACACTCAACGGCGCTGACCTGGCTTATACGGTGGTCGGGCGTGCAACAGGTACTTCTCAAATAGTAGGAATGGCTCTTGTGCAAACAACGGTCATAAATTCAGTGCTCACAGTTCGAAATCCTGCTGGTAATGCCGCGGCACTCACGATCACTCCATTAGCTGGAGGAACAAGGCCAGTTTCCGCACACCTTGTTATTACGCAAATTGCATAAAGGAAAAGAAATGCCGTGTTTTTTGATAATAATACCAATATCAAATAGAGGCCTACGACATAAATGTATTGCGTTTTAGCGATCACTTCCCAAGACCGACAGGACCGAATATTGTGGAATGAGCAAGGAATCAGGCACATCCGTCCGTCCGCCATATGCACCAGACGGAAAGACAGGAGATAGGGGGTGTTTCTCCAGATTTCCGTGATGGGGACATCCCTTTTTTGATAGATGCATAAAAACTAACGGACCGTTTAGTTCAATAAAAAAGCAGCAGGCCCAGATTAATAAAAATAAAGTCCGTGCCTGCCACTTTTTGTATTGGAGCCAGTCTCATAGTTATTATCCGAAGCCTGACGGTAAACGTTACCCCGCCATCCAGCATCCCACAGATGTTTCTTGCGAGCTGTTATTCTGAAAATAAAGCATCCGTTGCAACCGGCTGAAGGATAGGCAGTGGCTGAAGGGCGGTGGTCCGATCGAGATGAACAAACGCATTATAACGATCTGCCATGCTGGAAGGCACGTAATTGCCGAACCGCTCATGAGCAGGCTCGTACACCACACCGATGGCACGGTGGCCAATGGTCGTATGCAGCATGGAAGATGCATCGGAGAGCATTATCATGCCATCTCGGCTGCCTCCCGCCTGGTGCATGTAATACTCCCAGCTTCCCGGCTGTCCGGGCGGGACGGTCATTTTCTCAACCGGAGATCCCCAAGCTCTTCCAGCCAGTACCTCGCCCTGATAGGTCCCGAAGCCAATGGCAAACACCCGATGTTCTGGATCCTCCCGCAGCAGCTGACCCACATTAACCATGCCATCCGCCATCATATCCGTTGCCCGCGCATCACCGATATGCGTATTATGCTCCCAGACAATGGCTTTTGCCGAGGCCCCGTAATAGGACATGATTCGCTTGAGGGATTCAACCATATGTTTGTCCCGTATATTCCAGGACTGTGGGCCGCCCCGGACCATCGTACGATAGTAGGCCTCCGAGCTGGAGGTGACGAGCATGTTCACCTCTGCATTCAGCTCTTCCTCACTTCCCGGATACGCCATGCGCCGGCTCTGCATCTGCTGTAGCAGCTCAACCACTTCTTTCTCACAGCTCTCCGAGAGCAGTCCTGCCGCAATGCCATAAGACTGATGGTCCCTGCTATATGGATCGAAACAGGCGTATGTCCTGCGGGCCTGTTTCAGTTGGGGAGAATTGGTCTCCTCCAAATAACCGATAATCGCTTCCATCGATTCCCATAACGAGTACATATCAATGCCATAAAATCCAACCTTCGCACGGACACTGCCGCAGCCGTGATTCGCCTCATTGTACTCCTTGAGCCACTCCGCGAAATCACGAATGTCCGTATTCGCCCACATCCATGTCGGCCAGCGGGTAAAATCACCCAGTGCATCGGCTGCCGAGGAATCGGCCCCCTCCATCCCTTTAACATACCGGTTCACCCGATAAGCAGAGGGCCAGTCTCCTTCCACACCGATAATGTTAAAACCCTTGCTTGTAATTAGCTTCTTCGAAAGCTCGGCCCGAACTCGGTAGAAATCAGAAGTCCCATGGCTCGCCTCACCGAGCAGCACAATATCTGCATCTCCGATGGCCTTAACCATGCGGTCCAGATTCTCCATTCCATCCAATGGGATAAATAATGCATTCAGCTCTTTCAAATAAGCGTTTTGCTCTGGTGGATTATCATTCGAATTCATGAAGTTGTTCCCTCCTACAGACGGTATGAGTGAATTATTTCCGATTTGTCCATTCATTAATCCAAAACATGGTGTCTGTTGGTATAAATGATTCATCCCCCGATTAGGTTGAAATCCTATATAAATCGGTTGAAAATGTTGATTTTACCAATGGACAAGGATTTGTACAATAGAGTTGTAGCGCTTACATTTCCAAGGAGGTTGCGGCGAAATGAAGAGACTTCAGCTGATTGACAAGCAAATCAGGACCCCGAGATCGAAAAGGAGGCCGTGTTGATGAAATTTAAGGGAATATTGGCGGCATTTTTGTTTTTAACCACAGCGTCCGTGTTGTTTGGGACGCATACGGCAGAGGCCCATGAACTATCCAATGACAAGCTGACGATTCAGACAGGCGAGCATGGCGAGATTTCATCTATCCGTATCAAGGGAGATGCTTTTCCGACCGAATATGTCATGAACGCAACGGTGACACCTGAGCAGAACACGGCAGATCATCAGTGGCTAGGGGAGCTGATGTTCACGTATCGACTGGATGGAGGTAGCTGGACGAAGGCATGGACGAATAAGTCGGCAGACGCGCGTAAGATCACGACCAGCGGCAACCGCGTTACGGTCACGTACGAGAACTCAAGTAACGCAGAAGGCATACGCAATTTTAAAGTTATTGAAACCTATTCGGCGGAGTCGAATGGTTCAGTGTTGTGGAATATACAGGTACAGAATACCAGCGGCAAAAAATTGGAGATTGGTGATTTTGGATTGCCCCTACCTTTTAATGAGCAGTGGACTTATGGTGATGCAATTTACGAAACGAGAGTCGTGACGCATTCCTTTGTCGGCAATAACAGCTCCTATATTACAGCTGGGCGTCCCAGCGGCATTGGTTCTTCCCTGCTATTGATCCCTGATTCCACAACAGGCGCTGGTTTTGAGTATCAGGATCACTGGCGGGATGAAGAGCATCCGGGTAGCAAGTGGGCCTGGAACCCGGCCAACGAAGGCAAGTGGTTGGAGGGATTGAATGTATTTTATATTCATTCCAATGTCATCAAGTCTACCAACCGTGGGTATTTGCCCAATACAAGCCTGATCCTGAATCCAGGACAAAGCAAAAACTATGGCTTCAAGTTCCTGGCGGTAAAGGACGAGCATGATGTAAAAGATACGTTGTATCAAGAAAACTTGGTGGATACTACAGTCGTACCGGGCATGATTGTGCCTACGAATCAAAAGGCGAAAGTGGATCTGCGTACCAAGCAAACGATTAACAAGGTGACCTATCCAGACGGAACCGTTATTCCGCAGACGGATAGCAAGGCTGGAGGACATCAGATTTATGAACTGAAATTTACTAAGCTGGGTCCGAACTTCATAACGGTAGAATACGGCAATGGCAACAAAACGGTTTTACAATTCTATGCCATTGAGCCGATTGATCAGGCGCTGCAACGGCACGCTACTTTTATGGTAGACAAAACCCAGTGGAACGTGCCAGGTGATCTGCGTGATAAGGTATTTGACGATTGGATGATGCATACCAAATCCAAACGCAACATTTTCAATGGCTATTGGGGCTGGGGGGACGATTGGGGTCTGACCCACGGACAGTTCCTGGCTGAGAAAAACACACTCTCTCCAGTCGCCAAAGAGGTGCGGGCCGTAGACGATTATTTGGAGACGGCAATTTGGACGAATCTGATGAATGGACATCATGAGGATTATTTAATTCATGATTTCCTGATGCCGGAGCCCAATGATACACCGACCTATCGGGGATATGCATACCCGCATGTATACAACACGTATTTCAGCATGTATAAGATTGCCAAGGAATACCCGGACCTAGTCACTTACAAGCATCCGAAGGAAACCTATTTGCTGCGGGCTTATAACATTTTCAAAGCATTGTATGAAGGACCCGTTGCGTACAACTGGGAAACAGGTTTGATGGGCGAGCTGACCACGCCGGATATTATTCAGGCCCTTCATGATGAAGGCTACGATGATGAAGCGAACGATCTCAAGGAAAAAATGGACCGCAAATATAATAATTTTAAAAATACAAAGTATCCTTATGGTTCTGAATATAGCTACGACAATACAGGCGAAGAGGCTGTATATACGTTAGCCAAGCAGAATATAGATACAGAGGGTGAGCAAAGTAAAGCCCTGGAAATGATGGGTAAAATCAATGCCAAAACTCGTGCATCACGCGGCCATATGCCTGTATGGTACTACTATACCGATCCGGTGACGATTACCGGGGAGAACTGGTTTAACTTCCAGTACACGACTTCACTTGCGGGATATGCGATGGATGACTGGATTCGTCATCATGAGGACAATCATCGCGAGGAGCAACAACGGCTGTCCTATGCAGCCAAAATTGCCAATGTTGGAGCGATTAACTCCGGGCAAATCAGCTCGGACCCTGAGAACATCGGGGCGGTTGCATGGACGTATCAAGCAGAAAAAGGCAATAACGGTACAAACGGCACCGGCGGCGGTAAAAATGTTCCGCTCTTTAACGGCTGGCGAGGCATGAGCGGTGAGGCTGACCTCGGATTGTTTGGTGCACTTAAAACCTTAAGCGCGGATATCGCGATTGATCCGATTTTTGGATTGACGGGCTACGGTGCAGAGGTGAGTAAAAGCGGTAACGTTTATACGATCAAGCCGCTGGACGGTTTGTTCAAACGAGTCAACCTGATTACGGAAAAGCTGTATATCGAGCTGGAAAAGGACCAGTATACAGAAGCCAAGCTGGCAACATCCAAGGATTATGTATGGCTCCAATTGAAAAATCAAACGCCGGGCCAAGCTCATTCTACGTACGTTACATTTGATGGCTTAAAGAAAGGAACGTACCTGGTTAAAGTGGGTGGTCAATCACAAGGCAAGTTTAATGCGTATGCACCAACCAATAAGCTTAAGTTGGAAATGGGTACAGCATCCTCCTATACAGTAGAGCTGACACCCACCACACCTGATCCCAACAAAGCACCTGTCGTTGATGCAGGCAAGGATTCCAAGGTGAAGCTGCCTGATCAGATTATTCTGAAAGGTACAGTTACAGATGATGGACTTCCGCAAGGAAAGGTGACCAGCGAGTGGAGTCTGGTTGAAGGACCACAGAATGCGAAGGTTACATTCAGCAGCAAAACATCACTACGCTCGAAGGTGAACGTTTCCGAACCAGGAACGTATATATTCAAGCTGACAGCCAGCGACTCCCAGTTATCAGGAGAGGCTAAAGTAACTGTGATAGCTGAACCGGCGGCACCGTTACCTGAACAGCTTGCAGTTTACAAGTTCGACGAAGCCAGCGGTGCTGTTGCTGCGGATTCATCGGAAAGCGGCAATGATGCTACCGTTAAGGGAACTGCGGCATGGGCTGCGGGGAAAAGAGGCAACGCTGTGAGCCTGAACGGCAAGGACAGCTATGTGCAGCTTCCGGCGGGGATTGTCAGCCGGGCACAGCAATTGACCGTATCCGGCTGGGTCAAAGCGAACAGCCTGAGCGACTATGTGCGGATTTTTGACTTCGGCTCCGGGACCAATGAATATATGTTCCTGACTCCTAAAGCCGGGAACCGGATGCTATTTGCCATTACGAATCAAGGTAACGGGCAAGGACAGGAGCAGACGATTGATGCCCCTGTATTGCCGACAGGCGTATGGAAGCATGTTGCAGTCACGCTTTCGGGCTCCACAGGTATTTTGTACGTGGATGGGAAAGAAGTGGGACGCAATACCAACCTGACCTTGAATCCAACCAGTCTGGGACAGACGAAAAATAATTTTATCGGTAAGTCCCAGTACCCTGATCCGTATTTCAATGGTCTGGTGGATGAATTCCGGATCTATAGCCGTGCTTTGAATGCAAACGAGGTGGCAGGTCTGGCCTCCGGTACAGCACAGAGTCTGACGGCAACTGAGAACATCACTGCGTTAAAAGAGGTGAATATAACAACTCATGTCGGTGAAAAACCTGAACTGCCAAGCGTAGTGGAAGCTACGTATGGAGAAGGCTCCACCAAATGGGTGGCTGTGGAATGGGAGGATATAGACTCTGCACAATATGCTGCTCCAGGTTCGTTTGAATTGAAGGGCAAAGTGGAAGGGACAGAGTTAAAGGCAATGGCCAAGGTGACTGTGATTGAGGTAGGGGCAGTGACTT
Organism: Paenibacillus sp. BT-177; assembly: GCF_025846815.2. NCBI lineage: Bacteria > Bacillati > Bacillota > Bacilli > Caryophanales > Paenibacillaceae > Paenibacillus > Paenibacillus sp. BT-177. The sequence goes on along the minus strand of NZ_JAOYTP010000002.1, from coordinate 702,552 downwards.
CACCGGTAACTCCGATTAGCCCGGAGACTTCAGTAACCCCGCCAACTACGACATCCCCGGTAACATCTGTCTTACCGTCTCGGCTTATCAGCCCAGCTAAATCAGTGGGAGTATCCTGAATAAGAGGCAACAACGCATAGTCATGGCTAATCTTTCCCATCGTCACTTTCTTCCTGCAAAGGGGGAGAGTGGCGATGGGTATCCTTGCATTTGAGGTGCACAGCTGCGAACAAAATGTGAATGGGGGACAAAGTATGAGCAAGATTACATTTCTGGGTGCAGGCAGTACGGTGTTTGCTAAAAATGTGCTTGGCGATTGTATGTTGACACCTGCTTTGCAGGGCTTTGAACTGGCGTTGTTCGATATTGACCCTGTTAGGCTGAAGGATTCGGAAAATATTTTATCCAATTTGAAAAAAACAACGGGGAGTACCTGTGTGATCCGCTCCTACACTGACCGCAAGGAAGCACTGCGTGGAGCGGCCTATGTAGTAAATGCCATCCAGGTGGGCGGTTATGATCCGTGTACGATTACAGATTTTGAGATTCCCAAAAAATACGGACTGCGCCAAACGATTGCTGATACGGTTGGTATTGGCGGTATTTTCCGCAATTTAAGAACGATTCCGGTGATGCTCGATTTTGCGGCAGACGTGCGCGAGGTGTGCCCGGGTGCACTGTTTCTCAACTATACCAATCCGATGGCTGTGTTGACGAACGTGATGAACGTACACGGTGGTGTCCGTACAGTAGGGCTGTGTCATAGCGTACAGGCGTGTATACCCGAGTTGTTCAAAAGCCTCGGCTTGGAGCAGGAAGGTGTAAAGGCAAAGATCGCAGGCATCAATCATATGGCGTGGCTGCTCGAAGTGAGCAAGGATGGGGTGGATTTGTATCCTGAGATTAAAAAACGGGCTGTCGCCAAGCAGCGGGAAAAGCATCATGATATGGTACGCTTTGAAATGATGCTGAAATTCGGCTATTACATTACGGAATCGTCCGAGCATAATGCAGAGTATCATCCGTATTTTATCAAACGGGCATATCCTGAGCTAATTGAACGCTTCAATATTCCCTTGGATGAATACCCGCGCCGCTGCGTGAGCCAGATTGAACGCTGGGAGACAATGCGTGAGGAACTTTTGGGCGATCAGGATCTGCGCCATGAACGGTCGAATGAATATGCTTCTTATATATTTGAGGCAATCGAAACCAATCAGCCCTTTGCCATTGGCGGGAATGTGATGAATACAGGTTTGATTACCAATCTGCCGAAGGAAGCCTGTGTAGAGGTACCTTGTCTAGTCAATCGTAATGGGGTTACACCGACCTTTGTCGGGGATTTGCCGCCTCAATGTGCTGCACTGAACCGGACGAATATTAATACCCAGCTGTTAACGATTGAAGCTGCAATGACGGGAAAAAAAGAACACATTTACCACGCCGCTATGCTGGACCCGCACACCTCGGCAGAGTTATCCATGGATGATATCGTTTCTCTGTGCGACGACCTGATTGCAGCGCACGGGACGTGGCTTCCAGCTTATGTGTAGGGGAGGCAGATGAATGGGGGGCAGGGGGCGTCAAAAGTTCGCCGGGATTCCTACGATCCGTGGGAAATTTATCGTATTGACGCTGGTGCTGACCGTCATTCCGATGGTAGTGCTGACCTTTACCTTTTACCGGATCGCGGCCCATTCTCTTGGTGAGAAGTCGGAAGCGCTAGCAATGCAGTCCCGGCAAATGAGCGAGAATTATGTTAATGCGACACTCTCCGATCTGAATGATCTAACCAATGCCATTCTCAGCAATCCTGATGTGCAGTCCACACTGGAGACCAAGCCGGAAGATGATTATGAATACTTACGGAACGACGAAACACTCAGCATGGTCGTCCGTACGCAAACCCAGACCAAGCCGTATATCACGTCCTCCCTCATCTATGCCGCCAATGGCGGACTCAAGCATTCACTCTATCAAGGGAATGTTTCGGTCCGTTTTGGCGGCCTTCCTACATTAGAGGAAGCACGTGTGTACTACCGCCGTCTGCTCGCTGAGCGACCTATGATGTGGATGGCTCATCCGCCGTTTAAATCAGGACGCGGGATGGCGGAGGATCGTATATACGTCGGGAAGCTGCTGCGAAAAACGACTGGAGACTATGAGCCGCTTGGATTTTTGCTGTTAGAAATCGATAAGGCCAGTCTGTTTCGGGGGCTTGCTTTTCATGAAACAGATAGCAATACCCAGATGTGGGTGCTGGATCAGGAGGGCGAGCCTGTATACCGATTGCCGGAGCAGAGTGCTGCGGACCCATCGCTATTGCGACAAATCGCCCAATCTGCTGTAGATAGACCCGTGCTTACGAAGGACTGGAGAACATGGAACGGCCGCCAGACGATGATTTCCTATGGCCCGTTAAATGAGGGACAATGGACGCTCCTGCAAAAAGTCGATCAGTCCGTGTTATTCGAGGATGCGCGGCAAATCGGGGCCTGGACCATCTGGACCTTTTTGATTGCACTGGTGTTGGGCTGGATGCTGTCTTATCGGCTGAGTGATACGATTCGCCGCCCCCTGCTTCAATTGAGCCGATTAATGGCGGTGGATGGGAGTGTGACCACCACAGCCTCAGCCCAAACTTTTGAAGCTCCTGCTTCCGTTGTGTTTAACCCTAAGGATGAGGTGGGGCAGATCGGGGAGCGATTTCTTCATATGATGCAAAAAAATCATGAGCTGTACGGGCAGGTTTACGAAGCGTTGCTGTCGCGCAAGCAGGCCGAGTTTCGCGCGCTTCAGGCGCAGATTAATCCGCATTTTTTGTACAACACGCTGGAGTCACTGAAGGGAATGGCATTGGCGAATGGGCAACGGGATATGGCAGAGGTAATCGGTGCCTTCGGTAAATGCTTTCGTATTTCGCTAAGTTATGGCCGAGAGCAAATCAGTTTGGGACAGGAAGTCGAGCATGTAAGCGCCTATGTGAAGGTACAGCAGTTCAGGTTTCGAGATTCGTTCGAATGGATTTGCGAAGTCGAGGAGGATATTTGCGGGTTTTACGTACCCAAGCTGATTCTCCAGCCACTCGTTGAAAATGCTATTTACCACGGTTTAAAAGGTCGTACCGACCGCGGCTATATTATGTTATCCGGTGCTAGGGAAGGCGATGCTTTGCGTTTAACGGTCAGTGATGATGGGGGCGGTATTGGAGCCGAGCGTCTGGACGATATTCGGAAGTCGCTAGATGCCGAGCGGGGGAGTGCGATTGGCTTTGGACTGCGTAATGTGCATGAACGTCTTCGACATTATGGTCCCCAATATGGTCTGTCTGTGACAACCGAGCTGGGTCAGTACACCTCGGTTACCTTACTGGCACCCATTCGAACCGAATAAGAAAGGGGAGGATGGCATGTACCGGCTGCTGATTGTGGACGATGAATATCATATTCGGGAAGGACTGAGGCTGATGGTGGCGGAAAGTGACCTGTCAGTGGAAGTCAGTGATGTGGCGGGGGACGGCGCAACGGCATTACGTTTGTATATGGAGCGGCGACCGGACATCATTTTACTGGATATTAATTTACCGGATATGAGTGGGCTGGACATAGCAAAAACCATTCGGGAAAAGGATCAACAGACCCCATTATTATTCCTGACAGGGTACGAATCTATGACGTATATACGTCAGGCGGTTTCGCTTCAAGCGGTTGATTATTTGCTCAAGCCGGTGACAAGCGAGGATTTTGAAGCGGCTCTGAGACGGGCTGAGGATCGCATTGCGCAATGGCGAAGAAGCGAGGAGGAAGCTATTCACCGTCACCGTTCATTGGAGCCATTGTACAGGGAGCACTTGCTGCTGGATCTGCTCCAGCAGCGACGCCCAGCAGCCGAGGTCATTCAGGAGATGGACGGGCTAGGATTTTCCATCGAGGCGAGTGGGCCGCCTTATACTGTGCTGTGTTGCGAGCTAGAGGAGGCGCCGCAGCAGGAGACAGCCGCTACTAGCAATACACCACACGGTTCCATGTATGGAAGCAGCCATGTATTCGCCGGACTGGCGGAAGAGGCTGCGGTAGCAGCCGGGGCGAAGGCGCACAGTACAGCGGTTTCCCGCGATCGGCGTGTTGTGCTGCTGGCGACGGCATCTTGCAGGGCGGCGGAGCGGACGGCACAGCAGATTCGTCAGGCGGTGCAGGAACGATTGAGCCAGGGGATGTCCATCGGGATTAGCCGTCCCGTACAACGGATGGAGCAACTTTCCGAAGCTTATGAGCAAGCTGTGCAAGCGGCGGAGCATCGGGGGTGGGTGGGCTATAGCCAGATCATCCCCTATGAGAGTATTCAGGCGGCCGAGCCGAACAGCAGTCAATTACTGGAGAAGGAACTGCTCATGATTACGGAAATTCGAGCAGGCAATGATGCTGCCGTACATGCGATTTTGCAGGAATGGTCTGGACAATTAGCGGGCTTGCCTGTCAATCAGGTGAAAATGATCGTCACTCAGCTCGTCCTGTTCGTTATGCGCATCGTTCAGAGCGATGCATTCGAAGGACAAACATCCATACAGGAGCAGGACCCATTATTGGAACTGTCCCGATTGCGGCACGGGCCTGAGATGATTGATTACGTGTCGCGCTATTTTGTCCGGGTGGGGCGCCAAGTCCGGGAATCGCGCGAGAAGGGGATTCCGCGCAAATTCCAACGCGCCAAAGAATGGATTCGTGAGCACCTTCAGGAGGATGGCGGATTGAACCGTCTTGCAGAGTACATGAACATGAGTCCCAAATATTTGAGTGCCCGTTTTAAGCAGGTTACAGGTGAAAGCTTCGCTGACTACCAGACGCGTGTGCGCTTTGAGCGAGCCCGAGAACTGCTGTTGGACCCGAATCGCAAGGTAGCGGAGGTAGCGGAAGCCGTGGGCTTCGCAGATACGAACTATTTTAGCATTGCCTTTAAAAAGCATACCGGATTAACGCCAACAGAATTCCGAAAAACATTTTTGTAAACGCGCTGTTAAAAAAATCATACCAAAACAAAGAGAGTCTGGAGTCGTTAGGTGGTCGGCTACGGGCTCTCGGCGCATAATAGGCTTGTAAGGAGAAACCAGTTCAGGAAGGGGCCGGTTGATTTGCGGAAACGAAGGTTACGGACATGGATGGCTCTGGTGATGACGGCGATGCTGACAGGGCTGACGGCTTGCAGTGGTAACGCTGGCGAACCGGCTAATCCCAATGCGGTCGAACTCAAGTTTATGTACTGGGGGAGCAATGACGAGAAGCAAGCGATGGAAAAGATGATTCAAAGCTTTAATGCATCCCATCCGAACATTCGGGTGAAGGGCGAGCATGTCCCTGGTGACTACACTACGAAAATTAACACGTTAATGGCTGCCAATCAGCTTCCTGATATCGCCTACCTGGGCGATTCGCTCACGATGAAATGGGCAAGTGAAGGCAGACTCCTAGATTTATCCTCCTATTATGACGAATATCCCGAATTAAAAAACAAGCTCAAATCCTCCTATCTTTACAGCGAACCCGGCAAGTCTATCGGTAATTACACTGCCTTGGAAGTGATGCAGCTATTTTACAACAAGGAGTTGTTTACAGAAGCAGGGGTACCCGTTCCTCCGGCTGATCCTGAAAAAGCGTGGACATGGGATGAATTTCTGGAGATTGCCAAAAAGCTAACCAAGGATCAGAACGGCAAGCATCCGGGAGACAGCGGATTTGATCCAAAAAATATTGTGCAATACGGCTTTGCCTTCGGCAACGACCGCAGTTCATGGGGGCCGCTCTTAGCGAGCAATGGCGGAGGTTTAACCGACAAAACAGGCAAGAAGTACACCCTGAACCGTCCTGAGTCGGTGGAGGTATTCCAGAAGCTGCAGGATTTAGTTTTCAAGGAGCATGTTTCTCCTGATTTGATCCAGCAGCAGGACATGCCGTCCAATACGATTCGGCTCCAGACGAGAAAGGTTGCAATGGTGGTAGACGGAACATGGTCTCTGCTCGATTTTTCAAACAACAAGCAGCTGCAATGGAGTATTGGCGTTTTACCAAAGCTTAAAGAGCCCAAAACGATGATCGTTGCGGGGGCCACAGTCATTTTCCAGAGCACCAAGCACCCGAAAGAAGCGCTCGAATTTTATTTGTACCATAACGATCCCGAAAAGGTGGATCTGTTCAAGTCCGGTCTGTGGATGCCTATCGAAGAGAAATATTATACCGACGAGCAGGCTATCCAGTCGTGGACGAATAATGCCGCACATCCACCGGAATTTCAGCAGGCTGGCATCAAGTATGCCAGAGATTATGCAATCAAGCCGTCAACTTCTACCCTGCGTAACTGGCCTGATATTGGTTCCAAGCTGACCCCAGGGCTGGATCTGATCTGGACGAACAAGAAGACACCGCAGCAGGCGCTGGATGAACTGGAACCCATTATTCAGCCACTGCTTCAAGGAGTATACCCGGATGAATAATGCGGCAGGACAGCTGCGAAAGGAGAACAGCCCATGAAGCGACCAAAATCAGGAATGATGCGCATGGAGCGAAACTGGGGTCTGCTATTCGCGCTACCTGCCATCCTGGGATTAATGATATTTACGATTGGACCGATCGTGGCCTCGTTCGTATTCAGCTTAACCGATTGGACAATTGGCGGACAGATGACCTTTATTGGATTAGATAATTACCGAACCATTTTGACCAAGGATACTACCTTTTCCCAGTCCATGTTTGTGACCACGTATTATGCACTGGGCAGCGTACCTCTGGGCTTGGCGGCGGCTTTTATCATTGCGTTGTTATTAAATCAAAAGGTAAAAGGTTTATCGGTGTTTCGCACGATTTATTATTTACCTACCATTGTGCCGAGTATTGCCAACACGATGCTGTGGCTGTGGATGTTCAATCCGGATTTTGGTCTGTTGAATTCCCTGCTGGAGAGCGTTGGACTACCGGGGAGCAAATGGATTTATGACGAGAAGACTGCGATCCCCTCGCTGATTATGATGAGTACTTGGGGAATCGGGAACACGGTCATTATCTTTTTGGCAGGACTTCAGTCGGTGCCCACCCATCTGTATGAAGCAGCTGAGGTAGACGGCGGCAATAGGCTGCATAAATTTTTTCATATTACGATTCCTTCGATGACACCAACCATCTTCTTCAATCTTGTCATGTCTTTAATCAGCACCTTTCAGGCATTCAATCAGGCGTATGTCATGACCAACGGGGGACCTAACAATTCAACGCTGTTCTATGTATTCTACTTGTGGCGAACAGCCTTTACGGAGACTAAAATCGGTTACGCCTCAGCGCTGGCCTGGATTTTATTTTTCGTCATTATGGTTCTAACTGTTCTGATTTTCTCCACGTCCAAAAAGTGGGTTCACTATGAAGGGGGGGAACGTTCATGAATCAGGTCACTTCTTCTGTCAAACCTTCAGATACACCGCAACATCCACTTCCACAGCCTGAACGCTCCCGAAGTCCTGCTACCGCCACCCGTTCCAAACCATTCCAAATCAGCCGTATCGTGCTGTATATCGTTTTAATTATGGGCAGTGTTTTAATGCTGTTGCCATTCGTATGGCTCATTCGCAGCTCTTTGATGGGGACATCGCAAATTTTCGTGTTCCCTCCAGAGTGGATACCCTCTCCTTTTCAATGGAGCAATTACCCGGAAGCGCTGACTTCGGTACCGTTCGGCAGGTATTTTCTGAATACGTTCCTCATTGAGGTGTGTGTACTGGCAGGAGTGATGCTGACCTCGATTGTATCGGCCTTTACTTTTGCCCGTCTGCGCTGGCCTGGCCGCAATCTGATTTTTTCCCTGCTGATCGGGTCGATGATGTTGCCTTATGCGGTGACGCTCATACCTACTTTTGTTATGTGGCGTGAGCTGGGTGGGCTGAATACATTTCTGCCGCTGATTGTTCCTGCATGGTTTGGTGGAGGGGCATTTAACATCTTTCTGATGCGACAATTCATGCTGACGATTCCGCGCGATCTGGACGAAGCAGCTTATATGGATGGAGGTACACCGCTAACTGTATTATGGCGCGTCATTGTTCCCTTATCTTCGCCTGCATTGATCGTGATCGGGATATTTACATTTATTGATGCGTGGAACGATTTTTTGGGCCCGATTATTTATTTGAGTGACGAAAAGCATTTTACACTGGCGCTGGGGCTGGCGACTTTTCGGGGATTGAACAATACCAATTGGCCTTACTTGATGGCAGCATCCAGCACGATTTTGGCTCCGATCGTCCTGATATTTTTTATCGGACAACGCTATTTTATTGAAGGCATCACACTGACAGGAATTAAAGGCTAAAAGGAGGCTGATGTAGCTTTGGATAAACCCAACGGTTCAGCAAAACGGTTACAGGGTGTTCCGGGCAGACTGGCTCAGTTACGCTCGGAATTCCCGGCTCTAGGGATAGATGCACTGCTTATTACACATGGTCCCAACCGACGATATATGACCGGATTTACAGGCTCAGCCGGAATTGCGCTCGTTACGCAGGAAGAGGCTTTTTTGGTGACGGATTTCCGCTATATGTTGCAGGCAACAGATCAAGCAGCAGAATATTCAGTTATTCGGCATGAGGCACAAATCTTCCAGACCATCGCTGATCTCACAAGTAAATTGGGTGTTCGTAGACTGGGGTTGGAGAGCCGGCATGTCTCACTTCAACAGTCGGGACAGCTTCAAGCCGCAATAGGCTCGTTGGAGTACGTGCAAACGGAGGATGTAATTGAACGGCTGCGTGATGTGAAGGACGAGGAAGAGATTCGCACCATCCGTGAAGCTGCGCGCATTACCGATGCTGCCTTTACGGAAGTGCTGAATTATATTCAGCCTGGAGTTACAGAGCGGCGGATTGCGGCGGAACTGGAATATCAGCTCCGGCTCGCAGGCGCGGAATCAGGCGGTTTTGCGTTCATTGTCGCTTCAGGTGAACGCTCGGCACTGCCCCATGGATTGGCCAGCGACAAGGAAATTGGTCAGAACGAGTTTGTCACGATGGATTTTGGTGCCAATGTGTGCGGTTATCTGTCTGATATTACGCGTACCGTATTTGTCGGCAATCCGTCAGAACGTCATGAGGAATTGTATGCTATTGTGCTGGAAGCAAATATGACGACGATTGCAGGACTTCGGCCTGGCATGAGCGGTCGGGAGGGAGACCGTCTGGGACGGAATGTGATTGCCTCCTATGGCTATGGAGAGCAGTTTGGTCACGGATTGGGCCACGGCTTTGGCTTGGAGATTCATGAGCAGGTGCGGCTGTCCCGTGAGAGCCAATCTGTGCTTGTACCGGGACATGTGATTACCGTGGAACCGGGCATTTATATTCCGGGTTTCGGCGGAGTTCGGATTGAGGACGATGTACTGATCACAGATGACGGTGCCCAGGTGCTGACTTCCTCGCCCAAGGAGCTGCTTTTGTTATAAAACTATCGATAGTTTGCAAGTCAACCCAAAACGATATGGAGGGATCAAATGAACACGCATAAAAGGAAAACCAAAGTATGGCTGACCACACTAGCAACTTCTCTCATTGTGGCTTTGACGCCAGCTCTTCCGGGGCAACAGGCTTATGCCGAGGCAGAGTCGGATGTAAAAGTCATCGACATCTTTAGCCGGACGGTGAACGATTATGGTATAGATCTGGTCGATTGGCAAGGGTATCTGGCAAACCCCTATGTGAAGCTAAAAGTGAAGCCGCCTGCAAATGCCGCTTTTCCGTTAACCGTTACGTTAAAAGCGCAAGGCACGTCCCGGCTGATGATGGATTTGCCAAGTACGTTGTCGGCCCAAGGAGCAAGCAAAACGCTGACCTTTGCCAATGCGCAGGAGGAAAAGGATTTCCGGCTGGCCATCCATCCTGATCGGATTGGAGGAAACGGTGAAACAGAGAACTATACACTGTCCATGTCCGTTGCCGGAAATGATGGTCACACGACCACTCAGTCCATTCCGATTCGTGTGCTGGATCAGGACGATAATGAAGAACCCACAATCCCCCTCCATTTTGACTACAGATTCGATACGATCAGGCCTTATTTCAATGATGCAGCTACCAAAAAAGCCGCAGAGCTGGCGGTGAAGGACTGGTTCTATTTCTTTGATCTGGAGCCGTTTGATGAGGTTCCTGCCAACGCGGAAGTAAACCATCTGCCAGGAGATGATTGGCAAAATGAAATACAGGTGACGAATGATAAACCCTACAAAGGCATGTGGGTATTTATGAGAGGCCTGAACGGGCCGTATTCTACGGGCTTTCCGGCAGCTAACGGTCATTACCATACACGTAACGGTGTGACCGTTCCGGGGAACTTAAACCGTTCCTATAGTCTGATTCTGGATTTCTATGATGATGCCATTCCATTTACATCGGTGGACGATGAAGAATGGTATCAATCCGATCTGTCCAAGGTGACGGATGTGCATGGGCTGATCATGCACGAATTCGGTCATGCAATTGTGTTCAGTGACACGTTCCCAGGCGTCAAGGCGCTGAAGGAAGCCGCTGGCAATGACCCGGATATTATGGCTTATCAGCACAGACCGGCTGCATTGGACGACAGCTATCATCTCTCCGGAGAGCTTGCAGAAGTCGATAGATTGAGCGGACAAAATGGAGGCTGGCGCCATCTGTTCCCGACCCGGCGCTGGATGAACACGAAGCTTTCGCTGCTCGTAGCAGAAAAGGCAGGCTGGCCGCTGCGCAAGGACCTCACTCCTTTTCTCGCGCCAGAAATCTTGACGAAGAAACTGCCAGCACCCGTCAAAGGGAAAACGTACACAGCCAAGCTGGAAGCCAAGGGAGGCGTACCTTTTTACGATTGGACGGTGACAGGCGGTCAACTGCCCGCAGGCTTCACACTGGACCGCTTTACAGGAACGATTAGCGGAAAAGCAGACAGCGGAGCAGCCAACAAGACGTATACGTTCACCATACAGCTGCGGGATTATGACGAGCTGAGCAAGCCTGTGACACAAAGTTTTATGCTCAAGCTGTAATGAGTGCCCCTATACGCGGCTGACATTAGGGGCAAGCCATCTGACTGTTTTTGCATTCTGATTGAAATGGTTGAAGGGAGGGGAAACGAATGAAACACGATGCGGCGGATCTGGTCATTGTAGGCGGCGGAATCATCGGTACAGCCATCGCTTATTATGCGGCTAAATCTGGTATGAAGGTCGTGCTGGCTGAACGAGGGGAAATTGCTGGAGGCACTTCTTCCCGTTGTGACGGAAATATACTGGCAATCGACAAAGAGCCTGGGTTTGACAGTCGGATGTCACTGCTATCGCAGAAGCTGGTGGCAGAGTTGGCTATGGAACTGGAAGATGAATTCGAGTATCGTGCGCCTGGAAGTATTCTAGTCTGTGAAAATGACCAGGAGATGCAGGCCGCAGAGCAATGGGTCACCCGCCAGCAGCAGGAAGGGCTTCCGTTTCGCATGTTGGATCAGCAGGATTTGCGAGAGGAATGGCCGCATTTGGCCAAAGATTTACCGGGTGGGCTGGAGTGTGCGACAGATTCTACCGTGAATCCGGTGCAGATGACGTATGCACTGGCCAGGGCCGCGCGTCGGAGGGGAGCCAGATTATTACCGCGCATGCCGATACGGTCGGTTCTCAAGGACGAAAGGGGGAACGCCTGCGGAGTGGAGACGCCTAATGGTGTGATCCATGCTGATGCAGTAGTGTTGGCCGCAGGTGTATGGACACGCAGCATCGGTCATTTGCTAGGTTTAGACCTTCCGATTATACCGCGCAAAGGACATATACTGGTGTCTGCCCGAATGCCTTCAATCGGAAACCGCAAGATGATGGAGTTCGGTTATCTGATGAGCAAGTTCGGAGGTCAGCGGAGTGTAGATGAGGTTTATGAAAAATACGGTATAGCGCTGGTATTCGAGCCCACCGCATCACAGAACGTTCTGATTGGCAGCAGCCGTCAGTTTGTCGGTATGGATACAGGTGTCGATCAACAGGTGATTCGCTTAATCGCTCGCAGAGCCATTCGCTTTTTTCCTGCTTTGGCAAATGTACCGCTGATGAGGGCGTATACCGGTTTGCGTCCATGGACCCCTGATCATTTGCCCATCGTATCCGCAGTGGATGCAGTGCCGGGGCTATTCATCGCTTCAGGCCATGAAGGAGATGGTATTAGTCTTGCGGCGGTTACGGGGAAGCTGGTGACCGAGATGGTACGCGGCGAACCCACTTGTATTCCGGTAGAGCCGCTGCGTTATGACCGATTTGGAGAGGCTTTTACCAGCCACGAGGTTCATGGGGAGGTAACAGGATGAGCGTAGCGGGCAGAATTACTACGATTGATACTCATACGGGAGGCAATCCGACGCGGACAGTCATCCACGGTGCGCCTAAACTGGTAGGTCATACGATGCTGGAAAAGATGACTTATATGGCAACGCATCATGATGATTTTCGCCGTCTGCTGATGTTCGAGCCGCGTGGTCATGAGGTGATGTCAGGCTGCATTTTAACAGAACCTTGTCATCCAGATGCAGATATTGGTGTGGTCTTTATAGAAACAGGCGGCTATTTGCCAATGTGTGGTCACGATACGATTGGCGTATGCACGGCACTAGTGGAAGGCGGACTAATTGCTGCGGATAAAAAATCTATATTGCTGGACACTCCGGCAGGCCCGGTTCAAGCACGGCTGGATGTAGATGGGGGTAAGGTGAGACAAGTAACGTTCACAAACATCCCTTCCTTTGTGTACCGCCGTGAGGTGAAGGTTCAGGTAGAGGGCATCGGTCGAGTTACCCTTGATATTGCCTATGGAGGCAACTTTTACGGCATTATAGAGGCGGCTTCTATCGGTCTTGTACTGGATCAGAGCAATGGAGCAAAAATTGTACGAACAGCGGTACAGATTCGGGAGGCAGTGAATGCAGTTGTTGAGGTAGTACATCCTGAAAATCCGGTTATTCAAGGATTGACGCATATTGAATTTTACGGGGAACCCGTAGCCTCGCAGGCTGATTGTCGCAATGTTGTCGTCATTCCGCCAGGGGGTATCGACCGCTCTCCCTGTGGTACAGGAACCTCGGCTAAGGTAGCGGTGCTGCATGCCAAGGGAAAGCTGGGCTTGCATGAGGTGTTTGTGCATGAAAGCATCACAGGCTCCATGTTTCGGGCTGAAATTATGGGCGAGACGCAGGTAGGTCCTTACCCGGCAGTGATTCCGCAAATTACAGGTTCGGCATGGGTGACGGGACATCATCAATTTGTGCTGGACCCTGAGGACCCGCTGAGAGAAGGATTTTTGCTGATATGAGCATTTTGCAATTAAATAAGAAAATAAAACTGGGAAAGGGTAGGTGAGCATATGGCACGTTTTGAAGGTGTGTATGTGGCCTTGGTTACACCGTTCACGGCAGAGCTGGAGGTCGACTACAAGCGTCTGACCGAGCTGTGCGATTATCTGATTGCAAGCGGCATTAGCGGCCTGGTACCTACAGGCTCGCTGGGAGAGTATGCTGCTTTATCGCCAGAGGAACGGTCGCAGGTGGTGCATAGAGTCATTGACGCTGCGGCGGGACGTGTTCCTGTTGTAGTCGGCTCGGCCGCTCCATCCACTAAACAGGCGGTGCATTGGGTACAGCATGCCAAGGATGCCGGAGCAGCGGGTGTCATGGCGCTGCCGCCCATTAATTACAATCCACTGCCCCATGAGGTAACGGCTCATTATGAAGCATTGTCGAAGGTGGGGTTGCCGATTATTGCGTATAACAACCCCCATGATTACAAGGTTGACTTGACTCCAGATATTCTTGCAGACTTGTCGCGAATTGAAAATATCGTAGCAGTCAAGGAATTTTCCGGTGATGTACGGCGTATTCACGCTATTTTGGACCAGACAGAGCTGGAGGTCATGGTCGGAGTAGATAATCTGGCGATGGAGGGAGCATTGTTCGGCGCGACAGGTTGGATTTCGGGGGTACCTAATGCGTTACCGAAAGAAGGAGTAGAGCTGTTCCGGCTTGCGCAGGCGGGAAATGTGGCGGAAGCGTCCGCCTTGTACCGCAGGCTATTGCCGCTGTTCCACTATGATGCCAGTCCGCAATTGGTGCAGTCCATCAAATATATGATGGAGCTGGCTGGATTTCCGGTCGGCCCAACACGTCCACCCAGACTTGCGTTGCCGCAGGCGGATTATGACTGTATTCGCGAAGCTTTTGAGGTGGCGGTTGGTCCGAGCGGGGTTTCATCTTGAATGGGGGTGAAGACGATGGAGAGCCGAAATTGGATTGGCGGTGAGTGGCTAAGTCCTTCCGGCGACGCAATGGTGGTTCGTAATCCTTCGGCTTTAAAGGAAGAGGTGGGAGTTGTCCACTTTTCCGGTAAGGACGATATTACACAGGCCGGGGAAGCCGCACGACTGGCGCAAGCAGGATGGGCAGCATTAAGTCCGGCAGCACGGGGAGCTTATTTGTTCAAAGCAGCCGGATTACTGGAGACAGCCGTACCTGAACTGGCTGAGCTGGCCAGCCGGGAAATGGGCAAGCCAATTACCGAGATGCGCGGAGAGGTGATGCGAGGTGTCCACCTGCTCCGATACTATGCGGCAGAGGGTGTACGTTCCATCGGTACAGTTATTCCTTCGAATGAGTCGGGAGTGCTCCAATACACAAAGCGCATTCCGCTGGGCGTAACGGCTGTCATAACGCCGTGGAATTTCCCGGTAGCGATTCCGCTGTGGAAAATAGCCCCTGCACTCTTGTGCGGTAATACGGTCATTTGGAAGCCTGCTGAACATGCTTCATTAACCGCAGTACGGATTGCTGAGCTATTCGAGGCGGTGCAGCTTCCGCCTGGCGTATTGAATCTCGCCATTGGGCAGGGGAATCGTATAGGCGATGCCTTGCTGGAGCATCCAGCGCTGGAGGCGGTCAGCTTCACGGGTTCTACCGCTACAGGTTTGGGCATTGCCGAACGGTGCGCACGTCGGAATATTAAATACCAGACCGAGATGGGCGGTAAAAATGCCGCTGTGGTGCTGAAGGACGCAGATGTGTCGCAGGCAGTGGCGATGATTGTCAGCGGTGCCTTTCGGTCAGCTGGGCAAAAATGCACAGCCACCAGCCGAGTGATTGTGGAACGGTCTGTCTATGAGACGTTCACGGAAGCGTTATGCCAAGCGGTAGAAAAAATCCAGGTCGCCCCAGCGCTCGACCCCGGTGCTTATCTTGGACCTGTGGCATCGAAGAGTCAGTACGAGAAGGTCATGTCTTATGTATCGCTGGCCCGCCGGGAAGCCGACATTTTGGCGGAAGGTGGAGCAGTCGCCGGGACAGATAACGGTTATTATGTGCGTCCATTGTTGACGACTGGACTAGATTCGTCCCACCCTTTGATTCAAGAGGAGGTTTTTGGCCCAGTCACCAGTGTCATGCAGGCGGGCGACTTCGAGGATGCGATTCGGCTGTGCAATGATTCTATTTACGGGCTAAGCGCTTCCCTGTTCACCCGCGATTTGCGGCTTGCTCATCGATTTCTGGATGAAGCGGATGTGGGAATGGTACGAGTCAATCAGGAGACGGCAGGTGTTGAATATCAGGCTCCGTTTGGTGGTCTGAAGCAGTCAAGCTCACATACCCGGGAACAGGGTCAGGCGGCGCTGGATTTTTATTCAGTGATTAAAACCTGTGCTATCAGCTATGCGTAAACGCACGACGGGACAAAGTGAAACGGTTGGGACGGAAGTGCAGGGGGAAGAGACCCAGTATGCAGAAAATCAATACGCAGAAAATCAGTATGCTGAATCTCCGGATGTGCAATCAAAAACGTTTGGCGCGTCAGGTCATGTGCTTGTGTGTCGATGTGAAGAAGTGAGTATTGCACAGATGGAGCAGGCCTGCCGCATGGGCGTGGACACCGTGCGTCAGCTTAAAATGGTTACACGGGTGACCATGGGGGCATGCCAGGGCAGGGTATGCCGACAATTGGTGGAGTCATGGTTTTACAATCAGGTTCCTGCCGCCCGCCGGGAGGCAGAGCTGTTATCACAAAGGCCTCCGGTGCGTCCCGTAACGTTCGGTCAGCTGGCAGAAGGAGGTTCCCCATGAGCCGTGCACGTATCGTAAATCATCCGATTTTGGGACCCAAGCCAGAGCGGCGGCAGGTATCTTTCATGTTTGATGGTCGTCCCATGCAGGGATTGGCTGGAGAACCGCTAGCGGCAGCGCTCCTCGCCAGCGGTGTCCGTTTGCTGAGAAGGCATGAGGAATCCGGTACAGCCAGGGGCGTATACTGCGCCATTGGGCATTGTAACGAATGCCGTCTGACGGTTCATCCGTTCGGTACGGTTCGTTCCTGCCTGACCAAGCTGGAAGAAGGTATGGTGGTGGAAACCGGACGGCAGCTTTCGAATGAAATCACAGGGAGAATTGTGACATGAATAAAATGGCACATCTCATCGTCATTGGCGCAGGTCCGGCAGGACTATCCGCAGCGGCATCGGCTGCTGAACAAGGATTGCCAGTCACGGTACTGGATGAGTTTACTGAGCCGGGTGGACGTATGCCCGGGCAATATCATGAGGAAGGCAGTCAAGGCTGGTGGATCGGAAAGCATGTTTCAGATGAGCTGATTACCCGTTGCGAGGAGCTTGGGGTGGACATTCGCTGTGGCGTGTCCGTACATGGTATGGAATATACGACTACGTGGGAAATATCCACTTCCTATGGATTGTTCACTGCTGAGTACGTATTGCTGGCGACCGGAGCTGCTGAGATTCCTGTTCCGCTGGATGGCTGGACGCTGCCGGGTGTAATGTCCATCGGGGCTGCGCAGGTGCTGACTAACGTTCATTACGTCAAACCAGGAGAGCGCGGCATCATCGTAGGAATGAACGTATTGTCTATGGCGATTGCCCGCGAGCTGTCCGTCGCCGGGGTGAAGGTGGCGGCGATTACACTGCCGTGCGCGGGTCCGCTGGCTGGTGCAGCAGCAGATCCGACAGCCTCCGCGAAGCTGCTGCTTCAGCTGTCGGGGCTGGCCCCGGCCGCCTGGATGCGCGCCGGCGGCAAGCTGGCAGCGACGATGCGGATGGAGAAGCTCATCGCGCGCTGCTATCCCCACAGAGGTTTCCGTCTGTGGGATATCCCGATCCGTTTGCGGACAGCAGTGAAGTCCGTCAACGGGCAAGACCGGGTCGAATCCGTGACCCTGGTCCATGTAAGACCAGATGGCTCGCCGATTGCCGGCAGCGAGCGCGTCGAACCCGCCGACTTTGTGGCGCTGAGCGGCGGTTTGTATCCGCTCGCCGAGCTGGCGGCGGTAGCTGGATGCAAATTCGTGTACAGCCCTGAACTGGGCGGGCATGTTCCACTACATGGTGAGCGAATGGAAACCTCGCTCAAAGGGCTGTACGTTGCCGGCAATATTACCGGTATCGAAAGCGGGCTGGTCGCCATGGCTCAAGGGCGATTAGCAGCCGCTTCTATGATCCATGCCGCTGGACTTGGCGTAGCAGGCGGGGAACAACGGCTACAGGAAGCGATCCGTGGGGTTCATTTTGCACGGAAACATGCGCTGATTCAGTTTCATCCCGGCATAACAGAAGCGAGAACACAGCTGTACCAGCAGTGGGAGCACTTCTCTTCTGGCAGCGGTGCGTAACGGCTCGTGAGGTTGGATATACGTTTTTTATCCCAAATTCGCCTTAAAGGGAGGAACGGAAGATGACTCTTAAAGCAAAGGCCCATATGAAAGCGAGGCCGTTCGCATTGAACGAGGTGGTATTGGCTGAAGGTCCATTCAAACAGGCGATGGAGCTCAACCGATCTTATCTGTTGGAGCTTCAGCCTGATCGTCTGCTGGCGCGGTTTCGGGAATATGCCGGGCTTGCGCCCAAAGCGCCTCAATATGAAGGCTGGGAAGCGATGACTATTTCCGGGCATACGCTGGGACATTATTTGTCCGCTTGCTCTATGATGTTTGCTTCAACGGGCGATGAGCGTTTTAAGGAGATCGCACATTACATTACGGATGAACTGAATGTTTGCCAGGCGGCGCATGGTGACGGATATGTATCCGGTATTCCCGGGGGAAAGGAACTTTTTGAAGAGGTATCTGCCGGAAATATTCGTTCGAAGGGATTTGACCTGAACGGTGCCTGGGCTCCTTTGTATACATTACACAAGTTATTCGCTGGCCTGCGTGACGCGTATCATTTGACAGGCTGTGACAAGGCATTAGGTGTAGAGCGCAAACTGGCGGACTGGCTCGAAGGAATTTTGAAGCCGATGAGCAATGAGCAAATGCAGCAGATGATGTTTTGCGAATATGGAGGCATGAATGAGGTATTGGCGGATTTGTATGCAGATACCGGGGAAGAGCGCTATTTGCAGCTGGCTGAGAGCTTCTGGCACAAGCTGGTGCTGGACCCACTTAGCTCACAGGAGGATTGTTTACAGGGCATTCACGCCAATACACAGATTCCGAAGCTAATCGGACTTGCCAAGGAATATGAGCTCACGAATGACACGAAGCGCCGGAAGACAGTGGAGTTTTTTTGGAAGCGGGTGGTGGATCATCATTCATATGTCATTGGGGGCAATAGCTTTGGGGAATATTTTGGCGCGCCAGATGGCTTGAATGATCGAATCGGACCGCATACGACGGAGACGTGTAACACCTATAACATGCTAAAGCTGACTAATCATCTGTTCCAGTGGAATGTTTCCGCCAAGGAAGCGGACTTTTATGAGCGGGGTCTATTCAATCATATTTTAGCCTCGCAGGACCCGGTCCACGGGGGCGTTACTTATTTTCTGTCGCTCGCTATGGGCGGACACAAGCATTTTGAAAGTAAATTCGATGATTTTACGTGCTGTGTCGGCACAGGAATGGAAAACCATGCGAGCTACGGCAGTGGCATATATTTTCACGATCACGATAAGCTGTATGTCAATCAGTTCATTGCTTCTACGCTGGCATGGAAGGACACAGGTGTTACGCTAAAACAAACTACGTCCTATCCAGACACGGATCATACCACGCTGGAAATTCAATGTGATCAACCTGCACCATTTATGCTGCTCATCCGCTATCCTTATTGGGCTGAAAAAGGGATCACTATCTGTGTAAACGGCAAGGAACAGTCGGTTGAATCAGAACCTGGCAGCTTTGTCTCTATCGCTAGAACCTGGCTTGATGGTGATGTTGTTGAGGTGACAATTCCGATGTCGCTCAGACTGGAGCAGATGCCAGATAACCCGGATCGGGCGGCTGTCATGTATGGACCGCTGGTGCTGGCAGGTGATCTGGGCCCCTTAGAAGATCCTAAAGCCAAAGAGTTCCTGTACACCCCGGTATTCATCCCTCCAACAGAAGAACTGGATGATTGGATACAGCCCGTGGAGGGCAAAAAGAATACATTCCGTACCTTAAATACAGGGCATCCCCGAGATGTGGAACTGTCTCCGCTGTATAAAATCTATGACCGTACCTATTCAGTCTATTGGGACATTTTTACGAAGGAAGCATGGCAGGAGGCGGAAAAGGAATACACAGCAGCACGCGAAAAGCTGGCGATTCTGGAGCAGTGCACGATTGACTTTGCCCAACCCGGAGAAATGCAGCCGGAGCGGGATCATAACTTTCAAGGAGATGCTTCGACTCGCACCGGATATGTGAATAACCGACCTTACCGGAATGCGGGAATTGACGGCTGGTTCTCTTTCGATTTGAAGACAGATCCGATTGCTCCAATGCTGCTGGTGATCACCTACACGGCTACGCTAGAAATGCCAAACTGCGATTTTGACATTTTGATTAACGGTCATCTGCTTGAGCATTTTAGTAAAGGCTTTGATGAGGCTGACAAGTTTTACAACGTGAACGCCGCTATTCCGGCTGCATATCTGGAGGGTAAGGATATAGCCACAGTGACCTTCAAAGCCAAGCCTGGACAGCGTATCCGCAGATTGTTTGGGCTGAGGATGGTCAAACAGGATGTGTATGAGCAGCTATATCAAGCTGGGAGTCCAGGTGCACATGGGTGATTTTTTGGCTATTTCGTGAGAAAAAAGTAACGTTTGATTTTTAATCAATAATGATTTAGAATGTAAGAAATATTGGATGATGCTGGAACAATCCATAGGATATGAACTGATATATTCATAGTTTTTGCGCGTGAAGCACACGGGCTGTTTCTTCCTTCAGAGGGGAGAGGCAGCCCTTTTTTGATGAGATTTTGCAGAAAATATAAGTTATATAAGGAGGCAATTCTATGATTTAGAGCGGGAGATTTCTCATAAGAAATCATTTTTAGAGTAGTTATATTAGTTATTTTTCTTATAGATTTTGTAATTGGGAAACCCTATAATATATAAATTGTATCCAGTATTTTCCGAAAGTGGGGATGCGATAAGTTTATGAGATTAGAGATGATATACATAGTTTAAAAGTTTAAGCAGGCAAAGGGGATCGAGAGATGAGTATGAAAAAATGGGTGTTGAGTTTGACCGCAGTCGCGTTGCTATGGGGCGGGACAAGTACGATTCCAACGACGGAGGCGGCAAGTAGCACCAAACCAATTGAAGTCTTATTAAATGCGAAAAAAATACAGTTCCCGGATACAAACCGGATGGTAACGATTATGTAATGGTTCCCATCCGGTTTGTATCCGAGGCATTGGGTGCTAAGGTGGGCTGGGAGAAAACAGGCGGCCAATTAGCTGTGTCGATAAAAAATGATGCACATGCCGTTAACATGACAGTGGGGCAAAACACCGCTACCGTGGATGGGCAGACCAAAACGTATGAAACGAAGATTATTTTGAAGCAAAACCGTACTTTTGTGCCGCTGCGGTTAGTGAGTGAGGGTTTGGGACAGTCGGTAGAATGGGATAAGGTCAGCCGCTGGGTCTGGATTGGGAAGAAGGAAATCGCTGCGTTAGAGGATACAGGGCATCAGGCGGTGAGTATTGAGCCGTATAAAAAGGCGATTGGGACCATTCCCAATCTTATGAAGAACGTGGTTAATGGTACTAGATACGAGAAAGTGGTTATTTTCAAACAATCTGATCTGCCTACTAAGCTTCTACGAGAAATTTATTCTGTTGAATCTTACACGACACCTAAAAGTGTTCCTTATCTACGAATGAGAGTAAAAACAAGTTCGGGTACAGCATCCAGTATTTTCTACCTGACTAAGAACAAGAATGCACGTCTTCGTCCTCCATTGGATGAGCTGACAGAGGACAACGGTGATGGTACAAAAATGATTTATTACCCGATTTATTCGTCTGCAGATGAGCTTTTCCAGGGAATTAAAGATTATAAGTCTTTCAAGTTGGAAGACATTGAGTACATAGGATTTCGCTTGCAAGGCAATGGTTATATTCCGCTGATGGTTAACCCGTGGAAGGGAAATTAGGCAAATGAAGAACACAAAACGCATTTTGGCCGTATTGCTGGTGGGGGTACTGCTGTTCTTGCAGCTCCCACCTTTTTCTTTTCCCGCAGATAAGGCAGTAGCCGAAACAGAAATAACACCGCTGTCCTACTATGCAGACAGGAATGCTCGCTACTTTGTTGGCATGATGTACTTCGACATGTGGATGAACACTGCTGGTAAATGGGTTACCGATGGTGGCAAAGAGCCAGGAAAAGGGATGCACGGTGAGGCGAAGTTCACGTACAAATTTAATTTTCCTGGTCGTAAGATTAAGAGCGTAGCAGCAAAATTGTATAATCCAGCAGCAGAAGTCAACAAAAATAATCCTGATTATAAAAAGTATTTTTCCAAGTCTCGGTCTGATGAATACATTGAGTATGTAGATTATGTAAGTGATGGCACGAAGGAAGACGACATTCGTGCCTTCAAAATAAATGGAATTGGAACGGATACAACTATTATTCCAATCACGGTGAATATAAAATTGAATGCGATAACTCAACCTAAAAACATCAAGGAAGAGAGCTGCCCTACCTGTGCCAAGGAAGTAGAAGCATACCGCATCTACCAACCCATCCTGTTCAAAATCGAACTAGAGAGCGCACTCATCGTCAAGCATTTTACAATTGACGGGAAATCACTTAACAACGTATTTACACCAATAGAAGATGAGCTAAAACCTAATCAACCATATGATTTCATCCCGCCAACCAACCCGAAATATGAGTATGTAGGTTACAAGAAGAGCACGACAGGTAAACCGCCAAGCGGAGATATTTTGCCTGGGATTGTACCCGGGTTTACCTATGACGGTTCTTTTGAGCAGTTTACCGCTTATTTGTATTACAAAGAAGCTCAGGGCTGTCCGAAGCCTGGAGAAAGCCAAGAGGGAGCGCCCTCAAGTTGCCAAGATAATGAACAGCCAACGAAAGGTGTTGTCTGCTCCCGTCCCGTTCCAGGTCTGCGCTTGGAAACTACCGAGTTGGACCCAGTAGTATCTGCCGTGATCAAAGCGGACCAGCGTGGTCGGGAACGATTTGACGTATCCAAAGGTATTCCTACCTCTGAAAGCCTGTATGGTCATGTGCAAGCCAAGAGATATCTTTTTCAACATAAGTTTGTAAACATGACGGGTCAGTGTACATATACGGTGAACGTAAAACGGGAATATCGGTTGACCTGGCGGCCTAAGAAAAAGTCTCGGCGGAATGAGACGGTGAAGCGAACTTATACTTACCAAATCGTCCGTCCGTACTCCTATTGGAAGATAGACAATTTGGAGGTATATGGCATTAAAGAGGCTACGCTCCGAAACTATGCGTTACCCAATGAAGCAATCACCCTGCTTCCGCAATCCTATACTCCCCCTTCCTATATTGCGGCTACCCAGGGTAACTTTTATCCGCCCCCTGCACCAGGGACAGTGGATGGAGGGAGTCGTAGCAAAAACGGCGGCAGCAGCAAGCCCAGTGTGCCTGATGATCGCAGTGTACTGAAATCTAAGGCAGTGGAGGCAGTTAAGGAAATCGAAGTGGAGAACGATACTCTGACCTTTGAAAACAAGATTATTATGAATCCAGAGCGCGTCAAGGTAAATGGCCCTAAACCAGGTGTGATTCCCTCTTCTGGAGCGATTGGGGCCGATGTGCTGTACAGTCCGAATCATGTGATTGATAAGCATAAGATGAATAAGCCCAACACGCCCAGCAGTGGTGACATCACTTACGCTATTCTCAAAGGAAATATCAATGGAGGTGCGGATAAAACGTTGCCGATACAGGGGATCAATACAGTGACTGTCCACACTCCCGTAGTGAATCTGTCTACAGTGTCGGATGATGCTGCTCATAATCAGAAAACCCAACCTACGAAGGGACGATCCGCACTTATTTTGGAGCGTCCTTTCCGGGTGACGATTTCGACAGCAGGTCCGCATTTGAATATTCCCGGCTATGGTGATCGGGAGTATGCCAAATATGTACGAATCAAGCAGGTGCGCTTTCCGTTCGATGTGTACAACAAAGGAAAGACGCATTTTTATCCGCGAGGTACCTGGATCGACATTCCGGTGCTACAACTGGACACAGACTTTTATTTGCCCGTATGGGTCGATGAAGGCAATTATACAGTCGAGTTCCGCACCATTGCCGAAAATGCACCGGATGGATTCACCGAGCAGCGCCATGCCAACACGGATCTCGCTCATCATGTTGCCAATGATGTGGTGAATATTGAGGTCATCGGACGGATGTATGATTTTCATATCACGGATATTGCAGATTACCATTGGGAGCGTGTATTTCGACTGCAAAAAGGAAGCCCACTGCATAGCGGCCTGTCCTATTGGACAGGGCTTGGCAATATTGACGGGTTGCCTAGAGGGAACCCGGAGCCCTTCACATTGCCCATTCGCCCCGGCAGTCACCCATTTGAAGGTTACGCAAATGTGGCGGTCAAGACAGGCTATCATTTCAAGTTTGACCTCAAAACCAAAGGCAATATGTTCAGCGCCCAGGATGGGATCCGTATTACCCCTTCATTTTATTGGGTGAGCAAAGATGGGCGACAGCGGGAAGAGGTAGATCTGTATACACATGCAGGCAGCCGAAAGTTTATCCGTGTAGGATCGGCGGAGGACCGGGAGAAGCGATATGTTATTTTGAACGAACGGCTACGCAATGTCCCGATGGAGGAAATGCAGGATACAGCAGCCTACCAATATCAACATGGACTGAGAGAAGCAGAGCGGAGTCAGTTAACGCTGGAACGTTATGTGGCGCAGTATGCCCAGCGTATCACACGCAGCAAGACCTGGGTTGGGCGCTACGACTGGCTGGTGCTGCCTGCGGCTGTACGTACCTTGATCGGTCCAAAGACAGACCTGCCGGAGGGGGTGGATGCCGATCGTGCGAATGCGGCGATTCAGCGCTGGTATGGCGAGTATAGTCTGCCTGCCGATGTGTACGCGGTCACCAAAGGAACGGATTTACGTAATGTAAGCCGAGAAAGGGAGCTAAACGAACATACAGATCTATTCAAGAAGACAGGCTTTATAGTGGTTCGTTTTAATTTGGAATCGCTCCGTCAGGGGGACACCGAGCATCCACATTTGCAATATATCAATGGCCCGCTCTTGAACCAATGGCAACTGGAAGGATATCGCAGAGAGATAAAGGACCCATACGGACACACCTTTCATTTACAGGATGGGGATATAGTATTTTATCATGCAGACCAGTCTAGTCGGGACGACTTCAATTCCTTTGTCCCTCACTAATTGGGGTATACAAATTAAGGATAACCTAAACTTATCTTTGACGATGTTGTACAAGCTTGACAAGCTCCTGTGTAGAGCGCTCGGTCGCTTTCCAGCTTTTTTACCGATGCTCCCTTACTGTGCAGGTGCAATGTGAGCGGATAATTGAAGCCACTTCAGCACTAGTATACTCAGTAGAACCAGTAAAGTAAGCAGGGGAAGGAATGGCTTAACGTAAAGTAAACAAAACGAGCAAGCCTGGATTCTCTTTCAGGCTTGCTCGCTTCTTGCATCGATGTTATTGGGCTGGCACGGGAATGGTCATTTCTAGTTCTTTGATGTATGTTTTATCTCCGTTTTTAAATTTGCCATCCGCTCCTTTACCTTGACCTATAATACTCCAATTAGTGGGATTGACTGTAAATGTATATGGCTTGATCGTCACATATTGGGGTCTGCTGCCTATAGCATTGTATAGTTCATCAATATGGTACTTCGTTCTAGGCTTGCTGTTTGAAAAGCCGACTTTCCGTTGCTGAAGCGTTTTCCCCTGATCATCTACGATGTCATAATACATCATGGATGGAGCGTATTTTCCTGTCTGCTTGGAAGATGCAGGCACTTGACCTTCGCTATCCAGCACCAGCCGGGTTGTATGGGAGGTAATATCGAGCTGTTTGACTGTATAACTGAAATCCCCACTCTTTTGGGTTTTATTCGGCTTGATACTCACCATATTACCGTCCTTTTTAACAGGGACTTTAAACTCAAAAGGCTTGCTGATTCTGGTAACCCCTACCTGGATAGTCATTTCAAACTCGTCTGGAAGTGCATCCAACTGATTGTATTCAGCTTCTACGGCGTTCTTTTGAGATACTTTGTCTCCGAACGAGCCAAAGCCTTTAAATGCCTTCCCATCAATCAGAATTTCAGGCCTCTTGATATAGCCCTTCTTTTG
This sequence comes from Paenibacillus sp. BT-177, assembly GCF_025846815.2. Classification (NCBI taxonomy): domain Bacteria; kingdom Bacillati; phylum Bacillota; class Bacilli; order Caryophanales; family Paenibacillaceae; genus Paenibacillus; species Paenibacillus sp. BT-177. The sequence goes on along the minus strand of NZ_JAOYTP010000002.1, from coordinate 676,870 downwards.
ATCTTTCTCAGGAACCATATACTTCTTGAGGCTTTTACTGGCCTTGGCATCTACTGGGAGGTACAGGCTCATGACTCCCTCAGGTAAATTTTTGCCTTCACGTTCGATGGAGAAGGACAAGCGTGTGCCATCATAAAACACATCGCCAAGCTTCAGTGTAACCCCGTCCTGCGTTAGGCTCAGATTGGAAGAAGCGGCTTGCGCGGATTTCGCGTCACTAGTGGCTGCTGCAATGGGGGATATGTTTTTTGGTATGGCTGCTCCTGTTCCTATTATCGCGAAAGCCGAAGTTGTAAGTAATACCCGTTTTAGGAATGTTAATTTTAAGTTTGTTTGTTTCATTAGATATGTTCTCCTCTCATGAAATGAAATTCATGTATTGAAAAATTGGTGATTAGTTATTCAGGGGAATCTTCATTTCGAGTTCCTTGATGTACGTTTTATCTCCTCTTTTATGCTTGCCGTCAGATCCCATGCCTTCACCAACAATGCTCCAATCAGCCGGCTTGACGGTCAAGGTGAATGGCTTAATCGTCACGTATTTCGTACCCGGCTTAAGAGCATCATACAGCTCATCCACATGGTATTCTGTCCTAGGCTTGCTGTGGAAATAACCGAATTGGCGCTGCTTAAGCATGTTGCCCTGATCATCTACAATGTCGTAATACATCATTGTTGGCGCATACTCTCCCGTTTGCTCCGGAGAAGCAGGCACTTCACCTTTACTGTCCAGCACCAGACGAGTCGTTGTTGAGGTGGATTTCAGCTCCTTCACGGTATAGCTGAAGTTGCCGCTGGTTTTTGTCTCATTCGGCTGGACAGTAATCATGGTGTTGTCTATTTTCACCGGAACCTTGAATTCATAGGGCTCGTCAACACCCGTCATCGAAGTTTTGATCGTCAACTCAAACTCGTCCGGCAGGGAGTCCAACTGCATGAATTCCCCTACGACTGAATTCTTTTTTTCCGGATCATCACCATACGAGTTTAGGTGAGAGTCTATTTTTTTTCCATTAATCAAGACTTCGGGGAAGTATTTAAAGTACCCCTTAAGCTGATCCTTCTCAGGCACTTTATGCTTCTTTAACCATTCCTTATCGTTACTTTCAGTTTTGACATCTGTAGGCAGATAGGGACTCACAGAGCCTTCCGGCATATTCTCGCCTTGACGCTCAATGGAGAAGGACAGGCGTGTACCGTCATACAAAACATCGCTTAATGTCAGCGTAATTCCGTCATGCGTCACACTTTCATTAGGATGACTGAGAATGCCCTTATCTACAGCAGTCTGAATTTCATCCGAGCTCAATCCATAAAAAATACTGCCGATTCCGGGAATTTGCTTGAGTGTGGCCGCCATTGTGGGTGATACAAACCCGGCGCCTACCACTCCTGCCCCTAATATGCCAACTACGGATGCCGCCAGAACAGCCCGTTTTGCAAATTTCGATTTCGTCGTCTTTCTTTGCATGGCTCTTTTTTCAATCTGCTTCATAATTTGATCACTCATACTGCCTCTGGGCATGACTGATTCATTGATCCAATCCTCCAACTGGTCCATTTCGCGTTCATAAGGTGGTGTTGGGCGTTTGTCCATTAACAAGTCCTCCTTTGCTTCTGTGGTCCAGCAGCTTGCGCCGAAGCCGCTCATATTTTTTGCGGATGGTTGCCGACTTCAAACCCATGATGTTGCTAATCTCCTCAAAGCTGTATTGCTCAACAGCCTTCAGTAGCAGAATATGACGCTCTTCCGGTGTAAGATAAGTCAGGAGTTCTTCAATTACGCTTTTATAAGGTGATGCTTGGACGATTGGATTTTGTTCCTTGACTTGTTGAACCAGTCTGAGCCAGCGGCTGTGCTTCTTTTTGATGTTCATTAAGTGATGGTAGGCCATTTTGTATAGCCATGCCGAGAAGCTGGTTTGTCTGCTGTATTGATGAAGATTCTCATAGGCTCTGATGAAAATGTCCTGAACAGCGTCCTCTGTGGCTTCATGATTCTTCAAAATATAGAAGCAGTAGGTGTACATCTGCCGCTCGAATTGTCGAATAATGATTTCGTAAGCCTGCTGTTCACCAGCCTTGACGCGCTCTACGGCCAGCTCAATCTGGCTGTGTTTATCCTGTTGATCCCCGGGGATGGTTGCCTGCAAGAGCTCACCTCCTTGTATTTATGTCTATATAACAATCGCAACGGGGCGTTTTGTGACATCATTTTTGTGAAACCTTGATAGGTATGTATGTTTTGATCACAGCTCGTCCATTTTATCATCTTATGATATTCGGATATGCCCACTTCAACTAACATGGTCGTTTCACGAAATGAACCGTTAGTACGGGGGCTAATGGGGACATTTCAATGAAAACGAACAATAACACGGATTTGTGTAGAGAAATGCACGGATATTTAAACGCGTTTGGAGGAACAGCAAAACTATAATAATAAGGAATTTAAATTATGTAAGCGCAATCATTTTCTGTATTTGCTTGTCATCACAATACAATTGAGGAGGACGAATTGGATGGCTCAAAGGAAAGGCGCATGGCGAAAGGGAACCTTGACCGCCGCGTTGGCAGCGATGCTGACGATGACGGGCACGACTGGAGGAGTGGCTGCGGAAGACTTGTCCGAACCCACGCTGCAGGCAGAATCATCAATTGCAGTAGAACAGAATCGTAGCGGCAGCATTCAGTTGGAAAAGCTAGATCGCGGACTGGTGGCTGCGGCGACGCAAGAGGGTGTATTTTTAAGCTGGCGGTTATTGGCCCAAGAAGTGAACGGCTACGGTTCAACAGGGCTGACAGGAGCGGACTTTAACGTATACCGTGATGGCAAGAAAATCGCAACGGTGACGGACAGCACCAATTATCTGGATAAGGAAGGAACCGGAAATGCGGTGTACAGGGTCGCTTCAGTCGTTAAAGGGAAAGAGAAGGATCGCAGTGCCAAAGTGAAGCCATGGCAGCAGGGTTATTATGAGCTTCCTCTGCAAAAGCCTGCTGATGGCGTAACACCTGCAGGTGAATCCTATACGTATTCGGCCAACGATATGAGTGTGGGGGATGTAGACGGAGACGGCCAATATGAATTTTTTGTAAAATGGGACCCATCTAACTCCAAAGATGTATCTCAGAAGGGTTATACCGGAAATACGTATGTCGATGCGTATACGTTCGAGGGCAAGCTGCTCTATCGAATTGACCTCGGTGTGAATATTCGCTCAGGTGCGCACTATACACAGATGATGGTGTATGATTTTGACGGCGATGGCAAAGCCGAGCTGATGTTCAAGACGGCTCCAGGGACCAAAACGATTACTTTTGATAAAAAGGGCAAACCCAAGAAAGAAAAATATATTACCCTGCCCCGTGAGGATCGCAAAGCTGGAATTACACATAAGGATGATTATCGTTTGAGCCGCACGGATTATTATGAGCATGTGGTGAACATGTTTATGAATTGGACGAAGCATGAAGAAGTGGTCAAGGGGCAGTGGCCTGCTACGCTGGAGGAGTGCTTTGGTATTTCTCCAAAGTACAGCTACCCGTTATCCCGAAAGGATGCGGAAAGCCTGACGGATTACTTTATGGATGTGTATGCTCCTGCGCGGAGCGACAAAAACAAGCTGAGAGAATTTGAAGGCTTCATTGTGGATGGGCCGGAGTATTTGACCATTTTCAAAGGAAAAACGGGGACTGAGCTGGAGACGATTCGCTATGAGCCAGAGCGCCATGACGACGGTCTTATGTGGGGAGACTATGCTATGGCCCGGATTGAACCTGCTAACCGCGTGGATCGTTTTCTGGCAGGGGTAGCATATCTGGACGGACGTAAACCATATGCCGTATTTGCACGTGGCTATTATACGCGTTCCACCTTGGTCACTTACACGTGGGATGGTCGTCATCTCCAAAAACATTGGATGGTGGACAGTGGTTGGGCGCCAATGACCAATCCGTTTAATGATAGCCCACACGGACGGGATGGAACGGACCCGAAATTCGGCACTTTGACTACACAAGGAGCACATTCGCTGAGTGTCGCAGACGTGGATGGAGATGGCAAAGACGAAATTGTATATGGCTCCGCCACGATTGACCATGATGGTAGCCTACTGTACAGCTCATTTGATGTTATGCCTCCTGAAAGCGCAATTCCGGGCCAAACCGCCAGATTGGGACACGGCGACGCACTGCATGTGACCGATATTGACCCTGATCGGCCAGGAAAAGAAATCTTTATGGTGCATGAAGGCGGCACCTATGCCCCGTATGGTTATTCGCTGCGGGATGCCAAAACGGGCAAAGTCATCTACGGTGGATATTCCGGCAAGGATACAGGCCGGGGGATGGTTGGGGACGTAGACCCTGAACAGCGAGGACTGGAGACTTGGGCCATAGGCTTGTGGACCGCTGCGGGCAAACAATTGGATACGAAGATGCCGGGTACCAATATGAGTATCAAATGGGCGGCTGATATGACCACACAAATCGTGAACGGGGCGATCGACGTAACCCCAACCATTGAAGATTGGAAACGAGGCACATTACTAACCGCATCAGGCACCAAAACGAACAATTATACCAAAGGAACGCCATCGTTGGTCGCTGACATTTTCGGAGATTGGCGTGAGGAAATGCTTGTCCGTACAGCGGATAGCTCGGCGATTCGTATCTATTTGAGCACCGAGCCCACAACGCATAAATTGTACACGTTGATGCATGACCCGCAGTATCGTGCGGATGTGGCGCGTCAAAATACCGGCTATAACCAGCCGTCCTACACAAGCTTTTACTTTGCATCCGATATGGATTGGGCGAACGTGCCCATTCCCAAGCTCTACACACCAAGAGCCTTGATGAATGAAGAGAGCAGTGACGAAGCGGATGAGGTAGAGGCAACGGAGGTAGATGAAAAAGAAGTCGATGAAATGAAAGTTGAAGAAACGAGCATCGATGAAACGAAAGTTGATGAAACGGAAATAGGAGCGAAGGAAATAGAGGGAGAGTCAGCAACTCCAGTAGTTCCTGTAGTTCCAGCAGAGGGTCTATAAACGACTAGCTGAAGACTAAGACTCTATCTCCGCATCTATCAGTTTAATAGACTTAGAAAAATGGCAAGTCTCTGATGATTTAGAGGCTTGCCATTTTGTATTATTAAAGTTTAAGAGTATAGAAGGTTTATCTAAGGTCTGTATGGATGGTTTTTAGAACATCTTTAAAATAGCAATCTGCTGAAAGCAGCGGAGAGGACGGAACGATTGCGAAAAAGCGTCAGGGTCGCCGTTGTATCCGTATTTTACCACTAAGCTATTCAATAAAATCCAGATACAACGGCGATTGAAGCAACGTTCCGTTCGCGGAGCCTCGCAAGAATACCTCTTTTACACTCACCATCTACTGCAATGTCGGAGTCGATTCTCTAAATATCGGCTCTGTTCTGATATGCGTAATCTGATAAGGTCTGGAAGGATCTTTGACCCGTGCTAATAGCATCTCAGCCGCCGTAATCCCCATTTCGTTGTTGTAGATATGCACGGTGGATAAATGAGGCTCCACAATCCGGGATTCAGGAGCGTTATCAAACCCAAACACAGCAATATCTTCAGGGATTTTTAAGTTTTTATTTTTGAGCGCTTTCATGACACTGACGGCGATAAAATCATTGGCGCATACGAACGCGGACGGAAGCGCGCTCATACCTTCCAATTGTTTATCCATCCAATCCGATTCGGAGAAAAAATTTCGGTCCTGATCAACGATGCAGCAAGATAAATCCACACTTAGACCTGCTTCGATTAAAGCACGGTTATATCCAACCCACCGCTCGTTGAAGCTTTTGCAATGTTTATAATCCCCAGCAAAACCAATCCGCGCAAATCCACGATCAATCAGGCTTTTGGTAACAGAATAAACGCTATGTTCATTTTCCATCAACAATAAATCCGCTTTCAAATCAGGACAAAAAATGTCCACCGAGCAATCAATAAAGATTGTGGGTAGTCCCAAACTCGTAACGAGCTCACTATACTGTGGATCGAACATTTCAATGCAAATGATTCCGTCAACCTTGGAGGCCTCAAAATTATTAGGAAGTGTTCTCGCTTGGATTTCGTTTTCCCGCACAATATGAATTGACAAATTATACCCTTCTGCACTTATTCTTTTTTCCAGCCCACTGATCAGAAAGGAGCCAAAATGCGAGCTGTTCGGCAGATTGCATGTAAACAGGGCAATGTTACCTTGGTTCTTAGGGATGATGCTGTCTGTTTCCACATAGGCAAATTGCTTATATTTGAGCTCGATCGCTTTTTTAATGACCTTGTTCCGAGTATCAACCGGGATGCTGTCACTACCGTTAATCGCTTTGGAGGCGGTATTTCGGGAGATTCCCAAAGCGTCAGCAATGTCTTGAATGGTGACTTTTTCTTTCTTCATAGACAGGTTCCACCTTCACTTAATAAATGGATTGCCTGAGAGGTACAGTTGCCTCTGCCAGCTCTCCGTTCAGACCTAAAATGTATCCTAAATGTATAATAGTTCGCATAAAATAGCAATGTTAACATTGCAAATGACTAAATTATTTTTACATTTGTGAAGTTTGCTTAATAGCCTATATTTATCTTCATCGGATCAAAAAATGAACTGAAATTCAAATTTATATAAGCTGGATAAAAAAATGCTCATTGAAACATAGAGGGGAGATTAGTGCCGTATAAGTGAAGCGGTCATTGTGAATGGGGAACTTTCATATTTGGATTATTGGGTATGATTATTTTATTTTTTGTTACAAAGATTCAAATTGACAATATTATTTTGTTCAAATGTAAATAAATTATTTTACAAAAGTTGTTGACGAATGATAAATCAATTTGGTAAATTGAAGATGAAAATTGTAAGCCTTTTCAAATATGTTGTACAGACGGCTATTACAGATGGGGGGAATGCAAATGGCAAACTTGGCTAAGGCAGCTCAGAGGAATGCCGCACTGGGGGAGCAAAAGTCCATTCGCAGCAAGTTAGACTATATTCGCAAAAACTATTTTCTTTACGTACTGCTGGCGCCTGCACTGATTCTTACGATTCTTTTCAAGTATGTTCCGATGTATGGGGCCATTATTGCATTCAAGGATTTTAGCCCGCTTAAAGGGATATGGGGAAGTGACTGGGTTGGACTAAAATACTTCACTAAATTTTTAGACTCGCCCAATTTTACGGATATTTTCCTCAATACGCTGAAACTGAGCTTCTATGGACTTGTACTCGGATTTCCTGTACCGATCCTATTGGCGGTCATGCTGAATCAAATCCGCAAGGCGGGATTGAAAAAGAATATCCAGCTTGTTTTGTACGCTCCTAATTTTATTTCGGTCGTTGTCATTGTGGGTATGCTGTTTATTTTCTTGTCTCCGACAGGGCCCCTGAATCAAATCATTGCGTCGGTGACCGGCAACCCTGTGATCTTTATGACAGAGCCTGAATATTTTCGCTGGATATATATCCTGTCTGGAATTTGGCAGGGGGCGGGGTGGTCTTCAATCATTTATGTAGCTGCGCTAGCTAATGTTGATCCCGAGCTGCATAATGCAGCAAGTCTGGACGGAGCCAACCTGCTTCAGCGCATATGGCATATTGATTTGCCGACGATTAAACCCATTATGGCGATTGTTTTTATCTTGGCAGCAGGAGGAATCATGTCGATCGGGTTTGAGAAGGCGTATCTCATGCAGACATCCATGAATTTGCCTACATCTGAAATCATTCCCACCTATGTGTATAAAGTCGGCTTGCAATCCGGTAATTACGCCTATTCTGCAGCGGTCGGGCTGTTCAATTCGGTGATTAATGTGGTTTTGCTGCTGACCGTTAACTTTATCGTCAAGAAGCTCAATGAGGGAGAAGGGCTTTATTAGGAAAGGAGCCTCTTTATGCATGTCAAACATTCTAATCTGGACCGCTTCATCCTAGGTGTGAATTATATTGTACTCACTCTAGCTGTATTGATTATCGTAGTTCCCTTAGGTTATATCGTCATAGCATCGTTTATGGACCCGACCGTTTTGTTAAGCAAAGGGCTATCCTTCCGTATTTCGGATTGGAGTGTGGAGGGATATCGGAAAATTTTGTCCAACCCGGCGATGCTCCGTGGATTTGCCAATTCGGTGTTCTATTCTTCATGCTTCGCCTTGATCTCTGTGACGGTTTCGATTTGTGCTGGCTATGCCTTATCGGTGAACAGCTTGGTAGGGCGGAATTTCTTTATGACATTGTTTATCATCACTATGTTTTTCAGTGGAGGGCTGATTCCAACTTACTTGCTGGTCAAAAATTTAGGGATGCTGGATACCGTATGGGCCATCCTTCTTCCCGGTGCGATCAATGTGTGGGATCTGATTTTGGCCCGAACGTTCTTTAAAGGTGTACCCAATGAATTAAAAGAAGCTGCCAACGTGGACGGAGCCTCGGACTGGACCATATTTTTCAGAATCGTGCTCCCGCTGTCCAAACCCATTATTTTTGTCATTGCGCTATATGCCTTTGTCGGTCAGTGGAATTCTTATTTTGATGCCATGATTTATCTGGATAATGCACAGCTGCATCCACTTCAATTGGTGCTGAGATCCATCCTGATCCAAAATCAGACGATGCCTGGCATGATTAGTGATCAATTGGCAATGGCAGAACTGAAACGTCTTTCGGAAATGATCAAATATTCATCAATTGTCATCTCCAGTCTTCCGCTACTTGTGATGTATCCCTTTTTCCAAAAGTATTTTGAAAAGGGTGTTATGGTCGGCTCCTTAAAATAAAAGATGCCGCGAACTTTATTTGCTACACGTGCATTTTACCTTTATCCGATGGAGGTCATCCAGATGAAAACAGTCAAAACTGCCTCATTTGCCGCACTGGCGGCGATCTTAGTTCTTTCCGGTTGCGGCAGCAGCAATTCCTCTAATGAGAGCGATGCAACAGATGTGAATGGAAAAGTGACGCTCAACTTTTTAACCCAAAGCTCTCCACTCGCTCCGGCAGACCCGAACGACAAGCTGATCAACAAACGGCTGGAAGAAAAAACAGGCATTCATATTCGTTGGAAGAATTTTACCAGTGATCAGTTTGTGGAAAAAAGGAATCTGGCTATTGCCAGCGGTGATTTACCGGATGCAGTGTTCGACGCGGGCTACTCGGATTATGACTTACTCAAGCTGGCCAAAGACGGTGTCATTATTCCGGTGGAGGATTTGATTGAACAACATATGCCGAATTTTAAAAAGGTATTGGAGCAATCCCCGGAATATAAAGCGATGTTGACTGCGCCGGATGGACATATTTATTCCTTTCCGTGGATTGAAGAATTGGGAACAGGAAAAGAAGCGATCCAGTCCGTAGATGATTTGCCGTGGATTAATGTGGAGTGGCTGAACAAGCTGGGCTTGTCCATGCCAACAACGACCGAAGAGCTGAAGCAGGTCTTGATTGCCTTTAAAACAAAGGACCCCAACGGCAACGGGCAGGCGGACGAGATTCCGTTATCGTTTATAGATAAACCCGGCGGCGAGGATTTGGCCTTTTTATACGGGGCGTTTGGGCTTGGAGAGAACTGGGATCATACAGTAGTGACGAACGATGGGAAAGTCGTATTTACGGCAGCGGATAACGGATATAAGGAAGCCATCAAATATATTCATGACTTATACAAGGAAGGGCTGGTGGACATAGAGTCTTCCCAGCAGGATTGGAACACTTATCTGGCCAAAGGGAAGGATCACCGCTATGGTCTGTACTTTACATGGGATAAGGCTAATATTACAGGCCCGAATAAAAAATACGATCTCATGCCGCCGCTGGCTGGACCGAATGGACATGTGAATGTTACACGGACGAATGGCATCGGCTTCGATCGCGGGCGCATGGTGATCACCAGTGCCAATAAGAAGCTGGAAGCGACCGCCAAGTGGATTGACCAGCTGTATGATCCGATCCAGTCCATACAGAACAACTGGGGAACTTATGGGGATACGAAGCAGAAAAATATCTTTGAGTATGATGAGGCAAAGGGAATGTTGAAGCATCTGCCGCTGGAAGGCTCGGCTCCGGTGGAAATCAGACAAAAGACGAACATTGGCGGACCGTTAGCTGTATTGGATGAATACTACGGAAAATACACAACCCAGCCAGAAGATGCGACATGGCGATTGGGTTTGCTCAAAAAGGTGATGGTTCCCCATATGCAAGCAGATCATAATTACCCTAAAGTGTTTTTCTCTATAGATGAGCTGGACCGCTTATCGACCATTGAAACCGATCTATTCGCCTACGTTCTCCGCAAACGTACGGAATGGTACCAGAATGGCAAGGTCGAAGAGGAGTGGCCGGAATATTTGCAGGAACTGAACAGTTTGGGATTACAGGAATGGTTGCAAATCAAACAGGCGGGCTATGACAGAAACGCAAGTAAATGATTCTTTTTTCGAGGGAGATGGAATATATGAACGTTGTTAGGCAAGAGAAATACCGCCCATCCTATCACTTTTCACCGAAAAACGGATGGATGAATGATCCGAATGGAATGGTTTATTTTGAAGGACGTTATCATTTGTTTTATCAGCATCATCCATTCGGCACAACGTGGGGTCCTATGCATTGGGGGCATGCGGTCAGTACTGATTTGGTGAACTGGGAGGAGCGGCCGATTGCTTTGGAGCCGGATGGGCTAGGAACGATTTTTTCCGGGAGCGCCGTGGTGGATGAGCAGGATACGTCCGGTTTTTTTGAAGGCAAGCCGGGTTTGGTAGCTATTTTCACTCATCATTATTCGCTTCCAAACACGGATCAGATACGCCAATACCAGAGCCTCGCCTATAGTACAGATTCAGGTGAAAGCTGGATTAAATATGCGGGCAACCCGGTACTGGAGGATGAGCATTGCATTGATTTTCGTGACCCCAAAGTGTTCTGGCATGAGCCTACAGAGCAGTGGGTGATGGTGCTGGCCTGCGGTCAGACGGTTCGAATCTATCATTCTCCGAATCTGAAGGAATGGGTGTTTGCCAGTGAATTTGGACACGGCATCGGTAGCCATGACGGGGTGTGGGAATGTCCGGATTTATTTCCGTTATGGGTTGATGGGGAGAGGTCACAGGTAAAGTGGGTTATGCTCGTAAGTATCGGTGATCATCCGGAGATTCGGGAAGGGTCGAGAACACAGTATTTTACGGGTGAATTTGATGGGACGACATTTGTGGCGGATGTGGAAAGTGAAGGAGTCCGCTGGCTTGATTATGGCAGAGATAACTACGCAGGTGTGTGCTGGTCGGATATCCCGGCAGAGGACGGACGACGCCTGTTTATGGGCTGGATGAGCAACTGGAGATATGCTAATCAGACCCCGACGGAACGCTGGAGAGGTGCCATGTCCATTCCGCGTGAACTCGCACTGGAAACGAGAAAGGGCACAGTGGCACTTATTCAGCGCCCTGTTCGGGAACTGGAGGGATTAAGAACTCCTGTCCTGTCACTCACAGAGCCATCTTGGGAGGAAGTGCGGAACGCATTGTCTGCTTTGCAACTGGATTGCTACGAACTTGTGGCTGAATTTGCAACTACCGGAGACTTTGGCTTTAAGGTGCGGGTATCGGATGAACAAGAGACACTCGTCGGTTATACTTCCGCCACGCAGGAAGTATACGTCGACCGGACACGGTCAGGCTGTTCGGATTTTCATGAAGACTTTGCAGTCAGACATGGGACCTCACTAGGAATCTTACCAGATCGAATGGACATCCGCCTCTATGTGGATCGCTCGTCTATTGAAGTGTTTTTCGATCGCGGACAGGTAGCCATTACCGATTTAATATTTCCTGACGCAGAAGCTAAGGGGCTTGAAATATTCCCATCGGAAGAGCAGGTAACTTTATTTTCGCTGGAGCTTTATGCGCTGAAATGAGATTTTCTTCATAATCCATACTGGAAGGTAGGAAATTGGCGATGAGGATAAAGCTCACAAACACGCGAACGAACCTGACGGACTGGCAGATTAAAGGACAGGGACATATTGAAGATAACGTTCAGGGACTGTTGCTAAGATCGGAGCCACAGGAAAATGTGCTGGCTATGTCTGCAACCATGTCTGAGGATTTTACTTTTGAAGCAGATGTAATGGTCACAGACCTACAGGCGGATGCTGCCCTAGTATTTCGTTCCAGTAGGGATGGATGTTTTTCCTATATGCTTCAAATTGTGCCGTCCGCCGGGTTGGTGCGGCTACGGGATGCTGCTGGAGATATCGAAAGGCTCAAAGAGGAACGGCCAGTAGAATTACAAAAAGGGGATATTTACCATCTCAAGGTGAAGGTGGAAGGTCCTCATCTTAAAGTGTACTGGGATGAAGGATATCACCCGATTATAGATGTGGTCGATACGACGTATGCATCAGGATATTTGGGACTGAATGTCTGGAATGGGGCGGCATTATTTCAGAACATTCAAGTCAGTGATATGGATACGAATGTAGGTGAACTGCTTTTGATCCGTGGGAAATGGCAACCGGACCTAAAAGGGCAGAGAGCCGAGGAAACAAGTATGGAAGGTGCGCTCAAAATATACGATACCGCAGCTGCTGACCTGGTGATGGAAGGCAGTGTGACGCTGAATTCTTCTCAACCGGGAATGGAAGCGGGACTATTTTTCAGAGGGAATCAGAAGGGAACAAAGGGTTATGTTACTTCTGTGCAAGGTGAGGGTCATCAGGTTCGGATACATCTGAAAAAGGCGAACGGAACGTTGGTTGCAAGCTCGGCCATGCCGTATCTGGATACATTGGGCAGTAAACACAGTTTGGAAATCATCGCACATGGAGAGCGGATTCGCGTGTTTGTAGATGGCTACACGCCTGCGGCGATTGACATCGTGGATAACAGTTATTCCAGTGGTTTTATAGGTATAAAGGCAACTGGGGGAACGGCTTATTTTCAGGATATCTACCTTACCCCTGTCTCGAATTACTATACCGAAAAATATCGTCCGCAGTATCATTATTCTCCTGCCAGAGGTTCAGCCAGTGATCCGAACGGATTGGTTTATTTTGAGGGGGAATATCACCTGTTCCATCAGGATGGTGGACAGTGGGCACATGCGGTCAGTGTGGATTTGCTGAATTGGAGAAGGCTTCCTTTGGCATTAAAGTGGAATGATTTGGGCCATATCTGGTCCGGCTCGGCTGTAGCTGATCTCACCAATACTTCCGGCTTGTTCAGCGACTATGGCGGGAAAGGGCTGGTTGCTTATTACACCTCCTATAATCCCGATCAGCCCAAGGGAAACCAGAGAATTGGCCTTGCTTACAGCACAGACCGAGGACGGACATGGCAATACTCAGAAGACCGTTCGATTGTAGTAGAGAATCCGGGCCAAAGTGAAAACGATCCTGGCAACTGGGATTTTCGTGATCCGAAAGTAGTATGGGACGAAACCCATCAGCGCTGGATCATGGTGGTGTCCGGAGGAGATCATATTCGTTTTTTTACTTCCACGAACCTGATAGATTGGAATTGGACGGATAACTTTGGCTACGGTGATTATATACGGGGTGGGGTATGGGAGTGTCCTGATTTATTCCCGCTTCCGGTAGACGAAGGCAACACCTCTAAATGGGTGCTGATGATTAGCACTGGAGCCAGCACGAACACTCAAGGCTCGGATGCGGAATATTTTATCGGTGAACTGACGTCTGATGGAAAATTTCAAAATGATCTTCCGCCGGGGAAGGTGCTGAAAACCGATTGGGGCAAGGAATTCTATGCCTCGATGTCCTTCACCAATGTACCTGGCGGGCGGCGTATCATGCTGGCATGGATGACGAATTGGGACTACCCGTTCAGCTTTCCTACTTCGCCCTGGAAGGGGCAGTTCAGCATCCCGAGAGAGTTATCGCTAAAAACGACCCGTGAAGGTATCCGCTTGATACAGCATCCGATATCCGAACTGACTTCGCTGCGTTCCCATTTATTTTCACTAGACCATGAGAGTATCACGGAATCTTCTCCGAATATACTGGAAGGCTTGAATGCGGGGGCCTATGAGATTGAAGCAGAGTTCGAATTCCCTTCCGTTGGGATGGCATCGACTTTTGGATTTTACGTACGGGAAGGCGGTGAGCAAAGAACGGCAGTCGGCTATAAAACAGATGTACAACAGATGTTTGTAAACCGTGCTGATTCAGGGCTTGCCGATTTCTCTCCCCTGTTTTCAACGTTTCATGAAGCATCGCTGGCACCCGTCGGGAATCGGATTCAAATGCGTATATTTGTGGACGAATCCTCAGTTGAGGTGTTTGGTAATCATGGGGAAGTCGTATTTTCTGATCTCATTTTTCCAGATTCGGCGCGTAGAGGGATGAGCTTCTATACCCAAGGTGGTGAAGTAAAAGTTGTTTCTCTTCGAGTGTATGCGCTACGCAATAGCTGGAGGGTTACAGAGGCTTCACCCATCAGACTGATGATGGATTACACTCAGCTGGAGCTTGCGGAAGGACAGTCCAAACGTCTGTATGCGAGTGTGGAGGACCATTCCGGGAGAAAAGGACATTTGCTGAATTGGGAATCCAGCAATCCTGCAGTCGTCAAGGTGATCGTGTCAAATGAGGGTAGCGCGATCGTTGAGGCACTTTCCCTTGGAGAAGCCGTTGTTACAGCCTCCATCCCGGGAGATACGGTAAGAGCAAGTACCTCTGTTACCGTACACGGCGGGATGTTTTATACCAACCTTTCAGGTTGGAAGCCGGATGTCTCTGCATCCCGCTGGATGGTGACGGCAGATGGTATGCGCGGAAGCTATATCAGCGATGCGAATTATATGGCTTCTGAGCAGGCGGAAGATTTTACGTATGAGGCTGATATGAAGCTGCATGGAAATGGGAGTGCTGGCTCCATGATTTTCCGTGCCAACGCGGACGGGTCGAGTGGCTATTATTTCAATTTGGATCCGAACATGAAATCGATTCGTCTTTTTTATAAAAAAGAGGGTCGATTTGAGCAGCAGCAGGTGCTGAGCAAGGTTCCAAGATTTGTACTTCCGGGAGTAACCTATCATATCAAAATCCAAGCAAAAGGATTACGCCTTCGTATAGAGATAGACGATGAACAGGTAATCGACTTGGAAGATGGTACGTTTGCCGCAGGGCATTTTGGCATTAATGTATTTGGAGGGCAAGCTTTTTACCAAAATGTAAGGGTCGAAAAAGTCTGATTTGAATTTCGTATTTTTGAAAGAGAGCTGTATTTTACGAGCTCTCTTTTTTGCGTCTTTTTTAGCCGGAGCCTGCAAATTGCTGGTTAAACGAAGACCTGCAGGAGGGTATAATAAAATATAGTGCTATATAAAGTGCGTATATATGGTGTTACAGCAGGTTTTGATTGATATAACCATTAGACGCTGATCTGGAAGGACGGCTAAGGCAATTGGAGGAATGCTTGTGGGGATGATGTTCTCTTTTCTAAAAAAATATCGGGTTCCAGCCATCGCGGCGCTCGTGATGATGTTACTGGAATTGACGGTAGAGTTATCGCAGCCGTATTTGATCTCCAAAATCATAGATGAGGGCATTCGGCAGCAGGATTTGCCTGTCGTCTGGTTATGGGGCGGTGTACTGGTGGGCAGTGCCGTTATCGCTTTTATGGCAGGGATATCGAGCTCCTTTTTTGCTTCGCATGCAAGTCAGGGTTTTGGCTATGATGTGCGGGAAAAGCTGTATCAAAAGGTGCAATCCTTTTCCTATCCGGTATTCAAACGGTTTGCTACTTCGTCGCTGATTACGCGCCTGACGGGAGATGTCACGCAAGTACAAGATACGGTGTTTATGAGCTTGCGATTTATGACACGGGTTCCGTTGGTGGTCATCGGCAGTATTGTGATGGCCTTGATTGTACATTTTAGGCTTGGGCTGCTACTGGCGGTTATGGCCCCGGTGCTGTTCGTATTTGTGCTGGTGACGATGCGGAGGACTGTCACTTTGTTTAAGGGTGTCCAGCGGCGCTTGGATGATGTTAATGGAGTAATTCAGGAGAATCTGACAGGCATTCGGCTTATCCGGGTTTTTGTGCGGATGCGGCATGAAATTGAACGCTTTGCCCATTATGGAAGCGAATTGATGAAAGGGACGGTGTCCGCTTTACGCTGGACAGAAACGACGATGCCGTTCATTTTGTTTACGATGAATGCAGGGATCATTGCAGTACTTTGGTTTGGGCGCGGTCAAATTTTCACTGGAGATGCCAGTGTAGGACAGGTGGTGGCAGTCGTCAATTATTCCTTGCGGACGATTGGAGCTTTGTCTGCCTTGTCCGGTATCGTTGTGGTATTTTCCCGGGCTACTGCATCCACAGGACGGATTCGAGAGGTTTTGGAAACACCTAATGAAGAGGGGCGTGAGCTGGAGGCTGTTCCAACACCTAACATACGGATTGAGGGACAGGTGGAAATGGATGGGGTGAGCTTTCATTATCCGGGCAGTGATTTGGCTGTATTAAAGGATATATCCTTTAAGGCACGGCCGGGTGAGCGGATCGCTATTATGGGAGCTACTGGTTCGGGCAAATCCTCACTTGTACAGTTGATTACACGTCTGTATGAAGAAGATGAAGGTCATGTGCGTTTTGACGGAAAGGACGCTCGTGAATTGGATGGTTCCATACTACGTGAGGCGATTGGCTATGTCCCTCAAGAGGTACTGCTATTCACTGGCTCGATTCTGGATAATATTGCCTGGGGGCTGGAGCATGCCAGTCTGGAGCAGATTCAGGAAGCCGCGCGCATGGCGCAAATCCATCATATGATTGAACGCTTGCCACAAGGCTATGACACCATGCTCGGACAGCGTGGCGTTAATCTGTCTGGCGGACAGAAGCAGCGGCTGTCGATTGCCCGCGCACTGGTGCGCCAGCCGGCAGTGCTGATTCTGGACGATAGCACAAGTGCGCTGGACGTGGGGACGGAAACCGCATTGCTGAATGCACTCGATGGCCTGTCCTGTACGACATTTCTCATCACGCAGAAGATCAGCTCAACTGCATCAGCAGATCAGATTTTACTGCTGGATGAAGGGCGCCTGATAGCTAGTGGAAACCATGATCATCTCATGGATAGCTCGGATTTGTATCGACGAATCTTTGAATCACAATACGGAAAGGAGGAGTCGCATGTTCAAGGAACTCATTGAACCGTTCCGTCAGCCTACACCGCCGTCCGGTGTGCTGCGAAACCCGGCTGGCGCTGAAGGACGACGCAAGGCCAAAGCGAAGAACTGGTCTGGCACGGTAGGGCGAATATGGGCTTATCTGGCCCGTCGCAAGGCCAAGCTAATGCTGGTCCTGTTCATGGTGTTGCTCAGCTCCGGGCTGTCGCTGTTGGCTCCATATCTGGTCGGTGTAGCGGTGGATGATTTTCTCGAAGGGCCGGGTGGACGCACGTGGATTTATTTTCTCATAGGTTTAGGGGCTGTGTATCTACTGAACTCGCTGACCTCCTGGCTGCAAAATATTTGGATGATCGAGATTGCCCAAGAGACGGTGTACCGCATGCGTTTCGATCTGTTTTCACATTTGCATCGACTCCCCATTCCTTTCTACGGCAAACGTCAGCAGGGAGAAATTATGAGTCGTCTGACCAATGATATCGAAAATGTCAGTTCTACGCTGAACAGCTCAGCCATTCAGATTTTTTCGAGCATATTGACGTTAATCGGTACACTCACTGTGATGCTGTGGTTAAGCCCGCTGATGACCCTGTTAACCTTTATCGTGGTGCCGTTAATGGCAGCCGGGATGCGCTGGATTACACGCCGCACCGGGCCTTTATATAAGGAACGGCAGAAGAACTTGGGCGAACTGAACGGATACATTGAAGAAACGCTGTCCGGTCAGCAGATTATCAAGGCATTTTCACAGGAGAAGAGAGTCATCCGTGGTTTTCGTGAGCGTAATGACCGTATTCGGCTGTCGGGTTTCTGGGCACAAACGATTTCAGGCTTTATCCCTAAACTGATGAACGGACTGAATAATCTCAGCTTTGCTATTGTAGCAGGGATTGGCGGGATTTTAGCCATTCGCGGCTCGATTACGATAGGGACGATTATCGTATTTGTAGAATATGCTCGTCAGTTCACTAGACCGCTGAACGATTTGGCTAACCAGTGGAATACACTGTTGTCCGCCATTGCCGGAGCTGAGCGCGTATTTGAAATATTGGACGAAGACGAAGAGTCCAAGGATGAACGCGGCGCAGTAAAGGTGAAGCATGTGGAGGG
The DNA here is from genome assembly GCF_025846815.2 of Paenibacillus sp. BT-177. Lineage (NCBI taxonomy): Bacteria > Bacillati > Bacillota > Bacilli > Caryophanales > Paenibacillaceae > Paenibacillus > Paenibacillus sp. BT-177. The sequence goes on along the minus strand of NZ_JAOYTP010000002.1, from coordinate 658,569 downwards.
AGCTGTACAGTTTACGGATGTTTTCTTCGGTTATGATGAGGGAAACGCTACGCTGGAAGCCATCTCTTTTGAAGCTAAACCTGGTGAAATGATCGCGCTCGTCGGCCCGACCGGGGCAGGAAAAACGACACTGATCCAGCTCCTTTCCAGATTCTATAGCCCAGACAAGGGAACGATTACGCTGGACGGGCGTGACATTACGACCATAGAGCGTGAAAGCTTGCGCTCCCGTATGGCGTTTGTGCTACAGGACACCTTCCTGTTTCAGGGGACCATTCGTGAAAATATCCGCTTCGGCAGGCTGGATGCCACTGATGAGGAGGTTGAACAAGCATCGAAACTGGCCAACGCCCACTCCTTTATCATGCGGATGAAGGACGGGTACGACAAGGTGCTGGAAGCGAACGGTAGCGGCATCAGTCAAGGGCAAAAGCAGTTGCTGGCGATTGCTCGTGCGATTTTGGCCAACCCTTCTATCCTGGTGCTCGACGAGGCGACCAGCAGCATTGACACCATCACCGAGATGAAAATTCAAGAAGGACTGGAACGGCTCATGCAGGGGCGAACAAGTTTCGTTATTGCACATCGGTTGAATACCATTCGTCAGGCTGACCGGATTTTGGTCTTAAAGGACGGTCGTTTGGAGGAGCAAGGTTCTCATGAGGAGTTGCTGGCTCACAAAGGCTTTTACAGTAATTTATATTATGGTCAGTTGAGAAAACAAAGCTCATAAGCTGGCTTGATCAACAGATTTACAGGCATATTTAGAAAGGACTACTCTGGGGCTCCTTTTCTAAGTATGCCTTTTTTACAGCTACGTAACGTTAAATATACCCATACCCCGTATATGTATGTTAGAATTGAGGTGTAAAAATAAAATACTATATCAAAGGAGAGATAGCATCATGAAAGTCGCAATCATGCTTTTCGATGGAATCACAGCATTAGATGCCATAGGTCCATATGATGTATTTGCTGCTACACTGAAATGTGAAGTGAAGTTTGTCGCTAAGAAAAAAGGGTTAGTCAAACTGGACTCAAACATGGGTTATTTGCATGCCGATTACAGTTTTTCTGAAGTACCTTCAGCTGACATTCTTGTTGTTCCAGGTTGCAGTCCGCCAAATTATAAAACTCCAATGAATGACGAAGAAACGCTAAATTGGATTCGTCAAATACATGAAACTACAAGATGGACCACGTCGGTTTGTAATGGCTCTCTGATTTTAAGCGCCGCAGGCTTGTTAGATGGAATCATAGCCACAAGTCATTGGGGTTCCTTAGACCTGCTCCAATATCTTGGAGCCATTCCAACAGATGAGAGAGTAGTTCGTCAGGGCAAAATCGTTACAGCAGCCGGTGTCTCCTCTGGTATCGATATGGCACTCCAGCTAATCGCATGGGAACTGGGAGAAGATATGAGTAAGGGAGTCCAGTTGATTTTGGAATACGATCCTCAGCCTCCGTTTGACACAGGTTCACCCAAGAAAGCACCTGCTATATTGGTAGAACAAATAAGAGGTATGCTGCAAGAGTTTGCAAAACGGGAGCCTCATGTGTAAATCCAGCATAAAAAGGTCTCTTTCCATATTAGCTTGGCTCAATTAGGTTATATATTTATTTACAATGGCCCCTAGTTCAACTAATATGGTTTACACATAGTAAAGGATTACACGGTGTAAATCGTTGGAGGGGGCTACAAACATGAGCAGCTTACCTAAGTCTGCTAAATTTCCACTTTTCATTTTGATGCTGAATCTGTTTATTGCTTTATTGGGTCAAGGCATGGTGATTCCCATTTTGCCTGAATATCTGAAACAATTTAATGCGGCAGGAGCTGCTGCGGGGTATCTTATTGCCGCTTTTGGAGCAGCACAGTTTATTTTTTCACCTTTAGGTGGTCAGCTTTCGGATAGATACGGGCGAAAATCGATGATTATTATTGGTCTGTTTTTAACCGTTATTTCGGATTTGATGTTTGCGGTATCTACGACATTGCCCCTTCTATATATTGCCAGGTTTATTGGGGGGATGGGTATTGGATTAATGGTACCTTCCAATATGGCCTATGTCGCTGATATTACCACTCCTGAAACCCGCGCTAAAGGAATGGGGTACTTGGGTGCTTCCATGAATTTGGGGATGGTGCTTGGTCCGGGGCTAGGCGGTATGATCGCTGAGTTTGGTATAAGGGTGCCCTATTTTTTTGCTGGTGGACTTGGACTTGTAGCAACGCTGCTTAGCTTATATATGCCAGAGACACTGCCTAAGGAACAACGAAAATCAGTTGACCAATGGGTCCGACGGGAGCCCATTCGAAAGCAAATACTGGATTCATTTCGGACGTCCTATTTTCGTTATCTTCTCCTCATATTGATCATGACATTAGGTTTGATGAATTACGAAACGGTGTATGCTCTTTTTGTGGAACGAAAATACGGTTTTGATGCCACTAAAATCTCAATGATCATTACGGTTGGTGCCGTAATAGGCATCGTGGTGCAAGTATGGCTGCTTGATTATCTCATCAAGAGACTTGGCGAGATGAAGCTCATACGCCTCTCTTTGATCATGACAGCCATTGCTTTACTGTTCATGCTCATTAAGATCAATTTAGGTTATCTGCTGGTGGTATCGGCTCTGTTTTTTGCCTTTAATGCTTTCTTAAGGCCAACAGTAAGTACAATGATCGCTAACTCGGCTGGAGATCGTCAAGGGTATGCCGCCGGACTGAATACGACGTATACCAGCCTAGGCAATATATTGGGACCCATTTTAGCAGGTTTATTGTTTGACAAACACATTCATATTCCTTATATTTTTGGTGCACTAATCCTTGCATCTGCCCTTTTCTTAACCTTTCAAAAATCAAAAAATGAGAAAGGGATGGTTGCTAATGACTGAGAACTGGCACCAGAATTTGAAAAACAAAAATCGGGAAGAACTCATTGCGGCTGCGAAGGAACTTTTTATGAAGCAGAGCTTTCTCAAAGTTAATATTAAGGATGTATGCCATGTGGCCGGTGTAAGTCGGGTTACATTTTATAAGCACTTTCAGTCCATGAACGAACTGATTTTTGAGGTCCAAATGGAAATCCTTGAGAGTATGACCGAATTTGTTAGAAGAGCACCTTCAGCCGAAATGAATGGTAAGCAGATGCTTACTTCGATGCTTGATGCATGGATTGATTATGCTTGGCAACATCCAGATTACATCAAGTTTATTCTGTTATTCGATCTGCATTATGAAGCTTATGATTCAAATCAAGAACTCAAAGAACAGTACAAAAATTTTGTTAGCCGCGAAAAGGAACAACATTTCCTGATAGATGCTCTGGAAGCTGGAATCCAGGATGGATCATTAAAGTCGGATGCTGAACCCCTAAAGACTGCGCATTTTATCTTCACGTCTATGATGGGTTTACTCCAGAAAATGAGCCTAACTTCCAAGGAAGATTGGAATAGTGAATTTCAGGATGTACAAATTGCAAACCGATTTGTAGGGATGCTGATTCAGTATTTAAGTCCAGAAAGTGATTAGGTAGGAGTCGCTCACCGTATTCCAAGGGATTTCAGTGTCCGATAAAGCGAAATAGAATAACACGGCTCAGTCTGTTAAACTGTGAAAATAGAACGGGTTACATATACGTTGCCATATTAGCTTGATCTATTTCGCGGAGGTGCGGGGATGAACGGAAGTCTGTTTGAGCCAGGACTGCGGGACGGGGATTATATTCCCCGTTTTTTTGCTTACTATTACAAGCAATGGCGTGACTATACGATGTCTTACCACGATCATTATTCCACTGAAATTATGTATATGATTTCTGGTTTGTGCAGGGTAGATGTACAAACCGGAGAAGATACGGAAGAAAGCATTACGCTGCGCAAAGGCGAGTTTATTATGCTGGATGCAGGCATCCCACATCGATTGGTGGTGGAAGGTGAACAACCGTGCCGGATGCTGAATGTAGAGTTTGGATTTAAGGAAGGGGTGAGGGTAGGACCGTCTATCCAACAAATAGCAGCGGAGGAACAGGAGGTCACGGCCTTTATGTCCCGCCCATTCCCGTATCTGGTGCTATCGGACCCGGAAGAGGTATATTATGCGCTGAAAAGTCTCGTGCTGGAGCTGGATCAACGAAAAGAACAGCCGGGTGCCATGGCAGAAATGCTTTTTATGCAATTGCTAGTACGAATTGCACGTCTGCGGGAAGAGGCAGAGCGCAGCAATACGCAGCAAACAGATGTATACATCAAGCGATGCATTGAATTTCTCCATCTGAACTATGACCGGGATATTGCAGTCAAGGACATGGCCGCAGCCGTCAATCTGCATCCGGGGTATTTGCATCGAATTTTCAAAAAACATACGGGGCTAACGCTTACCGCGTATTTAACGATGTTGCGAATGGACAAGGCCCGTATGCTGCTTCAGCAAACGGACATTCCCATTCAAGAAATTGCCGATTATGTTGGCGTGGCCAGCAGACAGTATTTTCATATGTTGTTCAAAAAGCACACTGGTCAAACCCCTGTTGAATACCGCTCTGCTGTGGAGCGCGATGTGAGGAATTACGCGGAGGAGGGTGGGAGCTGATCATAAAAAACCTCTGAACCATTGCCGATTTAGGTCGGTATGGCTTCAGAGGTCGTATGTTTTGAAGCATTATAACAGGTGCTGGGCTTCTTGAGAGCTAAAGTTGGATTATTTTCCGAGCCACATATTTTCCATCTGTTCAAGTGATCTCCCCTTGGTTTCGGGGACCTTGCGCCATATAAAGACTACGACGAACAACGAGATGGCTCCGAATATCCAAAAGGTATTGGAGGGACCTGCTGAACTTAGCAGGGGAGGGAATGCCTGGGAGACCAGATAATCGCCGGCCCATAATGCCATCGAAGCAATGGCGACAGCTTTGCCGCGAATGCGGTTCGGAAAGATCTCCGAGATCATGACCCATACGATTGGCCCAAGCGATATAGCGTAGGAGGCCACGTAGATTAATATCATGATCAGCACGAGCGGTCCGGTAGTTAAACCCATTTTGAATGCGGCTCCAATAATGACCAAGCAGAGGGTCATCAACGAGGTACCGATCATCAGCAGAACTTTTCGTCCCGCTTTGTCGATCAGCCATACGGATACGATGGTAAACAACACATTGATCAACCCGATCCAGATGGTCTGGGTCAAAGACGCGTCCGTACCGAGTCCCATTCCTTTAAAGATAACCGGCGCATAATACAAAATGGCATTGATGCCGGTAATATGCTGCATAATGGCGAGCATAATACCGATAAAGAGAGCGACCCGAATACCGGGAGCGAACAATTGTTTTAATGAGTCGTTCTCATTTTTGAACGATTCCTTGATATCAAGTACTTCCTGTTTAGCGGCTTCTTCACCGTGAATTTTCAGCAGAATTGGCAGCGCTTCATAAGGCCGATTCTTTTTGATAAGCCATCTCGGGCTTTCGGGTATGAAGAGCATCAGGAGCATAAAGATCAGTCCCGGAACAGCTCCCACACCGAACATCCAGCGCCAGGCTGTTGAGACACCCCAAGCTTCATCTCCCAGGCTGACGATCCATGAATTTTGAAAATAAACCAGGAAAATGCCCGTTACGATCGCCAGCTGATTTAAAGCAACCAAACGGCCTCGGTATTTGGCAGGAGCGATCTCCGCATTGTATACCGGACAAATGGTGGAAGTGATTCCTATGCCGACGCCGCCGATCATGCGAAAGATAACATACCCGGTGAACGTATCTTGAAGTGCAGAGCAGATTGAGCCGACGACGAATAAAAATCCGGCGGCCAGCAATACCTTTTTTCTACCGATCCTTTCACTCATGTAGCCGGAGAGAGCCGCTCCCGTGATACTCCCTACAATCAGACTCGACACCGCCCAACCAACCTGAAATTCGCTCAGCGAAAAACGCTGCTGTAGGAATTCAACTGCTCCCGAAACTACCGCGATATCAAAACCGAACAGTATGCCTCCAAGCGCGGCTACGATGGATACCAACGTCACAAACAGCATACTGGGTTTTTCTGATTGAAGCGCTTTCTGTTGAGCGCTTTCATTATGGATGATTACTCCCATATGATCATCTCCCCTCAGATTCCAGAACCTCATTCCGTTCTTCGAGGAGAAGTATAACATGCACCTGTAAAAGAAAGGTCGGTGATCGTCTTCAATAAACGGACCTTTTCATGCACGATTTTGACTTCGATTCCCGAATTGGAGATGAAGGGGCTAAACCTAGCATTACCTTGTCATTCGAGCTTAAAAAAATCCATGTCGATGGTCGACATGGATGAATCTCTGCTATTTTTGGCCTTTGAACTCTGTGGGAGGAACGCCCGTGATCTTCTTAAAGACGCGGCTAAAATAGTTCGGGTCCTTATAACCCACTTCAAAGCTGATTTCCTTCAGAGCAAGGTTGCCCTCCTTGATCAGAGAAATAGCTTTATTAATCCGTAGCCGGGTTACGAAGTCGATGAACGTTTCTCCGTATTCCTGTTTGAAGATTTTGCTGAAGTAGTGGGGATTCAAATGGACGAAATCAGCCACCTCTTCCAACGAAAGTTCATCGTTGAAGCGTTCCTCGATATACATTTTTGCTCTGCCCAGCATAGTCAGTGTTTGAACCTCCCGCTGTTCGCGTATCCGTTGCAGTGCTGACATGACGTACGTCTGCTGAAGCATTCCATTCTCCGCTTTGACGGCAAGCTCAGAGGCGTTTCCAGCCTCTGACGACTTCAGTTCGTCAAAGTGGCAGTAACCTCCATCACGCTTGCGTAGTGTGGAGGCAAAAACGGCTTCAAAATAGGACTTGCGAAGTCCTTCCTCGCCGCTATGCAATGAGCCGATTCCAATAGCCGTCTTCATGCCAAATTGCTGCTGGGCCAGCTCGGAGAGCTGCTGAACAAGGTGTTTAATCAGTTGGCGCCAGTCGTTTTCGCTGGTGGCAGCTGGCTTTTGTAAAAAAGTGGCTACATGATGGTCAATCAGGGAGCTCACAATGGAATTTGGACCATGTGTTTTTACATAGCTTCGGAAATGATCGTAAATTTTCTTTTTGTCCTGCTCGTCTGCATATCCTTCAAAGGCAGCAATGATGACGCTTCCCTGATCAAGAGGAAAGCCCAGCCATTCCGATAGCTGAGAAGCGCTCGAATCCACCGTCTGGTCGACCATAAGCATTAAAGCCAGTTCATTTTCTGCGAGCGGCATCAGCTGTGAGATTTTGTGTCTAAGCTCCAATTCTTCCGTGCGTGCCCGCTTCTCGCATTCAATTTCTTCAATCAGTCGTTTCAGTGTACCGATGATGAGTTCCCGCTTCGCCGGCTTCAGAATATATTCTTTTACACCCAAAGAGAGCGCCTCACGTGCATAAGCAAAATAATCATAGGCGGTGACAAGCACAAAGCGGGTATCGGGAAGACGCTCCTTTAATTCACGAAGCGCTTCAAGTCCATCGATTCCGGGCATATTGATATCCAGAATGGCAATATGGGGACGGTGCTCTTCTGCGCATTCGATCGCCATGCGGCCGTTGTCGGCATGAATAAACCGAAATACTCCCGGCATCGCGCGTTCCACTATCAATTCCAGTCCTTCCCTCTCCAAAGCTTCGTCATCCGCGATCAACAACCGATACATTCGTCTGCTCACTCTCCTTCTTGACTGGGATTCGTATTGTTATGGTAGTACCTAGTCCGGTATGGCTACGGATTTCAACCATTCCTTCCTTTTCGTAGAACAACTGCAGCCGCCTAAACACGTTTTGCATTCCAAGTCCCGTTGAACTGCTGCTTTCAGCTCCGCCTTCAAGACGGAGCACGGACAGTCGGGTTTCTTCTGTCATGCCCTTTCCGTTGTCCGAAATTTCAATTTGCACATCCTCGCCCGCTCTCGACAGCGTCAATGTGATAATGGCCCCGTTTTCCATATCTGCTACACCATGAAGAAAGGCGTTTTCAATAAACGGCTGGATCGTCAAGGCCGGAATTTGCTGCTGAAGTACGGAAGCGTCAAAGTGAAGATCAAAGCGAATTCTGTCCCGGAAGCGCGCCTGCTGGATGGTCACGTATTCGTTTATATGATCCAGTTCCTCCCGGAGCGTTACGGGTTTGTCCAGCTTTTGCAGACTGTACCGTAGTAGATTGGACAGCGAAACGATCAGGTCGCTGGTCTTCTCCGCCCCTTCCAGGATCGCCAGTTTGGAGAGCACATTTAAGGTATTGAATAAAAAGTGCGGGTTAATTTGATTTTGCAGAGCCAAAAGTTCTAGCTCCTTCACAAGCCGCCGCATTTCCAGACTCTGTTTATCTTTTTCGATAAGGATGCTCAAATCAGCAGACATTTGCGAAATGGCGTCCGCCAATACGCCTAGCTCGTCATCCCGTCGCGGTTGGGGCTCGATATTCAGGTCACCTGTGGCGATTCGCTTCGCCAGTCCGACAAGTCTGCCGACAGGGCCAGTAATGCTGCGCGAGATCCAGATGGCAAGCAAAACACCCATCAGCGCGTTCATGCCGAACAACGCCACTCCCAATCCATTCATTTGCTCATTCTTGTTCCGGATGTTCTCGATGATCGGTCGGTAATAAGCCAGTTCAGCATCGATCAGTCGCTGGCCCTCCTCATGAATATAGCTGACGGTTTTCTCCGCTTCAATATAATGTTCAAAAGCCGATTGAGGATTTTGTGCCTTTGCATCCAGAACTGCGGCTTGTTTCTGTTCAAGAAATGTGGCTAACAGATTCATGTAGTCCTCCTCGGCAAAAGAAGGATCGGTTGAGTCGGAGACTTCCTGGATTCTGCCTTTTAGCTGTTTCAATTGGTATTCTGTCAGGCCCTGCACATCCTTATCGTCTCTTGGATTGAGCAGATAGGCATATAGGAGATTTAAGTTGCCCTCCGCCGATTCGGAGGTTTGCTCGATGAGGAGAATGCGGCCAAGCATTTCATCGTAGCTCTGTTGTACAACCTTTCCACTTTGGAATACGAAATAAGCGATGATATTGGCAAACACAACTAGAAGAGGGATGAACAGAAGCAGCTTCGTTCTGATCGTCATCGCCTGTCATCTCCAGACATGTCATCGGGAGTGTCTGCATGCACTTCATAAACTCTGGTATATGTTAATTCCTGAGGATGACTCCCCTTGAGATAATCATTCAGCGATTTTATGGCCTTGGCCCCCATTTCCTCTGGCTGTTGCACAATGGTCAGTTCGATTTTGCGATCTTTAATAGCTTTCAACGTTTCGGCCATATCGTCAAAAGCGAAAATTTGCAAGTTCTGTGCTCCGCGCCGTTCCGAAGCCTCCAGAATGCCAAGGCCGTCCAGCGCACTGAATCCGACCATGTAGCGAATCTGCGGATAATGGGTGAGCATGTTCTGAGCTTGCTGGGCTGCCTGAAGCCGTGAAATATTTGAGGAGCGAATCTCCACAATGCGGAGCTTGGGATAGCGTCTGATCACGGAACGAAATCCGGCAAGCCTGAGCCGCTGATTCTCGACGCGCTCGCTGCTGATCATCACTCCAATATCGCCACGCTCCCCAGAGGCTTTCGCCAACAGCATGCCCATCTGTTTTCCTGCTCCTTCGTTATCTGTTCCAACGTAAGCCAGTCTTCGGGAGTCCGGCTCATCCGTATCGATCGTGATGACAGGTATGCCAAGGCCGGCCGCTTTGTCGATTAATCGGCGATACTCCGGATCATTTATCCCTTGAACCAGAATCGCATCCGCCTTGGCGGCGATCGCTTTATCAAGCAGTTTGATCTGCTCGGACGGATTAATGCGGTCCGGTCCGATATAATCGAGCCGCATACCGTACTGCTCCGCTTCCTTTCGAGCTCCTTGTTCGATTGACCGCCAGTAATAATTGTCCAGCTCTTGCGATATCAATACCACTTTTGTATCGGAACCCCTGTCGTTTGGTGAAACCGTCTTCAATTGTTCTGTAAATTGGTGAATTTGAAGAGAAGACAGAGTGAACTGAAAGAGCAGCCAGGCAAATAGCAGGAAGACGGGAATAAGGATAAATGTCCATTTACGGTTTGACATGTCTTGCTCCTTTGGGAATATTTAGAGACACAACTCATTAAAAAATAACATCGCTAAATCAGACTATGCTTTTTAAAGCTGTGAAACAGTCCATCTTCATCCACAGCATCCGTAATGTCATCTGCAATGGCTTTGAGGCCCGGTTTGGCATTTCCCATGGCAATTCCTAGCGCACAATATTCAATCATTTCAGCATCGTTCATCCCGTCTCCGATAGCAATGGTGTCTTCTTGGGATCTTCCCAAATGCTCAATAAGCTTTTCAATAGCTACGGCTTTATGAATACCGGGAATCATTAGCTCACCACTGTCTTGCCCGAAAGCAGATACAGTACATTGAATAACCTCAAATTTCCCTGCGAATTCCTTTTTGATTTGTTCAAAAGGAACATTTTTGTTTTCCAAAAAACATGCTTTGTTCACGTCACTGCGGTATAGGTTGTCCTCGCCTATAGTTAGGCCGGTGATAAAAGGATGCGGGCGTTGTTCTTTTTTTTCTCTGGCTACGGGATCATTGTCCACATCTCCATAGATAAGCCGTTCTACATGGGGCAAAAAGTTTTTACTCGCAAACAACCCCCCGTTCGATTCCAAATAAAAGTCCAAATCATGCTCATCAAAGTAATCGACCATATGTCTAACATCTTCATCCGATACTTTGTGGTGATATAACATCTCACCTTCAATTTCTACAAAGCCACCGCCAGCTCCGATGATCCCGTCAAAACCGATCTCCATGATAAAATCATAAATCTCCGCTTTGGATCGGCCAGTGCATAAATAAATCAGATGTCCGTTTTTTCTCGCTTCGATACATGCTGTTTTTGCAGATTCGGGAATCATACCGTCATCATCCACTAGCGTTCCATCTATATCTAAAAAGATAATCTTTTTGTTCATTTTAGGGCTGCTCCTTGCTCTCCAATGTTTTCTTTTATGTTACTACATTTACCGCACTTAAAGTACATACTGAACTGAAGAAACATTACACAGAAAGAGAGAAACGGGATGGAACGAAGTGGAAAAGGGAAACCCTCTGCTAACGCGAAAGTTAGGATTTTTGACACTTAAGTACGAAACTGGTCATGATTTTGATAACGCTTTCTACAGGCATATTGTTAAAATGACGGTATATTACAATTCTAATTACCGGAGGTTGAATGCCGTGTCATTTAAAGTAGCTTTTATTGGAGCAGGGAGCATCGGTTTTACCCGTGGAATTTTGCGAGATCTGTTATCGGTACCGGAGTTTAACGATATTGAAGTGGCTTTTACGGACATCAGTCAGCACAATCTGGATATGGTTACTGAACTGTGTCAACGGGATATTCGTGAGAATGGTTTGTCCATACAAATACAGTCCTCTACGGATCGAAAAGTAGCTTTGAAGGATGCCAAATACGTCATTTGTACAATCCGTGTCGGCGGTCTGGAAGCTTTTGCGACCGATGTGGATATTCCGCTAAAATACGGTGTGGATCAATGCGTGGGCGATACATTATGTGCAGGAGGCATCATGTATGGTCAGCGTGGTATCGCTGAAATGCTGGAGATTTGCAAGGATATCCGCGAGTTAAGTGCACCGGATGTGCTGCTGCTGAACTACTCGAACCCCATGGCAATGATGACCTGGGCCTGCAACAAGTACGGCGGCGTGCGCACGGTTGGTCTATGTCATGGCGTCCAGAATGGGCATCACCAAATTGCCGAGGTGTACGGTCTGGAGAAGCAGGATGTGGACATCGTATGCGCCGGAATCAATCACCAAACATGGTACATTCAGGCCTCACATAAGGGCAAGGATCTGACAGCCGGACTGCTGGAGGCATTTGAACAACATCCTGAATTTAGCCGCACCGAAAAGGTACGCATCGATATGCTTCGTCGTTTTGGCTACTACAGCACAGAATCGAATGGTCATCTTAGTGAATATGTGCCTTGGTATCGGAAGCGTCCGAATGAAATTCTGGACTGGATTGATCTGGGTAGCTGGATCAACGGAGAAACGGGCGGTTATCTGCGTGTATGTACGGAAGGGCGCAACTGGTTTGAAACAGATTTCCCCAACTGGATGAAGGAAGACCCACTGGAGTACAAGGCGGAAAATCGCGGTGAAGAGCACGGCTCATACATTATCGAAAGCCTGGAAACAGGACGTATATACCGGGGGCACTTTAATGTTGTGAATAACGGTGTAATTTATAACTTGCCGGAAGATGCGATTATTGAAGCTCCTGGATATGTGGATCGGAACGGTATTTCTATGCCGCAAGTTGGAGAACTCCCGCTGGGTCCTGCTGCCGTGTGCAATGTTAGTATTTCCGTTCAGCGTTTGGCTGTCGAAGCGGCTGTACATGGAGACGACAAGCTGCTGCGCCAAGCGTTTATGATGGACCCGTTAGTGGGTGCGGTGTGTAATCCGAAAGAAATTTGGCAGATGGTCGATGAGATGCTGGTGGTACAGGAGGCATGGTTGCCGCAATATGGAGCAGCGATTGCCGAGGCGCGCCAACGTTTGGCTGCAGGCGATCTGATTCCAACCCGACCTTATGAGGGAGCAGCGCGGCTTAAGGTGAAGACGGTTGAAGAAATGCAGCTGGACCGGGATGCTGCTAATAAAAATGCAGGACAATCCGACAAAGGCAAGGATCGCGAAAAAGTGCAGAACAGCAAGGCGTAACAGCTACTTGGTACAATTGCAGTAACGCTCATTCTATGGCCTGTTAATGAGCAGAGACGGATGGAACAACAATAATAGGGTGTTTTCATGACCGTAGGTCTGGAACACCCTTTTTGCTGTCGATAGATTTAACGATTTGGCGTAGCTGGCAACCTGAGGTTTATCATTGTCGATTTGGGCTGGCGGAAATTAAAGAATACAGTCTTGTTTTTTATGAATCCACTCTTTTACTGTCGACTCTGAATCTCCTGAGAGCTTGTCATAGCAGGGAAGTTCAACAAGTGATAGAACCGATCTTAGAAAAAAAGGCACCCTGCCGGACCGTCGTTGTGGCAATTCAAATGCCTAATTAATAATTGTAGTCCTTAATTTATTCAATTTACAGCAGATTTCCAGCTCACTATAATCTAACATAGGAGGTGACAAAAAGGGGAAAATGTGAGCGCATGAACAAATAGAAAGCGCTTACCTTTCACAGCTATGAACGCTACTTTTTCTAGGGAGAGAGTAGGCGTAACACACATTTAATCATATAACAATCAGGTGCCGACATAGGAAGATTCAATAAAATCTACGGAAAGATAGGTGAAGCAATTGAAAACAAAGCAAGTGCTTCGTAAAGGAATGAAGTATGCTTTTGCGCTATCACTCGTCGCAAGCAGCTTTCTACCAGGTGCAGGATTTACGGATAAAATACATGCAGAATCCCATGTCGATAATCCTTACCAAGGAGCGACAAAATACGTTAACCCTGATTATGCGGCTAGTGTCGACACATCGATTGCCAAGGTTACGGATGCGAACCTGAAGGCAAAAATGCAAACGGTCAAAACGTTCCCGACAGCCGTATGGCTTGATCGTATTGCTGCTATTAACGGCGGTGGGGGCAAGCTTGGCTTGGAAGCGCATTTGGACCAAGTATTGGCGCAAAAGAAAGGCAACACACCGATTACGGCGGAATTCATTGTGTATGATCTGCCCGGACGAGATTGTCATGCCTTGGCTTCCAATGGTGAATTGCCGTTGACCCAGGCAGGTCTGGAAACGTACAAAAAAGATTATATTGACAAAATCGCTTCTATTTTTGCGAATCCCAAATATAAGGATATTCGCATCGTAGCGATCATTGAACCGGACAGTTTGCCAAATCTGGTAACCAATCTGGATACTCCCCAATGTGGACAAGCCAAATCTACAGGAATTTATGAGGCTGGCGTTAAATACACAATGAATAAGCTGAACGAGATTCCGAATGTGTACAAATACGTGGATATCGGTCACTCTGGCTGGTTAGGTTGGGATAACAACCGTGCAGCAACGGTATCTCTGTTTACAACTATCTTCAAAGATACTAGCAAAGGTCTGGCCAGTGTGGATGGCTTTATCACGAATACAGCCAATACTTCACCGTTGACAGAACCGAATCTGCCTGATCCCAACCTGAATATTGGCGGGCAGCCGATCAAATCGTCCAAATTCTACGAATGGAATCCTAATTTCGATGAATCGGATTTCGCTGAGTCTTTGCATAGAGATTTTGTCAATGCAGGCTGGCCAAGCTCGCTCGGCATGTTAATTGATACCGGCCGTAATGGATGGGGAGGACCTAACCGTCCGACTTCCGCAGTCGGCAATGATATTAACTCCTATGTAAACTCAGGTCGTGTGGACAAACGTTCGCACCGTGGTAACTGGTGTAATAGCAGCGGAGCAGGGATGGGAACACCGCCACAAACGGCTCCAGCTGGCCATATCGATGCCTATGTCTGGGCGAAACCTCCGGGTGATTCCGATGGTTCCAGCTCACTCATTCCGAACGATGAGGGTAAAGGCTTTGATCGTATGTGTGATCCTACCTATACAACCAAGGATGGCACATTAACAGATGCTTTGCCGAATGCACCTATTTCAGGAGCATGGTTCCATGATCAGTTTGTGATGCTGGTACAAAATGCGTACCCTGCAATCGTGCCTTCCAGTGGTGGTGTGGACCCAGCGCCTACAGCTCCAGCTGTACCTTCAGGCTTAAAGGCTACTGTAGGTAATGCACAAGTAACGCTGACTTGGGATGCGTCTACGGGTGCCGACAGCTACACCGTAAAACGCGCCACTAGCGAAGCAGGCCCTTTTACAGCCGTGGCGCCTCTTGTAACGGCAAGAGAGTACACGGATAAGGGACTGACGAACGGAACAACGTACTTCTATGTTGTAAGTGCTACGAATGCGAAAGGAACAAGTAAGGATTCAGCAACGGTAAGCGCTGAACCAAAAGGTACGCCGACAGATCCAACCGACCCTACAGATCCAGCGGGTGATTTGGTTGTAATGTATCGTGCTGGGGATACGGATCCAGCGAATAACGCTGCCAAGCCTTTCTTTAACCTGAAAAATAAAGGTACAACACCCGTGAAGCTGAGCGAGCTGAAAATCCGCTATTACTTCACGAAAGATGGCAGCCAAGAGCTGCAATCTGCGGTAGACTGGGCGCAAGTAGGTAATGATAATGTGCTGCGCACCATTAAAGACAACTATATTGAAATTGGATTCAGTGCGGCAGCCGGCACGCTTGCTGCTGGAGCGCAAACAGGTGATATTCAGATCCGCATGAACAATAGCGACTGGTCTAATCTGAACGAATCCAATGACTATTCCTTCGATCCAACCAAAACCTCTTATGCTGAATGGAACAAAGTAACGTTGTTCCACAACGATAAGCTGGTATGGGGAATCGAGCCTTAGGATTTGGCCAGAACATGTGCCTTTGAGTGATTAAAAAGTGGTAAAAGAAGGCTACGGCATAACTGTCGTAGCCTTTTTTTAACGTCTTCAAATAAAGAATTCGATGACCAAGGGAATAAGCATTCAAATTGTGTATAATGAAAAAAAGAATGCTGTTCTACTGTGGAGGTCATCATGAGCAAAAAGTTAATCTTAGATGTAGATACTGGCATTGACGATGCGCTTGCTATTGCGTACGCGGTCCATTCGCCGGAATTGGAGCTACTTGGTATTACAACCACCTTTGGCAACATCTCGGTGGAGGAGGCAACACGTAACTCACTGATCCTGCTGGAAAAACTGGGGGTAGAGGCTCCGGTCGTGTCGGGCGCTCACAAGCCGTATGCCCGTGAGCTGTTCAAGCCATATTCCCGTCATATTCATGGTGAAGACGGCATTGGCAACCAGCTAAAAGGAGCGCCGTCCCGTCAGGCAGCGTCTGGAGATGCGGCTGATTTTATCATTGGACAGGCTTGTCGCTATGAAGGCAAGCTTACACTTGTAGCTGTGGGCCCGCTCACCAATCTAGCGATTGCTCTGGATCGTTGTCCGGAATTGCCTCAATTACTTGACCGCCTCATTATTATGGGCGGCGCGGTCACGGTGAAAGGGAATGTAACTCCAACGGCAGAAGCCAATATTTATGCCGATCCAGAGGCAGCAGCCTATGTGCTGGGAGCAGGTTTTCCGCTTACGCTCGTTGGGCTGGACGTTACCATGCAAACCCTGCTTCCCCAGCAGGAAGTGGACAAGTGGCGTGAGCAAGGGACTGAGCTTGGTATGTTTATGGCGGATATGACCGACTTTTATATGGAAGCCTATCGCAATTTCAGACCTGGTATTGCAGGCTGTGCATTGCATGATCCACTAGCCGTAGGGTTAGCTATTGACTCCAGTTTTGTGGAGACGCGTCCAATGCACATTGCCGTTGAGGTAGGGGATTCCACCGAGGTTGGTCGCACCCGAGAGGTACAAAATGAGACTGAAGCTCAAACGCTGACTACGATTGATGTGGCACTTAAAGTAGACGCTGAGCGATTTTTGCGTCATTTTCTTAGCCGGGTGGTATAAAAAAATAATCTAAAGATTGCCGATGAACCTGCATCGGCAATCTTTTGTGCATACATGTTTTTAAGGGCTTTCATCTAGAGGAGGGCTCTCCTCAGTAAAAATCCCATATCATGTTAGAATAGGTATAGTTAGAAAAACTGCCGGACCACAGAGGAGGAGATTCATTGTGTTTTCTGCTGCTCAACGACTGCCTTTGCTGGAACATATGTATAATCATGCCCCGACAGGAATCGTGATTTTGTCAAGGGAGGGGAAGTGTCTGTATGTCAATCCCGCCTTTTGCAAAATGGTCGGATATGAGCAGGAGGAATTATTGGATATCCGATATTACCATCTCTTGTATAATGAGGCTCAGGATCAGCAAGGGCTGAGGGAAGCCTATGCAGGTTGGCTAAAGGCTACGGATCAAGTCTACAAGACAGAGCTGCGTTTAAAGCATAAACGGGGAACAACTGTCTGGCTATCGCTGGAATTAACCATATTTGATGATGAGGCTACCGAACAATCTTATTTGATTGCGTATGCAATGGATGTCACGGAGAAAAAGGACATGGAGCAGGTGCTTTCGGACAATGAGGATTTGTACATGTTGATTACCGAAAATACGCCGGATGTCATCTCTTACAGCACGGCAGACGGCATACTTCAATATATTTCCCCTTCGGTGGAAAAACTCCTTGGCTATACGAAGCAGGAAATGCTCGGCAAAAAACGGCTTCAATTTTACCATATCGAAGATGCCGATTACATGCGTGTACATGGAATGTTCAAGGAAACAGGCATCATGAAGCGGCGTGTACGTCATAAGGACGGGCATTATTTGTGGCTGGAAGTATCGTACCGTATTATTCGGGATGAACAGGGCAAGATCAAGCGAGTTCTATCCATCGGACGAAATATCACAGAGCGCCAGAAGAGCGAGGAGAACCTGGCAAAAGCTCAACAGTTGGCGATGTTCGGCTCATGGGACTGGGATCTGGTCAACAATGTTATGCATTTTTCCAAGGAATTTCGCAGCATATTTGGCTATCGTGTCAAGCCGGTTGAAACAAGTATTGACGCTTTCATGAAAGCAGTTCATCCCGAAGATACTGAACGGATGAAGCAGATTATCAACAACGTCATCCTAAAGGGAATTCACGAAGAAACCTTTTACCGGATTGTATTGCCCAATGGGGAACAGAAGGTACTGCGTTCGATCTGGGAAGCTGAGATGGACGAGCATGCAGGCAAGCCTGTTCAAGTAGTCGGGATGATACAGGATGTTACAGAGCACCGGGAAATCGAGCAGCGTCTTCGTGAAAGTGAAAACCGTTATAAGTCACTATTTCAGCATAATCCACTCGGGATATGCGCCATGAATATGGAAGGTCATATTTTGAGCGTGAATCCGAGTCTGGAGAAGCTTACGGGTTATACGAGGGATGAGCTGCTTGGAGCTGAAATACTTGTAATGGCTTCCTCTGAGGAACAGGACAAAATCAAACGACATATCGAAATGGCCAAGCAGGGGGAGACACAGACCTATGAATCGGAATTCATACATA
The DNA here is from genome assembly GCF_025846815.2 of Paenibacillus sp. BT-177. Taxonomy (NCBI): domain Bacteria; kingdom Bacillati; phylum Bacillota; class Bacilli; order Caryophanales; family Paenibacillaceae; genus Paenibacillus; species Paenibacillus sp. BT-177. The sequence continues at coordinate 640,407 of NZ_JAOYTP010000002.1, read as the reverse complement.
AGGAGGGGGAGCGTCTATTCATCAAAATGACTAATATCCCGATTTTCGTGCAAGAAGAAATTGTAGGCTGCTACGGGATTATAGAAAATGTTACCCCTCTTAAAAACTACATTGCTCAGATTGAAAAGCTCAGTAACGAGCATTCGCTTATTTTGAATGCAGTATCCGAAGGAATTGTGGGTTTGAATACCGAAGGACATGTCCGCTTTATGAACCCGGCAGCTGTTGAGATGTTCGGCATAGGATCAGCCAACCCGCTGAACGGTTCATGTATAGACGTGATTCGCCATGCTGACGAAATAGGCAGCCATTTTCCGGACGAGCAGGCTTCTATTCTCCAAGCGATTCGCAGCGGCGCTTCTTATCAGGCAGAGGAAGCTGTATTTTGGAAAAAAGACGGGTCCAGTTTTCTGGCCTCTTATCGAATCAGCCCTTTGATGGATAACGGCGAGCGAAAAGGAGCTGTGATGGTTTTTGTAGACAGGACGAATGAAAAGGAGATTATTCGGGCCAAGGAGTCTGCCGAACGCGCCGATCGGGCCAAGTCAGAATTCCTTTCTGTGATGAGTCATGAGCTCCGTACACCGATGAACGGCATTATAGGCATGGCCGGGTTACTGGCAGACACGGAATTAGATGAGGAGCAACGTAGCTATATCGATATTATTACCAGCAGTAGCAACGCTTTAATGCAGATATTGAATGAGATACTGGATTTGAGCAAAATCGAAGCTGGCAAAATGTCGTTGCTGCATGAGTCTTTTGGACTGGAGGATGTGGTTGGCAGTGTAGCTGACCTATTTATGACACAGGCTATGGAAAAAGGCATCCAGCTAGAATGGCATGTAGATCAGGAAATGCCAGGGATGCTGGTCGGTGATCATGTGCGTATCCGACAGATATTGGTGAACTTGGTGAGCAATGCGATCAAATTTACGGAGCGAGGGCATGTAAATATTTTTGTGGAGAGAAAGGCTTACAGCCGCCGTAAAAAGAAATGCCTGATTGAGTTTAGTGTAACTGATACTGGAATCGGCATCCCGGCAGACCGTCAGCATTTGTTGTTTCAGCCTTTTTCCCAGCTTCATCCGGCATTGAACCGGAAATATGGAGGGACAGGCCTAGGCTTGTCCATCTGCAAAAACCTGGTCAAGCTAATGGGAGGTTCCATTGGTGTGGATAGCGACGAGGCCAGAGGAGCAACATTCCGGTTCCAGCTGGATCTTAAACTGCCGGAAGGGCAAAAGCTTGCCAATATAAGCCGTGATCAGCCTTATGATTCAAAGGAAGGCTAAAAAGACATAGCCGTGATGCATCCTGCATCACGGCTATTTTTGTAAGAAATGTCCAAAGAAAAGATTGACAAACTGTTCTAACTGTACTATTAATGATAGTACAGTTAGAACAGTTGAACATGTATAAATGAATTTGAGCCAGTGTTGAAAGGAGGAAGTCCATGTGTTCGAGCTGGATATCCGCAGCCGTAAGCCGATCTACGAACAGCTTATGGAGAAGGTCAAGGAAATGATCGTGTACGGATCGCTTCAGCCGGATGAGCAATTGCCTTCTGTACGGGCATTGTCCGCTCAACTTACGGTGAATCCGAATACGATTCAGAAGGCGTACCGCGAGCTGGAACGCGAAGGATATATTTATTCCGTTCAGGGCAAAGGCAGCTTTGTCACGCCTACCCAGCAGCAGCCGCAACAAATAAAGCGGGATGAGATTCGGGCGGCATTGTTAAAACTGATGATCGAAGCTGTCCATTTCGGTTTTACACAGCAGGAAGTGGACGACATATACGTGGAAGCTATGCAAACAAAGGAAAGGGGGATGTCCCTTGATTGAATTAAGGGAAGTCACAAAGACATTTACAGAAGAAAAGGCTGTCGATCAGCTTGCCCTTACGGTAAAGAAGGGCTCCATTTTTGGACTGCTGGGCTCGAACGGGGCAGGGAAAACGACCTTGCTCAAAATCATTGCCGGGATTTACCGACCGGATACTGGCAAGGTGCTAATCGGTGGTCAGCCAGTGTATGAGCAGCCTGAAGTCAAGCAGCACATTCTGTTTTTACCGGATACCCCTTATTTTTTCCCGCAAGCGACAATTCGTCAGATGGCCCGGTTTTACCGCTCCATTTATCCAAGTTGGAGTGAGGAACGCTACACACAGCTTACGGATATTTTCAAGCTGGACCCGAAGCGCAAACTTCACCGTTTTTCCAAAGGGATGAAGCGCCAAGCCGCTTTTTTGCTTGCCTTGAGCTGCATGCCTGAGCTGCTGGTTTTGGATGAACCCATTGATGGTCTGGACCCGGTGATGCGTAGAATGATCAAAAATCTCTTGTTCCAAGAAACCGCTGCACGTGAGATGACCGTCGTGATCTCATCGCATAATTTGCGTGAGATTGAAGACATGTGTGATCATGTCGGCATTATGCACCAAGGTCGGATGCTATTGGAAAAAGAGGTAGACGACCTCAAATCCGATACGCATAAGGTACAGGTTGCTTTTCGGGACAGCATGCATGAGGAAGCTGTCTGTAGCCAACTTTCGGTCGTACATAAGGAGCGAAGGGGCAGTGTTCTGCTGCTTATTATCCGGGGTGAGCGAGAGCGGATTGCGGAGACGATTGAAGCGTATGAGCCGCATGTATTCGATTTGCTGCCGTTGACGCTTGAAGAAATTTTCATTTATGAAATGGAGGACGCAGGTTATGACATCCAACCGATTCTTCTGTAGCGGCGGCGTAATTCGCCAATGCCTGAGACAGCATGGCTGGATCGGTCTATTGTACTTGGTAGGATTGCTGTTTACAGTACTGCTGCCATTGTTTATGAGCATTGGTGATGAACAACCACGAGTGGTTTTAAAAAGCTTGTTTGATAGCACAAGCTCAGGTAATGAATTGCAAAAATTAATCTTAACGACCGTACCCGTGCTGGCAGGTGTGATGCTGCTTCGTTTTGTTCAGCGACAGGGGCCATCCGATTTGTATCACAGCCTACCTTTGCGTAGGGAGCATTTATTAACATCACATGTAATTAGCGGTCTTATTCTTTTACTTGTACCTGTATGGCTGACTGCGGGAGTAACTGCTTGGGTTAACACGTCAGTCGAACTGCCTTATATTTTTCATATTAATGATATTGGATCATGGGCACTGGTCGTATCTGTCCTTACGATTTTCCTGTTTACTTTTACTGTGTTTGTAGGGATTTGTGTGGGGCAATCGTTGCTACAGACCGTAGTAGTGTATGTTTTGCTGCTATTGCCTCAGTTTCTATCCATGATGATAGGGCGTTTTCTGGAACGTAATTTATACGGTTATGTGCAAGTGCGAGAAACCGTTGTTCAATATATTAATGGTGGAGAGTTTCGCAGCAGTAATAATGTTTGGGATAACTTATCGCCGTTTGTACGCATTATGGACAATTTGCCGCAGCGCGCCTTTTCCTACATGGAGCTACTTGCCTATTTAGGTGTCTCTCTGTTATTTGTTGCCTTGAGTTATGGTTTGTATCGTAAACGCTTGGTCGAGAAGGCGACTCAGGCCATAGCATTTCCTTTCTTACAGCCTTTGTTCAAGGCAGGAGTCACATTATGCGCCATGCTTGTAATAGGCGATTATTTTTATAATGCAGGTACAAGAGGAGCAAATTGGTCGATTTTTGGGTATGCACTTGGAGCTGTTCTAGGCTATATCGTTGTAGAGACGGTCGTCCGCAAGACGTGGCAAATTGTGCGTGTTCGTGCTTTGGTGGAAATGGTCGTTTACGGTGTGATCATGGGGCTAGTACTATATATCCCGATTTCAGGTTGGTTGGGTTATGAGGGACGGATTCCAACAGCACACTCCGTAGAAAAAGTTTATGTGGGGCAAGAGGAGCCTCTAGGGGGAGATGCAGAAAAAGAAGCTTATTACTCCCAAGACAGGGCCTATATCGCCTCTGTGCTGAATTTACATCGTGAACTCGTACGTGCACATGCAGCTGGCGAGAAATCGTTGTCCAAAAACCTGGCCGTTGAAAGGGCAGTCATAGTCTACCGTTTGGATGATGGTTCCACTATGACTAGGCGTTATACATTCCCGGAAAAGCCTTTCAGGACAGAACTTACTAAGGTGATGGAAGCAGAGCCTTATAAAACGGTAAGATATGAACTGGATAAGCTGCAAGGAAAAGCAGAGACGATTAATATCCAATCCATAGATGATAATGAAAGACGAGTGGTTTTGACCAATCCCAAAGAAACTCGTGAATTTGAAGATATACTCAGAGAAGAAGTATTAAATATGAGTTATAGCGAAATGCAATCACATCGATATCCTCTGGGGAATGTTTCTATTACAAATAAAGAGTCATCCTCTACCAATAACGAACCGAGCTGGAAGCGTGAAATTTCATTTAGTTGGCCGGCTTCCTATCACAAGCTTACAGGTTGGCTAGAGCAAAAAGGTTATGCGGATAAGGTGATCATTGATGCCAAGGATATTTTTTCGATACGGGCTGTTCCTATTATTACTGAAGAGCTTGAACCTTATCAACCCAATCAGTATATTGAAGACTATAAGCTATTTAGAAGAATCCAACAGAAGCACAAAGCAATAACGATTGAAGATCCGAAGCTCTGGAGTACTGTACTGGAAAAGCGTAGATCCTATAACTTTACTCCTAATATGGCGAAGGGTACTTACCTGCTTCAGGTCAAGATCAAACCTTTATTTAGCTCAGATCCCCACACAGGCTATTACTATTTAACTCCAAGCGACATGACACCGGAGCTTGCAAAGGCTTTACCGGCAATTCCTTAAGCTCTAACGAGGGAGAGCGTCTGGTTTAGATGGCAAATGGACGGAGGTAGATGAACATGGGATGGTTGGGACACGACATATAACAACCTGATCGACTGGCAAGAGCTCCTCCACATTAGAACTGATATAAATAGAGACCAATGCGTGTACAGTTCAATAGTGGAGGAGCAAAAAATATGAAATATACAGAAGATCATGAATTTCTACAGTTGTTGGAGCATCATAAACAGTCGTTTTCCGGATGGGATTTTTCATTCATCTCGGATACGGGACGAGTGGCGAGCGAGCCTTTGGACTGGTCTTATGCCAGCAAGGCTTTGGCGTTGATCCATTCCACCAAGGCGATGCTGGATATGGGAACAGGCGGGGGAGAGCTCTTGTCGCAGTTTCGCCCTTTTCCAGAGATCATATGTGCGACAGAGGCATATGCACCGAACATATCTATTGCCAAGCAAAGATTGGAGCCGCTGGGTGTGCACGTGATGGCTATACATGATGACGATTCCCTTCCGTTTGGCGATGCCGGGTTCGATCTTGTGCTGAACAAGCATGAGTCATTTTCGCCAGCGGAAGTGCGCCGTATTTTGCGTCCTGGAGGTACGTTTTTGACTCAACAGGCGGGAGGCCTGGATTGTGCAGGCCTTAACGCTCGCTTGGGAGCACCTGATTACGTGTATGCGGACTGGACTCTTCCTCGGGCACTTGCAGGTTTGAAAAGCAATGGTTTTGAAATCGTAGAGCAGCGGGAACAGTTTCCGATACAGCGATTTTACGATATTGGAGCGATTGTCTATTACTTAAAAGTCATTGAATGGCAGATTGCAGACTTCCAGCCAGAGAAATATATAGAACAGCTGTATGGTCTGTATTTGGACATTAAACGTGATGGGTATTGGGACGTGAAGCAGCATCGTTTTTTGATCCATGCCAGAGCGATATAGAGAAGATTCGATACCAAAGAGGCCTTTCCTGTAGGGGAGGCCTTTTTGCCATGTTTACCATCCTTTCGTATACTAATCTTTACCATAATTGTACAATGAAGAAGCAATGGCTTACAGTCTCATTTTCATTTTTAAGATATAGGGGGATGTACATGTCTGAACCAAAGGAAGTTATAAGCAAGCCGAAAAAGGATGAGTCTGTGCGGTTCGCATGGTTTTGGCCATGGCTGGGCGGTACGTTTATGTTTGGATTGTTTTCAGTCATGTTTAATGTAGTTTGGAGTATGGTTGTGGCACCCCAAGTGCAGCTTCTGCTGAGGCATGAAGGTGTAACGGATACAACTGTGATTGTAATACTGCTTCTATATGCATGGATTATCGGTCTCATCTTTGCAGCTTATGGTGCCTTGAGTGCGCGTATGTGCAACATGGGCAAGCTTCCGTTGATGCTGACAGGGCTATTATCATTATTATGTGGGCTGTGGTTGTGGATTGTAGGAATACAAGGGTCAGGTGGTCAACCTGCTGAAGTGTCGGGAGGGGCGTGGAGGCTCTTTTCACTCTATCATGCTTGGGCGGAGCCTGTGTTAGAGGTATTGGGCCCATATACACAGCATGGTGAATTCTGGTTTCTACTGGCTGCACTGCTGCCGATAGTTGGCATGGTAGTAGGAGTTGGGGTGAATCGTTATCCAGCGCTAACCGACAAGAATGGTAAGGTGGATCATAGATGGCAATGGGTTGTTGCCGCGATATCTGCTGCGCTCATCATTGTACTGACGATTACGCTCATGCTTCCTCAACGTCCGTACATTGCGGAAAGGGATTTCCCGGTAGTAGATGGAGCTACAGCGGCCATTCCATTCGCGCAGGATATGCTGCATGAATTGACCGGAATGAGCAAGGTTCGTGCGGCTCACGAACTGAGATTCAACACAACACATCAGGCTTATGTCAATCTGATTGAAAAGAAGGCGGATCTGATACTGGTGGCGGGTCCATCCGATGAGGAATTGCGCCTGGCGAAAAGTCGGGGAATTCAAATGAAGCTCACACCCATCGGGTGGGATGCGTTTATTTTTCTCGTTCATAAAGGCAATCCGGTTAACGGACTTTCTTCGGAGCAGGTACGCAGCATATATGAAGGATCTATTCGTAACTGGAGTGAAGTAGGGGGAAAGAATCAGCCGATCGTTGCTTATCAGCGAGAGGAAAATTCAGGAAGTCAAACATATATGAAGAAGAAAGTGATGAAAGGTCATGACATGGCTGAACCACCTCGGGAACTCCGAATTGGTATAATGGGTGAAATGATTAATGCAGTTGCTGATTTTAACAAGGATCACAATGCGCTCGGTTATTCATTTTATTATTTCGCAAATGTGATGCATAATCGTCAAGAGGTCAAATTTTTATCTATTGATGGAGTGGAGCCTGACAAAGAACACATTCGTTCGAAACAATATCCATTCACAGCCCAACTGTTTGTAGTTACACGCGAAGGTGAGAAACCACGTGCTTCGATGCAACGATTACTTGAATGGCTGCAAAGCGAAGAAGGAACTCGGGCTATTGAAAAAGGCGGCTTTGTTCCTGTAAACTCGTAATCCTATAACGATTCGCATACAGGATTCGCATGCAGTCAGTATCGTATATTCACCGCAAGAGTGAAACCAATACAGCAGAGTAATACATAGAATATGCTTTGCTGTGAGTACCATACCCGCGCAGCAAGTATATCAACAACATAAGGGGATGAACAAAATGAAGAAAAAAACATCGGTTTGGGTGCTTTTGCTCGCCGTAGCCCTAGTAGCAGCGGGGTGTGAATCAAATTCACAAACAGGACAAACAGCTCAGAACAAACCAAAGGATTCTGCAGCGTCACAAGTCAATGGTTCGGGAGCCACTGTGGATACACGGGAACAACAGACTACTTCTGACGGTAAAAATAGCACATCTCCGTCCAGCACTGACAAATCAGTGGAGACAGGAGGGCAATCAACGACAGATGCTAGTATAGCGAACGTCCGCATGGACAATATTACCGCGCTGCGATTAATCGACGGCCAATCCGGCTGGATCGGCGGTAATGGATGGATTGCCCGAACAGATGCGGCTCCATCCGGTTCAGTCGGTTCAGCTTGGAATGTGCAGTATCAAGGAAAAGGTACGGTTCAACAGATTTTTGCCTTGAATGGACAGCAGGCCTGGGCTGTTATGGAAGATAGCGGTTCACTGCTGGCAACTCTCGATGGCGGCAAGCGTTGGGAAGCTGTCGGGACTGTGCCTGAGCAAGGACAAGCGGGCTTTTTACACTTTGTATCATCCAAGGAAGGATTCAGTGGCAATCAATATACCAAAGATGGTGGACAAAGCTGGTCTTCGCTCCCCGTACCTAGCCACATAGTAGGACAGCCATATTATCATGATCGGCAAAACGGCTGGGCGGTAACTCAGAGCACAGAACGCTCATTCCAGATTTTACACACCGTTAACGGGGGCCAAAATTGGACCCCTGTCATGTCACGAACAACCGAAGGGCCTCTGAACGGAGTAACTATTCGTTCGGTAGAACGGGGCAACGCATGGATTGAGCTGGTTGGAGACACGGGGATGAATCAGACGTCGTATTCGCTTTGGCATACGGCTGATAGTGGACAAAGCTGGCGCACTGTACTGGCAAATTCCACCGCTGGCGGCGGTCCGGCACCGGGTATTGGCCAGCAAGACAATCAGGTTCCCAAAAATGAAGGGACGGCACCAGGTATGCTCTATGCAGTTAACAGCAGTACCGCATTGATGGGAGGCTATTGTGCACCGTGCGACAAGCCTAATACGATTGGTTGGACAACTGACGGTGGCAAGACGTGGAACAATGGCAAGCAAGGCTTTGAGGGTTATGGCAATCAGCAAATCGGGATGGCCAATGCCAAGGAAGGCTGGGCTATTTTCTCGGATTCAGAGCAGGCCCCGATCCTATATACCACCTCGGATGGCGGTCAGCACTGGACGCAGAGTCATGTATTTGACAAGCCTGTGACACCAGGCTCCTAAGGAGGGAATGTAGTTGAGTCAACATAAGAAAAGTGCGATTACATGGACGGACGGTCGTGAAGTACCACTCATCGGGCAGGGGACCTGGAATATGGGCGAAAAAGCCTCACTTCGGCAGGAGGAGGTGCGTGCGCTTCAACTTGGCTTCGAGCTGGGTATGACGCTGGTGGACACGGCTGAAATGTATGCGGAGGGCGGCGCAGAAGAGATCGTCGGGGAGGCCATTCGGGGCCGCCGGGATAATGTGTATCTCGTCAGCAAAGCCTACCCTCATCATGCGGACTGTCAAGGATTGGCTCAAGCCTGCGAAGCGAGCCTAACCCGAATGGGAACCGAATACGTGGATATGTATCTGCTGCATTGGCGCGGAAATATTCCACTGCAAGAAACAATACAAGGCATGGAAAAACTGCGTGAGCAAGGCAAAATCCGTAGCTGGGGCGTGTCCAATCTGGACAAGTCCGATATGGAGGAGCTATGGAGCCTGAGTAATGGCGAAGCCTGTGCTGTCAACCAAGTGTTGTATCACGCGGCTTCGCGAGGTATCGAATATGATCTGCTTCCTTGGAGCCGTACGCATGGAGTACCTGTAATGGCCTATTGCCCGATTGCTCAAGGGGGACGCCTGCGACGAGGACTGCTGGACCATCCTGTTATGGTAGACATTGCTGCCAGCCATGGAGTAACTCCATCGCAAATCGCACTCGCATGGGTCATACGGGACGGTGATGTATGGGCAATTCCCAAGGCGGTACAAGAATCGCATGTACGAGAAAATGCAGCGGCGGCGAGCATTCAGCTCACCCCTGAGCAACTTCAACAAATAGACGAAGCTTTTCCTCCGCCAACGAGGAAGCAGCCGCTGGATATGGTTTGAGGAAGGAGGGGCCCGATGACAGAACCAGAGACAGAACTACACGAGGTAGATGATCATCTCGACTATGGATTATCCGTTGTATTTATCGGCTTTAATCCCAGCTTGAAATCAGGCGAGGTAGGACATCATTACGCTAATCCGCGCAACCGCTTTTGGCGCATACTGGAGGGGGCCGGCTTGACGCCTCGCTTATACGATCCATCGGAAGATCGGGAGCTGTTGAAGCTGGGTTTCGGTTTTACAAACATTGTTTCCCGCCCCACCAGGGGAGTGGAGGACATTACCCGTGAGGAATACGCTAAAGGACGTCTGAAGCTGCATGCAAAGCTAATGGAATACCGCCCGAAGGTCGCTTGCTTTGTCGGCAAAGGCGTGTACACCGAATATAGTAAAAATCCAAAGCGGATTGGGGATTCCAGCCTGAACCGCTAATCCCCGAAATGCATGAATTTGTGGCACCTTCGTCTAGTGGACTGGTGCGCATGTCGTTGGAAGAAATCACGGATATTTATCGCCGTCTCCAAACGTTCCTTTCGTCAGAAGCCATCTAAATGCGGTTAAATATGTTAGATGCAGTTAGCATACAAAGAACCATACACTTCAATCCCTACTGGGAAAAGTGTATGGTTCTTTGTGCTGCTTTTTTTCTATTGCAAGGTTTTAGTCTGCCATGCCTGTTCCACAGGAACATAAGGATACCCCAGATCACGGGCAACTGCTTCGTAGGTAATATGTCCATTCAGGACATTGGCACCGCTAAGCAGCGGCTTGCTTCTGCGAAGCGCCTCTTGCACACCAAGATCTGCAAGTTGGAGAGCAAAGGGGAGCGTTGCGTTGGTCAGAGCGAGCGTAGAGGTTTGCGGTACCGCGCCTGGCATGTTCGCCACTGCATAGTGAATGACGCCATGCTTTACATAGGTTGGCTGATCATGTGTCGTGATGTGGTCAACCGTCTCAACAATGCCACCTTGGTCAATGGCGACATCGACGATCACTGAACCGGGTTGCATCGTCTGCACCATGGCCTCTGTGACAAGCCGCGGGGCTTTGGCACCGGTAATCAGGACAGCACCGATCAGCAAATCACTTTGCGCCACGGCTTCAGCAATGTTGGAGGGGGTGGACACCAGCGTATGGAGCTGATTGCCAAAAATATCGTCCAGTTGGCGCAATCTTGGCAGGCTCAGATCGATTAGTGTCACATCTGCCCCGAGACCGATAGCGACCTTGGCAGCATTGGTGCCGACCACCCCTCCTCCAATAATAGTCACTTTACCGCGTTTGACCCCCGGCACACCTGCCAGTAGGATGCCTTTACCGCCTTTTGGTTTTTCCAACAGCTGTGCTCCGATTTGTACAGCCATTCGGCCTGCAACCTCGCTCATGGGGGTAAGCAACGGTAAGCTTCCTTCCACATCTAGCGTCTCATAGGAAATGGCGGCTACGCCGTTGTCTGTTAAAGCCCGGGCCAGTGCGGGCTCGGCAGCCAAATGCAGATAGGTGAACAAAATCAAACCTGGCCGAAAATACCCGTATTCAGAGGGGAGCGGCTCTTTTACTTTGATGATCAGATCCGCCTGGGACCACACATCTGCGGCTTGCTGTACAAGGGTTGCACCCGCAGTGGCATAATCTCCGTCTGTAAAGCCGCTTTCAACCCCTACATGGCTTTCTACAAACACTTGATGTCCGTGTTGAATCATTTGAGCAGCACCCGCAGGTGTCAGAGCGACACGATTTTCATTGTTCTTAATCTCTTTTGGAATCCCAATTCTCATTCGTCTCACCTCTCCTAAAAATAATTGTTATCCAACGGCAAATGATTGTTTTTAGGGCAGCTACGCTGCAGAATCAATGTTTGTTGATCGTGTTGTCCAACAGCCAAGCATTGTTCTAGGGCAGCTATGCCTGCTATGTTTTAGTGTTGGATGCGACCAAACGAGTGCAGAAAATGGCACTATCATTTGTATGCAGTCTGCTGATTAGTTACATGGACTCAAGCCGATAAATGCAATTCGTGTTAGATTAGGTACAGTTTACAAGGGGAGCGACTCCTTCGCATCATACATTTTGTCGGATTATCTGACTTAAAGGCTCGACTTTTTGATGAATATATGTCATATAAAATGACATAGAAACATACACATAAGGAGAATGCCGATGAAAGGTAAAAAAACATTTACCATTGCGGATGTGCTGGAACGTCCTGTTTTCCGGCGGGCGAAGCTGGCAGCGGGGGAACAGGGCGTAAACCGCCGTGTGGGTTGGGTCCATGTGCTAGAAATCACAAATGTATCCCCCTTTGTGAGCCGTCATGACCTGATTTTGACGACCGGCCTGTGGTTGATCCGGAAGGGGGAAGAGCGCGCCGAGTATATGGAGCAGCTGATCCGCTCGGAAGCCGCGGGATTGTGTGTGGAGCTGGGCACGAGCATCTATGAGATCCCCCCTGAAATACTGGAGTTGGCGGAACAGCATCACTTCCCGGTCATCGTATTTGAGCAGCCGGTGCGTTTTGTTGAAATTACACAAGATATTCACTCTCTACTTATTAACCGACATCATGAACTATTAAAAGATCTGGAGCGATTTTCACGTCAGCTTCAGCAGGAAACCCTACGCAGCACCGATATGAACGCCCTCTTGCGTGTGCTTCATGACTATGCTGCCCGGCAGGTCATCTACATGTCCTCCATTGATACCAATCGATTTGTGCCCTCCGTCCAGCCGGATGTGGCAGACCATATTGCAGATTTTTATGCCAATGAAGTGGAAACAAGTATGACTGCCGATCGTGAAGGGCACCTGCTGTTTCACCTGAATGAATCCACTGCTGTCTTGTTTCAGCCTGTTGTATGCTTCGGTCAGGTGTTTTCCGCTGTAGGTGTGGTACTGCATAATGAAATGCCGACGGAAGAAATGTCGCTGCTCATTGATTACACAGCCAAGGCGGCCGCTACATTGGTACTGAGAACACAGTTTCTTGAAGACCGGTTGCTACGTAATCAAAATGAACTGATTCAGGATGTATTGAACGGCCAGCTTCCCAATGAAGAACAGGCCCAGACCCGGATGGGACTGCGATTGTTAACGAAGGGGCGGTATTTATTTTGGGCAGGGGTTATCGAGGTAGAGCATCAGGACAAGGAAGCAAGTCAGGTGCGCAAGGAATCCATCAATCAGGATGTATTAGTGCTGCTTCGTTCTCTGTTGAAAAAAGAAGCGTTGCACAATCTGTTGATGATGAAGGGAAGTCAATGCTACATCCTTTGTGCAAAGGAGGAATTAACACTGCGTTCCATAGCGCAGATGAAAAAAGTGCTGGCCCATACGGTCCAATATATTCAGAACTATGCCGCAGGACAGCTTGATAAAGTGCGCATTCATGCAGGCTTTGGTAAGGTAAGGCACCGCATGACAGGGACGGACCGCAGTTTTGAAGAGGCATATCAGGTCATTGAAGTCGCGCGAAGCGTCCCGGTCATGAAGGATCGGCTATTTTACGACAGCATCGGAATCTATCAATTGTTGAAGGCGGTGCCTCGAATTCCTTTTCTACAAGAATTTGTACAGGACCATTTGGGTGAGTTGATTGCGCATGATCGTGAGCATCATATGCAGCTTCTGGATACCCTGGATGCCTACTTTCAATGCCATGGCTCCAAGCGTGATACCGCCGGAATTTTGTATATTCATAGGCAGACTCTTTATAATCGACTAGATAAAATTAATGAAATCGTAGAAGGCAATTTGGCAGACTCTGACAAACGTCGCTGTCTGGAAATGGCACTTCTGGCTTACCGGATGCTTCAGGCTGAAAATTGATCCTAAATAACTAGCTCTATTTTCCAATCTACTCATTTACAATGCGTATTAACACTGAGATAATAGAAGAGATAACGGAAATATCTTGAAAGGGGATTAATATGAATATAAAAAAATGGATTGCCGTCCCTCTTATTCTGTTAATGGTAGCTTTGACAGGTTGCCAGGCAGTAGGCGGATTTGATGTAAGTAAAAATTTATTGGGAACACTTGATGTGAAATCCCAGCAGTCAACGGAGAAAATTTCTCTTAAATTGACTCCAAAAGAAGGTATCACGCAAGGAGATCAACAAATCATAGATTTGATTAATTCGATTTCGGTGACTGTAGATGAAGCCAAGGTACAATCGGAGGAAGTTGCTTCCGCCAAGGGTACTTTGCACATTGATAAGTATAATTTGCCATTTGAGCTTGCTTTGGATCGCCAAGGTATGGCTATTCATCTGGAAGGTGCCAAAAAACCTTATTACATATCTTTGAACTCGCAAGAGAGTTTGAGTGGTCTGCCTGCCGGGTTTGATCCGTATGTATATTCCAAAGACGTGAGAGATCTGACCAAAACAGCTGCTGCACTTATGCTCAAGCATGCTCCTAACCCTTCGACCATTTCTGCAACGTCTGTAACCGAAGAAGTATACGGTGAAAAAGACAAGGTGAAACTGACTCGTCTCCATACAGAACTGCGCGGTGATGAACTGGTTGCATTGGTAAAACCATTCCTGGCGAATCTGGCCAAGGATGAAGCTGGCTTAAAAGAATTGATCGGTCAAGCTATTGATATGACTAAAACTATCGCTTCCAGCATAGCTATTGAGGGTAGTGATAAAGTAACAACGGAACTGAATGAAAACAAAGAAAAGCTGGTCAACGAGGCTTACACTGAAGTTAAAAAGTATTTGGACCTGGCTGTGGCACAGTATGATGTAGGAGTCAGCACTATGTATGCAGAGGCACCTGAAATCAAAACAGTTTTGAGTGCAAACACTGTGCTGAAAAGCGACATGTATTTTGATGAAAAAGGAAATGTTCGCAAAGCGCTGACAGACCTGACAGTTGCATTGCCAGATGTAGACGATCTTCCGGTGAAGTCCTTTACCGTTCTGACCGAGACCCAATCATGGAACGTCAATGGTAGTGTAACGGCCGATAAAGTAGATCTTTCTAACGGCGTTATTGACTTGAATGCACAAGCTGAATTAACACCGGGAGCGACACTGCGCAATTTTGAAGCGAATTCTCCGATCTACAACATTTTAAAAAATGATTTGGAAATTACAAAAGTAGAAACAATTTTCGATCCTAAAGACGATTACTACGTATTGGAGAATCGTGGAGGTACGGCTTTCATCCCATTGCGTGAACTGACAGGCGAATTGAGCTCAGAATTAAAATGGGATGCGGCTGCCAAACAAACAACTGTAATTGATGATATTACTGGTAAGACGATTAAGCTGAAAAGTGGCTCCAAGCAGGCTGTACTGGAAGGAAGCACATTGACGTTGCCGCAAGCTCCATATACGGATGAATATGGCACATTGTATGTTCCTTTCAAATCTGTTGCAGAGGCACTTGGCGCTACTGTAACTCGTAACAATGCTGGAGAATATGTGCTGAAACGCGATTAAAAAAGAAATCCAGAACACCATTCTTCTTCTTAACGGTTAGTGTATGGAATGAATCAGGTGTAAATACAGGAACCAGCCCGGATTAGGGGCTGGTTCTTTTTTAGTTATATTGGTAAAATGCTCATAAAAGCGATTAAAATAAGCGCTTACAGATTGAAATTGTGCCATACTTTTACACAGGAAAAATTGAGATAATTAAAGCATCATTCTGCGTGGAAACAGACATACAAGTAGGGGGATATACGATGAAAGATATGGAGCTATTGAATTCTAGCGAGGGACAGATTGTTCTCGCACGGATGTACGGCCAACAACAAATTTCCGAGCAAACCTCTCGATATCAATCACTTATACAGGCGTATCAGGAGCATTTTGGTGTAGGGGATATTGAATTGTTTAGTGCTCCGGGGCGCTGCGAAATTGGAGGGAATCATACAGACCACAACCACGGGAAGGTGCTGGCAGGCAGTATTACACTTGATACGATCGCTGTAGCTGCTAAAGTAGAGGAATCCGTTATAACATTCTTTTCTGAAGGCTACAAAACGAAATACGTCATTGATTTAAACGACTTGGCGCCAAAACCGGAGGATGACGGTACGATGTTGCTGATCCGTGGTATTGCAGCTGGTTTGCTTGAATTCGGGTATCGCATCGGAGGCTTCCAAGCTTATATATCAAGTAATGTATTCTCTGCTTCAGGATTAAGCTCTTCCGCTTCGTTTGAAATGTTGATATGCACGATATTAAATCATTTTTATAACGAGGGAGCGTTAGATACTGTTGCTAAATCCAAAATTGGCCAGTATGCGGAAAACGTCTATTGGAACAAGCCTTCAGGGCTGCTCGATCAGATGGCTTGCGCATATGGCGGTTTGATTTCCATTGATTTTGAAAATCCCAAGGAACCGATCATCAATCCAGTCCATTGGAATTTTGAACAAAACGGCTACTCCCTGGTTATTGTAAATACAGGTGGAAATCATGCTGATTTAACCGATGATTACGCAGCGGTGCCGAACGAAATGCGTGCAGTGGCTCAGTCTTTGGGCGCTTCGGTTTGCCGTGACTTATCGCCTGAGAATCTGTATGCCAATCTCAAGATGGTCAGGGAAAAGGCTGGGGATCGGGCAGTGCTTCGTGCTTTGCATTTTTTTGAAGAAAATAAGCGTGTGGATGAGCAGGTGAAATCGCTGGAGGAAGGGCGCTTTTCTGATTTCTTAAAGCTCATTACCGAATCCGGTAATTCTTCATGGAA
This sequence comes from Paenibacillus sp. BT-177, assembly GCF_025846815.2. Classification (NCBI taxonomy): domain Bacteria; kingdom Bacillati; phylum Bacillota; class Bacilli; order Caryophanales; family Paenibacillaceae; genus Paenibacillus; species Paenibacillus sp. BT-177. The sequence continues at coordinate 624,010 of NZ_JAOYTP010000002.1, read as the reverse complement.
ATGGCTACAGAATGTATATAGAAGTGCGATGGATCGGGAACAAGACGTATCGGTTGCCCTGGCTTTAACGGAAATGTATTTAAAATCAATTGATAATAGCGCATGCAGGGTACATGGTGGTGGCTTTGCTGGTGTGATCTTGACGATTCTTCCCAATGATCATGTGGATGATTACAAGGAGTGGATCAGCGGAATGCTGGGAACTCCAGTACTCGTAGTCAACGTCCGTGAGGATGGTGCTGTTAATGTAAGTGAATTGATCAATGCTGAACGGACTCGTAGCGAGAATACTAACTAGTCAGTCAAAGACTTTAACCTATGGGTTAAAGTCTTTTGTCGTTTTTATGACCGATACAGCTTAGGCATGCGTTATAATAAAGAGATGGAAGTTCTAATGTAGGAGGGCCTGTCATGGCAATATATCCGTCCTGGTCCTATTCACAATCGAGGGCCCAAACGTTCGACGAATGCTTACGCAAATACTATTATCATTATTACGGCTCGCATAACGGCTGGAATTCGGCACAGGGCACTGAAGAGCAAGTTACGTTGTATCGGCTTAAGCAACTGAGCAACTTATATATTTTATTCGGGAATATTACGCACCAAATGTGTGAATCGGTCATCCGCGGGTGGATGGAAAAAGGGGCTGTCCCGCGCACAGCATTTCTGGAGACAGCTATGAAGAACATGTTGAATGACAGCTACAAGGAATCATTACACCGTGAGGTATGGCTGCAAGATCCCAAAAATCGGGTTATGCTGGCAGAGATTTATTACGACGATGAAGTGCTTCCGGAACGGATTGCCCGGATTAAGGAGCGACAGCACGCGGTGGTACACAATTTGTACCGTACTGCGGTTTGGCGTGAACTGCAACAGGGAAAGGCTCGAATTGTAGAAGTGGAGAAGTGGGATACGATGCTCCTTCATGAGACGAAAGTATATGTCAAAATGGATTTGCTCTACCGTAGAGACAATGGAGACATGGTCATCGTGGATTGGAAAACAGGTAAGGAAGGCGATTTTTCCGACCAACTTTTTTTGTATGCTTCCTATGTACAGGAGCACTATCAGCTTCCTTTGGAGAAGATCGAGGTACGTGTGGAGTATTTGATGACAGGAGAGCATGAAGTATATCGCCCCACACCAGAGGATATCGACAAGGTAGTTGGCAATGTAGGACGTTACATCGAGGAAATGAAGTCCTGCCTTGATGACGATTACTATAATCGACCCAAGCCCGAGTCTTTCTTCACACCGATGCCTTCTCGCAGAGTATGCGGGGGTTGTAATTTTCGCGAGGTGTGTAAGTACCGAGCGGTCTGAAATCGAAAAATCAACATAAAAACGGAGTAGGTGGAATGGTGCTGTACAAGCAATGGGAAGCACCATCCACCTGAGTAGTGTCTATAACTCTCCCAATTCCTGAAACCGCTTTCCAATTTGGAGAATACAAGGTATGATAAGGGTATTATTGGAAATTATGAGGAGGACAATCGAAAATGTCGAGTACAGGACACACACGTATTCTTTTTCAAGGAGATTCCATTACAGACGGAGGAAGGGGACGGAATGAGGACGCGAACCATTGGTTGGGTCAGAGCTATGTGTATCTGATCGCTGGGGCACTTGGGAGTCGACTGGCTGATACACAGCCGGAATTTGTCAACCGGGGAGTTTCGGGGGATCGGGTTTCGGATTTGTATGCACGTTGGAATGAAGACACGTTTAGTCTACAGCCGAACTTGCTCAGTATTCTAATCGGAGTGAACGATGCCTGGCGGATCGTGGAGCAGGAGCCGTCCGGGGTGACGGACCGATTTGAACGAGCCTATTGCCACCTGCTGGAGGAGACACGTGAAGTGATGCCTGATACCGGGCTGGTGCTGTGTGAGCCGTTTATTTTGAAAACGGGAGCTACCGAGGCGCGCTGGGACATTTGGCAAGAAAAAATAACGGGCTACCAGCGTATTGTACGTCAACTTGCCGACAAATATGGGGCCGTATTTGTGCCGCTCCAGAGCATGTTGAACGAAGCTGCTACCAAGGCGGACGCCTCCTATTGGCTGCATGACGGGGTTCATCCGACAGCGGTTGGGCATCAGTTGATAGCTGATCAATGGATAGATATTGTGCAAAAGAGTCCACTGGCGATTCGTTAACCAAGTCGTACATAGTCTACATCCTTGTCATTTTTGGGTAATACACGATTATGGACATCATTACTCTTGTTATGATTCCATCCAAAAATGAATGTCAAAGGGGGTGCTTCTTGCTTCGTCATCAACGGAGTAAGAGAGGGCTATGGAAACGATAAATATCATTCTAGTTATTTTACTTATCACCTTAACTGCTTTTTTTGTGGCCTCAGAGTATTCCATTATTCGTGTGCGGGTATCTCGTATCAATCAATTGGCCTCAGAGGGCAATAAAAACGCGAAAGCCGTTAAAAATATTCTGTCTCGGCTTGATGAGTACTTATCCGCTTGTCAGCTTGGTACAACACTAACTTCAATGGCGCTAGGCTGGTTAGGGGAATCTACAGTTGAGAAGCTGCTACATCCCCTGTTTGTGTTGGCGCATATTCCGGCTGGACTAACGGGAGTACTCTCCTTTTTGCTGGCGTTTCTGATTTTGACTTATTTCGAGGTGGTCGTCGGGGAACTGGTACCCAAAACCTTCGCCATACAAATTGCCGAACCGATGGCATTGTTTTTTGCCCGTCCGATTACGGTATTCTATAAAATAACGTATCCCCTGAATTGGGTGCTCAGTCGTTCTTCACGTGTCATTACGGGGCTTTTTGGGCTGAAAAAGGTATCTGAAGAAGATGCAGCACTCAGTGAAGCTGAGCTTCGACTAGCGTTATCTGAAGGCTTTCGTAGTGGTGAAATTACACCGACAGAATATCGATACCTGAATAATGTATTTGATTTTGATGACCGTGCGGCGCAGGAAATTATGGTACCACGCATCCACATCCGTTCCATCTCTCATCAGGCAACAGTAGCCGAGTTTATGGAGCTGATCGAGGACAAGGTTTACAATTTTCTGCCTGTAGCTGAACATGGGGACCGGGATCGTATTATCGGGATGATTCGCGTTAAGGAAGCTCTGCATGATTTGGCCCGTGGGCATAGCACAGGAAATACAACGATGGCTTCTTACATTCATCCGGTACTTCAGGTGATTGAGACGGTACAGGCTCGGGATCTGCTGATTCAGATGCAAAAACGACGTATTCCAGTAGCGGTGCTGGTGGATGAATATGGTGGAACGTCTGGGCTTGTCACCCTAGAGGACATTATGGAAGAGATTGTTGGAGACATTCCTTCCTATACGGATACCGAAACCCCCGCAGCGCTAACACCACTCATTACAAAAACAGATGATCATCGTTACATACTCAAATCACAGGCGCTTATCCATGAGGTCAATCGGCGCTTGGAGACAGATATTGAGGCCGGGGACGTATATACGATTGGCGGTTGGATGCTTTCAGAACGTTTTGATATCCAGCAAGGAGACAAGCTGACCAGCGGATCATGGGAGTTTACTGTACTGGAAAAAAACAGTCACCAAATAGACACAATTGAAGCGGTTAAAAAGGCGGATGTTGAACAAAAGAATTGCAGTTATTATCAATAATGGAAAATGGGATTACAAAGAAATAGATCGATTTAGATGTGACGAATGGGCCTGCAACGTAAGCGGCAGCGCGATTCGTCCACTTTTTTTGACGCAGTTTGCTGCCTGAATAGCATGTTGTTTTTGTAGTTAGGTCAGGAGACTTAAGGCTCTGCATCTTTATGCTTATAAATATAGGTGTCTGTGAAAAATACTACTAGAAATGTAGCAATTTTATGGTAAAATGGAATCAAATTTGAGTTTTTTGGGGTGGGCTACAGTACATGAAGATGTCACTAGGTACGAAAATGGTTACTGCATTTGTCTCAATTTCAGCAATAACCTATGGAACAAGCGCTTTTTTTATTTTTGTACTCAAGGACTGGCTTGCTCATGGTACACAGGAATGGGTATACACCTCGATCATTTTGTTATTGGGTGTCCTGTGGAGTGGCATTTTGGGCTGGTTGATCTCAAAATTACTTACACGGCCAATTGTTAGATTGGCCAAGGCGGCAGAGGAAGCTTCGTCAGGCAACCTGTCTGTCGTAATTCCAGAGCGCCGTTCAGATGATGAAATCAAAGTGCTGTACGATGCATTTCGGCATCTGATGCTGAACATTAAAGATATGTTCAATGAGATCTCGTATAGCACCAGAACAACTTCGCAAAGTGCAGAAAATCTGAGCTTGGCTATTGTACAAGCTACGGCGCAAATCGAGTCCATGTCTACGGTGGTAGAAGATATTTTGGATGGCGTGGAGCAGCAAAAGCAAGCATCTGCCCAATCAATTAAAACAGCGGATCGAATGCTGGGCGATTTTAAAATGATGCGTAACAAATCAGGACATATGCTGGAATTGTCAGGCCATATGGAGCATTCAGTGGATTCGACGCAGACTGTATTTTCATCCCTGATGGATGGAATGGGAGAGCTGACAGCTTCACATAGTCGTTCGCAGCAGGTGATTGCACGACTGGAAAAAGAAGCTTCACAAATTGAAGCGATTACAAGCACCGTGAAGGATATTGCCGAACAGACCCATCTGTTGGCGCTGAATGCTTCCATAGAAGCGGCACGTGCGGGAGAAGAAGGGAACGGCTTTGCTGTAGTAGCGCACCAAATTCGCGCACTTGCCGCCCAAAGTACGGAGTCTGTACAGCAAATTAATGCTATCGTTAGCCGTGTACAGTCACAAATCGTAGAGACTGTGGAGTTGATGCATCAGCAAACGTCTTTGGTCAGTGCTGAGGCGGAACGGACAAGCTCTGTCGATCAGACGCTGAACCGTTTGAACGCTATTGTACGTGAATTTGTCGAAAGCATTCGTACCATGGAAGAAGCCGTAACAGAGCAGACGAATCGGGTGGATCAAACCTTTGAGCAGATTCATCGTATTCAGCAAATGTCAGGGGCATTCTCTGAAGGTGCTCACAAAATTTATACGGCTGCTCATGAGGAGACGGCTATTATGCAGGAAATTTCATCCTCTTCCGAGGACTTGAAAGTGCTTACGAATAAACTCATGATGAAGACACGTGGAATCAACTATAACTAAAACCGTCATGTGAGGCATGATGCATACCCATAAAACTTAGCCGCTACACACCGGAAAACGAAGCAAACGGGTTCTCCGGTGCGTGGTGGCTATTTTTTAATTTCAAAAAACTCACATTGTTTTCTGGGATGGTAAGCCAGATCACTGACGCTAGACTGCACAACGATGGTTTGATCGTCAAAACGGATTATAGTCCCGCCTGAGCCAATCAATTGGTCATCTTGAAATACCCGGATACGAAGATGACGTTCCAGTGCCTCGCTGAAATCCTGATCTGTAATTAGTCGGCGATTAATCGGCATGAGTGTTCTCCTTTGAATATAATATCTTTTATCATAAAGGTTAAGGTATTGAACAAGCAAGAAAGATGGCTAGAACATATTCGACTATTTGGTATAAAATAGAAGGTGCGAAAAAAGAAAGAGATCGAAGGGGGCTTTCTATGGACTGGCTATGGTCAGGGTCTTGGTTCGATGCGTACGCGCCGGAAGGATTCGAGGCTTTTACTCCGTCACATGGCTTGGCTATACTGGGACTCATTGTATGCGCTGTGCTGCAGTGGCTAACGCGGGGCTGGATTCGGTCGAATAAGCCTGTAAGTGAGGGAATTCGCTGGCTATTAATTACGGTCCTCGTTCTCTCAGAGGTGACTTTGAATATATGGTATGTGGCACAGCATATTTGGGATGTCCAGACATCATTGCCCTTAGAGCTGTGCAGTGTGACACTGCTGTTGTCCATCCTCATGCTTATTTTCCGCAGCCGCTGGTTATACCCGGTGGTCCTTTTTGCCGGAATTGGAGGAGCGCTTCAAGCCGTACTCACGCCTAATTTGGCTTATGCCTTTCCTCACTATCGTTTTATCCATTTTTTTGTAGCTCATAGTGCTATTATTTTGGCTGCCCTATATATGACCTGGATCGCAGGGCTCCGACCGACGTGGAAGGGTGTAGGGAAAGTTATGCTATTTCTCAATGGCTTGGCGTTGATGGTGTGGATTGTAGATCGTGCTCTCGGTGCCAACTACATGTTTCTGACCGGAAAGCCGTCGACACCATCGATACTGGATGTTTTGGGACCATACCCTGTTTATATTTTGGCAGAAGAGGCCATTGCACTGCTGTTTTTTTCTCTTCTGATGTTGTTGTTTGAGGTGCTGCCAGGAGGGAGATTGTATGTCCGCCTTCGCAAAGGAGCTGTGCATGGTGCTGACAGGGCGCTATAGAATTGTTGTGAAACGATGCACAAGTCATGCAAAAGCAGCCTTTTCCACTAGTAATGACTTGGGATAAGGCTGCTAGGAATGCCTAAACAGTAGTTTATATGGGGAGAACGATCCCCTTTATGCTTAGCGCAGCAGCGATTCTGCTCCGTCTACATAGATCTCCGTACCCGATACATGAGATGATTCATCTGAGGCGAGAAACAGAACCAGATTAGCGACTTGCTCTGGTTCACCGGGAGCATCCTCCAGCGGATGCTCTCCGCCCTTCGGAAATTCGACTGGAATTTGTACCTTCTTCAAGTCTTCGGTAGGGTACGTGTTATCATCAATTTTCGTGTCGATGGCTCCTGGGCATATCGCGTTAACCCGAATTTTGTAACGTGCCAGCTCCAGCGCTGCCATTTTCATAAAAGCAACCTGAGCCGCTTTGGTGGAAGCGTAAGCTGAGAACCCAATACCCGAAAAGGTTCGGTTACCGTTGATGGAGCTGGTGATGATAATGCTGCCGCCTCGTTCCTTCAGGTATGGAACGGCATATTTAACGGTAGCGAAGGTGCCGCGTAGATTAATGTTCATCGTGCGGTCCCATTCTTCCAGCTCCATGGTCTCAATAGGGGCCATAGTACCATTAATGCCTGCGTTGGCGAATACGATATCCAGCTTTCCATATGTCTCCGCGACTTTAGCGAACCCCTGCTGAATCATGTCTGGCTTGGAAATATCACATTCCAGCACAAATGCTTCACCGCCAGCCTGTTCAATGATTGCTTTGGTTTCCTCTGCATGCTCGGGTGTCCGATCCAGCAAGACCACCTTGGCGCCTTGTTCTGCAAAACGAATTGCAGTTGCTTTACCGATTCCTGAACCTCCACCACTGACCACTGCTATCTTTCCTTGCAATCTCTGCTCTGCTATTGACTATTCCTCCCATTCCGTTCATAAGCTAAACCTGACTCGTTATTCCAATACCTCTGAACGCTAATGATGAAACAGTAGCTGCTGCATTTCACCCCATTTGCGAAATATGGTAACATAGGCGAACCAGTAGGAACATATAGCCCAAACCTGTAGATTCTGAGCAAGTATCGGAAAAACGTGAGTGACGGAGGTGGATCGAATTGGACAATAAGAGAGAGGAGCGATCCGGATCGACAGACTCTATAGCACGAATCGGAAAAATGAAACCCTGGGCTCTGAACGGTCCCAGTATTCAAATTGATCCGTTGTTTCCCTATTACGCCAATCGGTCGCGGGATAGCATAGCGGATGAGATCGCCCTTGCGGGCTACCAGACCGTGCATTATTTTGTTGTACGTGAAAATGAAGTGGATGGAGCCCTTGTTGCTGCTTTCCAGCGTAGAGGCATCGCAGTCTGGGCGATGGTGCTGGGCAACGGTTCTTTTGGCGTGTCCCAGCTGCCGCCAGCGTGGAAGGAATGGCGTATGGAGTTGCTGCGCGAGCCCAACGACGGCTTTCAGCGGCTTTCGCATTTTGCCCACGAATATGTGGAATGGAAAAAGAAAGCCGCTGCCCGGCTCGTCACCGATATTCCGTTTGACGGCTTTGAGGTGGCGGAGCCTTATTTCCCCGAATGGAACGGGCTGCGCAGTGGAGTGTACGGGGATATTGGACCACATGCACAGCGTGTCTTCCGTGCACGCTGCGGTGAGGACATTCCAAATTTCCGCGATAAGCATGCGCGGAATTACTACCGGAAGGTCCCGAAGCTGTACGTGCAGTGGGTCGATCTGCGCGTGGACGCCGTGAATGGTCTCATCAATGAGCTGGTGAACGGCGCAGGCGGTGTGCGTGATGTCCGGCCGGACATCTGCGTGGCGACATGGTCGCTCGCTGTGAGCGGGCGTGGCGATATTCCCGGTCAGCTGCGGGAATGGCAGGGCCTGGATGCGGTAGCCATGATCGGGAGCGTAGCTCCGGATATGCACGTACTCCAGACCCATTGGCCGGACTGGATGCGCCGCCGTCTGCCGCCACAGTATATTCGCGGCTATGCTCGCATCGCGCAGTCCATACGCGCCGCTTATCCGGACCTGTCCCTCGGAGTGCAGGCGGATATCGGTTCACTTGCGCGGATGGTTCGGAACCGCAAGTGGACGCGGCAGTTCGGGGCTACCGCCCTGGAGGGCGACTATACCGCCTGGACTGCCTATGAATACCATCTGGGAGGCTACATGTACGATGATCCTCCAGTACCTCTTAGGGCGGAACGTTCAGCCGAAGATGAGGTGGTTATTTCTTTCAGTAAGCGAATTACTACGCCGTCTTTAGATGAGCTGCGTATTTGGAGCCGGGAGGACAACGCAGATTTAACTCGCGCTTTGAACCGCAAGCTAACAAATGATTCACTAACACTGCTAGAGCTTGTGGATGCAGCAGCAGACGGAAACCGTCTATTGCTCCGTATACGCAATTTACCATCAAGGGCATTTAGTATGCGTATAGACGGTGTACAGGATACACCAGAGCTGTGGCTATTCAAGGGGAGAAAGGCACATCGCAATCTTCCCGAACATGAAGTGAAGGTTCCTTAAAATTTGGGTAATAACAAAATAACAGCTGTATAACGGCTCATTTGCCGGAGCATCATGAATTATATATATTAAGGCAACATCTTTTCATAACTTAAACAATAGTGGAGTGAAAAAGGTATGTGGGATTGGGATTACCTGATTCGGGTCATGTTTGCCGGATTGTGCGGCGCGTTAATCGGCTATGAACGCAAAAGTCGGATGAAGGAGGCCGGCATTCGTACACATTTCATTGTCGGGATCGGGGCGTCACTTATGATGGTGGTATCCAAATACGGTTTTCAGGATCAGACTGTATGGTCCAACCTGTCGCTGGACCCTTCCAGAATAGCAGCACAGGTTATAAGTGGAGTCGGCTTTATCGGCGCAGGAATGATTTTTACACAAAAAAATAGAATCAAAGGGCTTACCACCGCTGCGGGCATCTGGACTACCGCCGGGATTGGTATTGCTGTCGGTGCAGGAATGTATGGGCTTGGCGCGGGTGTAACGCTGTTTATTTTGGCGGCTCAGTCCTTGCTCCATAGTCGTTTTTATCAGATGGCTACCCCGTCCACACGGCAAGTAGTTGTTCAGGTTGAAAATGGGCCGGGCGTACTGAATCAAATTAAAGAACTGCTGGAGAACAAAAAACTGACCATTCACAGCTTTCACGCCGAGCGTATCAATAACGGTGAGCAGTTGATGGTTCATATGCTTCTAAAGCTGTCCCGGTCAGAGGGAGTGGAGGAATTGTTGTCACTGCTGCAAGAGATGGAAGGTATCCGTTCAGTCGAGACCAAATCCAATTAGACGACTTTACGGCTCATTTAGTATCTTTTTTGTCGAACGCTGACAGACTCATTTAACAGTAAAATACTTTAAAAATAATGATTGAAAACGCTTCCTTTTGTGTATATACTCTTACTACATCACAGAGTCAGCAGCTTAGAAAGCATCAGGGGATAAGCAACAACGACCTCATGCGTATGCACAAGGTCGTTGCTGTTATCCCGTTTTGAAAAACAGGTTATTTTACTTTGACGGGTTCTGGATATTTTTTACCCAGCGTATCTACAGTAACTTTTTTCATTGTAGCTGGTTTGGTAGGTTTGTCATTGCTATCCCGTTTGGAGTTGACGATAGCGTCGACCACGTCCATTCCGGACGTTACTTTACCGAAAGCGGCATATTGACCGTCGAGGTAGTCCGCATCGGCAACCATGATAAAAAATTGCGATCCGGCCGAATCCAGGTCTGCCGAGCGGGCCATGGATAATACGCCACGTGTATGTTTGAGTGTATTGTTAACGCCGTTGCTCTTGAATTCCCCTTTGATACTGTAGCCGGGGCCGCCTGTACCGTTACCTTGCGGATCACCACCCTGAATCATAAAGCCTGGGATGACGCGGTGGAAAATGGTACCGTTATAAGCTCCCTTTTGCACCAAGGAGATGAAATTGTTAACCGTGTTCGGTGCTACTTCCGGATACAGCTCAAGCTTGATTTTCTTGCCATCGTTCATGACAATCGTGACAACTGGATGTGAAACAGTCTTGCTTTTGTCTTTAGTTGCAGCGGGCGTTGTAGTGCTTGTCCGGCTTGCGGCTTCCACGTCGGCCGCTTTTGTGCCACATCCGGCAACCAGCACGAGCATGATGGCCAGCAGGCACAATGTGTACCATGGGCGTATCGATTTTCGGTTCATTAATATTCCTCCTGAAAGGTTGGATGGTGTAACATCCTAATTTATAGTTTGGGGACAGCGCAGAACACTTTTCCATTTACTATCATACCTTTTTTGTTGGGGATAAGGAAATACGGGTTTGAAAGCCGTATTCTTGACCCATACTGCTGCTATTCCCAAGGAAAGGGGCAGGATCATGATGGAGGTAGACAAAAAACTGGCTAAAGGTCTCATATGGGGTATGGCGTTCAGTCTGCCGGTTTGGGTAGGGGTGCTGTATTCAGTACAACATATTCGTGACTGGCTATAACATAAAGTGTAAAGATAGGCCAAAACCGCAATGGTTTTGGCTTATTTATATTTGTGCCAGTCCAAATCGCTGTTATTCAACAGGTGTTCAAAGTTGTTGTCCAGCTTCTTTTGTTCAGCTTTTTTTGCTTCGAGGGCACGTTGCCGTTCGTCTTCTTTACGCTTGTCCTGTTCTGCTTGCGCTTCATTGGCTTGAGCCTTAAGCTTGTTCAGCACGTCCTGACTCAACAGATCCTTTAACGTAGCAGGTTTGTCCTGAGCCGCAGGAGCAGCGAAAGACGAATTTCTCTTTTTAGCCATGTCATCATCTCCATTCCATTCGATTATATCAGCTTCTTCGTGGTTGTTCCACGATGAAAGGCTAAGGTCTACGATAGACTTTTCTAATTTAGAGGGTAATAATGGAATGAACAGAAGGGACGTGTGGCAGCATGCATCTATATTGGAAGCGAAACCTGATTGTTTTGTGGATCGGAGTATTGTTTTGCAGCATGGCCTATTCCGTGTCGATTCCGTTTTTACCTATTTTTCTGAATACGGAATTGGGTGTTAACGATCATCTGGAACTATGGTCGGGGATTGCCTTTGGAGTTACTTTTTTAGCGAGCGCGTTGATTGCTCCGTTTTGGGGTTCGCTGGCAGATAAGTATGGGCGTAAGCCGATGTTGATTCGATCAGGCTTTAGCCTGGCTGTATTGTATCTGGTATGTGCTTTGGTGACAGACCCATATGTATTTGTAGGAGTTCGCTTGTTTCAAGGACTCCTCTCCGGATTTATTCCTGCGGCGATTGCGCTGGTCGGGACGGGATCGCCTGAAGAAAAAACGGGCTACGCCCTTGGCATTATGGCGACTGCTGGAGCGACGGGCAGCATTATAGGGCCGCTGATTGGCGGTGTGGTGAGTCATTATTATGGCAATCGGAATGCCTTTTATTTCTCTGCGGCTCTTGTATTGGTATCTGCGTTCATCGCGACATTTGGCGCTAGAGAGGATAGCTTCAAGGGCACCAGTACCCGCTCGCATGTTCGTGATGATATCAAAGAGGCTATTGCTAATCGGCCGTTGTACTTTTTGCTTATTCTGGCTGGATTAAGTACCTTTTCCGTCATGATCTTGGAACCGTTAATTACGGTGTATGTGCTTGAAATGGGCGTGGATCGCAGCCATGCGTCTTTAAGTTCCGGGATTGTATTCTCAGCTGTAGGCATCGCGGCGGTGCTGATGGCTCCCCGATGGGGCCGGATTGGAGGGGAAATCGGCTTTGCCCAAGTGCTGCTGATTGGGCTGATCGGTTCGGGGATCGGGAACATCTTGCAGTTTTTTGTAACCAACTTTATTGGTTTTGGTGCGCTTCGGTTTGGATACGGATTGTTTTATGCGTCTGTCATGCCGGCGATCAATGCAATGACTGTGGAAGTAACCAAGCCGGAGTTTCGCGGACGAGCCTTTAGCCTGAATCAATCAGCTACCCAGCTCGCGACGATGGCGGGACCGCTGATTGGCGGCATGCTTGGTAGCTGGATGCCCATTCGCTGGATCTTCGTATTAAACGGTGGCATCTTGCTGGTTGCAGCGTTGTTGCTATGGGCGAAGGGAAAAAACGTTTTCCCGATTTCAGCCAAAAATAACGCTACGGAGCAGAATATTCATTCTGCCGGTTAGGCCAATTAGATAATTATCCCAAACCCTTATTTTTAGTATATTATTCATAACCCTTTACACTGATCATATGACAGGGAGGGATATATTATGATAAGAGACGACATTTTGCGTCAACAGCTTGAGAATGCTCGTCAAAAGCTGTATATTTTGCAAGCAAAACATGGTTTTAATCATGCTAGTGTGCTCAAACAGTCTGTAATTATGGATAACCTCATCAATCAATATAACCACCTTTTTTATATAAAAGAAAAAAAGCCGACTGCCTAGATATAGCCGACTGGGCGAGAACTTTTAGAAAGGCTACTCGCTCTAGTATTGTAGGACTGCAATATCTTTAGGTACGGCTTGTTTGATGTGCACTCATCAAGACCCCTATAATAACGACCAAACCGCCAATGATTTGGCGCCATGTAATCGTTTCGTGCAATAGTAAGACAGAGAACAACACCCCAAATATCGGAACCAAGTTCATTAAAGAAACGGAACTGCTCGGTGACAGCTTGATTAATCCGTAATTATAAAGCAAAAATGCGATAACAGAGCAGAACACACCCAGATACATGAGCAACATAAACGATCCTGTTGTCGGAGCTTGCCAACTATCCTTTTCTAATAAGGCTAACGGTATGAAAAAGATACTACCTGCAACGGTTTGATAAAAAGATAACGTCACCGGCGGATATTTGTCCACAACCTTGCGCGTCATGAAAGTGTAAAACGCCCACGCAAATCCGGTTCCAATCAAGATTAAATTTCCGATGAGTTGATTCTTACCATCCGAGCTTTCGCCAACTGAGGTTAAGAAATATACCCCGATCATGGCCAGTGCTATGCCGCAGATTTTATATTTGGATAATTTAACTTTATACAAAATAAATTCAAGCAGCGATGTAATTGCCGGATACGATGCGACAATTAATGCTGCGTTGGAAGCGGTTGTCAGGCTAACCCCTATATTCTCCATTGCAAAATAAAGAGTGATTCCCAAAACCCCACTAAACGAAATCGTAGCCAAATCCTTTGGCTTTACTTTGATATGTTCTTTTTTGATTAGCAAAACGATACCTAGTACGATGGAAGCTATGATAAATCTGGATAGACCCAAGGTAAGAGGAGGGAACGTCGTATAGGCTGCTTTGGTGGCAATAAACGATGTGCTCCAGATCAATAGGGCTAGAATCGTAGAAGTATAGTAAATCCGGTTGCTTTCGCTGTGATGAGCTATGACTTTGTTCAAGTTGTATCCTCCCTGAGTTCATCCCCTATGAAAGTATCATAGTAGCTACTATAGTTACTACTATGAAAATACTACTAAAAAGATAATTTGTATATCAGTTTTTGTCAAGGGGAAGTGATATAGTAAGGAAGAACATGAATTGAGGAGAAGACGTCATGAAATCAAAACCAAACATATTAGAAATTCTACGTGATTTGAATTTTAGTGAATATGAAGCCAAGGCTTATGTGACCTTATTGGAAAGCTCTCCACTTTCGGGATATGCCGTTTCATTGAACTCTGGAGTACCGAGATCCAAAATTTATGAGGTTTTGTCGGGGATGGTCAACCGTGGGGACATCATGGTAAGTCAAGAAAATACACCTCTGTATGTGCCGCTTCCTCCACATGAATTGATTGCCCAGAGAAAACGCAAAGCAGAACAGATTTTTAATGTGGCGCAAGAGAGTTTGGAGCAGTACACAGCATCGTTTCAAAATAGAGAGAATATTTGGAATATTTCGGGTTATGAAGCCATTATCAATCGCATCAACGAAGGTGTGAAGGGGGCAAAACACCGAATTTTACTGGAAATTTGGAAAGAGGATGCCGAGGTGTTCCGAGATGCCTTAGAGCAAGCTGCTCAACAAGGAATTGAGGTGATCCTTGTAGCATATGGTGATCTTAACTTTGATTTTGCTACTGTTTACCGCCATGATATGAGTGAGGAGATTACATCCGAAATCGGTGGTCGGTGGATTGTGCTTAGCGTGGATGACCGGGAGGTTGTAGCTGGCATACTTTCACTTGGTGATGACAGCCGCGCTGCATGGACGCTACACCCAGGCCTTGTAATGCCGATTACGGAAGTGATTATTCATGATATTTATATCATGGAAATCCTATATGAGTTCCGTGAAGAATTGGAGGCAAAATTCGGCCCTAATCTAATCCATCTTCGCAATAAATTTGCTATGGGTCCGAATGGAAAAGGATATTATGTTCCTTTGACTGAAAAGAGCATTAAACGTGTATAGAGATTGTTCGAGGTCCGATATGCAAAAATAAAAAGGCCCATGGAGTATTTTCCATGAGCCTAATTTATTGAATGCTGTCTTCTGTTATTTTACGGTTACAATCACACGCTGATAATGTTTCAAAGAATGTTTACCATTGTCCTGTACTTCTGCAATGATATGAATCGTATTTCCAGACTTCGCATCTGCCGGAACTGTGAAACTTGCAGTATTTGTGCCGCTACCTTGCAAATCAATTGTGTTTACTTTCTCGCCTTTAGCTAATTCTCGGTGAAGCCCAAGTTGCATATCACCCAGCATTTCAGGTTTAACTTGCGCGGGTTCGACCTTAGAATCTTCATAGGTGTCAGCTTCAAAATATCTCCACCATTTATAGGTCAATGCATCACCGTCAGGATCTGTTCCTTCTGCATGCAGGGTTATTTTCTCCCCTGGACTAGCTGTTAGATCTAATCCTTCTTTAATGGTCAATGTTGGATTATGGTTGGCATCTTTATAGTCGGATGCAATAGCCCAATCTGCACGGGCAGCAAAGTCATTTTGAATATCATCAAACCAACGCATCAGAGAATACTCTGCTTCGAATTTTTTCGTATGCACATCATAATCTAGTACGGTATTTCTAAATAATTTATCATTAACGACACCAAAACGACCTCCCCAGCCACCATAGGTTGGGTTTTCCATGCTCCGCAATCCGTTATCAATTAAATAGAAGAAGGATGGAGAATCTCCTTCAGAAATAAAGTCATACTTGTCGTATTGTGGATTTTTCTTTAAGTAGGCTTCACTGCCTCTTTGTTCTTCATCCAATTCACCTTTGATGATATTGCCATCGCCCATCAAGGCATACATATTCAGCAGCTTGCCATGACCGTCTTTAATATTTTTGAAGTTCCATTCCCCGTGCAACTTGCTGTTTACTTCTTCCGTGTGCATTTTCCAAGCATAAGCGAAATGCCAGAAGTTAGATTGATCATTGATAATTCTGATGTCAGGCCAATTTTTGGCGATGTAATTATTGTAGCTATCGTCCTGGTCCAAAATGATGTACAGAACGAGTTTATCGCTTACTTTTTTCCGAATCGTTTCCCATTGATCTGTATTTTTATATTCGTCTTCAATGGACTTTAGAGCTCTGGCTGTGGTATTAGTTCCACCCCAAGTTTGTACATACAGATCTCTTTTGTCATCGTCCATGAAAAGTGTTTTCAGGAAATTCGAACCTTCCGTTTCCTTGTCCATTTCACCTTTGTTTGAAATATTTCCTATCTTGGTAACGCTTTTAATATATTCAGGTTTTGGATACCCTTCAGCATGTTTGATTAGGTTGGGGTAAATATCTCCGTAGGCATCAATCATATCCATTACCCATTGGGTTCCAGTCCATCTGAATGGCTTGATGCCGGCCTTTTCATCACCTGCATAATGATATACGGAGCTAGTCAGTACAATCCCGGACAAATCCATTTCGTTAGAGTAGAGAAGAAAGCGTATGACTGAGTTCATATCATCTACTTCTCCGTCAGTAGTAATAACCGTTCTAGCCTTGGTCGCTTTATTTTCCACTTTATTTTCCGCTGGTTGTTTTGTTGGAGCAGCGCTTTCATTCTTTACGACGGCTGGGGCCTTAGCACCGCAACCACTTATGATCAAAATACATATCATAGCTAATAAAAAAATGCTTAACCCTTTTCTTTTTCTCATTTCTGTTCCCCTCTCTGAACGTTCCTATGATGATTTTTAGGATTATAACTATGAACGTATTCTTTTTATGCAAGATTTTTGGCATAAAAAAAACCTAAACATATATATGTCTCAACAAGAGTCGAGCATATATATATTTAGGTTTTGCCTGCATGATCAGTCACAATCCTGATTAAATTCTACATCATAATCCGAGAAAATGAAAGCGGTTTATGACTCTTGGCATAAAACTAGTTTTACGCTTTGAATAAACCGGATTCTTTAACTTCAGACAGGAAGTTGTGGAACTCAGGTATGTTCAGCTGTTGCTGAGCATCGGACAAAGCGACTGCCGGGTTCGGGTGAACTTCTACCATGATGCCGTCGGCACCAGCTGCCAGGGCAGCCTTGGCGCAAGGAGCCAGGATGTCCTTACGTCCTGTAGAGTGAGTTACGTCCACCAGTACAGGCAGATGGCTTTCCTTTTTCAAAATCGGAACAGCGGAAATATCCAGCGTGTTACGTGTCCATTTTTCATACGTACGAATACCGCGTTCAATCAGCATGACTTGTGTATTGCCACGGGAAACGATGTATTCAGCAGCATGAAGGAACTCTTCCATTGTGGCAGCCAATCCGCGTTTGAGCAGAACCGGAGTTCTGGTTTCACCCGCAGCTTTAAGCAATTCAAAGTTGTGCATGTTGCGCGCGCCAATTTGAATGATATCGATGTACGGGATGGCTTCCTCCAAATGTCTTGGATCGACGATCTCACTGATTGTAGCCAGCCCGAACTCGTCGCCAACGCGTTTGAGAATTTGCAGGCCTTCAATACCCAGCCCTTGGAAATCATACGGAGATGTACGCGGTTTGAACGCGCCACCACGCAGAATCGGCACACCGGCTTCCTTGAGAGCCGCACCTACCTCGCGAGTTTGTTGGTAGCTTTCCACCGAGCAAGGACCTGCAACCATGATGGAGGCTTTGCCGCCCACCAGTGTATCTTTAACCTTGATAACCGTGCTATCCGGCTGATTTTTGCGGCTGACAATCAGATGTTTTTTGTGTTCTTCTTTTTGATAGTTCAGAGAAGCCTTGAAAATATTTTTGAACAGCTGGCGAATCGTAGCATCGTCGAAAGGTCCGCGATTAGCTGCGATCAGCTTGTCCAGCATTTGTTGCTCGCGCACTGGATCAAAGTCAGGTACTCCTTGAGCTTCTTTCAATTTTCCTAGCTGTCCTGCCAGTTCAGCGCGTTGGGACAGCAGCTCCAGCAATTGCAAGTTTGTAGCATCGAGCTGTTCCCGCAACAGCTCCAAAGAATTTTCATTGGTTGACATACAGTACACCCTTCCCGATTTAAAAATTGTTTTTCTTTCAGCCCATAGACTTTTTGCAGAAAATAACACAAAAAGGCACTCGTCGCAAGGGACGAATGCCGTGGTACCACCCTAATTACAGAAGTATACATGCAAGTCGTCAACGTTATTCAATCGACGGCAGTAACCTCTGAGCTTGATGCCCGTAACGGGGGCTTCCGGAAACCTCTACTGCGGTCAAAGGAATGAATCCTTCTGTCGTCGGTTCAAGGCTCGACTCGGGAGTGAATTTCAACGCGGGATTGCGGCACGCTCTCAGCAATACGTACCTTTCTGTGGGAATCCGATGACGCTTACTTGTCTCCGTCTATGTCTTTGTTCATGGTATTCAAAAGATTTGACCTTATTTTAAACAAAGTGGATGCAGAAGGCAAGCCCTGATTTCCGATTCTAGTTTTTGCATTCCCTATCTGTGCTATCATCTTGCTTGATCTCTGGGTTCGGGCTTCGCTGATGCGACTCCTCGTGGGTTATCTTCGGCTATGCCATCGTCCGTATGGATCTTGTCCGCAGTCCTGCGGTCATCCTCTTCTACAGGATTCAAGGCTTTATAGCGTTTGTACTCCATATCAGCTTGAGACATCGGATCTTTATACATAGGAGATTAGTCAACTCCTTTCGGTATATACACTTCATTACCCGCATAGCAAGATGAGAAACCGCTTTCTTATCTCCTATAACATGCAGTAATTAATCCAGAATTTCGTCACTATCCAGTTGCTCCTCTTCATCCCCATCGGTACCATTCAGCAAATCTGTACCATGCAGGAATTCAGCAGGCGCAGAGGGATCAACAGGACTGTTCGGTGTCAGTTCATCGGCATCAGGTACGTCCTCCAGAGGAGTATCAGGCCCCTCGATCAGATTCTCCCAGTTTGTTTCTGCATTTTGCAGGGAAGGCTCAAAATCATGATCCTGTAGCTCAGTCTTTTGATTGTCGCGATTTGCCATCTAACTCAGCTCCTTTGCTTTTTGTTGCTTATTTCGACCTTACCCAAACCGCAGAACGGCTAAACTTAGAGTTAGTGTGTCTGTAAAAAGTTAAAATCATGCGAATAGGGATATGCTCTTTCCCAATAAGCGTTTTTTTGGTAACTGCTGTGATATGATAAAGAGGAGTTGGAGGGATATGAATTGGAATGGTACATGTTTGGTCCGATGATTAGTCGAATCCGAGTAGGTCAAAAGGCATCTACCCCAGGCTATTCGCGTACCGTTATTCGGTGTCCGGATGGTTTATACTGGACAGACGGCGGACAGGCCGGAAAAATAGTAGAAATACGCGATTATTTATTCTCCGATATTTGGACGATCTATGAGGATGAAGAATGTGAACCTTGGATAGGGCTTAGAGAGCAGATGGAGCAACGCGAACAGGAAATGATCATTAACCAATATGAAGATTTTACAAATAATGATTAAAAAGAACATGATACCCTTATTTTGAAGAAGGTATGAACATCATCGTATAGAATAATATAGTTTCAGGAAGATAAAAATGTTAAAACATATACAAATTTGTAAATCCTACTACGTAACTTTGAGGTGCTTAATATGAGGCATGTGCCCAAAGCTGTCGCCGCTCTGCTAGCGGTCATTGTGATACTATTGTCGCTGGACCACATCGGCTATGCGGCCAAAATGACCCCGGAAAGGGAGTATAAGATACCCTCCTGGGATATGAGATGGGGAGCAGAAGACGAGGATGGCTCTTTAGATGAGGTAACTGATCACAGTAAGGTCTGGATGCATATTGAAGATGATACACAGCTGCTCAAGCAGCTGGGCAATAGAGGCACCGCCTGGATTCGTATTAAGCTACCTTCGTTAAATGATGAAACACCAGCGGTGCTTTTTGAAAATATTTATGGCAGGCACATTACACTGTATAAGGATGGCACCAATTTTTATGAATCGTACCGTGGCTATAATTATGAGAATAATCGTATTCTGATTCCGCTGAAGCCAGAAGACAGTGGTAAAACATTATACATATGGACGGAAAGCAGTAAAAATAGACTGGGCATTATCGGAAATGTGATGACTGGTGATTATCGTGACTTGTTAGGAAACTTGGTCAGAATGGATGTCTTGGATATTGTACTGGGCAGTACATTTATCTTTATCGCCCTGGTGCTATTGATCTGCTCGTTTTTCCTGTTCCGTCCAAGTATGGCCATGTGGCTGTCCCTAAGCGCGATTGTATTGTCGATCGGTCTGATGATTGTAACGTATTCACCGTTTTTATATACGTTCTATCGCGGCTATGGCAAGCTGTATTTACAACTTTTTGATGTGGCGCTATTTATTCTGTTGCCTTCATTAGCCTTCTTTTTTGAGCAAAATATCAATTCAATTTTACTGATTCGGAAATTCAGAAAATTGTTAACCGCCTACTCTTTGTTCTGCTTCATCATCATGATTGTGAATTTAGGAGCACAGGAGCGACTCAACGATGTATATTATTTCTTCAGTGTAATCGTCCTCGGTATATTGCTTGTAGCTTTGATGGTACTTTTGGTATTTGCTTCGATTCGCATGGCGCTTAAGGGAGACCACGAAGCGATCATTTTATCGACAGGCTTTGCATTTTTTGCAGTCATCACGATCGCAGAACTCAGCTGGTTCTTTATCCGGGACGGACACTACAATATGTTTTTATGGAAATGGGGCGTGTTCGGTTTTGTCCTGGCATTGATTGCGATCTTGGGCAGAAGGCTGGCGGAAAAGCACAAGCAGGTGGTTCGGTATTCCAGAGAACTGGAGATGTTCAATAATGAGCTTCAACGTTCAGAGAAAATGGAGATTATTAGCGATTTGGCTGCATCTGTAGCTCATGAGGTACGCAATCCGCTTCAGGTTACACGTGGATTTCTTCAGTTGATGAGCAAGCAGGAGGATGGTAAGAACAAAGACTATCTGCATATCGCTCTGGAGGAGTTGGATCGAGCGTCCGCAATTATTACCGATTTTCTGACTTTTGCCAAGCCGGAGTTTGACCATACCAAAACGTTGACCATATTGGATGAGTTCAAGCATATTGAAGGAATTATCAGTCCAATGGCAAATCTGCAAGGTGGTAAAATTTCGCTGGATATTCCCCAGGAAATCAAAGTGCGCGGGAATTCCTCCAAATTCAAGCAGGCATTTATCAATATTATCAAAAACAGTATTGAAGCGTTGCGAGAACAGGGACATATTCATATATGGGCTTATGTGGACAATGGAGAAGCAGTCATTCATATTCGGGATAATGGTGAAGGGATGGATGCTCAGACCTTATCCAGACTAGGTGAGCCTTATTTTTCGAATAAGACTAAAGGCACGGGTTTGGGGATGATGGTGACCTTTCGGATTATTGAAACGATGAATGGTAAAATATCTTTTACAAGTGCAAAAGGGGTGGGAACAGAAGCGACCATCCGCTTCCCCGTAGCCGGATAACATCCGGCTTTTTTGCGTTCGGAGAAAACGGAGGGAAGCTTGCTGAGCCCACCCGCTTGAGATTAAAAAGTATAGATTAAATAAGCTACAAGAACCAATCTACCACATCGCGCGAGGTTTCTGGGATGTAGCGAGCACGCCTGAAGGGTTTGGAGGGATAACCAGATAAAATTGATCAGACGTTTCCTCTACCGTTTTGATTTGGATATGATCGGGGATCACGACTCCTAACACATCACGAATTGCAGATTTGGGATCTGCCATCAGTTTCTCCCTGAAACTGGCATCCTCCCAAGCTTTTTGAATGACTTGTGTTTGAAGAACTTCAGTAGCCATCAAAAATCACCCTCTCATTCAATTGGTTATAATTACCTAGTCAGTATACCACGTAAGACTCAGAAAAATCTAGCATTATTTCATATTTTTGGAGAGCCAATAATCAAGCCCGCCTCTTCGCAAATGTGAGCGTCCGCCTTCAATTTCTGCTGCCTCTTCGCTGAGCTCTGTTGCGATGGAATGTGCGAACCTATGCAGACCGTGGATGGAAGGCTCCATCGTCTCTAGCTCCTGGACTGATTGATTCGCAATGTTCACATAGCTGGCGAGCGCCCCGCGTACATAAATCGCTTCCTGAATTTGTTGTGGTCCTAGTCCTTCACAGTACGCCGTCTTTTGTTCGGCGCTGATATGGGACAATAGGCAGTTATAGCTATGTTCCACCAAGTCTTCTGACCAATCTGCCCAATCATCCGACATTTGGAGCACGAGCAAGCTCAAATCTGTCATATGGGTAACAGTCTGGATCAGATTGGCATGACCTGCGAGCAATAAGGCACCCGTCCCGGCCATTTTTAATGGGCTGGCTTTTAGTGCGACCTTATTTCTTTCACCTTGAAAATAGTCCTCTGTTCCTTCGGATATCACACTAACGGCCCATTCGTCCACATACGTCCGGGCATATGACCAAAAAGGAGAGGTTGCCGGAAAAAGCTCCTGATAAATGTTTAGACACTCGGTATAGAAAAGCTGACTTAAGGCAAGTTGCGTTTTGCGGTTGTCTACTGTTGTGTCCATCACGTCGTCTTGAATTAAATAATGAGCCATGACGAACACGTTGCCGAGTGACAGCTTGCGACATGTTTCGGGAGACAGTCCGGTCAGTTCCTGCAGCCAAAATGGAAGCAAATAGCATATGTAATTACGCGTACTGTCTTCCCGCAACGGATTAAACCGCGCCAGGTAGTCTAACCCCTCTTGCTGAAAGGGAACCGGAAATGTGGCCGTCCGTTCCTCCGCTTGGCGGAATACCTTTTCCAATTCTTCTTTGTATGCAAAATACCATTCCATGGCTACCACCCGCATCTCTTATAAATGTTTTTGTAGCGACTTCTAGTTGTTACCCGCCATTATATAAGAGATTGCGATATTGCAATATTATGTTATTTTTACATTGAGAATTATGTGAAAAAGATATCAACAAAAATCCCGGTCGGGAAGATCCCGCCGGGATTTTGTTTTTTTAAAATTAGATGATCTCCAAATAGTCAAGATAAGCATCCCATGTCCCATCATCGGCTGTTACAACAAGCTCAATCTTTTGATTTCCGGTGCCATGGTTGACATTTTTTAAAGTATAGACCGCAGGACTGCTCCCGCCGAAGTAGAAGGTACCCTTCGTTTGTCCACCAATTTTCAAGTCAACTTTGGCCATGTTGGAATTATTTGAAGCACCCCGGAGTGAAAAACTATGGGTACCGCTGGTGAAATTCTGTGTGAATTTCACCGAATCATTGTTCGTGTATAAAGCCACTCCGTTGAACGGCGAGCTGATATTTGAAGTGTACTGACCGCTCTTCGTCATATTTACTGCTTCGATTTTTGTGCTCGTGTTTGGCGGTGTTTCGTTGTTTTTGCCGTCAGGCGCTACCGCCCGGCCATTGCTTGGAGAGATCATACCAGAGCAAAGGTTACGGTTTTTGAGATTCTGTGCGATTTGTGGGATCGCTTGGAGTGTAGTCTGATACTGATCATGCATAAGGATCACATCGCCGTTTTTAAGTCTGCTTGCGGCAGCTACGATCTGTGCGGTGGAGGCGCCGTTCCAGTCCTGGGAGTCAACGTTCCATAACACTTCGGTAAGACCGTTTTGGTTCTCAATGGATTTGAGGGTTCCATTGGTCTCGCCATACGGAGGACGGAACAACTTTGGTGCCGTGCCAGTAATAGACTGTATTGTTTGCTGTGTGCGTGTAATTTCCGATGACATCTGTGATGCGCTCAGTTGCGTCATATGCGGATGTGACCATGAATGGTTACCGATCCACATGCCTGCTGCTTGTTGTTCACGTACGAGCGAAGAATTATTCTGCGCGTTTTGTCCAAGATTAAAGAGCGTTGCGCGTAATCCGTTTTGCTTCAGGGCACTAAGCAGTGCTCTGGTATTAGAGGGATTGGGGCCATCGTCAAAGGTTAACGCTACATAACCGTTCGAGCAATCAGCCGCATGCGCCTGATTGTTGGAGATTACCAGCGACCCTGTGAATAAAGACACGGTGATTGACATAATCGCCGTCCATTTTCCTAATTTAGCTATAGACAAGGTTCTTCCTCCTAACAATTTTAATAAACAGTAAGGTTAGTTGATTTTAGAGTCGTTCCGCCCTTAGGATTATCTGTCGTTAATCGTAATGGTATTATTAGTTACATTGGCACTGCCGCTGCTTTGGTATCCCTCTACAGTAAGTGAAGTTTCATACATCATGCCCATGCTTTCCCACTTTTTGAAGTGCTCGCTGACCGATATGGTTCCACTTGTGCGTTTGGATGTCCGGACACTCCAATACTGTTGAAAAGTTGTAATGTCTCCTTTAATAGAAGGCTGGTTAACCCGAGTGGTTTCATAAATATCATATGTTCCCCCGTCAACGGTAAAGGTGCCCTTTGGTGTTGCACCAGGTGGACGCCAGCTTCCCCAGCTATCGACGATGTAATATTCTACGAGCGGGTCAACTGCCCATCCATAGACGCATAAATAAGAATTACCATTTGGTTGGTAGTTGGCGCTGTAGTTACAGAAATATTTTCGATTTGCTGGTGTGTCTTGGTTTCGTCGAATTTCTTGCCTTTACGGAATAATGCATTTCCAATGTTACTCCACTGGGCACTGAACGCACCCCCACTATTAAGAGTCACACTTGTGTTCCCGAAATCTTTCCACAACTCAAAGTAGTAGTTGTCTTGGGTACCGGTTTGGTTAGAGGTAATCGTTGTTGCCGCCTGTGCATGCGGGTAAGATAAGCGAAAAACAAATCAAAATGGATAAAAATAACCGTATTCTTTTTGTTTCATTGGACTTTCCTCCTTATGTGTAAATGCGTGTAGTCTGACGGTGATGCAATGCATTCTGTAGTAGCTTGATACACCATTTATTTCCAAAAATATAGTTGTAATCGATTACAAATTAATATTATCATGTTACCCTTCATATTTAACCTGAAAAACTTCAAGTTATATTGTAGAAAGTTTAGTTGTTTATTTTTGCTCACTCTACACGATAGGGTTCTCAAGGAGCGCGTGAAGATCGAAGGTTGGGTGTAATTGTGATAGCAATGCTCATGAGCTCTTTTTCCCGTCTTATGGTTACTTAACAGGCGAAATACGAATAAAAAAAGCTGAAAGAGAAAATATAGATGAAAAAGGGTGAAAGGAGGGTCCACAACATGAAAAAACAATGGAAATTGACCGCTGCTATCCTATATGGAGGAGTAATGATGTTTGGTGCTACAAGTGCCGCAGGAGCATCCAGTATGGAATCAGAGCATTCGTTGCAAGCTCGCACTCCCAATAATTCAGTCCAAGGGGAAGCCCAACAGTGGAATGTTGAACCACAGGACGATCACGGGCACGGACATGTGCACAGACATAGACATAGACATGGCAAAAGGCCTGGCGGCTTGAATCACCATCTCAACGAGAAAGTAGCTAGGCTGCTGGGCATCACTCCTGTCCAGTTAGAGAAAGAGCTAGGACAGGGGAAATCGTTAGCCGAGGTTGCTAAAAGCAAAGGCATTCAAGAGGATCAGCTCATTGATAAATTGAAGAACGAAATGACCGTGGATTTGAAACGGCTTGTGAACCGTAAAGGTCCGATTACATTTGACCGTAAATCTGGAACTTCGAATGAAGCTCAATTGAAGCAATAGTCTGGGAGTAAAATTGTTTTACAATAAAAAAGGATGGGGAGAACCCATCCTTATATTTCAACTTCCTTATCATTTACGATGTCATATTTAGTTACTTTACCAGTGTATTTGTCTACGTAATAGAATCCATAAGTTGCAATGTGATCAGGGAAATCTTCGAAAGCTCTTAAAGAGTATTTTGTTCCTTCGATCCCTTCAACCATTACGTGTAAATTATATTTAGCGGCTTCATTTTTTATTTTATCCAAAAGAATATCGAGTGCTTGATTTTCTGTAATAATATTTTGTTGTCTACCTAAATACAGTTTGTTACCAACGAGGCTGATTTGTCTGCTTTCTGCAATTCCAATATCCTTAACAGAGATGTACGTGTTTCCGTTGTAAATTAAGCCCTCGGCAGTATTCTTTTTTGTACCCTCTAAAAATACATCAAACTTTTTCACAACAGCATGTACACTTGTTCCAGATGCAGCCATTGCGGTTGCACCCGTAATCATCATACCTACGGTTAAGCCCACGAATAGCCCCTTTAATTTGTCATTCATTCTAATTACCCCTTTTATGTATGTAAATTTATTTATTAATAATATCCCAAATACCACCATGCATAAAGTGATTGTTGTGAGGAGAATCAGCTATCTTTAAAGAGCTTAAAAAAATCGATGGTTTCATTAAAATCTTCATCATCCGTATAAATGTTCATGACCTTGCCTATTTCGATTGCAAAATCTACATACTTATTGGGTTTAGCAGATATGATATTCTTGTGTATTTCCAGGCCCGATGGATGACTCACATGATTTTTAGGGGAAACACCTGCTAGCTCTAGCAGTTCAGTGGCAGAACAAATGGTTGCGATCACTTTATGATCATTATTTAGTGCTTTAATGAGAGCTAGAAGTTGCTTGTTTGTCTTTAATTGAGTGTTATCTCCACCAGGTATAATTAGGAGTTGAATGTCCTCCGCAGACACTTCATCAAGGGCTACTGAAGGCGTAACTTTAAAATCCTCATAGGAAATGACAGGATCTTTGGTTACTCCAATCGTAACAATATCCCCTTTGGTTTTCATAAAATAGGTTGCTAGCATAATTTCAAAACTAACATAACCATCATAAATTAGAACATGTGACTTCATTGAACACCTACTCACAACGTTAATTTTTTTAGCTTCGAGTCTGGGAAATGCCTGTTTAGAAAGTTTGTATATAGACCGAATATATCATCTTGACGAGTTTAAATCCATATTTTACAGCAATATCATTTAGAAGTTTTGGTGATTTTAACTTGTTTAATTTTGATAAGTATGGTTTCGAAGTTAAAAAATAACCAGTCGCCTTGAAATAAACAGCGACTGGTTATTGGAGTTTACTGGGATCAAGTTAATCAACACCTATAATAGCTTTTTAAGCTGGGAAATACGGCTTTGTGACACGCCAAGCCATTCAGCATATTCGCCTTGCTGGGCTGTTGGATACTCACGCATAAGTCTTCTTAGATGTTCAACCAAATGTTGTGAAGACGATCGGTTCAGACTATTTTCCTTGCCCACAGCTTCGTTGACAGCAGGAACAGGTACTGAACATACCTCGATGTTTCCCTTCAAATCTTGTATGCATTTTTTACATAAAAATGAATGTCTGAAATAGCTTAAATCCTGGACCGAATGGCATAAGTGGCAGCAGACTCCAATATACTTCCGCATACTTAACAATCCGGTTTCAACATCCAAATAAAATTCTAAAGACTCGCCAGCTTGAATACCCATAGAGGTTCGCAATTCCTTTGGAATAACAATCCGGCCTAACGTGTCCAAGGGACGTGTCATACCTGTATTTTTCAAGTGACCTTCTCCTATCATAATAATCTATCATCCAATGATCTCCTAATAAAAATATAAAAATCTATAAAGTAAAAGTATTTATTGATGTTCCAAAAGATGGTATTATCATGAATGAAAAAACAGTAATTATACTATTTGTTTCAAAACTATATGAATTATTGAAAATGGGAATCTATGAAGATGCTGAAAGGGTGGTTTATCCATGGAAATCACACCTACGATACAGGCAGAAGTTCAAACCTATCTGAAACGAAAAGGCTTAACCATGACCGAATTTGGTCACACGATCGATTTGAATGTAGGTACAGTTAGTGGTATTGTGACGGGCAACCGGTCTATGTCTGTTCACCAACTGGATAGTATTACTGCGGGAATGAATTTACCACCGGATTATTTTTACGAACGATACATTGAAGAATGCATTGAAGAATGTCCGCTCAACTGGAAAAAAATCAGTCCGTTCCTGTACCGATGCATTGAGCTAGGGCGATTGGACTGCTTGCAGCGAGTTGTCATACTGTTATTGGATAACCCTAATTATCTGCCATCGCTTTTTGAAGTCGCCGAAAATGTATACAAAGACGGTTACAACGAAGCAGCCGCTTACTTATACAAAAAGGTAGCTGAAAGTGAGAAGCAGCAGCATTCAGAGCGATTGGCAATCTGCCAGTATCGCTTGTTCCAAATCAACGTCGGACAGGATCGGGCTGTAAACCTTCAGGCCGCCATCGAATTTGCCCCTTTTGTGGATCGTTTAGACGAGATAGAGCAATTGGATGCTTTAAAAGATTTGGCAAATGTCTATAGGTCATTAAGTATGTGGGACAAGGTGTATGAATTTGCACATCAGATGGGTCAGTTAGGACAACTCCAATATCATTTGGTTCACAATTCCAAGCGAAAAGGAACAGAGCCACGAAAAAAGCTAAGCAGACCATTGTTTGTATACATAGTTTACGCCGAATTGTTGTGTGCTAACGCTTGTGATGCAAAAGGAGATCATGCACAGGCATTAGAACATATTCGTGGTTATGCTGATTTAAATTGGGTAAAAGAGCAGGACCCTGATACACTTTATTGGAAACAGAAGTATCAACAATGGGCAAAAATTAATACTTACGTCAACAGGCTTATGTCTGGTGATATTAGTGTTCTGCCAGATTACGTAGAGCATATAGCTGCCGAAAAAGAGATCTTTTCCGAGCTACTAAACGTCCTTGAAGTGGCTAATCGCTATAATGTAGATGTAGATCATATTCTCCGGCGGTTTGAATCGCAAATTGCAGCGTATCAGGAGTCATCTTCTTCGGACATGTACACACAACAAGTGTTACCAGAAGAATACGTACGATTCTGGTACAAGATAGCCAAGTACAGCCTAAATAAAGGCAGATATACATATGGTTTCAAATGTTTATTAATCGCCTTTGAAAAAGCTGTTACAATTAATCATGTACTACTTATTGCCAATTGTTTTGGATTATTTCTTCATTTCAAAACACATGCGGCTCCTAAAACACAAGCTCAGTTCCAATCTATTTATGAGGAGGTGTGGGAGAAAAATGATCAAAAGGATGGCTTTCTGCTTGGTAGTAACTAGTTTTTTACTGGTATTCACAGTACCAGCTCAAACTGCAAATCTAAGCCATGGCACGATCCAAGTTCAAGGACACGTTGGTGGATCTTGATCGAGCACTAATTCATTTAATTTAGGCCAGCTTATTGCTGGTCTCTTTTTGTATTATTTTGTAATTTTTTGCTTCAAAATTGATCCTGACGTATTTGTACATCCCTTCTTAAAATGAGA
The DNA here is from genome assembly GCF_025846815.2 of Paenibacillus sp. BT-177. Lineage (NCBI taxonomy): Bacteria > Bacillati > Bacillota > Bacilli > Caryophanales > Paenibacillaceae > Paenibacillus > Paenibacillus sp. BT-177. The sequence goes on along the minus strand of NZ_JAOYTP010000002.1, from coordinate 594,794 downwards.
TTCAGTAGGAGGTATGTAGGATGAACAAGGATGAAACGGTAACGTTAACTCAACAAATCGAACATGCCAGACAACACTTGCTTGATCTTTACGCAGAGTATGGCTTAGGACATGCTTGTGTACTGGAGCAGTCTATGCTTTTGGATGAACTGATTAATCAGTTCAACCGTATGTTTCAGACCAGGAAGCAGCCTCACCCAGTTTTGGACCAGATCCTTAACAACGACGATGGTATGTTCAGTTTATCCCCCCATTCTTATTATGCAAAACTGTGACTTCTCCCACGTAATGCTTATAATTATTCTATATAATGACTTATTTTAAAACAAAATACATATCCATGTCATAAAATGTTAATCAGTTACGGACATGATTCAGCATGCTTAGACAACAAAAAAAAGCAGAGCTCAATATGTGAGCCCTGCGAAAGTCCTTGAGGGTGTTCGAATCCCCCATATTGAACGCTGAAGCAGAAGATTAGCCAAGCTCCTGTGTGCTTTTGGAAGCACGTTTGGAGGAAAGGAACTGAAAATTAGGCCGCCAGTTCAAGCGCTGTCTGCCTTTGGAGCCAACAATCCAGTTGCCACCAGGCAGATGGGCAAAGAGCCAGCTGATGCCCAGAGAAACACTTGCCACGACGACAAACGTAATGAGCGTAGCTGTAAAATGATGATCACCCAGTGCAAGCGGACGAGTGTAATAGGATATGAAGGATAGCACGAGTGCATGGGCCAGATATCCTCCGAATGAGTAGCGTCCAATCCAGTTAAGCATACGGCGAAACGGCTCGGATCGCTGGTCTTTTTGCAAATGAAGCAGTAGTCCGTACAACAAAAGTAACTGCGAGACAATCAGCACGAAAGTGCTTGGCTTCAGATAGGTAGAAATATTGAGATTGATTGTATCGCCAGACTGGATCAGCATCGTGTGACCCATGAGCATGAACAGACCAATAAAGACAAATACATTCCACGGCAACGTCTGTTGGGCCAATCCCCGCCAGGTGTCCGTCATATAGGCGCATACTGCGCCCAGCATAAAATAGAAAAAGTACATAACAAAGTTATAAGTGCGGTAATCTAACAGAGTCTGCCAAAAGGACGGCAACCCAGTGCTCCATGCAGACATGTCATAGTAGGAGCATTGTAACAGCAAAGCGTAAGCCGCAGCGGCAATCAGCATCACAGCCAAAACAAGCTGCTTGCGTCTTTTGGTGCTATAACGACGTAGAAACGTCCGAATCTGTTCAGTTGCTTTTGCAAATAAAGGAAACCAAATATAAAACTGAAAGATCATGACCACAAACCATAGATGATATCCGCTGACGGGGATGATCATTTCTTCAAACATGCCTTTGTAAAAATATATATTTCCCCACTGCGCCGTTGACCAGTTCTGAGTACATACCCAATAAACAATGGTCCAGCAGAGAAAAGGAACATAAATATCTCGAAACCGTCTGCCAATATAACGGGAATAGCCAATCGGTTTGTTACCATTATAAAATAGCAGCGCCGCAGACAGGAAGACGAACGTGGGTGTGCCAAAACGTGTCAAATGGTACAGCATCGCGAGCATAACGGAATCCGGCTGTTGGATGTCGCTGCGATAAATATATTCGCCAATGCAATGCTGAAGCACGACAGCGAGGTAGGCAAGACCCCGTAGTTCTGTCCATTCCGCAATACGTGGCTTGCTCATCCATATCACTCCTTTTCCTCAAGATTCGCACATGTTTTCCCTAGCACAATTGTAGGTATTGTAACGTAGAAACATTAGTGCAGGATTAACGCCACCTGAAAGTAAGAAGAGTAAGTAGTTCCAATTTAATATGATTGCGTTTACAATCTAAGTGAAACCAGAATAAATTAAAGTGAATTTATAACTTAAGGATACGCACAGGAAGAGGAGAGGAAGGATGAAGAAAACGCTGCTGGTGTACATGCTGCTGATTGCAGCCTTTGCTCTCTATGTGTTCAGATATGAACAAACCGGGCGGTTGAATGGAGCTTGGGAGGAAAAAGGGCTACGAGGCAGTATCGGAGAAACGTATATGATGATTACCTTCCAGTCCGGTTTGGAGTATTGGAAAAGCGGGCTCAAGGGCTTCGAGGATGCTGGGGATGCCTTGGGGGTGACAGTGGAGTATCGGGGGGCTACCCGGTATGATGCACAGGAGCAGACGACGGTCATTGAGCAGGCGATTGCCCGTAAACCCGCAGGCATTGCCATATCAGCGATTGATCCCCACTCCCTGATCCCGGTCATTAATAAGGCACTGGATGCCGACATCCCTGTAGTGCTGTTTGACGCCGGAGCGCCGGGGAGCCGGGCATATACTTTTTTGGGCACAGATAATTATAAGGCGGGCGTGACCGCTGCGGAAAAAATGGCAGAGCTGTTGGGACGTGAAGGCCAAGTCGCTGTTCTCACACTGCCTGGGCAGCAAAATCATGAGGAACGCTCGCGCGGCTTTCGCGATACCATTCAGCGGCAGTATCCTGCCATGAAGGTGGTGGAAGTGGTAGATGGTCGTGCTGACGTGATGGTGTCTAGGGATGAATCGCAAAGGCTGATGAAAGCTTATCCGAAACTGGCGGGTATTTTTGTGACCGAAGCCACCGGAGGAACAGGTGTGGGTGAGGCAGCACTGAGCCAAAAAAGCAGTCATCCGCTGAAGATTATTTCTTTTGATACGAATAAAGCGACACTGGATATGATTCGTGATGGGACGATCTCGGCCACAATTGCCCAAGGGACATGGAATATGGGCTATTGGTCACTTCAATATCTGTTCCATCTGCATCATCATTTGACGATTCCTGCACCTTCTTCCTCTGGAGACAATACTCCGCTGCCCGTGCGGGTAGATACTGGGATTTCCGTCGTCACCCGAGAGAATGTAGATGATTATTATGCAAAATAAATTTTGGAAGCGTTTCTACTTAGGATTGCACCAAATGATGCCACGGCTTCGCTTGCTTAATATGCCTTTACGTTATCAGCTCATGGTGCTGTTCTTGCTGTTTGGCATCGTGCCTTCGCTGGGACTAGGCCTGCTGGTGAATTGGACGGTGGAACGGATTATTGAGCGGCAGGTGGAAAATCATACGATGCAGTTGATTGGCAAGGTGAACGAAGCACTGGATACCAAAATGGAAAATTTGCAGAACATGACGTATCTGGTTGCCTTTAATCCTGATATTGGCGAGTTTTGGAAAGGGCGGACGCTGGCCGATGGCCACGCGGTTCATACGAGTAGTGTAATGCCAGAAAATCAGGAGGAGCGAGCCCAGAAGCCTCTGCAAAACCAGGCTCCCGGCTCCAAGCAGGCAGTAAGTTCCGTACAGGAGCAGGATACGCTGTATAAAATGAAGCAATTTTTGCAGGGGTTTACCACCTTATATCCTGAAATTGCAGGGATTCTGATCGTGAACGAAAAAGGCGATTATATCAGCAATGAAATGTATGCTCGAAGCACGCGCAGCCTAACGGAAGAAGACTGGTACACACAAGCGGCGCAGCATGCAGGTATATTCACGGTGCTGGGACAGCCAAGTCACCGTAATGTGACCACTCATGTCCGGTATAAGGACAGTGAAATTGTCTCTGTCGTTCGCTCGGTCACGGACCCAGAGACAGGACATGTACTGGGCGTGATTATGATCGATCTCAAGCTGCGGGCTGTGTCGCAAGCCGCCAGAGATGTAACCTTGGGCAAAAGCGGGTATGTCATGGTGACAGATGCCAAGGGACGCAGTGTATATATGCCAGATATGCCTTTGATTGAGCGCATTCCGCCGCAATGGTTCGGGACAGAGGATAGCGGAATGTTTACCCGTGAAGCCGGAGGTAGGGAATTGCTCTTCATGTTCCAGGCTTCCGAGTTCACGGGCTGGAGAACAGTGGGAGTATTCCCGGCACGCGAATCTACACTGGAAGTGCGGCAAATTCAGTTCTACGTCGTCTGTTTTGTTTTCATTGTATGTCTGTTTGGTTTAACGGCATCCTTGCGATTGTCCAGTTCCATCGCGCAGCCGATTTTCCGGCTTATGTCTTATATGCGTAAGGCAGAGACAGGGGATCTTACGGTTCGCCAGTGGAGTGAGCGCGGGGATGAAATCGGAATGCTGGGCCGTAGCTTTAACCGGATGCTGGAGCAGATCCGCCGTCTCATGTTGCTTAGTGAACTGAGGGAACGGCAAAAACGGGATGCCGAACTGCGCAGTCTCCAAGAGCATATTAAGCCGCATTTTCTATACAATACGCTAGATACAATTCATTGGATGGCTCGGAAAAATGGAGCAGACGACGTATCCGACATGGTGGGGGCGTTATCGAGATTGTTCCGCCTTGGACTCAGCAAAGGGGATGACTTTATTCCGCTGCGCTCTGAGGTTGAGCATATCACGAGCTATATGCAAATCCAGCAAACCCGTTATCGTGATCGACTTCGCTGGGAATTGAATGTTCCCGACAAGCTGAAGGATCTGTTTGTATTGAAGCTGATGCTTCAACCTGTAGTGGAAAATGCGATTTACCATGGTATTAAGGCCAGACGCGGTCCAGGCACAATTTGGGTAGAAGCTAAAGCCGAGGACGGCAAGCTGCTGCTGTCGGTACGTGACGACGGTGCAGGGATGACGGCGGAACGTCTGTGTGAGCTGCGTGAATGGCTGGAAAGACCACTGGAGGCGATGGAAGGAAGACAGAAACAAAAGGGAGTTCGTACAAATGGCAGAAGTTACGGCATGCTGAATGTACAAGCGCGTATCCGATTGTCTTTTGGCGAGGAATATGGAATTACATTGGACAGTAAAGAAGGGACAGGTACCTGCGTTACAATCACTCATCCGTTGCTGCTGGATATGGCGCAACTGAAGAAGCCTTATGACAGAGGAGAGGGTCAGGATGACGAAATTCAAGGGAACAGACAACGCGACAACGGCGAGTCTGATTGACCAGGCCATACCAGAAGTAAGCATAGCCACGGCCAAATGTTATCAAGTATTGATCGCAGATGATGAGCCGATCATTCGTGAGGGGATTCGGGATTGCCTCGACTGGGCAGCTCTGGGCATGGAGGTTGTAGCCGAGGCCGAGGACGGTGAAGAAGCGCTGGAGCTGGTTGATCAGCTTAGCATCGACATCTTGCTGGTCGATATGAATATGCCGTTCATGGATGGGATTGAACTGATTCGGCGGCTGCGGGAAGAACGTCCGGAATGCCGTTGCCTGATCATTTCCGGGCATGATGAGTTTGCTTATGCGCAGGAGGCTGTCCGACTTGGCGTAGAGGATTATATTCTGAAGCCGGTAAATGCGAATCAGCTTCACGCTGCGTTGGCGCGCCTTCGTCAGCGACTGGACGAGGAGTACAAACGTGCCGCCTATGTAGAACAAGCCGCAGGGCAGATTGAACGGAATATTCCGCTGCTGCGCCAGCGATTTTGCCTGGAATGGCTGGAAGGACAGCACACGGGAAAGGACGTTATGGAGCAATTGACGTTTTTACGTCTTCCATCCCGGCCACCTGCTCAGATCGGTGTGGTACGGTGGCCAGCGGCAGAGGCGCGGCAGACGATTATGCGCGAGAATGATCGCCAGTTGTTTCTTTTCGCCGCTGAAAATATTATTGGCGAACTGCTGGAGAACCGATCGCATGTGTTGTTCCGCGATGCGAACGGGCTGATCGGCATATGCCTGTGGCAGGAGGCACCCGAGACGATCGGCGCTTCCATAGAGCAGGCCATTGGCCGCTATCTGAATATAGCGGTTCACACACATGTGGAGTCCAACACGGGTGGGCTGGAAGGCGCAATCGATGCGTACCGGGTGAGCCGGGATCGGGTGTATGGTGAATCGCAGCTATCTCCCATCGTACGCCGGGCCCGGCAGCTTATTCAGGAAGGTTATGCTGATCGGGAGCTGACGCTGGAAGCTCTTGCCTCGCGTCTACAGGTGTCCGCTGTATATCTCAGCCGTGTGCTCAAAAAGGAGCTCAATGACAGCTTCGTGACCCTCGTCACGCGTGCCCGTATCCGCAAAGCAGTGCAGCTGCTGGACTCTACGACGTTGTCTGTGCTTGAAATAGCAGAACGTACGGGATACGACAGCCAGCACTATTTTAGCACTGCTTTTAAAAAGACCATGGGCGTGTCCCCTGTGCAGTACCGTAAGGGCGGGGGAATTCAGGAAAATTCGTCGGAATAGGAATGATTGGATTGCGAAGTGCCTGCACCGTCTCATTATAATCTGTACTAAAAAGTGTGTGTGTAATCACACCCGCACGTTCAGGGGTTTGTTACCCTGTAGATAACGAACAAATATCTATCAATATTTGGAGGAAAACGATATGTTTTGTTATCAGTGTGAACAGACGCCGAGCGGCGGGTGTAAAGTCATCGGAGTATGTGGGAAAAATGAGACGGTAGCAAGCTTGCAAGATACAATGATTTTTGCATTAAAAGGGATTGCTGCCTATGCGACACATGCTCGTCAGTTGGGATATACCGATCCTGAGGTGGATCGGATCACGCATGAAGCGTTATATATGACCTTAACCAATTCTAACTTTAATGTACAAGAGCATTTGGAAATGGCGATGAAGGTCGGAAATGCAGCTGTACGGATCATGGATGTGCTGGATCGTGCGCATACGGATCGTTTTGGCATTCCACAGCCGATTACCGTCAGCCAAAATAAAATCGAAGGCCAATGCATCGTCGTGACCGGACATAATTTGTACGCGCTGGAAGAATTACTGCGTCAGACCGAAGGAAAGGGCATCAATATCTACACTCACTCGGAGATGCTGCCTGCCCACGGTTATCCGGCGTTGAAGAAATATGCACATCTCAAGGGCAATATCGGCAAGGCCTGGTACGATCAACGCAGATTGTTCGAAGAATTTCCAGGTGCGATTCTTGCCACGACGAACTGTGTTATGCCGATTAAAGGCACATATGCAGACCGCTTCTTCTCTTATGAAGTAGCAGGGCTGGAGGGTGTTGCCAAAATTGTGAACGACGATTTCTCTCCACTGATTGAACGCGCGTTGGCTCTGCCAGCCGCAGATGTAGACTCTGAACAGGTGCTTACGACAGGATACCATCATGAGACAGTCATTGGGCTGGCACCTGAGATCATTCAGGCAGTCAAAGATGGACATATCCGCCGTTTCTTCGTCATCGCAGGCTGCGACGCACCAGGCAAAGGCGGTAACTATTACCGCGAGCTGGCTACATCCTTGCCGAACGACACGGTCATTTTGACCACGTCTTGTGGTAAGTTCCGCTTTAATGATGTGGACTACGGCACCGTTGGGGATACTGGCATTCCGCGTTATATTGATTTGGGACAATGCAATAATTCCGGTTCTACTGTGAAAATCGCTCTGGCATTAGCCGATGCTTTCGGATGCACAGTGAATGAGCTGCCTGTCAGCATTGTGCTGTCCTGGTTTGAGCAAAAAGCGGTTGCCATCCTGCTAGGCTTGTTCAGTCTTGGCATCCAGGATATTCGCATCGGACCGAAACCGCCTGAGTTTATTTCTTCTGGTGTATTGGATGTGTTGGTGGAGATGTTTGGCTTGAAGCTCATTACGACCGCAGAGGAAGATATGAAAGCGATGCTGGCGTTGTCTTAAGAGGTAGGTAGGGAACTGCAGAGTGCAGTTCCTTTTTTTTGTTTCATCGTTCATCCATTCTAATAAATATATCCGTAAGAATCTTTAAGGCCAGCTCAGTATCTTTGGATTCACGAGTTCTTAGGAGAGACAAAATGGCTTTTATACTCGAGTCTTCTTCGGTAAGCTCATCATTTTCCTTCACATATGTAAGCAATTGATAGACGCCCACGTTCAATGCCTTCGCTATTTTCTCCAGATTTTTCAAAGATATATTTCTCTCCGCACGCTCGATGAAACCAATATAACTCGAATTGAATCCTGCTTGTTCGGCTAAAGCTTCTTGCGAAAGCCCTTTGGACTTTCGAATATCTCGGATACGTGTACCAACTAATTCTAAAAGTTCTGACATGAATACACCTCTCTATAGTTAGAAGTGTAGAGAAAGAGTTACATCTAATTAATATGCGTTAGTAAGTAAATTGAATTAAAAACTACTATATAGTAATATTCATTATGAAGCTTGTCCGATAGCTAGAAAATTATACATTTTAGTGGTCTAATGATATGCTACGTTGCTCACATTGTTGATGAAATTCTAATTCAGGAGTTGATTCCCCCATGAAACACTACTCCTTAAGCAACCAACTACATAGTGAAGCTGATTTCAAATTGCCTAAGTATAGTGACACCCACATATTGAATTGCATGATGGACTTTCAAAAGCTTGCCCAATACCAAATGCAGCTTGCCCAGATGATGCGTGATCATGATCAATGGCAAAACTGCCTCATTCTTTGTGATCGCGCCATGTTTTCAATGGCGAAGGCCATTTATGTACATCGAAATCAAATCATACCTTTATCCATCAGCCTATCCATGAACGATCTGCTCAGGCTAATTCGCTCGGATGCTGAGCCGTGTTTAGATATGGTGTTGTTTATGGGTACCATGCATTATCTGGTTTCCGGAGAGGAAGAAGCATCCAGGGAGACGATGAAGCTGGAGGAAGTAGACATGTTGCTTTATAAAACAGACTCTATTCTAGAGCGTCTGTCGCGGCGCATTGTAGCTAATCCATCGAAGCGGTATCCGTCTATTTTTAAAGAAAACCCGTTCAATTAAATTGTTAAATTTTTTAATCTCCACATCAGAAAAGATGTTATTTGATATGTCTACATACAACAAGCTGGTGCGGGACCGGATTCCGCATATCATTATGTCTCAGGGCAAGGAATGTCGGACACGCATTTTGGACCCAGAGGAATATAAGCAGGAACTGCGAACGAAGCTTCGTGAAGAGACTGAGGAATATTTTACAGCAGATAAAGATCAGGATGCGCTGGAAGAGCTGGCGGATATGCTGGAAGTCATCCGAGCGCTGGCAGAAGTACATGGAGCGAACGTACCCGAGCTGGACAAGCTGCGGGCGGACAAAGCCGAGGCCCGAGGCGGATTCCAGGAGCGGGTGTTCTTAATTGATGTCGATGAAGTTTAACGTCAAGCTCATTCGGATAACTTAGCGGATGAGCTTATAGCTGGAATACAACATGCCTTCGGGGTAAATCTGTTGGCTCCGCATCTAAAATAGCTTTTCAATCAATTGCAACTACCCTCCATTGCCCCTCATTGTTTTTTATTAAAGTAATACCTTCCCCCACACAAAGGTTAAAATTTTATAAAAAAAGTTCAAAACCTGCAAAGACCTTTCCCGGCCTGGAATGATACCATGTGTTTGCACATAAAAAAAGGAGAGGTACTCATTGCCTCACTTATGTAAGCGCTATCTAACTTCTAGTCTAATTAGCACTGACTGAGGATTTTACAAAATCCTTACCTTCAAATGACCTGCATCACATGAGGAAAGGGGAACTTCATATGAAAAAAGGAGCTGTTGTCGTTTGGCTTCTGATTTTGGCCCTGATGCTTTCGGCCTGCAATCTGGCGGAGAGTGGAACGGGCAGCAAGGAAAAAGGCTATGTGGGTATTTCCATGCCGACCAAATCGTCCGAGCGTTGGGTAGGGGACGGGGAGAATATGGTTCGGTTGTTTCAGGAGCAAGGCTATAAAACGGATTTACAGTATGCCGAGGACGTGGTGGAAAATCAAATTTCCCAAATCGAAAATATGATCACCAAGGGCGTCAATGTTATGGTCATCGCTTCGGTCGACGGAAACACGCTGACGGATGTAATTCAGAAGGCACACGACCAAGGGATTCAAGTCATTTCTTACGACCGTCTGATTCGCAACACACCGTATCTGACGTATTATGCGACTTTTGATAACTTCAAGGTAGGCGTGCTACAGGCGGCATATATTGAGAAAAAGCTGGGTCTCAAGGATGGCAAGGGCCCTTTCAATATCGAGCTGTTCGGCGGATCGCCGGATGACAATAACGCCTATTTCTTCTTTAATGGTGCGATGTCTGTACTTAAACCATACATTGATTCCGGTAAGCTGGTTGTGCGCAGCAAACAGATGACGATGGCGCAGATCGCTACACTGCGATGGGATGGAGCTTTAGCACAATCGCGGATGGATAATCTGCTGAGTGCCTACTATTCAGGGGCCAATCTGGACGCGGTGCTCTCCCCGTATGACGGCATTAGCATCGGTATCATTTCATCCCTGAAAGGGGTCGGATATGGATCTGCGAATAAGCCACTGCCGATCATCACGGGACAGGATGCAGAACTGGCTTCAATTAAATCTATTGTGGCTGGTGAGCAGACCCAAACCATATTTAAGGACACCCGCAAGCTGGCTGAGCAAACGGTCGTGATGGCCAACAGCATTTTACAGGGCAAGCAAGCGGAAGTGAATGACGTTAAATCATATAACAACGGTAAAAAGGTAATTCCTGCGTACTTGCTTGATCCGATCTCGGTGGATCGGACGAATGTGGAGAAGGATATTGTCGGCAGTCACTATTACACCAAAGAGCAAATTGGTCTCAAATAAGAGTAAGAATCCAACCGAAAGGAGCGTATCCCATGACTGGAATCATTTTGGAAATGAAGGGAATTACCAAAACCTTTCCTGGCGTAAAGGCATTGGAAAATGTAAATCTCAAGGTCAAGGAAGGCGAGATTCACTCGCTGTGCGGCGAGAACGGTGCGGGCAAGTCGACGCTAATGAAGGTACTGAGCGGTGTATATCCGCATGGAACCTACGAAGGGGATATTATTTTCCAAGGCAAAACGTGTGAGTTCAAGGATATCAAGCAGAGTGAGGAATTGGGCATCGTCATTATCCATCAGGAGCTGGCATTGATCCCGTATCTCTCGATTGCGGAAAATATTTATCTGGGTAACGAGCGCGCTAGCGGCGGCGTGATTGATTGGAAAGAGACTTTTGTGGGGACACGCGATCTGCTGTCTAAGGTCGGTTTGAGTGAAAATCCCAATACATTGGTTACGAACATCGGGGTCGGCAAGCAACAGCTAGTCGAAATTGCGAAAGCGCTCTCTAAAAAGGTGAAGCTGCTTATTCTGGATGAACCAACAGCGGCATTGAATGAGGATGATAGTGAAAATCTGCTTAATTTGATGCTGGAGTTTAAAAAACAGGGCATTTCCTGCATTCTCATCTCCCACAAGCTGAATGAGGTCGCAAAGGTGTCGGATTCGATTACGATTTTGCGGGATGGGAAGACGATTGAGACGCTGGATATGAAAAAGGATGAGGTAACAGAGGATCGGATCATTAGCGGGATGGTTGGACGCGATTTGACCAGCCGTTATCCAGAGCGTCATGCCGAGATTGGCAAAGTTGTGTTGGAAGTGAAGGACTGGACGGTGTATCACGAGCATCATGCAGACCGCAAGGTGCTGGATCAGGTGAATCTGAATATTCGCAGCGGTGAAATTGTCGGTATTGCCGGGCTGATGGGAGCAGGACGGACCGAGCTGGCGATGAGTATCTTTGGCAAGTCATACGGACGCAATATCTCGGGTCAACTGATTAAGGACGGTAAGCCGATCCAGAACAACACGGTTACGGACGCGATTAACAACGGCTTTGCCTATGTGACGGAGGATCGCAAGGAGTATGGCCTCATTTTAATGGATGATATCAAGCGTAATATTTCGTTAACTGGTCTGAGCAAGCTGACGAAGGGCGCTGTGGTCAATGAGCAGGAGGAAGTCGTCGTTGCAGAGGAAATGAAAAAAAGCATGAACATCAAAGCGCCGAGCATTTTACAGAAAACCGGTAATCTGAGTGGCGGCAATCAGCAGAAGGTAGTACTGAGCAAATGGATTTTTTCCGGACCGGATATTCTGATTCTGGATGAACCGACGCGCGGCATAGATGTGGGTGCTAAATATGAAATCTATACGATCATTCATCGACTTGCTGCTGAGGGTAAGGGTGTGCTGGTCATTTCGTCTGAGCTGCCAGAGGTACTAGGCTTGTGTGACCGGATTTATGTCATGAATGCTGGGCGGATCACCGGAGAGGTTAGCCGTGAGGACGCATCGCAGGAAACGTTGATGAGATATATGACCAAGTCAGGAGGCGTGAAGCATGGAAACCATAACTAAACTATTTAAAAATAACATCCGCCAATATGGAATGATGATTGCGCTGGTCGTCATTATGATCTTGTTCGAGGTGCTGACAGGCGGCTTGCTGTTGAAGCCGATCAATATTACCAATCTGATTTTGCAAAACAGCTACATTCTCGTGCTGGCCATCGGGATGGTGCTGGTTATCATCACTGGGCATATTGACTTGTCCGTCGGCTCCATAGCCGCTTTTGTCGGTGCGGTTGCCGCCATTATGATGGTCGATTGGCAGCTTCCAGCGTGGATTGCAGTGATTGCAGCTTTGCTGGTCGGAGCGTTAATTGGGGCATGGCAAGGGTTCTGGGTCGCTTATGTACGGATTCCGGCATTTATCGTTACCTTGGCAGGGATGCTGCTCTTCCGCGGATTAACAATGATCGTGTTGGAAGGCCAGTCGATCTCTCCTTTCCCGGGAGGATTTCAGAAAATCAGTTCAGGTTTCCTGCCGGATTTCTCAGCTACCGGTTATAACCTGGTATCCATCATTGTCGGCATTGCACTTACAGTATGGTTTATCGTGAATGAAATTCGTGAACGCCGTTCTCAGCTTAAATATGGATTTGAGGTTCCATCACAGGCGTTATTTATACTCAAATTGATCGTAGTGGCTGCTGTGATTAATCTGTTCACCTTCATGCTCGCGAGCTATGCGGGGATACCGAATATTCTTGTCCTGCTGTTCATTCTGATCGTGGTATACTCCTTTGTCATGAACCGTACGATTATGGGTCGTCATGTGTATGCGCTGGGTGGAAATGAAAAGGCAGCGGGTCTGTCCGGTGTCAAAACGAAAAAAGTGACATTCTGGGTATTTGTCAACATGGGTGTACTGGCTGCCATTTCCGGTCTCATCTTTGCTGCACGTCTGAACGCGGCTACGCCGAGAGCGGGTACGAACTTTGAACTGGATGCCATCGCAGCTTGCTTTATCGGTGGAGCTTCGGCGTCCGGCGGGATCGGCACGGTTTTTGGAGCGATTATCGGTGGTTTGGTTATGGGCGTACTGAATAACGGTATGTCTCTGATCGGCCTCGGTATTGACTGGCAGCAAGGCATCAAGGGCTTGGTACTGCTGCTGGCGGTTGCCTTCGATATTTACAACAAAAACAAAAGATCAGTCTAAGCTTATATTCAATATTGTAAAATAAACAAACCTCCAGTCCCACTTGAAATTGTGGATGCTGGAGGTTTGTTGTATGTTAGGCCTTATGGCTATTAGCCAGCCCAACTAAGTCGTCACCATTTGTCCGCCGTTCACATGCAGCGTTTGGCCCGTAATGTAGGATCCGTCATCCGAAGCCAACAGCACATAGGCAGGAGCCAATTCATAAGGCTGCCCGGCACGCTTCATTGGTGTATTGCTGCCGAAGGTACGAATGACTTCAGGCGACTGTGTGGCCGGATTCAGCGGAGTCCAGATCGGACCGGGAGCAATGGCATTCACGCGAATGCCCTGATCGACCAGATTATTAGCCAAAGCGCGCGTGAAGCTGACAATAGCGCCTTTGGTAGCTGAATAGTCAATCAGATTCTTTTGTCCAACATAGGCTGTAACCGATGCCGTATTAACGATGCTGGCCCCAGCCCGCATATACGGCAATGCTTCTGTAGTCATATGGAAGAACGAAATAATATTCGTGTCAAACGTGTCACGAAGCTGCTGTTCACTGATATCCAGATACGATTCGCGCACAAACTGAACACCCATATTATTAATGAGGATATCAATACGACCGAAGGTTTCCATCGTTTTTTGAACAACCAGACAGCAGTTGCTTCTTAGCCTTAGATCACCCGGAATTAACAAACAACGTCGGCCAAGCCTGTGAATGACATCACGGGTCTCCATAGCATCTCGATGCTCATCGAGATAGGCAATGACCACATCGGCTCCTTCCTTGGCAAAAGCGACTGCAACCGCGCGACCAATGCCGCTGTCCCCGCCGCTAATAATAGCCACCCGATCCTGAAGCTTTCCCGTGCCGATATACTTTGGATTATCAAATATAGGGCGTGGAACCACCAGGTATTCCAACCCCGGCTGTCTATATTGATGCTGGGGAGGAAAAGCAATCGGAACTTCTTTACATTGGGTTTCTGTACCATAATAAGGATATTGATATTGGCAATTCATTTAATAATCCCTTCTTTTAGGCGTTTTGAAATCCAATATATTCGAAATGGGCGCAAACGGTGAATCGGGAGTTATCACCTTATGCCGAAATCGTCGCTCCATCTGCCGGAATATGGACACGCTTCTCCAGACCTTCATGATTGATATGTTCCGTAAGCTCGGAGCGAGTCAGTACACAATGGTTGATGGCTTCCATATGGACAGCAACGACTTGTGTGTAAGGGGCATGCTGTGCAACAGCCGTTACATCTTGGGCAGTCATAATAATGGGATCACCCACCGTAAACCGCGCTCCTCCAGCGTTCACGATCGTCCAGTCAGGGCGGAATTTATCCAGTGCTTCCGCGACTTCACTGCACCAAATGGTATCCCCGGCCACATAGACGACAGGCTCACCTGGAGCCTGAAATACAAAGCCAGATACGGGTCCCATCTGTTCCCCGATTTCTCCGGTACCGTGATGCCCGGTTGTACGGGTAATCTCGATTTTCCCGACTGAGCCAGCCACCGAAATCGGAGTAACCTGTGTAAAACTGTCAGCCATGATTTGTTCTTCATTTCCGGGCTGGCAGAAGACAGGAATTTGTTTGTCCAGCCAGCGTACTGCCGCCGGGTCCCAATGGTCTGGATGCAAATGCGTGACGATGACCACGTCAGGCTGTCCAAGCGACTGCCATTGTGGTGGTAAGGGAACCAGTGGATTGCGGAGAGTGTTTTCCGTATTGGGAACCGGTGGATTTGCGCCAGCATCACTCAGCATCGGATCAATCAGAAATTTTACTCCTGCGTATTCGATCCATAAGGTTGCGTTGCGGATTAGTGTGATTTTCATATATGGTCAGCTCCTTTGATCGTAAATGTTTTTTGACCGAATGTATTTTCGGCCGTTCTTTGTTTCTGCTACAATCATATCTGACGCAAGAAGATGCAGGCTACGGCCTGCTGAAAGGAAAACCAGCATTCTCGTTTCATCATGAAAGGAAAAATAACTATGGAACTAACCGTACCTGATGAGACCGACCTGCGCATTCTTCATCATTTAATTGAAGACAGCTCTTTAACGCACAAGGAGATTGGTCAGCTTGTTCATTTGACAGGCCAAGCAGTAGGGGCACGTGTTCGAAAAATGCAGGATGCAGGTATTATTGAAGGCTATACACTGCGCTGGAACCCTGAGAAAATTGGGCAGACGATTCATGCCTTTATTACGGTTTTTCTGAATTCAGGCACGACTCACAGTGCTTTTCAGACTTTTGCACGGGAGCATCCCTCTATTGTCGAAATCCATCGGGTAAGTGGGGAGGGCTGTTATTGGATGCGGGTTCGCATGTCATCACAGTCAGAGTTAAATACCATGCTGGATGAACTTACGAAGTTTGGTAACTACAAATTGAGCTTTTCAATTGGCGTAATTTAATAATAAAAGCTTTCGGCATTTGTGCCGAAAGCTTTTGTTTACGAGGGCAATTGAAGTCAGCGTTATAGGCTCATTTTAAAAATATGCTGTAAGCCGTGTTGTCCCATTTTAGTGTTACCTTCATTGATAAAGCCGCATTTGAGATACAGATTTTGGGCAGCTTGATTACGGGCATTGACGCCCAGTACAATCTCGCGAATATGTGGAAAGTGTCTAGAGATGAACTGTGGTAGCAGAAGCAGCCCATGTTTAGCGAACCCTTGTCCTTGATCTGCATAATGAATAGAAAACGCACGTAGCAACAGTGCCTCAGAAGTATTCGTATAGTCTGCTAATTCATCTCCATCGTATAAAATGAAAAATCCAACCGGTCTTCCAGTAGCCGTAATGACGACGGGATGGCGGTGTGGATCTTCCTTGGCTAGTGTCAGCATTTCAGCTGGCATTCCAGTAAATTGCTTCTGCTCCTCAGGCAAATAAAAGGTATGTAAAATAGCATCATGCTCACAATGGTAAGGGACAAGCTCTACATTATTCATCATTACACTCCGATCTGGACAAATTTTAATCTACTATATCAATCTCGTTTACTAAAAAAAGAAACCTGAACTCGCCTTACTTACGTATTATCCATACATAAACTAGCATAGTCAAAAGGAGACATCTACGCTTATGAAGCCGCTTATAGAATATCGGGAAAGTCAGGATGTATTGCACCAAGAGCTGAAGCATATTGAGAAGTGGGAGAAGGAGCAGAAGGATATTTTTTTCTGGGAAAAAATCGGTAGATGGCCCTTTATGCTGCTGGATCGGCTGACGCCCAAAATCATTAAAGACAAGCTGGAGCAACTGCTTAATGAGATGGGTAGTTTCATTCAAAATGGCGGTAAATATTTGGTGAAAGAAGAAACAGTTCTGAGCAGGCTGAACAAGACGGCCCGTGAATATATGATTCAGCCAAATGGTGCAGATTCCGCCTCGGATACGGAGGATCAGCTCCGTGCCGGGGAAAACGCAGATGCAGAACATAGCGCCGAATCCACGTGGGTTTTGAAGCAGACGGCTGAGCTCCCGTTAACGATCATGGATCAGACTGCGGACGATATGACGTCGGGTCGCATTGCCTTTGCCACTGCTCAAGGAGCAACCACGGGGATTGGCGGTGTGTTTACGATTGCGGCGGATATCCCTATTTTGCTCGGCTTGTCACTCAAGGTGCTTCAGGAAATCGCTTTGTGCTATGGCTTTAACCCCCATGATAAGCAGGAACGCATTTTTATTATTAAATGTATGCAATTTGCTTCATCCGATATTGTGGGTAAAAAGGCTGTATTAGAGGAACTGGCCTTGTTCGATGATCCTTCACGTCAGGCACAGGTTTTTTCCCAGATGCAGGGATGGAAAGAGGTCATTAACACCTATCGCGATCAGTTTGGATGGAAAAAGCTGCTGCAAATGGTCCCGATTGCAGGCATTTTGTTTGGCTCCATTGCCAATCGAAGTGCGATTAGTGACGTAGCTGAAGCGGGGAAAATGCTGTATCGGAAGCGTCGTATTTTAATGCGTTTAGCAGAAGTAGAGAATGGGTTGGAGTAGAAGTAAGGAATAGAGGAGAGATGAAGAGTGGGGTAGAAATGAGGAATGGAGCTTGAGTTAGTTGTTTATGAAGGTGTGCAGCGGCCAATGATGGCCGCCACACGGTTGCCTGTTACACTTCGGCTCCATTTTCTTCCGCCCAGCGATTCAGGGTTTTGTCTGTAGGAAGTAAGAAGGTTAAAATGCCGAGCAGTGGCAAAAAGCCGCACAGGAACATGATGTTGGTGATGCCTACTTTGTCGATCCAATTGCCGAGCACGAGTGCGCCCACACCGCCCAGACCAAAAGCCAGGCCTGTAATGAGACCGGACACCGTCCCGATTTTGCCAGGCACGAGCATCTGTGCATATACGACTGTGACCGAAAAGCTGGACAACATAATAAATCCGATAATCGCCAGCAGGATCGCCGTCCAGAAGTGGTTGGCATAAGGCAATAGCAGCGCCAGCGGTGCAGCTAATACCATGGACAGAAAAATCATATTGCGTTTACCAAAACGGTCTGCCAGCGGGCCGCCAAAAAAGGTGCCCAGCGCTCCAGCTCCGAGGAACAGGAAAATGTACAGCTGTGCGTCAGCCAATGGCATTTTAAATACTTCCATCAGGTAAAACGAATAGTAACTGCCGACCGAGGTCGAATACCATGAACGAACAAATACCAGCAGAATGAGGACAATCATGGCAAACATAATACGGCTGCGCACTTCGGGTTTCATGCGGCGTGTCACCGTTTTTTTGCGTGCAATGCCTTCTGTACGCAGGACGTTACCGTACCAGCGGGCAATGAATGATTGCACTACAATTCCGGCTGCCGCAATACCCGTGAACCAGATGGCGCCAAATTGCCCCAACGGGATAAAAATCCAGCTTGTGAGCATCGGTGCCAGCGATTGACCTGCATTGCCGCCGACCTGGAAAATGGATTGTGCCAATCCCCGGCGTGATCCTGCCGCCATATGGGATACGCGCGAGCCTTCGGGGTGAAAGGCGGCTGAGCCCAGACCCACGAAGATGACTGCGATCAGCACCGCTTTATAATCGGCTGCATAGGCGAGAAGCAGCATACCAGTGAGCGTAAAGCCCATACCGATAGGAAGGATAGCGGGTGTAGGCCGTTTGTCCGAAAACAAGCCAATTACAGGCTGCATAATTGATGCTGTAAAGTTGATGGCGAATGAAATCCAGCCGATCTGCGTGTAGCTCAGGCTCATAGATTCCTTCAAGATCGGAAAGATCGCTGGAATGACCGATTGAATCGAGTCATTGAACAGATGGACGAAACTGATTGCAATCAGAATCGCAAAAACGGTGCCTTTCGCTTGCGGCCCGGGGAGGGGGAGCGATTGGCCCGTTTCTTTTTTTGTAGCAGATTTAGTAGTCATGGCAACCTCCGGATATGTATGTATATTTTAAGATATAGGAAGCAATCCGTTTGCAGCAAATGGCTGAAAGTGGGATAAAGTCCCCCTTTACTCATCGCTGCTTGCCCATTCTGCTGGATACTCTTTATTACTCGATCCTCTAATTCACAATAGATTATCTTGCTCTGAGTGCATTGTATCTGTATAAGATATCCTTTACTTATCATTTTACTCTCTAACATGCATAAATGGGTAAATGGTTATCATCCTTAACTCTTTTAATTAATGCCCAAATCCCAAGATTACTTTGTGCGTTTGCATCAAGAAGAATCCAATCCTTGTATTGAAACAGCTGAGCCTCTCCAAACATATGAAATGAATCCAAATAGCCTGTTCCATCACGGGGCGGCATTTCATTACATACATTTTTCAAAAAAAGGACTTGCTCCACTCTGACATGGATCCAAGCTCTTTTTTCATTTTTGGATATGATGTCTTCAAATCTACATTTAATAAACGCAGAGAAGTTGATCTCATCAGGTTGCTCTTCCCAACCATTAAAATGTGAATAAGCAGGTCTGAATAAAGTCCAAAAAGTTTCTCCAACGGACATATGAAAAGGAAAATTTACTTGTACTTTTCTTAAGTCACCTTTTGTGGGAGGTATCAATGCTCTTTCCCATATTTCACTATTTAGATCTGGAATATCATGTTTGAAATCTGCCCAGTCCATAGCATCTTCGATAGCTACAATCTCAAAATCTTTGTTTTCTAATAGGGGTTTATCTGGTACCTGTTGACACGCTCCACACTTGAAAGCAATAGTTTCCTCGTTCATAAGACAACCTACCTTAATTAAATTTTATGCTCTACTGCTCCAACTATATTGATCATAAGGACATATCAATATGGTGGAAGTATTACAAACACCATAAAACTATTTCTATGTTGAATGTTGCTGATATTCCTTTTACATATAAATAAACAAGAAGAATTTAACAAAACTAAGCTCTTTATTTAACAAACTTAAGATATGATTCTTTATGTCATACAACTTGTTGTATAGACAATAGCTCCGTAGAAACAGTATGAAGAGCACAAGAGAAGAGAGGATCTGATTTGAGAATGAAATTGCTAAGGAAACCACTATCAGTTGCATTATTATCTTTACCTTTACTTCTAGGTTCTCTAGGTGGAAGTTATGCGAGTGCGGCCACGCTGCCAACGACAGTAACTCCAACAGAACCGTCATGGGGATATTTTGTAGATCATTATAAAAATAATAGTGCTGCTAATAAGACGGAAAGCTCCAATCCGACTCTCGGGCTGCTCTCTGAATTTAATAAGCTTTGGACTCCCGGTGCTACCTGGGACACGGGCACCAAATTAAACAGCAGTGTACTGGATGCTAATATTCAAAAGGTAATTGATATCGCTGCCCGTCGCACTTCCAGTGAGGCCGATGCGGCTTATTTGGATGATCGTCGAAATCAGAGCTACAGTGTAATCGACGGTCTGGGTTCGCTCACTGATGTATATCGAAAGAAGGCAGGCGCCACGACAACAATCAACGACGTCCCGGCCGATGCTACAACTAAAAAATATGAAGATGAGGGAACAAATGCAGGGGATACAAGCTCCAGTCTCAGCAACGTCGTGAATTTGGTCAATACCTTGCGCGGGGACTACTCTACGACGAACCCGGCTAAGTCTTACTTTAGTTATCCTCGTCCGTTTCGCTGGAGCGATAATTCAGTGGTTGTCCCGAGCCTGGTCCCTGCGCTCAAATCTGATGCTACTAATGATGGCGGCTTTCCAAGCGGTCATACCAATGCTGCGTATCTCAGTTCTATTGCCATGGCCTATGCCATGCCGGAGCGTTATCAGGAATTGCTGACACGAGCTTCGGAGCTGGGCAATAATCGTGTTGTTGCTGGTATGCATTCCCCGCTTGATGTCATGGGAGGGCGTATCATGGCAACAGCGATGGCTGCTGCTATCCTGTCTGATCCAGCCAATAGCAGCTTGAAGAAAGCAGCTTATCAGGATGCTCATACACAATTGCTGTCCCAAAAAGGTACAGCCCCAGATCGTTTCAGCAACTATGCTACAAATAAGAAAAATTATAATCAACGATTAACGTACGGATTCAGCCCGATTAATCCAACGACGAAGCCAATGACAGTGCCTAAGGGAGCGGAGGTGCTGTTGGAGACACGCCTACCCTACCTTGACAGCACACAACGTCGTTGGGTATTGGCTACCACGGGGATTCCTTCCGGCTATCCTGTGCTTGACGATGCCGAAGGATGGGGACGATTAAACCTGTTTTCCGCCGCGGATGGCTATGGTGCTTTCGTCAATCATGTTACGGTGAATATGGATGCTTCCAAAGGTGGTTTCAACGCATTGGATCGCTGGCGCAACAATATTTCCGGTGTTGGAATGCTGGCTAAAAAGGGAACAGGTACGTTGAAGCTTATGGGTAGCAATACGTATTCCGGCGGTACACAGATCGATCAAGGCATACTTGAAGGTAATTCGGAGACAGCTTTCGGAAGTGGTGCAATTACAAATAACGGGGGAACTCTTCTTAAAAACAACTCTGGAAAGCTGATTGTTGGCGGGAATTACAAACAAACTGCCAAGGGAAAACTTGAACTCAACCTAGGCAGTAAAAATGACGTACTTAAAATTAAGGGAACAGCCCAACTTAACGGTAAATTACGTCTGAATTTTTCTAACAAATATGTACCAGCTAGCGGTGCCACCATTTTAACCTACGGTAAACGCAATGGGGCATTTTCTTCCATTGAAGCAGCAGGTCTACCAAGCAATTATAAAGTGAAGGTTGTCTATACAGCCAATAGTGTTCAGTTAAAAGTCACGAAGTAACCAAATAGGACAATTTAAGGTGCACCTTTGGAATACACCGGATAAACCATGAAGTTATCCAGTGCCCATTCTTAAGGTGCATTTTTTGTTCCCGTAAAAAGTCCATTTCTCAGAGTTATTTATAGCCAAGGGTATAAAGAGGTCAAAATTTGACCTTAATGTAGTAAAATAATCGCGCTGTTTGAAAGCGCAGTCATGTTATTCTTAAGAAGCATATTAGTCCAAGTTTTAAAGGTACAGACTAACTAAGAGGAACAGAGGAAAGGAAGAAGACTGATGAGTCTTGAGAAAGAATACGTTAAAATAGCCCAGGATGTCATTAAAGGGCTTGGCGGAGAAGACAATATTATTTCTATGGCACATTGTGCTACACGGTTGAGATTGATTGTAAAAGACAGGGACATTATTGATGATGAATTTATTGAGAATATTGATAAGGCAAAAGGGGTGTTTTTTACCTCCGGACAATATCAAATTATTTTTGGAACCGGTACCGTGAACAAGGTTTACGAAGCAATGGTCGGCCAGAACGTATCTGCGACATCAAAGGCAGAGCTGAAAGAGAAGGCCTCAACACAAGATGATAACTTTTTCAAAAGAATGATCCGGGTTTTTGGGGATGTATTCGTTCCTATTATCCCTGCATTGGTAGCTACCGGTTTGTTTATGGGAGTTAGGGGCTTGGTAACTCAGCCTGCACTGCTTCAGTTATTTGGACTTACACCGGATGATATTTCTGCGAATTTCATATTATTTACACAAATACTGACCGATACCGCGTTTGCCTTTTTGCCTGTGCTGGTATGCTGGTCAGCGTTCAGAGTATTTGGCGGGTCGCCGATCTTGGGGATATTGCTCGGACTCATGCTGGTAAGTCCTTCTTTACCTACATCCTGGGATGTCGCTCAACATGTGAAGGAACCTCTTTTATTTTTGGGCTTCATCAAAATCGCAGGCTATCAGGGTTCAGTTCTGCCGGCGTTCATTATAGGGATCGTGGGAGCGATGATGGAGAAGAGAATCAGGAAATCCGTTCCCGAAGCACTGGACTTGATTTTGACACCGTTTCTGACATTATTGCTCACACTGGTACTGGGCTTGTTCGTGATTGGTCCCATCTTCCATGAAGTAGAGGTTTTAATATTATCGGCAGTTACAGCTATTTTGAAATTGCCGTTTGGCATTGGCGGATTTATTTATGGAGGCATTAATCAGATTATTGTCGTTACCGGACTGCACCATGCGTTGAACCTGATCGAAATACAGATGCTGGTGGATGGCGGCTGGAATATGGTTAACCCGATCAGTTCGGCATCTATTTGTGCACAAGCGGGTGCGGCGTTAGCTGTCGGCTTGAAATCCAAAAGATTAAAAACCAAATCTATTGCCTACCCGTCTGCCGTGTCTGCTCTGCTCGGCATTACAGAACCCGCTATTTTTGGGGTGAACATTCGATATGGCAAACCATTCGTGATGGGCTTGATTGGGGGAGCGGTTGGAGGATTCTTCGCACGTATCTTTAATGTTCAAGCAACAGGCATGTCGATTACAGCTATACCTGGTTTGTTATTGTATCTGAATAATCAGATTTTTCTGTATGCTTTAGTTTGTGTAATCGGTTTTGGTGTAGCATTTGCGTTGACGTGGATCTTTGGATTTAAAGAAAAAATAGAGAACAAATAAAATTTAGTGGAGAAAATCATGGACAACAAAACATTGCTTGAAAAATTGAACAGTCTTTCAATAGAAGAGAAAATTGGCCAGCTCATCCAACTAACCGGTGATTTTTTTGAAGGTGACATGGATACGGTTGTGACTGGCCCTTTGAAAAAACTAGGGCTAAATACGGATTATAATATTTATAATACGGGCTCCATATTAAACATCACCAACCCGGAAAAAATAATCCGGTTGCAAACCGATTATTTGGAAAAATCGGTTCATAAAATTCCGCTGTTATTCATGGCAGATATTATCTATGGATATCGAACCATTTTTCCGATTCCGATTGCTCAAGCATGTAGTTGGAACTATGAGGAGATAGAGAATGCGGCTTCGATTGCTGCTCAGGAATGCTACGATGAAGGCATTCATGTAACCTTTTCCCCTATGGTAGATATGGTTAGAGATCCTCGCTGGGGGCGGGTGATGGAATCGCCAGGAGAGGATACATTGTTGGCAAAGAAATATGCCCAGAGGGTAGTTCTGGGAATCCAGGGCAGCAACTTGAAAGGTACAGCCGTGCCAACCAATAAAATTGCCGCTTGCGTCAAACATTTTGCTGCTTATGGAGCGCCTGTCGCTGGACGTGAATACAATGCCGTGGATCTATCGGAGCATGCATTGCGAGAATATTATTTGCCTGGATATCAAGCTGCAATAGAAGCGGGTGCCAAGCTTGTTATGACGGCTTTTAATACGTTGAATGGTATCCCTGCGACTGGAAACGAGTGGCTTAACCGTAGTGTATTAAGACAGGAAATGAACTTTGACGGTGTATTGATCTCGGATTACGCCGCTATTGAAGAGTTAATCATGCATGGTTATGCCGAAGACGAGGCTTCCGCCGCTAGGCTGGCACTGTTGGCAGGTGTAGATGTGGATATGAAGACGGCAGTGTACGCAAATCAATTGAAAGATGTAATATCTGATAATAGCTATATGCTGGAGCTTCTGAATGAAGCTGTATATCGTGTCTTAAAGCTGAAAAATGATTTGGGGCTGTTCGAGGACCCATACCGCGGATTACAGGAAATCGTTAAACGTTCAACAAGCAGTATTCTGTCAGACGAACATAAACAAGCGGCACTGTCCTTGGCAGAAGAATCCGTTGTGCTGCTGAAAAATGAAAATAATGTATTGCCGTTGTCAAAGGAAACGAAGGTAGCTTTAATGGGTCCCTATGCAGAAGAAAATTCTACCTTGGGCATGTGGGCGATTAAGGGAGAGCAGACAGACACTATTAATTTGAAAACGGGGTTGTTACAGCTTGTTGGCCCCGACAATCTCTCGGTATGTAGAGGAAGTTATCTGCTACCTCTTGATGCAAGGGAAACCTTCGATAAATATGCGGACAAACTGGCGGTTGAAACAAGCTCTGAGGAAGTTCTACTGCAAGAAGCCATTAGGAATGCAAATGAAGCAGAGGTCATAGTCCTTGCCTTGGGAGAAAGTATATATCAGAGCGGAGAAGGTGGATCACGAACGAATCCGACGCTGCCAGAGCCACAATTGAGATTACTTCATGAATTAAGCTTATTGGGCAAAAGGATTGTTCTGATCGTATATAGTGGAAGACCTTTGATCCTTACCGATGTTGCTGGAAAAGTGGACGCCATTGTTCAGGCCTGGTATCCGGGAACGATGGGCGGAGAAGCGCTGGCCAATATACTGTATGGGGAAGTAAATCCGTCTGGGAAATTAGCGATGACCTTTCCACGTAGCGTTGGACAAATTCCGGTATACTACAATGAGCTGAATACAGGAAGACCGAATTTAAAGGAAAATGGCTCTTATCGCTTTGCGTCCCGATATATAGATGAAGTGAACGAACCCTTGTATCCGTTTGGCTATGGCCTATCCTATACCTCATTTGAATACAGTCTGTTAACCGTCAGCCAAAAGGAAATGAAAACAAATGAGTCAGTGGATATCCGTATTTCTATATCCAATACTGGAACGTATGCTGGGAAAGAAACGATTCAATTATATATTCGCGATAAATTTGCAAGTGTTGCAAGACCCGTTAAAGAATTAAAAGACTTTAAAAAAGTATTTTTACAAAGCGGCGAGACTACAATTGTGGAATTTTCAGTGGATGAGGACATGCTTAAATTTTATGGACGTGAAATGGAGTATAAGAGTGAGCCAGGCGAATTTGAGGTTTATATCGGTTCAAGCTCACAAGACATTTTGCTAAGCTTTAGTTTTACTTTGTTACCGGAGGATAGACATGAATAAAAGCGACGCTTATCATCTTAAATATCATATTACTCCTCCTTACGGACTATTAAATGATCCTAATGGACTTGCCTTTTTCAATCAACAATATCATGTCTTCTATCAGTGGAACCCCAAAGGAACCGAACATCGAAATAAATGCTGGGGCCATGTTGTTTCGAGCGATCTGGTGCATTGGCAAAGAAAGGGTGTAGCGCTGGAGCCTTCGGAATGGTATGACAAGGATGGCATTTATTCTGGAGGCGCTATAGTTCATGATGAAAAGCTGTATCTGTTTTACACAGGAAATGTAATTAGAAATGATGGAGTCAAGGAAAGCTATCAATGCGCAGCCATTTCGGAAGATGGGGATAATTTCCATAAAATAGGTCCTTTGTTTGAACATCCACAAGGCTATACCAGACATGTCCGAGACCCGAAAGTATGGAGAGACCGGAACGGGAGCTGGTGGCTGATCGTTGGCGCTCAAAGAGAGGATTTGACTGGAGATACGCTTATCTACAAATCTACAGATTTGTCTGATTGGGAATACCAAGGATCATTTTTGGATCATGGTCATGAATTCGGATATATGTGGGAATGTCCTGATCTACTTCAATTTGCGGAAAATGATATTTTTGTCTTCTCTCCTCAGGGTTTACCAGAGGCAGGCGAATATTATAGAAACCCTAACCAATCGGGATATATTGTTGGGAAATTCATGGATACAGGAAAATTCAGCGGGAACTTTGCCCATTTTAAAGAGCTCGATCGGGGGTTTGATTTCTACGCGCCACAATCATTTAAGGTGAATGATAGAACCATTATGTTCGGATGGATGAGCGCCATGAATGAAGAAGCAGAGAGGGCTGTTCCAACCATTCAGGAAGGCTGGATTCATGCGCTGACCCTTCCTAGAGAAATAGTGTTGTCTAACGGTGTGCTATACCAGAAACCATTGCCGGAATTACAGTTGTTAAGATTGGATGGTGTGCATTCTAAGGAGAACATTCACAAAAATGGGGTTTGGATGCTGCCTTCCTTGCAGGTGGAATGCATTGCTCATTTTTCGAAGCTTACAGAGAACTTCAAAATGATAGTCAGAAATGCGGTGGAAATTGACTATGATTCAGAAGAAAACAGTTTAACCGTATGGAGAACCAACTGGTTGACGAACCAGAGGGAGTACAGAAAAGCAACATTAGCCAATCAACTTGTAGACATGCAAATATTTATAGAAAGCTCAAGTCTGGAGATTTTTGTGAACGAAGGCGAGGAAGTATTTTCTCTGCGTTATTTCTTGGAAGATACGGAACAGCGCAGTGTGATGCTTGACGCAGGAGACAATGAAGGGGAAATTGAGCTTTATCAGCTGCAGGAATGTGGAGCCATAATCAATCATTAAAACGATATTCTTTATCTTTTACCTGCAGAGCTACAAACAGGCAAGGAAAGGCTGTTCATTCTCCGTTTGCGAGAAGAACTGCCTTTTTTTGTCTTAGTCGGCTGAAGAGATTTCTGCTTGTGTAGGCATTTTACTATCGGTATAGTATGAGTATTAGAGTATATGACTGAATATAAATTACTGTTGATTACTCATAGCTGGTTGATGAGGTGTCGTATGAAAAAAATTTATGAACATATTGAAATAGACAGAAGAAAAATGATTAACCTCTTTATGTTTCAATCGACAGATACAGAAAGAGTCATCCCCATGCATTTTCACAGCAATATGGAATTAATCTATTGTACAAGTGGAAGCCTCAAGGTGTGGCATGAAGGAAAGATAACCATTTTGATGGAAAAGGATGCACTGTTTATTAATAGCAATGTACCGCACTCCACACAAAGTATTACGGAAAACCAAGTCGTTGTATTGCAATTTCCAACTACCTTTTTTGCCAATGAACAAGTATTCATCCAATTAAACACGCAAGAGAGACAAGTTGAACATACTATACTTTCTAAATTAAGAGAGTTATTTATGGATATATATAACCTGCATATTTCCATAGGGAAATATGACTATATTTTAGAGCAAAGCCGAATTATTGAACTTAAGTATTTGCTCGTTAATCATTTTAGTCAGGCAGCAGACATACAGCCAGAGGTATTTAGCGAAAAGCAGCGAAAGATAAAGACGATCATGGATTTTATTAAAGAGCATTACGCCGAAAATATTAGTCTGGCGAAAACAGCCCGAATCTGCGGCTATTCGGAGGCGTATCTATCGAGAATGTTTCATGAATATACAGGTCAGACGTTTACGGAGTACAAGCAAATTCTTTGTTTGGAAAAGGCAATCGATTTATTGGAAACAACGAATAAGTCACTTACAGAAATTTCTTACGAGGCGGGCTTTCCCAACGAAAAATCGTTTAGAAAAGCTTTTAAGGAAGTTATGGGGAAAACCCCTTATGAATATAAAAAATCAAAATTTGATCTGAGTGTGTAAACGACACAAGCGTAATCCTTTTATGGATGATTTCAATAGACTAGAAAATGGGGGCTGTCCCTGAGTCATTTTGTGACCTTTGGGACAGCCCCTTGTTTATTTGTATGCAAGTGCACAGAGAGGATCAGCCTAACGATTATCCACCGTCTCTGGATACATATCATGGTTCATCATACGATGCTCTGCCATCTGCTCATACTTGGTTCCCGGTTTGCCATAGTTGGTATACGGGTCGATCGAGAT
This sequence comes from Paenibacillus sp. BT-177, assembly GCF_025846815.2. Classification (NCBI taxonomy): domain Bacteria; kingdom Bacillati; phylum Bacillota; class Bacilli; order Caryophanales; family Paenibacillaceae; genus Paenibacillus; species Paenibacillus sp. BT-177. Next base: position 566,557 of record NZ_JAOYTP010000002.1, on the reverse strand, counting down.
GCCGCCGCGTGGCGTGAATTTGCCCCATACTTCAATGTAGCGAGGGTCCATCAGCTTAATCAAGTCATTCATAATGATATTGACGCAGTCTTCATGGAAGTCACCGTGGTTGCGGAAGCTGAACAGGTACAGCTTAAGGGACTTGCTTTCAACCATTCTAATATCAGGAATGTAGCTGATGTAGATGGTTGCAAAATCAGGTTGTCCTGTGATCGGGCACAGGCTGGTGAACTCTGGACAATTGAATTTTACAAAATAATCGCGGTACGGGTGTTTATTATCAAAGCTTTCGAGAATGGCGGGATCATAGGCAAAAGTGTATTGTGTGCCTTGATTGCCAAGTAGGGTAACGTCGGTCATTTCTTCAGGTTTTCTTCCGGTCATGTTGAGTGAGGCTCCTTAAAGTTAGTTTAGTTTGGTAAAAGGGAGAGGGAGTTATGGTGGGGAGGTTCGGTTCGGTTAGGCGACGCTTCGCGAAGGATTTGAGCTTCCAATCGCTGTTGAAATGGGATTCTTTCTGATAAAAGATCTATAGGTTAGAATCCCATTTCAAAGGCGAACGCTAACGCTTCTCCAGCTTCAAATCCTCCGCTCCGCTGGCCGACCGCCGTCATCACCATAAAGTCCCTGTTCGTTTACCTGTGGGTTGGGCAGAAGAGAATAATGTGCGCTCCTATATGAAAGGAGCGATATACTGTGAGAAACCCCGTCCTTGGGACGAGGGTTTCTCTTGTTTTATAGCTTTGGGTGTCGAGGGTGTACTTCGACTAATTTGGTGTAGCTTGTGTATCACATACAGCTCGCATGGAATATATTGTATATACGTGTTATACGCCGCGTTTGTTGCCCCATACGAGGGTGTGGAGCTGCGGGAGTACTCTTACATCGTTTAGTCGAGAATCGTCCATGACACGGCCGATAAGCCATTCATAACGATGGAGTAGGGACTCCGCAATCTGTCCGGTGTTCTCCGTGTTCACATCTGGATTACCCGTCTGGAGGAACAACGGTATATGTGGATAGCGCTCGTGAATGGTGCGGGCATAGGCAAGATCGGTGTCATCGAAGATGACGACCTTCAGGCTGCATGCTCCAGCCATCTTTTGGTTTGACAGACGGGTTACGATATCATCCAGCACCTCCCAGTTGGTCGTCATGCCAGAGCTGGGCGGCTTCGGGGATAAGGTCACTTCATCGATATCGTACAGCCATTCCTGCCAACGGGAGCCTTGTGTTTCGACAGCGGTGGCAATGCCTTGACTGCGTAGCAGGGTAATCAGCGTCCCGAGCTGTGGCAGCAGGGCAGGATTGCCTCCGGAAAGGGTCACATGCGAGAACCGTTCGCCGCCGATGGACTTTAGTTCCTGCCAAATATCTGTGGCACTGAGACGACGGATTTGATCCTTGGCGCTGCCGTCCCAGGTAAAGGCGGAGTCGCACCATGAGCAATGGTAATCGCAACCTGCGGTACGAACAAACATCGTTTTACGACCAATGACCATACCTTCGCCCTGAACGGTGGGACCAAACACCTCAAGCACAGGAATAGGGGCTGCTTTAGCCCTATCGAGGGTTATCGTAGGTTGGTGAGTAGTTACGGTATTAGCATTTACGGTATTAGCAGTTACAGTATTACTCATCGAACATCCACTCCCGTCGGAACTCGGCGTAGCTGGTAGGTGTCTCGAACAACCTTACAAATTCGGTACGTCCACCTTCAACACGATTGCAGTATGCATCCGAGGTCAAGGCAGACTCCATTTGTTCAAAGATCCAGACGACCATATTTTCCGCCGTTGTATTCATTGGAGGAAGCGTCTCATTCAAGTAACGGTGGTCCAGAAAAGGCTCAATTCGCTCTTTCCAGATCGTTTTGATATCTCCAAAATCCAGCGTTAGACCTGTTTCGCCCGGTATACCGCTTATGCCAAATACGACGATATAAGTATGTCCGTGCAGATTTTTGCATTTGCCTTCGTAACAATGCAAATGGTGTGCTGCATCGAACGTAAATTGTTTGCTAACGAGTACACGCTTGCGGTGATAACGCAGCTGAGAACGCTCAATGTCTGTTCCGAACTGCTGGAGCTTGTCGACAATACGAAAGGTACCTGGCTCACGCATGGCCTTCAGCTCCTTGGGACGAAGCTCCGCGCACCGCGAGATATTGCTCGAGTCCGGCACGACGAAGATTGCAAGCAGGACATTCACCACAGCCATCGCCAATGATGCCGTTATAGCACGTTAGTGTACGGGTTCTTACAAATTCAAAAGCTTTTAGCTCATCGGCCATTTGCCAGGTTTCGGCCTTGTTCAACCACATGAGCGGGGTATGAATCACAAAGGGATAGTCCATCGAAAGGTTCAGTGTGACGTTCAGCGATTTAATAAAGGAATCCCGGCAATCGGGATAGCCGCTGAAATCTGTCTCGCAAACGCCTGTAATGATGTGGCGCGCTCCTTTTTGCTTGGCGAGAACTGCTGCGAAGCTCAGGAACAATAGATTACGACCGTCTACAAATGTGCTAGGCAGTTCGCCTTCCTCTTGAGTAATGTCAATGTCGGTGCGTGTGAGGGCATTCGGGGCAAGTTGGTTGAGCAGGCTCATATCCAGTACCGTTTGCGGAACACCCAGCTCGCTGGCGATTCCGGCGGCAACTTCGATTTCCTGCTTGTGGCGTTGACCGTAATCGAACGTCACAGTTTCTACTTCGGCAAAATGTTTTTTTGCCCAAAATAAACAGGTTGTACTGTCTTGGCCGCCGCTGAATACGACGACTGCTTTTTCGTTTGTAAACATAAAAAAACCTCTCGATCTTCTTGGAATGGTGTAAGACACAGCGTCTTGTCACGTGGAAGAAAGAGAGTTCTTGAACCGGCTTCAACAAAAAACAGACCTTGCCCCGCAAGTTCATTTTCATATGCGGAGGACAAAGCATCGTTAGTTTTTTATAGAGGGAGTTCGCGAACCTCTCCCATGCGTTATGCATGGATTTTCTTCATTAGCATCTGCCACGAGGACAGACAGCTTCATTGATAGCATTGCCATTATAGCATGGCAGGACTATTTGATAAACACTCCACCAAACGGAATGATTTCCCTTAAAAGTCGTTTGATTACGCCATCGTCGTTCATATCCTGCTGAAGCCGCCGATGATGCTCACCGGCATGAAATAGTACGGTACCGTGCCCCGTCATTTTAAAATGATAGTTCATATGCTGGCTGGCCAGATGGTTACCGTATACGGTTAACTCCAGCTTGGCATTTTCTGGATAGGCTATGACGCTGCTCGCATCGACATAGATCGGCTCTGAGGGATGAAGTTGTTCTTGACATACCAATCCCTGTGTCAAAATACCAATGTAACCTATACCGTCAAATTTCATTTTAATGACATCACGGCTAAACAACATGTTTTTCATGCTTAGTAGCTTGGTACGCATTTGGATGCCGGCGCTGTACCAGAACAGGTTGCGAAAATCGTATAACAGATCATCGCTTCCTTCAAGCTTGATCATCTTCAGACTAAAGCCAGGAGGGAGTGCGGCAATTAGCCGGCAAGCCCCTGTGAAATCGGCCTGAATCAGTTTGTGCTTGCGGTACATGCCTTTAATATTCATCAGCTTATCACTACGGCCTGCACTGGGGCCGCGATAGGCGATAATTTGCTGCGGATGCAGAACGTGCAGCTTTTCCCCTTCAGTCAGGTCGAGCGTTACGACTGAACCGACGCTTTCATCATGGTGTTGTCCTGCTTGTATGTCCATTCAGACCTTTCATCCTTTCAGGCAGTTAGTATCTTCCCGAACGTCGACGCATCCCGTAACGCAACAGTCGGATACCGATAAAATAACCGGCCAGCAGAATGATAGCCGTGATGATGAGCATTTTATTTCGGTGTGAAGCCTGATCGCGCTGGATTTGAAGATTTTTTAATTCTGTAACAGTGTCGTTCAGTTTGCGGTTTTGCTCCAGCAGTTGGGCGTTCTGCTTCTGATAGGTTTCAATGCTGGTGCGGGCCTTTTCCAGATCTTCCTGTGTTTGTCGGTAGCTTTCCTTGAGCTGGTACACATCGCCGGGCAACCGCGAAAACTGCTCAAAGCCTTGATATACATCATCCCAATAAGCAGCATGAACTTCGGGTACACGAGTTACCCCAAAAATAAACAAAAGTACTATAGCAGCGCAGACAATGCGGCGGTACAAAGCCAAGCGACAAGTTGCTCGTGCCAAGAGATGTCCCCCTTTTGATAAACCAAGATGTTAGATGTTACAGATCATTACCCATATCACATGGTTACGTACAATATAATGATTTGGATGCAGGTTTTAGAATATACAGACGACAAATACGGGAAAAGATTATCAAAAAAACTCGATATATTAGTTTAAGTGTACCTTAAAACGGGTATATCAAGGAAGCGGCAACATTCCGGCAGTTTTCACAACAAACGAGTAAAGAACAACCCGCACCTGATCAGGGCTTGAATAGGAATATATGAGCTGAAATATATTAAAAATAGATATAGAAGGAGATTTTGAAAGATGAACGACAGAGAGCAAAACTATACCATTTTAAAAATTACTGTTAATGGAAAGCCATTATCAAAGGAGCTCATCGTGGACAGCACTACTTTTGCTCCTATATCCGATGTTTGCACAAAGACGAATGTTTCTTTAACGGAAACTTCAATTTCATAAGTTTAAATATATGAAGTAGACTATCATGTAGCCCGGCATACGCCGGGCTATTTTTGCGTATTTATGCAATTGGAAAGGATTAAAATGTTATTTCGCGAATTAGGTCCCCTTTCATAAAGATTACCATGTATAATTTTCACAATCAAACATATGTTCCCTGACAATATAGTGTCAGATAACACTGTTAATTTAGAGTTACATGTTCTTTTAGGGGGAATTTACCAGTGGTGAAGTCAATGCTCAATGTAACGTATACATGGGACAGAGAGTCTATATCGGCGAATGGGTCCAAACAAGTAAATCTACTGATAGAATGGGGCTATGGAGCTATACGTAAAAGAAAAGGGAACCTAATACCGAAGGCAGCGGGATGTGACCTTCAACTTCAGTTCAATCCAGAAAACGGGGTAAATCTATTAAAAGTTGAAGGGGTGAGACTCGGGTTTAAAGAATCAGAAAACGGTGATTGCATGTTTGTTCACTGTGGTGATGTACGGCGGGGAAAATATAGACAAGCTATTTTGACGTTTTCTATCCCTGCTCACGCGTCCGGAAGACATACGATTGGAATGATCGAGTGGAGCTGGCGCAAGCCATCGCAGGAAAAGCGAACGCTGATCCGGACGGACCAGCTCTATATCCATTACACACATCATCTTGGTTTGCTGAGCATGCCATCCAACCCGAAGGTGGAAAAATACATAAAGCTGAATGAGACGTCCCCAATTGTGAAAAAGGCATTGCGTATGTACGAGAAAGGGGAACCTGAGCGAGGAGCGTTCATCCTTACGAGACAAGCAGATGAATTGCTTATATGTGCAGCCAGAAGCGAAGACATGGACTATCTGGAGGAAGCCGAGTTACTTTTGTCCCTACGCAATAAATGGAGTGGGCCTTTTGTATCGTTTAAAGCGTATAGCTCTAAGGTCTTTTTTAATAAGGAAATATCGATAGGAGATGTTCATTTTACGGAGAATGATAGGCTGAGATAGATAATTATGCTAGTTTATTTGAGCAAATTAGTGAGTCTAATTTACTATCTTTTTGTAAAGGAGAGACTTCCTTGACTGATCGGTTGATACGTTTAATGCGGATTATTACTATTGTTCAGGCAAATCCGGGGATATTGGCAAGAGAGCTTGCCGAACGTTGTGAAACATCAGAACGTACCATATACCGAGATATGGAGGCGCTAAGCGCTATGCATATTCCGATCGCGAATATGGGGCATGGCAAGGGGTACATTTTTATTAGCAATTTTGCTTTGTATCCTCTGAATTGGACAGAAGAAGAGGCAGAGGCTTTTACCAAGCTGGGAGAGATGATGGAAACGATAAAGCCTCTTTTACCGCCAGCTTTTGAAAGTGCTTATGAGAAAGTGATGGCCTCTAGTCAGAAAAAAAAGATGGACCAGACGAGCTTCGCGCAGGAAATGAAAAATATCATCCGGCTCGGCTCGACACTTGATCGGGAAAACCAGCCCTATCTGCTCAGGCTGATTGTTTTGGCGAGTCTTACGCAGCAGACAATTGAAGCGGAATACAGCTCGCCTCAAAATGAAGATGTATCATTGGTGCAAGTAGATCCTTATTGTTTGGTTCCTCAAGACCGGCGGTTCTATATGCTTGGTTTTTGTCATAAGCAATCCGCCATGAGAACCTTTCGGATCAGCCGCTTTCGGAATATGAGGATTTTGCCGTATACGTTTCAAAAAAATACATCTGAAATGGAAATGTTTTTTAAAGGTACCTGGTCGGTGACCAAAGGAAATCAAAATATTCGGTTTGTGGTACGTTTTTCTGCCGATTCTGTATATCGGGTCAAAGAAGAGGAACTGTTCATCAAGCCTCTTCTCAAGGATTTGCCGGATGGAAGTTTGTTGTTTGAGGTGACGGTCAATCATGACCGTGAATTTCTGGATTGGCTCACATCCTATGGAGCTGAAGCCGAGATTCTGGAACCTTTACGGTACCGCAAACGTATGCAAGAAATGCTGCGAACCTGGGGGGCGTTTTACTTCGATAAGAAGGCTGGAAATCAAGAATAACAGGGGGGAAGATCCCCCGGAACGAGCCGGGGAGCTATCTGCTTAACGGTCCTTAAACAGGTTGGCGAGATTGCCGAAGGGACTGTACTGCTCCTGTTCTTCTTCTGGTGAAGAGTAGACGAGCTTCGAGCCGCGACTTTCTTCATCATCGGCAGCATTATGAACTAATGTAAGACGATCAAAATGGTGCATGAAAACCTGAGCAGTGTTCACAGCATCATCCAGTGCCCGATGCTGTTGACCGTCAAAGTCAATGTTGCACAATTCCAACGCCTGAGACAGGCTCAACTGACGATACTTTCCATTGGAACTAAACAGACGGGAAATTTGCTTCTGTATATCATTTGTATTATGAATCCAACCGAGATCTACATGATGGGTACGACAATGGGATACCAGCTTCTGACGGTCATCCGGGCCCCATGCGCATAAATAATAGGTCGAATCCGTGCCTAGCCAGGCAATAAATTGCTTCACAGCTTCAGGAAAGAGTGGAGCGGCATCAATGTCTCGTTGAGTAATACCCGTAAATTGAACAGTATCTGTAGAGATTACAGGCCGATTCGATGGTCTCACAAAACTGTGAAACGTATCCGCCACGAATAGACCATCTTCTCCATGAATAACTTTGACGGCACCGATATCAATGATTTCAGAGGAATATCTGGCGTTACGGCTAACGGTAAATTCAAGATCATAAATAATGTATTGCATTTAAAGGACTCCTTCCACACACATAACTGATCCCGATGGATACCGGGACAAATGTTCTCTGCCCGAATAACTCTTCTCCATCATACCTCTCGGTTCACAACTTGTCAGCGGTTAAAAGGCTTGCTTTCAAAAAAAATATGCGATGTCCAAATGGGCTTGGACTATCGCATATCTAAAAACTCCTAACATATAGCAGCATCCGAAACCACTTGGATTCCGAACGCTGCTGTTGCTAGCTATTGAATTAGGCCGGGAGGTCTAACTTTTGCCCCGGATAAATGCGGTGAGGATTCTTCAACTTATTCAACTGCTGAAGCTGTTGCCAGGTAGTGCCGTGTTTGCGGGAAATGTCATACAGTGTATCCCCGGATTTCACAACATACACATGGCTATTTGCAGCTTGTGCAGTGGTCGATGCCTGCTGTGGTTTGCTAGTTTGAGACTTTGCAGGTGCTGGTTTCGCAGCCGCTATGGAATCGGATTGCGGTATCTCCTGCAGAGGTGCTGGCGTCGTGGTCGGAGCAGACGGCACAGCTTGTGTGGCAGGGACAGAAGTTTTTCCGTCTGCCTTGGCTTCTTGAATACGGCCGGCCGCTTGTGCTTGCAGGCTAGCAGAGCCCACTTTTTGCATATAGCGGATTAACGCTTCATCCAGCGATCCGAACATACCTGCCTGTGGGTATTTAGCGAACATCGTATATTGGTCACCGCCTACAGCAGTAAAATCATTGGTAGCCAATGTGTATGTTGCCTCAGGATCAAGGGCCTTTCCACCAATCAGGATGGAGTGAACACGGCTGCCTTTGGCTGCTGAGGTGTCTATTTTGAACGAGATGCCGGATACTTGTGGGAAGCCCCCGCTCGGTTCCGGGTAGGAGGCTGCGCCATTTTCCAGTGCGGCCTGAAGGTCAGAGCCTTTCACTTTCAGGGTAACGATTTGGTTACCGAAAGGCAGTACGGTGATGACGTCTCCCTTGGTAACCGTGCCTGCTTTGATGGAAGCCCGGATGCCGCCACCGTTTGTTAAAGCTACGTCTGCTCCCGAAACGTCACGCATAGCATCGGTGAGCAGGTCGCCGAGATTGGTTTCACCCGCACGTACCTTTTCGCGCGCCCCTTCCAGACCTACACTTGTTTGTGCTACAACCTCTTTAAGAATAGGTTCTTGTTCTTTCTGAATGGAGGCGATTAATGCAGCAATTTCAGCGTTGGGCTGAACGTCAGCAGCTTGAGTCGAATCGATCAGCTTCGCTTGCTTTTGGACAACCTTACCGCCGTCTACCCATAGATCCACTACACCCAGATACTTGGTGTATTCACCTGCACTAGCGATCAACGTGCCATTGTCACCGATCAAGCCTTTTTCCAACACGGTATGGCTGTGTCCGTCGATGAAAATATCAATGCCAGGCACTTCCTTCACGACCTTGAGGCTGGTGTCTTTACTGGATGCATCTTGTCCCAGGTGACCCAGAGCAACAACGACATCCACTTTGCTGCGGATTTCGTCTACGGCCGCTTTGGCTTCAGCCGCAGGGTCGGTGAATTGAATGCCTTCCACATTTTTAGGATTGGTTTTATATGCCGTTTCAGGCGTAGTTAGGCCGATAATACCGATTTTAACGCCATCCACTTCTTTAATAGTATACGGTTGGAACAAACGTGTTCCGTCCGTTTGCTTAATGTTGGCGCTCAGTACAGGGAACTGAATCTCTTTACTCAGCTCAACCAGATGCTTCCAGCCGTAATTAAACTCATGGTTACCCGGAACCATTGCATCATAGCGCAGCTTATTAATTACTTTTACGATACTTTCACCATTGACCAAAGTAGCGAAGGTTGTTCCATGAACGGTATCCCCATCATCCAGCAGTAATGTATTAGGATTGGCGGCGCGATATTGATCGATAATGCCCGCCAGCTTGGCGAAGCCCATTTCCTTGTCGTTGGCGACCACGTGGGCATGGGTATCATTCGTATGTAGGATGGTGATGTGTTTACCGCTGACTGGAGACGGTGTTGTTCCGGTTCCTGCTGTTCCCGCATTAGCAACTGGGTCCGCTGCTGCTGTGCCGAGACAACCAAGTAGAAGCGCGGCGGTCGTCAAGATCGACGAGAGTTTTTTCCATGAGTTCATGTTGTTCCTTCAACCTCCCATAAAATGAATGAATTAGAGAAACCGCTTACGTCCACATTTTATCAGATGATTGTAAAAATAACTCTTATTTTATATCAAAGCACTACATTTTTTTGAGATATCGGTTGTTAAATCCACCATCTAGTTACCTATATTGTAGAGGCAGTAATAGACAGCAACTCATAGAATAGGAACTATTGTTCTGTTTTATGATTAAAAAAAAGGGCAGTCTCTTTGGGCAGCCCGATCCGGGGTAAATAGTGATCCAATGTTTCGTCAGCCAACGGTGGATTCCCTGCACTCAGCAACAGCACGGCAAAGCGATTAGCCTGTTGTTCAAATTTTCCTGGAGAAAAGTAGGAATGTTCCTCCATAAAAAAGCGGCTAAAGCCTTTATGCAGTCGGTCATGTCCCAATTCATGCGCACAGACGAACCGTTCCCATTCTGGTGTAAGGCCGTTGTGAATGACGATAAATCTTCTGCGCAGCTTGTGATAATACAACCCTTTGGTTGTGGAACCGAGATCGCAATATCGGATATGGATGCCTAGGGCTTTCGCAATATCGAAGGGACAATTGGTACGGTATTTTCGGACAAGTTTGTGAATGAGTTCGTTCATGCGTTCACCTGCTATCCCTGATCTTTGCTCGCCCCGGGGTCTGCGGGCTTTTTATGTTTGTTCATTTGCTTGGCTTCCCAGAACAGGCCTGTCAGTACGTCCTTGATCCGTTGACGGTCTTTTTCATCGAGCGGAATGCCATCAAACATTAATTCGTCGTCTTCCTCCAGCATTTTTTTAAAATCGCGGCGGTCTTTGGAGTTTGCCCATTCTGGTACAGTAGAACGATAAAGCTCATGCGGATTTTGCTCTATAGAATCATCATCTGCCCAATATCCGGCGGCCTTCATCATTTCGGTATAGGATACGCTGAGCGCGTCCGCTATTTTGCGGAGGGTGGAGGGTTTGGGAACTCCACGCAGTCCATTTTCGATGCGGGAAATTTGTGAATTACTAATACCTGCGGCATCTGCCAATTGGTTGATGCTCAATTGCTTGTGCTCACGCTGCTGTTTTAGGTAGGTTCCGAATGCTGGCTGTTCCACAATGGAGCTCCTTTCTGCAATAGAATCATAGATTCAGCTCTATTATACCATTAGGTAAATAGTAAAAGCACGTAATATGCCAAAAGGCATAGAAAAGTAGAGCGAATATCCTGATTTTGGGGCTATATTGCTTTTTTTCACGATGGATACCTATCCTAAATAATGTTATGTTATACTCAAGATACGAACAAAAGGGGAACAAAATGTAAACAAGTGCGTTTTTTATTTAAAAATACATCATTGTCAAAAGGCATAATATAAGGAGTGTTGCTTTTCATGAGAAATAACTTACCCGAATTAGACCGTCGCAAAACGCAGAATGCATTGGAGGGTGTATTTGAGAAATACCGGATTTATAAAACAATAACCTTTATGGATCGGGAAAGCTTTATTACTGCTGGCTATACGGACCGCCCGAACGGACCCACGAATGTGACAAGCGATCCAACGGCCCGGACTGCTGTATATAATGTAGATGCTCCTGCAGCCCGCTTGGCCTATTGCCAAATGGTGGATGCTGTAGTGAGCCGCTTGAATGAACGTGAACAGCTACTCATCCGTGAACGTTATTTAAAAGATGACGATGTGTTCGATTACAAGGTTTATAATTATGTGTTGGACCCACCAGTCAGCAAGGATACGTATACGAAGCTTCGCACGCGTGCTTTTTATAAAATGGCGCTAGCGCTGGCAGACCAAGGCGTTTTGAATCTGGCAAGCTTGCAGAAGGGCGCGGATCGAAGACTGGGTTCGGTAAATGCATAGGGGTCACAGTCTGTGGCTCTATTAACTTAGACAGCAAGGAGTATGAACCATAAAGGTGAATAAGAAGCATAGGTCTCAATTAAAATGGGAACGGAGGACGGATGTAGTGAGAAGTGAACCAGAAATGATGAATATGCTTGTAAAGTTTGCTATGAACGATAAAAGAATACGATTGGTCACGATGGAAGGATCACGTACAAACTTCAATGTTCCTCCTGATTCATTTCAAGATTATGATATTTCTTACTTTGTAACAAATATGGATTCTTTCAAGGAAAGTGATCAATGGCTGAACGTGTTTGGGGATAGGCTTATGATGCAAAAACCCGAGGATATGGAGCTTTTTCCATCAGAACTAGGTAACTGGTTTTCATATATCATTCTTTTTGAGGATGGAAACAAATTAGATCTGACACTGATCCCTATAAACGAGGTAGAGGATTATTTTACGAATAGCGATGGTTTAGTTGAGGTTCTGCTCGACAAGGATGTGCTGATCCAAGAGGAAGTGATCGCAAACGATCATCAATATTGGATTAAAAAGCCCACTGCAAGGGAATTTGATGATTGCTGTAATGAATTTTGGATGGTTTCAACTTATATCGTAAAAGGATTGGCGAGAAAAGAAATCCTGTTTGCTATTGACCATTTGAACGAGATTGCACGACCTAATTTGTTGCGAATGATGGCTTGGAAGATTGGATCAGAGCAAGGGTACACCTTTAGTGTAGGAAAAAACTATAAATTTATAAATCAGTATCTTCCTAATGAAGATTGGAAAAGCCTACTATCGACTTACTCAGAGAACGGCTATCAAGAAATGTGGCAGTCTTTACTTACTTGTTATTCATTGTTTAGAACATACGCTAAGGCTGTGGCAAGCAGTTTGAAATATGAGTATCCAGAATACGATGAAGCCATTACTAGGTACACTGTAAATATTTATAATTCATTGAATTGAACGATATAATAACCGCCTTTTTAAAGGGCGGTTATTTTTTTGTGTACAGCATCAATAATCAGATTAAACGCATTTTTAAACATAGGAACAAACGTTCGCAAAATGTCGCCTAACTTCATCCCTAGTCTCTACTTTTATCGTCCAGTTCTCCGGCAACGCATTCGTTATAAGGGTGTAAGATTATATCATCGGGAATCAAGACAAGAGGACATACCGAAGACACACACAGTCAAACGTTAGCCGGCCAATAGGGCCGGTTTTTTCATGCGGTGATCGTCTCTGTCACTTCCCGGGAATTCGTTGATAGAAAGGAGGAGTCGTGTTGCCTAAGCAAGGGATGCTGCAATGCATGAGTACAAGACTGCGCCGGATGAGAACATGGAAGTGGAAAAAAGCCTGGCTAAACAGTCACAACATGCGAGCGCAGGATACGCAAGGGTGGCATGCCACAGGATGAGACAAGCCTTTAAGCAAAAGCTCATTGACATTATTCCAGCACTGCAAGGGCGTGTATACGATGTTCAGCCCCCATCACAGACGGCAGAGGAGCCGTATGCAGTTATGGCGCTAGGCGAGGAAATCTGGAAGTCTTCCTGGGCCGGTTACCGGCAGGTTGTCCGCATCAAGCTGTACGCAGGACAAGCGGGGCTGGCGCAGGCCGATGTATGGGCGAATGCCTTGATTGCCGGACTGCACCGGGCATCGGTGACAGGCAAAGGTGAGGACACGTCGGCTTTTACCGCACACTATTTGGGCGTGCGGGATGCAGAAAAGCTGGACACGGTTACGGGCAAGGCCTATAGAACGCTGCGTTTTGGCGTGTATGTGCCTGAAACGGAAGGCGGTTCGGCTACTCCAGCACCTGGTGCAGCACAGCCAGAAGAATGGCTGGCAGCGCTGGTCCGCTGGACGCAGAAGCAACTGGGCGAATCGTGGTCGGTATACGCCGACGCATGGCCTGCACAGCCGGGAAGCCACGCGGTATTATGGCGGCTGAGCGGCTGCGAAACCCGGATGGCGGGAGCTTCCATGTATGAGCTCCGCAAACGGTTCATCGGGCATATTACCGCCCCGGATACAACCGAAGAGAATCGCGCAGCTTCCGCGCTGGTCGAAGGCTTTGCCGCTCAAATCCAGCTTCCTCTGGAGCAGGACAAGGGCCGTTATATGTCTACGGCTGAAGCATCAGCCGATTTGCAGGCAGATGCCATTTTAGACGGTCAGCTTCGGCTGACGCTGGTACAGCGGCGTATGCGTCCGGCTGAGGAAGCGGCATTGATTCGCAGAGTGGAAATTCATCCTATTTTGAAATGAGGTGGTCCGAGTGACCTTGGAAAACCAAGAAAAGGCCCCGGTACATGACGGGCAGGAAGCGAGTGGCCCACGCTACACGCTGGAGGAACTAAAGGAGCACGCAGAATCATTGTTTTCTGTGAAAGAAGAAGTGCTGGCAGGCGCCTTTTTTGGCGCACAAGACAAGCTGTTCACGGTAGCAGAAGCACACACTAAAATCGAACAATTTATGAAAGCGAAGGTGGATTAATTATGGCAGGCGGAACATGGGAAAACACGAATAAACCGGTATTGCCGGGTTTGTATATGAATTTTCAGGCAGCAGCAGCTTCAGCGATTCAAGGTGGATCACGTGGTACGGTCGTTGTACCTGTCAAGGCAAATTGGGGCCCTGTACGTGAGTTTGTAGAGGTTGGCAGTGAAACGGCTATTAGCCAAATCTTCTCCGGCGACAGTGAGAACGGTGCGACAGCATATTCCACATTGTATCTGGCTTTGCTGGGAGGTCCGAAAAAACTGCTCGCTTACCGGTTGGCAGATGACACGGCTGCTGAAGCGTCTGTAACGCTGAAAAGCGGTGGCGAGACCCCGACCGACGTGCTGCGTTTGAAGGCTTTGTACACAGGAAGCCGCGGTAATGGTTTTGCCGTAACGGTACAGCCAACTTTGGGTGACGAGCAAGCTCGTGAGGTGCGCCTTTATGAAGGAACCAAGCTGCTGGGTACGTACAAAGGCAGTGACGGTACGGCTGCTTCGATTGCCAAAGCGCTGAACGAAAATAGCGAAAACGTATGGGTGAAGGCCGAGGTTGTCGGCGAAGGTGGCATTCCAGCGGATGTTAGCGGCGTGCATCTGACAGGCGGCAATAGCGGCAATAGCAAGCTGGTTAATGCCGATTACATCGCCATGCAGGAAGCACTTGAAGGACAGGAGTTTAATGTGCTGGCCCTCGATTATGCAGCCGATCTGGCATTGCTGCAAAGCTTTGCTGCCTGGATCAAACGTGTGCGGAGCGAAGGCAAAGGCGTCATCGCTGTATTCGGCGGTTCTGCGGCAGACGATGTGTCCAAAACAGCTGTCAGCTTGGCCTCTGCACGTTCCCTGGCGCTGAACCATGAAGGCATCGTGAATGTGGGTACAGGTGTACGCCTGGCAGGTACGGACTACAGCTCCGCCCAAACGGCTGCCTATGTAGCCGGGCTGATTGCAGGCCAACGTTTGAACCAATCCGCAACGTACGCGGTTACGCCTTTTGAGGATGTAACCCGCCGCTGGACACGTTCCGAGCAGGAACAGGCTGTCCGTAACGGGGTGTTCCTCCTGTTCTTCGACGGCCGTCAGGTCAAAGCGCTGCGTGGAATCAACAGCTTGGTGAACCCGTCTGCCGGACAAAACAACGCATGGAAGAAAATTCGTTCCATCCGTGTCATGGATGCCATTAACGCTGACTTGCAGCGTGCAGCCGAAGAGACTTACATTGGCAAAATCAACAACACGGTGGAAGGCCGTCTGGCACTCATCGGTGCTATCAAAGAATACCTGGCACAGCTGTCGCTGAGCAACGTGATCGAGGCAGATGGCTACGATGTCATTCTCGACCCAGCCTACTACGGTGATGCGCCAGTCATCAAACCGGAGCCGGATCAAGTGTTCCTGCAATGGAATGTGAAGCTCACCGACGTGATGGAGCAGCTGTTCGGCACATTTTACGTGCAATAAATAAGCATTTTACGTGTATAAGCATTTCGCAGGCGATCAGCAGGATTAAAGTCGCTTTTTAATAACGAGGATTTTGTGAAATCCCGAACTACATTATGAATTATTTTGAGGAGGAAAAAGAAATGTTGGATGCTTCAAGAGTTATTTTAGGTACGTTTGGTCAGGCGCATGTGGATGGGGTGTGGCAGACGAATATCAATAAGCTGGAAGCCAGCGTGGAAATGGAAAAACGTGAGTTGAATCTCGTGGGCAATGAGTGGAAGGTGCACAAGCGTGGTATCAAAAAGGGAACAGGAACGATGAGTGGCTACAAGGTTACGTCCGACATGATTCGTCGTGGCTTTAATCGTTTTGAGATTATTACCAAACTAGATGATCCAGAAGCCTTTGGACATGAAAGTATTCGTCTCATCCGTTGCACTGCTGACAAAATCCAGCTGGCCAACTGGACAGCAGGCGAGGAAGTGCAGGAAGAAACGACCTTCACTTTCGAAGGATATGAGCTGCTGGATCCGATTGTAGCGAACTAAATTGGTTAACGGGGAATGGGATACTGTCAGGTGTCCCGTTCCCCAAATACAAATAAGAATTTGCGAAATTCTGAAATTAACAATAAGGGAGAATGACTTATGAGCTTGAATGAGAATATGACAGAAGAACAAATTTTGGACAGTCTGTTTGAAGCCGCTGAAAAACTGCCCGAGGAAACCGTTCGTATCAAGCGCCTGGATATGAAAATTGTGCTGCACGGACTGACCTCTAGCAAAGTAGACAGCATTCGTGAACGTTGCACGATTCGTCGTACCGTGAAGGGTGCTGTGGATGAAAAGGTAGATACCGAGACGTTCAACGCCTTGTTGATTTCGGAAGCTACCGGAAAGTTGGAAGTGAAGGGCCTGTCTCTTAACGGTTGGGGAGATCCCCGGATTACAAGTCGCTTGAAGCTGTCCGGTGGCGAACAGTCTGTCCGCCGTATGCTGCTGGCGGGTGAACTGGACGCAGTAGGGGATAAGGTATTGGAACTGTCCGGTTTTGGAGTTGAGATTGCTGATCTAAAAAACTAATCGGCTCCGGGGGAATGACGACGATGCTGTACCACTTGTGGGTCCGGCACCACCTCCGTCCCGGAGACTTTTGGCGGCTTCCCCGCGGTGAGCGCATGCTGCTGCTGGCGTTTGCCGAACAGGAAATGGATAGCATAGCAGCTTCAAAAGCATAAACAAGGAGGTGAACATAATAAATGGCAGAAGCATTAAATTACCGCATGAATCTTGTGATCGATCCCAAAAACGTCATTAAGGCGAACAGAGAATTGCGTGCAATGGAACGTTATTTTGAGCGGATTCAAGGCCGTGTTTTGAAAATCGGACGTACCCGAATGGCTCCGGAAATTGTACTGAACGATATGGCCTCCAAAGGCTTGGATAATCTGTTGAACAAAATTAATCGGGTCAAATCCCAGATTATTAACGCCTCGGGGAATGTAGATTTAAAGGTGAAGAGCAGCAGTAGTGTTTCCATTGACGGCATTGCTGATCTTAAAAAGGCGCTAGAAGATAACACAAAAGCAGTTAAACTTAATGCTTTCTTTAAAGAAGACAAGCCTAAAGCAGAGGAGAAAAAGCTTCCTGATTGGGCTGAGGCGCTGCAAAAGTATAATGAACCAGCCAAGGTTGTACAGGAAGTATACAAAGGGGTGACAGGTGAGGATTTAAGTGCTCAAACCATCCTAAAAATTCCAGAAACAATTTCAAAAGGAAAAGAGAAGTGGACGGCAACAAAAGACGCCTGGAGAGAAGGTGGAGCAAAAGGTGCAATAAAAACTCTCTTTTCTTCAAAAAAAGAAGAAGCTGCAGAAGGTAACACGGAAGGTGCGACAGGTAACACGGACCTTTCGGAGATTAAAGAATTAATAAAGAAATTAATTCAAGTTACCTCTGATAAATCTACTGGCGGGTTTGGCGGTGGCGGCGGAAATAGCCCGGGAAGAAGGAACAAACGTTCAGGGGGCAGAAGGTCCGGAAATAGAGGCGGTGGTCGTCGATCCTCAGGTGGTCAAGGAGATTTTAATTCAAGAGCCGGAGAGATTGCAAGGATTAATACTGGAGATCGGAGCTCAACACCAGGAAACAGGAACGGACGACGAAGCGCAGGTTCTGCAGAATCCAATCCACGAATTAATCCTAACCGAAGAGTCCCAAGTCCAAGAAATAATCCGAGAAGTCCTCATGGTCGCCGCTCTTCCAAGTCGCGTGGCGTTCTTAGCTTTGCAGGCGACTTGCTAGCTGGTGGAACAGATATAGATGCTTCTTCTGTTCTGGATATGGTAAGTGATAGCGGATTAGTTGAAAAAGTGAGTAAAGGTCTTGGTGTAAGCAAAAAGTTCATTAGTGGGCCTCTTGGGGTTCTGGCAGATGCAGCAAGCATAGCTACAGCAGCTCCGGGCAAGGAACGTGCACAAGCGATTGGTTCCACCGTAGGTGGAGCGGTTGGGAGTACGGTAGGCGGAGCTATAGGAACATTCTTGCTTCCGGGTGTTGGTACTGCCGTTGGCTCATATGTAGGCGGTTTAGCGGGTGACTTTTTAGGGGGAAAAGTGGGCGGCTGGATATCAGACCATGGTTCTGAAATTAAGGAGAAGGCATCCAAAGTAACCGGTTGGCTTTCTGAGAAGAGCGAAGCCTTTGGTGATAGCATCTCTAATTTCTTTTCTTTCGGTAAAAAAGATGAACCTAAGAAAGAGCCAGCTAAGCCACCTGAGGCTCCTAAACCTGTCGTACCGCCTCAACCTGCTGTGGCTGTGGTTACCAAACCGTTAACACCTATGCCACCTTTTCCGGGGTTACCACCCGGCTCTCAAGTAATGTATGGACCTCCACAACCGGGTGCCAAAGGCGTCCCTAATCCTTATGGACCGATGGCTATCGCTAACCAGGGTGTAAACCCAAGTCCATTATTGAACACTGCGGCGCATGCTAACAATGGCGCCAAAGCTAAAGGTAAGGCCAACGGTAATCCCACTCATCAAGTAGTACAGATCAGTCCTGAACAAATGGGAACATTGTCTGGCTTTTTGAAGGATTTTAAAACCGAAACCACCAATCAATTTAATCTTCCTGCGGGGGCTGTACAGGTCACTGTGCATGAGAACAAGCTGGATGTAGATGGGCTTATTACGCAGATTGGCTACCGTCTCAAAGCTGAAATTTTGCGTGCAACGCAGAACACCAAGCCAACGGGCGCTGGAGCTATGTAATGCAGTAGATGGTAGCAATAGGGAAGGAGGAGAAAGATGGAATTTAGTTTGACGGATGGTAAGGGAAAAAAGTTTCAGTTTCCAGTAAATCCTGAGGAAGTGACGATCTCACGGCAAAAGGGATTTGATACAACGACGATTTTATCCTATGGGGAGTTTGACTTCCCACAAGGAGAGAAGGTGAAGGAAATCTCCTTCTCTTCTTTTTTTCCGAAAGAATACAATCCAGCGTATTGCACATACGAAGACATCCCTGATCCGCAGGAGGCCATGAATACGTTGAATGGCTTTTTGTTATCCAAGAGCCCGCTACGCTTTATCATTACGGAGACAGCCGTGAATGTGCCGGTAATTGTGGCTTCTCATAATTCAACCTTTCGGGGCGGGGAATATGGGGATGTGAATTTTGATTTGTCACTACGAACCTGGAGTGAAATGAAAGTAGCCAAAAAAGCTGGCGCTGGCTCGAAGTCCACGACAGTCAACAAAAAGCCTCGCACGGATATGAAAGAAAAAAAGAAAACTTACACGGTTAAATCGGGAGATTCCTTGTCCAAAATTGCCAAACTGGAGCTGGGAGACAGCTCCCAATGGAGTCGTATTTATCAGCTTAACAAAAAGATCATCGGGAAAAATCCGAATGCGATTAAACCGGGGCAAAAGCTGGTGCTATCATGAGCTATAAAGTCATTTTACAAGATAAATATGATCTGTCGCCGCTTGTGGAGAACATTAATTTGAGGGATTCGCTGGAGCAAATCGCCTATCAGGGGACGGTCAATTTGGTCGTTACGTCCGATATGCCTGCCATTTCTCCAGGGATGTCAATCCGGGTTAGCGGTATTCCTTATGGTAAAAAAGACTATGTTCCTCTGTTGTCTCCAGCGGTGATCTGGGAAGTGGAAACCTCCAACAACGGACTCAAGCGTATGACGCTGACGCTATATGACCGTACGGTGTATTTAGACAAGTCAGAGGATGAATATTTGCTCCCTGCCAAGCAGACGGCTACCCAGCGTTTTCAGAAATATGCGAGGGATTGGAAGCTGAAAATCGCTTCTTTGCCGGACACAAAAAAGCAGCTCGGGCGCGCTGTATACCGAACACAGTCCATTTACTCCATGATGCTGGGCGATCTGCGGGAGACAGCCAAGGCGGGGGGGAAGCTGTATCATCCACGTATGATTTCTTCCGGCTTGGAGCTGTACGAACTGGGCACGAACAAAGATGTGTACGTCTTGGAGAGAGTGACCGATACGACACAATCCCGAACGTTGGAAGGCGCAGCCACGAGAGTAAAGGTGTTGGCTACGGCGGCCAGTGAAACAGGGAAAGAGGTTCCTTCCAAGGTGATGGCGCTTGAGGAAAAGGACATTGCCAAATATGGAACACTTCAGGTGATCGTACAGGATGACGAGGTGAAATCGGGTGCGGCGGCACGTGAGTTGGCCAAAAGTAAGCTGAGAGGCATACAACAAACGATATCGGTAA
Source organism: Paenibacillus sp. BT-177 (assembly GCF_025846815.2). Lineage (NCBI taxonomy): Bacteria > Bacillati > Bacillota > Bacilli > Caryophanales > Paenibacillaceae > Paenibacillus > Paenibacillus sp. BT-177. The sequence continues at coordinate 546,366 of NZ_JAOYTP010000002.1, read as the reverse complement.
ATGCGCCAGATATGAACACGATTCGAGCAGGAGACGCGGTAATGTTAGGGACCATGAAGCTGCTGGTAATTTCAGTAAGCAGGGAATTGGGCAACCCTGGCAGTATGTCGCTGGAGCTCGGAACGTATGACGATGTAAAAAGGAGGTTTTACCTTGAATAAGGACCCCTACGGGCATTTAGCCACTGCGCTGCAATCTTCATTTCATAAACATACCAAGCAAGCGTTGAGTGGAGTAGGTGCAGTATTAGGTACCATCACCTCCACAGGACTCAAGTTGGACGATTTTAAACATGAGCTTCAGGATTATCTAGTCGCCGAGCTGCCGGGACTGCTATCTGTACCACGTCATATGTACAAAGGTACCTCAACCTCGGTGGAATCAGAAAATTGGGAAGGCAAAGAGCTGAAAACTTCCTTTTATATCGGGGAAGATGAGCTGGAGGATGTAAATCTGAGTCTGAACAAAGGACTTAAGCCTGGGGATCGTGTACTGGCGGTGCGAGTGAATAGTGGCAACGATGTGGTGGTCGTGTGCAAGGTGGTGAATGGACGTGGCTAATTTGTTTCCAGAAACAGACGATATGATTTGGACAGACACAGATGTGACCGATCCAGATGTGCTGGAGGATAATCGTGCGGTATTTGGGCGAAGCTGGAGGTTTGATTTTGAAGCCGGCGAGTTTGTTATGAGCCCTAGCCGTAAAATCGTGACTACAGGCGAGAAAGAAGCCTGGGTACAGTGGTGTGAAAAAGCGATTCGCACTCCTCGCTACCGTCATGTGATCTATTCACCTGACTATGGAAGTGAGCTGGAGGAGCTGATTGGCAGCAGCTATGGGCACGCTGTGCAGGAAAGTGAAATTAAACGCATGGTCACAGAGGCGTTGCTAGCAGATGCACGTACGGCTAGTGTGGATCAATTCACGTTTCGCTGGGAAGGCGAGGCATGCTATTTTAGCTGCCAGATTACGAACGTGCGGGATGAAATGGAAATTGTGGAAAGTGTGGTGATCTAATGGCAGACTTGCCGGAATATTTGGTAGACCAGACGGAAGAAGAAATTTTAAATCGGATGCTGGAAAAAGTGCCCTCGGACATCGATAAGTCTGAGGGCTCTTTTATTTGGGATGCGCAGGCGCCGGTGGCATTTATGCTCTCTGAAGCGGCGATCTGGGCACAGGAGCTGTTGCGTCGGGGTTTTGCCAGCACAGCAGCCAGTGACAACCTGGACTTTCGCTCGCCGGAGCTGGATTTGCGGACAGCAGAACATGGAGTGACACGGCGGGAAGCCGTTGCGGCTTCAGGTAAGGTCAGGTTCACAGGCACAGCGGGAACAACTGTCCCAGCGGGAACGTTGGTGGCGACTCCGGCAGATGATGTATCCGGGGAAGCCTCCATTGAGTATACGACCACGGCATCGGTCACGCTGGATGAACAGGGTACAGGAGAAGCAATCATTCGGGCGGTCAATCCCGGACGTAGCGGCAACGTGCCAGCGGGTGTCATCCAGGTAATGGCCACTCCGATTAGCGGGGTTTCCTCCGTGATCAATACGGAGGAAACCAAAAGCGGCACAGACGTTGAGAGCGACCAACTGTTGCTGGAGCGTTTTTATGCCAAGGTGCGGAATCAGGGCACAAGCGGTAACAAGGCGCAGTATACCCAGTGGGCGAATGAGATAGCTGGCGTTGGTGGCGTGGAGGTTGTTCCGCTCTGGAAAGGGCCAGGAACAGTGGGGTTATATGTGCTGGATACGGATAAACGAGCAGCCAGTCTGGATATCGTGGCTGCAGTGCAAAAGTATATTGATCCGACCCAGGATGGGCAAGGCGAAGGGCTAGCACCAGCGGGCCCCGTGGTGACAGTCATGCCAGCGGCTGAAGTAGAAATAAACATTTCGGTCAAGGTACAGCGCACCAAAGAGAAGCCATCCACGCTGGATGAAATCAAAAAGCTGATCGAAAACGGTGTGCGGACGTATTTGAAGCAGCTTGCTTTTTATAAGGCAGATCCGTTGGTACGGTACACCCGGATTTCCGCTGTGCTGCTGGACATTCCAATTATTATTGATTTCTCTGAACTGAAAATCAATGGACTGAGCAATCAGAATATTGAGATTGGATCAGGTCAGGTAGCCGTGCTGGGGGCGGTGAGCGTCAGTGAGTAACGATGAAACGAACAGTTTTGAAGATTTATTAAATAACACAGACCAGGGAAAACGCGCAAACCGTAGTGGCACTTTTGCTAACAGGGTAGCAATAGCGGGAGATACAGTGGATCAAATGAGCAGCGAGCGGGGACGCGAGCTGCTTTCCTATTTGCCCGCCTATTATGAAACCTCACGTGTGATGCGTTCCGATATGGATGCTAAAGGAAGCGAATTGGACGCCTTGTATCTTGCAATGGATGCAACGGTGGGACAGTTTTTCGTACGTACTGCCACCTGGGGGTTGGAACGCTGGGAAATGGAGCTGGGGATCGAAATCGACCTGGCGAAGCCATTGGATCAACGGCGTGCAGTGGTGGAATCAAAGCTGCGAGGGGCAGGAACTTTTTCCGGCCGTCTTGTAAAAAACGTAGCTGAAGCGTATGACGGAGGCACGGTAGATGTTACTTTTCACCTCGCCGAATGGGGATTTACGGTCAAATTTATAGATACCATTGGGATTCCACCCAACGTGGAGGATCTTAAAGCAGCCATTGAGGAGATCAAGCCTGCTCATATGGCGGTGGAGTACAAATTACGCTACCTGACCATTGCCGAAGTAGAGTCTATGACCCTCTATGAAAATGAACATACAACACAGGATAGGTATTTAGGAGGTGGCGCATAACATGGCAAGCGAAAAAACACCGAATCTTGGTTTAAATCAAATTGACCGCACATCACCCAAAACCACATATTTTGATTTGGAAAAGTATTTGGATCAAAACTGGCGGGCTATTGATAAATTTGCTGGTGGTGTGAACAACAGTGTAAATGAGATTAAGAAGCGTCTCGATACGACGGAACGCAAGGCGGTAACTTTGGAACCTGGGGTACAGATTGTTCATGCGGAAAAGGCTGCCCCATTTTCATTGACGGGGCTGAGCGGGCGTACGTTGGTGAATTTGTTGGGACGCTCTGGAGGGATGGAAAGCCTGACAGGTTGGTCAGTTGTAAACAACACAGCAAAGCTGGAACTAAGCTCAAGTAATAATCTTTCAGGTAACAATGCTCTTAAGGTTATCGTAGGTTCAACACCAGTTGGGATAGCTGGAGCTTATGGTGTGCCTCTTAAATTTGGAGAGGGGGCGCCGTTTTATTTGATCCGTGGTTATGTTAAAAATGGGAATCTTTCAGGCAATGATGCTAGAGCGTATATTCAATTGACTGACGAAATTGCATATGCGGTAGATATGAGTACTACGGATTCAGAGGGATTTACTTTTTGTTATGCAGTATATGATGCTAGAAAAGCGACTAAAGCACCTATCCCTTATGCCGTTTCTCGCGGATCTGTTGGGCAGTATGCTTACTTTAATGAAATAGCTGTATACGAACTGAGTCCTTCTGAGGCCATAGCAATTAACAATATGCCACCTGAACAGGTAGCTATCAAATATCCATATGTAGACAGCATAATGCCTGTGTGTAATCCGTATGCGATTCGGTATGGGGAGAATTTATTGCCTAGCATTTATGAAGCTGAACACAGTGTGAACACAGGTTCGAAAAAAATTACTGCTTCATATGCTGCCACTATCACTAAGAGTACGGCGGGATATAGCTTGTATGCTTGGAACCTTCCTGCTACAGCTGGTAAAGTTTACACCTTATCTATGAAAGTGTCAGTATCTAATATCAGTGGAGTTATTGGTGCAGGTGGATACTATAATATTCGCGCACTAGATGCTTTCGGGAATTATGTTGGGGAACCCTTAGACACTGGTCCATACGCAGTAGCTAACGGTGAGTACACTTTGTCACAGACGTTTACAACTCCTGCGGGGACACATGGATTGCGTATTATAGTTGGAGCGGACACAGGTGTTTTTGGTACGTTTGTCTTTTCAGAAATGATGCTTAACATCGGAAGTACTGCAAAACCGTTCAAACCCCGTGAAGACTCCATACTGGCATTACAAACGGACCTCTATGCCGATCCTGTTACGGGCGAAAATGCGGATACGGTATTTGAGCGGGAGGGCCAATACTTTAAGTCTAAGAAGTGGAAAACCCTAGTGCTGGATGATAACCGGGAGTATGCGTTTTACACAGCGGTAAACGGGATTAAAACGGTAGGTTCACCAAACAACGGAATCACCCCGGCGATTGACGGTACGGGGGTATTTGTTAAATTTAACGGCAAGGTTATTAAAGAATCGGATTACGCAACTGTTACTAGTCAATCTGACAGTCTCAATATAGGTTCCTCGAGTAGTAATGGCACGTACGATAATTTTCAAATAGGCGTGTCGGTTGCAGATAGCGGATGGGGGGACGGCTATATACCGACACCGGACGAAATTAAAGCATATTTTAATGGTTGGAAGATGTATCTTGCGGGACAAGGGGATGTAAGCAAACCCTTTAATAACGAAGCAGCAGGCAAGGCGTGGTGCCCAATAGATTCTATTTATGTGGCTAACGGTACGCCATCTGCAACGTTTTTCGTTACAACATTACCAACAACAGGGATAGCTTCCTTGGCATACACAAGGTATGGAATTTGGACAACGCAACAACTCATTTATCAGCTTGAGGCGCCTATTGTTGAACCTATCGTTAGCGAGGGACAGTTAACCTTTATAGAGGGTGAGAATCAGGTTGAAGTCGGGACGGGAATTATATTACGTGAACGGTCAAAGGCTGTTTACACAAATGGGGCCTATTATATTAATGGTCGTACAGATGATCCGAGTATTTTAAAAAATAGAGTAAATAAAATCCTAGCCGTTTATAAAGATGGTAAAAAAGATTTGTCATGGAGAACTGCTACAGTTTCAGATCAATACCAATCCACCTATGGTAAAGAGCAAGTGTATACATTAGCTGCTAATTTCGATTTATCGTCGTCTTATAGTACTACCTACTTAATGTTTGATCGTTCACATGTTATTCCATTCACAGGCTTCTTTGCCGCAAACGAAAAGACGTTACTACTTGACTTGGTAGATAGCGTACATCAGAATACATCGCGTGTGTCAGTGCTGGAGAACAAAAAAGCAGACAAGGATAACCCGTCGTGGATTACACCTACACTGCTTAATGGCGTTACAGCAGAAACGTCGTCAGTGGATATGTGGCCTCAGTACCTAAAAATGTCAAATAATCTTATTAAGATGCACGGGTCAATAAAAGTACCGATTTCAAATGCAACTGTCACATTTTTTAGGTTACCGGAAGGATACAGGCCCAAAATCCTAACGGTATTAACCTGCGCAGCATCTGATGCGGTCTCCGCTGACAAAACCGCCGTAATTGCAATATCCCCTGACGGACGTGTTGAAGTAGTAGGCAGAGGGGGCTATGGTTGGATACGTTTAGATGCTGTCCAATTTATAGGAGAAGTTTAAGGAGGATAATATATGAAAGTAGCACCTATAGTAAATGTGGATGGCCTCTATCTGGAGGACAAGCTAGTGGACGATGCCTTTTCGGGTGTCGTCCCTTTTTATGCCCCAACTTCACTCATACTATCTGACACTGACGAGCAGCTAGAAATCTACCAGCTTAATGCCAGTAGTTCTAGTAGCAATGGTGAAACGAATTCAGAAAACATTCCTGCTGGCTACACGGTAGCAATCCCAGTACCACCAGGTCTATATCAACCTTTTTTTGATATCCAAGGCTGGCTGGCCTATGAAGGGGCATACTCTGAAGAACTGTTGAAGGCCCAAAAGAAGTACGAGAAAATTAGTAGGGAATCTCAAGCTGCATATCAGAAGCTGTATGATGAATGGCAAAACACGTCGCAAAATGAGCGTGGGAACGAGCCTGTATATCTTGCTCAGACATTTACAGCTCCAGAACGAAGAGATCCAACGACGTTCTGGAGTGAAGGATTAAGTACCGAGACGATTAAGGAACTGACACAAAAAGCAGAGCAACAACCAAGTGAGACAGATCAATTGAAGCAGCGTATTGCAGATCTCGAAGTAACGCTGACCCAACTCATGCTTGGTAACACAGGAAAATAACCAAGTACTGACTCCTGTTTAGCTGTAAAAATCTATACAAATGAGGTGAAGTCATAACTATGACTGCTGTAACAGAGACTCAATTGCGTATCTGTGCTTATGCTTGTGTTACCCGCTATGATCGGGGAGAAGGTAATATAGCAACTATTATTGGAAGCTACGCTTTAGATGAAAAACAACGTAAACAAGTGAAGGAAATGATTTTGTCCCATCGTTCTGATCTGGGATCGGATAGCGTAGAGTATTCACCATCTATGGAGGTTTCTAGTGCACAGCGAGAAACGGTTAAATGGTATAGCTCTATTTTCCGTAAGACGGTATAGAGCACAGAGCAAAAATGCCTGTACTCAAAGGAGGAGTGAGTATGTATGAAAGAATGGATCTAATGTGCAGTTCGCGTGGACAAGAGCTATTCTCCTATCTGCCAACCTATTACGAAACCTCTCGCGTAATGTATGCAGATATGAATGCAAAGGGTAGCGAACTAGATGCTCTATATCTCGCGCTGGATGAAACATTGGCGCAATTTTTTGTTCGCACAGCCACTTGGGCGCTGGAAAGCTGGGAGATGGAGTTAGGTATCCTGGTCGATTTGGAAAAACCGTTGGAACAGCGACGTTCTGTTGTGGAGTCGAAACTCCGTGGAAGCGGTAAATTTTCAGGAGACTTAGTACGGAAAATCATGAACTCTTTTGGTGTGGAAGGGAAAGTAGACTTTCATCCGATGGAATATAAGTTTGGTATAAGTTTTGAAAACCGTATTCCTGAAAATATGATGGATTTCAAAAAGATCATCGAGGATATTAAGCCTGCTCATCTTGCATTTTATATGAATAACAAAACTAGGCTTGCATTTCTTCATGAGAATGAAATGGTTTCTCGTATTCGATTACTTTCGAGAGTCCGCTTTTTTGGTGGGAAGCCATGGTACTTAGATGGTGTCGAGCTACTGGACGGGATAGCCTCTTTGTCCGGATGGACAGAGGAACCTATGCGATATTTCAACCGTACGAGACTAGTCATCAAGCATCGAATGGATCATCATCAGGAAGGCAACGTGAAAATTCGAAACCATTATTGGAAATTAGATGGCAGCATGATGCTGGATGGGAGTCAGATGTTAAGCTCAACCGAGGAAGTCATTTCAATTTAAATATATAAAAAATTATCTTAAAGATAGAAGGGATGATAAGTATGGCAGAACAAGTTCTGACAGTTACAACTGCTTACGCAAGGGAACAAATGGCACGTGCCCGCGCTGAAGGAGGAATGCTGACAAAAGTGGTAAAAATGGCGTTTGGTAGTGGGGGTGTGGATCAAGCGGGGAAGCCACTGCCATTGGAGGGAACAGAACAGGTGTTGAAAAAGGAACTGATTCAGAAGGATATTACCAATTCAGAATTCATTGCTCCTGCAACCATCCGTTATACCTGCTCACTGGCAGAAAATGAATTGGTGGGCGAGGCTATTAATGAGCTTGCGCTGGTAGATTCAGCTGGTAAATTAACAGCTGTCCGTACGATGACTAATAAAGTGAAAGATAGTGACATGGAGTTTATTTTCGAAATTGACGACATTTATTAAGGAGGATGAAAAATAATGAGTATACAGCAACCACGCAGATTTGTTACTACCGACCAAGGACATGCGGACGTTCTGAATGTCCCCATTGATACTCTTTATGCAAACGATCAGGAATTGGCCGCACAGGTTGAAAATATCAAAAAGGACCTGGCTGGAAACGGGGTTGCTTCCAAGGAAGCGCTAGACAATCATGCCAGCAATACAGAGATCCATGTTACGGCAGCCAAACAAGCGGCCTGGAGCGCAGCAGAGGGAAATGCCAAGAAGTATACAGAGCAATATGCAGCTCCTAAGCAGCATAGTCACCCTGCATCAGATTTGCCTTCTGCGTCAACACAGGCGAGAGGGATTGTGCAGCTTAATACTTCCACAGTGAGTACAGCTACAGATCAGGCAGCAACGCCTAGTGCGGTAAAAGCTGCTAATGATCGAGCGAATGAAGCTTACAATCGGGCCGAACAGGCTTTTCAATCTGGCAATGACTACAAGCAACGCTTGGTAGCCGAAATCATTGCCAATGGAGGATCGGCTACAATGTCAGAGGACTTTAATAGTCTCATCTCGAAAATAGCACAATCTGCACAAATGAAATATAAGGTTCAAACGATTCAGCGGGGAACGGCTAACGGCGACCTATTCACGATGCCTGCTGGGTTTAACAGCCTGGCTTCCGGTTCACTCCTGTCATATGGCCCCGGGCTCAGTTCGGCTTTTTATATGTCCATGAGTCAGGACGCTACTGTTTTATTCTACATGCTGGATGGTTCCGGTAGACGGTTTGACTTTCCAGTACACCGTGAACCTTGGAAAAGTGGTTCTACCTACTACTGTACTGGATTCAAAATCGACAAGGCAGTAGGAACAGCTAGTGTTATTTTTTATACGGGATCGGCACAGCAGGGGACTGGTGGCCCGACGATATCAATCAACATCCCAGGAGACTTTAACTTAAAAGGTGGGGTCAAATTGCGCTGTGATATTACGGGCAGCATCACTTGGTACTATCAAAGTTATCTTACAGCTATCGGGTGGTAGGTGGTTGTTATGAGTAAAAGATTAACCAGCGTATCCAATTTGGATACGCTTTTTTTCTGCCCCACCGTGATCGGGGGCTTATATTACGTCAGGAAATTTTTCCTGACCAACAGATACGGGGGGACAAACATGCATGAAAAGATCGATCAGATTTGGCTGGGGTTTTCCACGGGGACCTTGATCGGTTATTTTTTCGGGGGGTGGACTACAATGTTGACGTTGCTGTGGTGGATGGTCGTGATCGACTTTTTCACCGGATGGGCAGCGGCCTGGATTAATGGGGAGCTGAAAAGCCGCCAAGGGTATTACGGTATTTTTCGCAAGGTTACCGTGTTTTTGCTCATTACGGTAGCCCATCTAATCGACGGTATTCTCGGGGATGCACATTACTTCCGGGATGCCGTCGTTTTCTTTTATTTGGCGAACGAGCTGTTGTCCATTATAGAAAATGTGGGCAGAATGGGAGTGCCGATGCCGGATATTTTGCGGAATGCGGTAGCCATTTTTGAGTCCAAATCGAGTGGGAAAAAGATAAAGCCAACCGACCCCTCCGACAAAGAAAATAAAGCCTCATAAAGTGCTGACCGTCGCCATTACAAAAAAGGAAGACTACCTTTTCGCCTTTTTTCGGCGTAAAAGTGGAAAAGCCCATACCGTTTCCATGGTCCAAGCATATACAACAGAGACAGAGTGCTACAACATTATGAATGACAAGGAGGGAGCGCCTTATGCAAAATCGCAGCCCTAATGCTGCCGAAGGCATTGACGTATCCCGATATCAGGGAACGATTGATTGGAAACGTGTGCGAGCCGATGGTAAATCGTTTGCATTTATTAAAGCAAGTCAAGGACAGCGTTACGTTGATCCGACGTTTATTACGAATGCAAAAGGGATCAAGGCAGCCGGGCTTCTGCTGGGAGCTTACCATTTTGTAGATGCGACCAGTGTAAACGCAGCCAAAGCGGAAGCCAGACATTTCGCCGAGGTGCTGGATCAGGTGGGAGGCGCGAAAGCGCTGGACTTGCCAGCGGTGATGGATTATGAAAATAATCCGGGAAAGCTTAATTCGGCCGCGATTCATGAGGTAGCGCTGGCATTTTTGACGGAATTTGAACGAGTAAGCGGCCTCAAGCCGATGGTATATACGGGCAATGCTTTTGCTGCCCATTTTAAAGCCCTACTGGGTAGTTATAAGCTGTGGATTGCGCGTTATAGTACACGGGTACCCAGTGATACAACAGCATGGAGGCGCTGGGACTTCTGGCAATACAGCGACAGTGGACGGGTTGATGGCATTCAAGGGCCTGTTGATCTGAATGTATATGCCGGAACAGAGGCTGAGCTACGCCAAGCATTTGCAGGAGAAGAGGGGGAAGAGCCAATGACAGCAGAGGAAAAAGCGGCATTTAAGGCCCTGCAGCAGCAGGTCGCTGCCCTTGAAAATAGCAGAGATGTGCTCAAGCAAATATTAAATGAACAGAGTGCTTATATTAAAAAGGTGGATCAGCGAGTAGCTGAACTGGAGGCGCGTCAGGCTATGCCTGTACCGGCCTGGGCCAAGGAAGCGATGGTTGCTGCCGTTGCATTTAATCCGGCAAGTCCGATTGTGGATGCGAAGCTGCCAAGCAGTTATGATTTTTATCGCTTACTGGTCGTGCTGAACCGTCTGGGTGCGTTTAAAACAACCAAGTAATCTTCGAAGGACCTCATCACTGCCCATCCCACTTTTAAATAAAATGAGTAAAACAGCTACGTTCGAAGCCTAAATAAACAGGCGGTTAAATGCGGCCGCCTGCCCTTATGGCTAAGTGATGTTCTTCATGACCTCCAAATATGCTGAATCCCGAAAAAGGGTAAATGCAAAATGTACCTTTATTCGAAAAGCAACTCAATATCCTCCTGACTAATCTGAGCAGTTTCAAAGTCCGAAGGTGTGAAATGAACATTCTGCTGACGAACCGTAAAATCAATGATTTGAATTATAGCTTGGACATACATATTCGGAATGAGGACGATTGTTTTTGAAATGACCCGCCAATTGGAAGAGCAAGAAGAACGCGTTGAGCTTTTGGTAATTCTGACACGCTGTCACTGCAGCATATCTACCAGCCAGATCGAGCTGTAACAGCCCCTGTATGTTTGTTTATTTCAGAACATACCTGGGAATTAGGATATAAAGGATGGGAATTGTATTGTAAAGGGGAAATGTGTACGCAGGAGTTTTTGTTTCATATGAACATGTGAGTTTATTTGTAATATTAATTAACATGATGTATAAAAACATATGGTAATGTATGAAAAACCCCCTTGTCTGCTTCCAGATTTTATAGTAAAGTATCCAATAATCAACTTTGTATGAAACTAATATTCACTATCTGTGAGTATTTATCACACATTCTCCATGACCTAACACAATCCTCTTCCCTTTTATGACATTACATCTATTCCATTACCCTACTGCACCTCTAACACCACTAGATTATGAATGCTGTCTGTGCCTGTATTCTTCAATAAAAGCCTGTCCAGAACCTTCATACCTTCCCTACTACTACACCTATTTGATGAACTCGGAACTTGGGGCTACAGCTTGAGGACAAGCTTGTCATGCCAATCCAAAGAATTGGCATTTATCCGGTATCAACGAATTAACAATATATAAGGTGTGAAAGGGGTTCGCTGCATGAGCAAAAAGTACGTAAAACACAAAATCTGGACCGTATTGCTGGTACTTGCGCTAGGAACTGTTTTGGTGCTTTCCGGTTGTGGGGGATCAGGTGAAGGAGCAAAACCAGAAGCAGGACAACCTTCAGGTGGAGCGGGAGAAGGCGCGCAGGACACGTTGATTTATGGGCGTGGCGGGGATTCCGTGGCGCTAGATCCTGCCATTGTGACTGAAAGTGAGTCGTTAAAAATCGGAATGCAGGTGTTTGATACACTACTGGAATACAAGGAAAGTACCACGGAGATTCAGCCGGGGCTCGCAGAGAGCTGGGAAGTATCACCGGACGGACTTGTCTATACGTTCAAGCTGCGTCAGGGCGTAAAATTCCATGACGGAAGTGACTTTAACGCAGAAGCGGTTGTGTTTAACTTTGACCGCTGGGTTGATCCGAAAAGTCCATACAAATTTGAGGGTGACTCGTTTGACTATTATGATTCTATGTTCGGGCCCGATGGAAGTAGAGTGATTAAGGAGGTTAAAGCGGTGGATGCGAGTACCGTTCAGTTTACACTGAACAAGCCGCAGGCTCCTTTTTTACAAAATATCGCTATGCCATCCTTTAGTATTGCAAGTCCCAAGGCTATTAAGGAGAAAAAGGCTGATTTTAAGAGTAATCCGGTCGGCACAGGGCCGTTTGTATTTAAGGAATGGAAACGAAACGATACGATCACATTAGAAAAGAATCCAACTTATTGGAAAGAAGGACAGCCAAAGCTGGCTAAGGTCATCGTTCGTTCTATCCCAGACAACACTGCGCGATTTAATGCTCTGCAAAACGGGGAAATTGACCTGATGGAAGATTTGAATCCAGATGATGCGAAGCAGTTGGAAGGTAACAGCGAGTTGGTAAAAATCGAACGTCCCTCCTTTAATGTGGCATACATTGGATTTAATTTAAAGAAAAAGACATTTAATAATCCCAAGGTGCGGCAGGCGCTGAATCACGCAGTGAACAAACAGGCCATTATTGATGCATTGTTTGCGGGGGAGGCCAAGCCTGCGATCAATCCGATGCCACCTACGTTATGGGGATACGACGAAAGCATTCAGGACTACACTTATGATCTGAATAAGGCTAAATCTTTGCTAGCGGAAGCGGGTTTCCCTAACGGACTTCCAGAGCCGTTAACCTTCTATGCAATGCCTGTATCTCGTCCATACATGCCTGACGGCAAAAAGGTAGCAGAGGCCATTCAAGCTGATTTTGAAAAAATAGGAGTCAAAGTCAACATCCAATCTCCAGAATGGGCTACGTATCTGGATGATCTTAAAGCTGGAGAGAAGGATGATCTGTACATGTTGGGATGGAATGGGGACAATGGCGACCCGGATAATTTCCTTTACACATTGCTGGACAAGGATACGATCCCAGGCAATAACCGCAGTTTTTATGTGAATGAGGAACTTCACAAAATACTGGTGAAGGCGCAGGTTGAGGTTGATCAAGATAAGCGTGCGGAATTGTATAAACAAGCACAAGTCATTATTAAACAGGATGCACCTTGGATTCCCTTGGTTCACAGCACACCGTTGATGGCAGGCAAAGCCAATCTTAAGGGTTTTGTACCTTCTCCGGCAGGTATTGAAGCGTACGGTAATATTTATTTTGAATAGCCTAAACGCAAGCAGGCGGTGAAAGCATATGAATTCATATATTGTAAAAAGGCTGGCCATATTGATTCCCGTATTGCTGGGGATGACGCTTATCGTGTTTTCGATTATTCATGCTATTCCCGGTGATCCGGCAGAAACGATACTCGGGGACAAGGCCACGGAACAGTCCAAACAGGCGCTGCGTGAGCAATTAGGGCTGGATAAGCCGTGGTTACAGCAATATGGGACCTATCTAAGTGAACTGGCACGAGGGGACTTGGGCGATTCCATTCGCACCCGGCAGCCGATTGCCCGGGAAATGGTCCCTTATCTGGCGGCTACGCTGGAGTTGACGGTAGCAAGCATGTTTTTTGCCGTTGTCGTGGGTATGAATGCAGGCATCGTGAGTGCCTGGAAGCGAAATTCCTGGTTTGACTATGTCAGCATGGTCATTGCCCTAGTCGGAGTATCGATGCCGATTTTTTGGTTAGGCTTGATGGAGCAATGGATCTTTGCTAATAAGCTGCATTGGCTCCCTTCCATCGGACGCATGAATTCCCGTGATCCAGTGGAAGCTGTGACACATCTAGCTGTGATTGATGCGTTCATAGGTGGACGTATGGATCAGGTGTGGACCGTCATCAAGCATTTGATCCTGCCCAGTATCGCACTGGGGACGATTCCAATGGCGGTCATAGCGCGTATTACCCGTTCCAGCATGCTGGAAGTTATGGATGCGGACTATATCCGCACGGCTCGGGCGAAGGGGCTGGCATCTTTTCAAGTCGTGTACAAACATGCGCTTAAAAATGCTGCGATCCCTGTGCTTACTGTCATCGGTCTTCAGACTGGATCGTTACTGGGAGGCGCCGTACTGACAGAGACCATATTTGCCTGGCCTGGCATCGGACGGTACATTTTTGAAGCGATCAGCTCGCGTGACTATCCGGTTATCCAAAGCGGAATTTTAATCATTGCGTTCCTGTTCGTCATCATTAATCTGATTGTCGATTTGCTGTACGCTGTTCTCGACCGGCGTATTCGTTATCAGTAATCAAGTCGTCAATTGGTCAAGGGGGAGCATGTCCGATGTCACAATTTTCAATCGAACCCAATAACATACCGACGACACGTAGTACATTGGCGCATTTGCCTGTGGTGTCAGGCCCTTGGAGAGATGCGTGGAGAGCTTTCCGTCACAATAAAATGGCATTCGTCGGTCTGAGCATTATTATCTTCTTTGTCATCATTGCTTTGATCGCGCCCTGGATTGCTCCTTTTGACTATAAAGAGCAAAATTTGGTGAGCCGCTTGCAGCCTCCTTCCGCAGAGCATTGGTTCGGTACCGATGATCTTGGTCGAGATTTATTGACCCGTACGCTGTATGGCGCCAGAATCTCGTTGTGGGTCGGTTTCTTGTCCGTTATTGGTTCAATGATTGTAGGAACGGCCTTAGGATTAATTGCCGGATTTTATGGAAAATGGGCTGATATGATCATTTCGCGCCTATTCGACATCTTACTGGCATTTCCGGGGATTTTGCTGGCAATTGCTATTGTGGCCATTCTGGGGCCTTCGTTGGAAAATGCGTTATACGCCATTGCCATTGTCAATGTACCAACGTATGGGCGATTGGTTCGCTCCAAGGTGCTGAGTGTCAAAACGGAGGAGTATATTACTTCTGCCAGAGCGCTTGGAGCTAATAATAGACGAATCATACTCCGTTATATTTTGCCTAATAGCCTGACGCCGATCATCGTACAGGGGACGTTGGGGATCGGAACGGCCATTATTGAAGCGGCAGCGCTCGGATTTCTGGGCTTGGGTGCACAACCTCCTGAACCCGAGTGGGGCAAAATGTTGTCCGATTCGCGGCAATATATCCAAAATGCGCCGTGGACAGTTATTTTCCCAGGCATATCTATCATGCTGACCGTATTGGGCTTTAATCTGATGGGGGATGGCCTGCGGGATGTTTTGGACCCAAGAGCGAAGCGTTAGGGCAAAAGTGGTGAGGTATATAAAGTTGAGTAAAGAGGTGTTCTCTGGCCTGAATCAAATGGCTGGGGGACACCTTTTTACATGAGCATTTTGCATAATTTCGTTTTTGAAAATTAGGCATCAGTATATTAAGCCTGAGCGAACAGCATTTTAGCTCGGTTTCTCCTTGAATTCCAAAAATGGACAGACCTGCAGAATTTCTGTTGAATCAAAAATTTAAGCGGTAGCTTTCTTTAATGGACGGGCCAGGGCTAACGCAGAAGCAAGCAACACAATGGCATTTAGGTATTGGTGAGTGGTCACCTTTTGAATTCCCCAGATGTGCATGGCATCTGCGGTCAAATAGGTTTTCATCCGAGAATTACAACGTTCCACGCTCGTTCTTTTGTTGTATAGTTCTTTCCAACGTTGCGTATCTCGGTGCGGACTTGAATAGCGGCGTACATCCCTTTTTATATCTACCTTGACGACCATCCCATAGTGGGAGGATGAAGGACTTACCTAAAAGCCCACCATCGCTTACTCAATCCGCCTGCGGAATCGCTGGTAGAGGAGAGCCGTACCCGACTGGAGACGCTACTAACCTTCTCCCCGCTGCTTCGCAGCGTATGGGAATGGAAGGAAGCAATGATCCTATAGTCTAATCTTCAGTCAAACGACCATTATGCCAAAGTTGTTGATAATACGGATGTGTTTTTTGTAATGCTTCATGTGTGCCTTGACCTGACAGGCGTCCTTCTTCAAAGACAAGGATTTGGTCTGCACTTGTAATCGTGGATAATCGATGGGCGATGATGATCGTCATCCGGTTTTTCGTTAACGCTTGAAGGGCAAGCTGCACTTCACGCTCTGATTCGTTATCTAAGTTCGATGTCGCCTCATCAAGTAATAAGATTCTCGGATTTCGTAAAATCGCACGAGCAATCGCAATACGCTGTTTTTGACCACCTGAAAGCTTAATACCTCCTTCACCAACCTCTGTATCGAGGCATTTGTCCAGCTGCATGACAAAATCATAGGCATAGGCTGCTTTTAATGCGGCAAGTACCTCTTGTTCGCTTGCTCCATTCGTCCCGTACATGACGTTGTCACGAATCGTTCCATTTAATAACGGTGCATTTTGACTTACATAGCCAAACAGCCCACGCCACTCTGTTAAGTTAAATTGCTCAATGTTTTCGTTACCATACAGTATCGCACCTGATGTCACGTCATAAAATCGTTCAATAAGGGAGAACATCGTCGTTTTCCCACCACCACTTCGGCTGACAAAGGCGGTCGTTTCATTCGGTTCTAACGTAAATGTCATGTCATTTAATACATACTTTTCATTATATTTAAACGATACGTTTTGGAAGTGGATAGGTAGTGGTGTAGCAGATACTGGTTTCCCGTCTTGTACTTCACGCTTCACATTGAGTGCTTCAACAATACGCTCTGTCGCACCAAGTGTTTTTTGTAAATTGGTAAAGAACGTCGCCATTTGTGTAAATGGCATAATAATTTGCACTAAATAAATCATAATGGCAACAAGCTCGCCTGAAGTGATTGCTCCTGTTGCTACCTGTGAGCCGCCATAGCCGAAAATCGCAATCAATACGACCATCATGAGTAGCGTCATCAGTGGCGAAAGAATCGCAACAATCCTCGCTTCCTTTAAACCGTACTTGTACAGCTGCTGAATTTGCTTTTTACCGCCTGCTAGCTCCTGCTGCTCCGTTTGCGACGCTTTCACAAGACGAATATTCGATAAAATACGTCCTAATCGTCCGCCAAAGCCTGCTAGCTCATCCTGATTTTCTACTGAGATGGCATACATTTTTTCGCCTAATGGATACTTCACAAAAATTGTCAGTGGCACAGCAATCAGGAGTAGCAATGTCATTTTCCAGTCAATCCATAGTAAAACAACAACGGCACCGAGGATCGCAAATAGTCCTGACACAAAGGACACGAGCTGCTCGGTCACAAACTCCTTCACGACATTTGTATCCTGCGTAATGCGGCTCATCGTTTCGCCTGATTCATGCGCATCATAATACGATAAACGTAAATGCAGCATATGTTCCCATACTTCTGTCCTTAAATTCGCGACAACCTTTTCACCTAAACGGCGCATCAGATAAAACGCAATGGCACTTAACATCGCTTGCACAATTAAAATCGCAATGACTGGCAAGAGTGATGTTACGGCAAAACCCGCATCTGAAATTTGATTAATGAGCTTCATCGTTAACAGGGGGACAGCAAGCCCAGCTGCAACCTCCACTAAACTAATGAAAAATAAAAAGACTAATTGCCCCTTCGCCATTTGACTGCGATTCATCAATGCCCAAAGCTGTGAGACCTTTCCTTGCATTACGCTTCACTGCTTTCTTTTGTCATGACCTTTTCAAAACGGAAAAACTCATAATCTGCATCAGATTCAGGCTCTTCTCCTTCAATACTCGGTCCTGGATTGCCTCGGTGATAAAACTCCACAATTTTAAAGTCACATTTATTCACATAAAAATGGATGTTCCGCTTTTCAAAATACGGTGTATGTAACTCCCAAACCTTCGTCTTTGGGAACGCTGCTTCTATCGCTTCCCATGCCTTTGTACCAAGACCTTTGCCGTGTGCATTAGCCTTTGTATACAAGAAGTCCACTTCGTTTCGCTGTGTGTCGGGATTAATTTTTAATACGATGCCGCCGATTCTTTCGCCATTTAGTACAATTTGACGCACAACTGAATCTTTTGCAGTAAGTGAATGCTCGAAATCCTCATCGGATGGGATTGGTCCCATTTCTGTTGGATCCTCTGCTTCTTGAAAACTATCTTGTAACCCTTTCATAAATGCCTCTTGTAATTCTTCCTTAAATATTGCTAGCTCTTCCTGCGGTACAGGGGCTATCGTAATTTGTTCATTTTGTTTTGTCATCTTTAAAACACCTTTCTCTTAAACTGATTAAAATATTCGTCCGATTGTTAAAAATAGTAGACTCCAAAGTAAAGCACTCACCCCAGCATATAGCATGTACGATTTTAGAGGCATATGCGAAATGCCACAAAAGTACCCCGTAACATGGCGCATGCCAGGAACAAAATAGCTGACGATAATGGCCGGGGATCCGTATTTTTGAATCCAGCGTTCTGCCTTATTACGCCATTTCAGTGAGAAACCAAACCATTTACCAGGCCAAATTAGTAGTGGACTACCGATTCTTTTACCTATTTCATAACTAACAAGCATGCCTATCAGTGACCCACTAAAAACAGCTAAGAAAGAAAAACTATAATGTAACAGCCCGATTTTCGTAAAATAGCCAACAAATAGTACCATCACTTCATTGGGAATCGGCAGGCTAAATAACCCGAGGGCAAGCACAATAAAAACCGCTGCGTACCCGTAGTTTTCAATTAATTGATCAATATACCCCAGGGCACTCTTCCTCATCAACCTAAGTGCGTTCAACTCCTTAGTAATTGCTTGTCTCATTTATGTTTTCGTGTTATGTTCGCAAGGAATAGTGTAAGGTATGGAGTAACTCCAGAGTAAAGAAAGAAGTGAAAAGAGATGAAAAATACATTCGAAAAAACATATTTGACAGGCGAATTTGCCAAGTTACTTGAAATCAATAAAGATACATTGCTTTATTACGATAAAATCGATTTATTTAAGCCTGCAGGCACCTTTGATAATGGCTATCGCTACTACACATTTGAGCAGTTCGATCAATTTGTAGCGATTCAATCGCTTCGTGCAGTTGAGGTACCGATTAAAGAACTCAAAACGTATTTTGACGCGCCTAACGTACAAGCGTTACAACAATTAGCAATGGAACAGCAAGAAAAAGTGGCAATGGAAATTCAAAAGTTACAAGATATTCAGTTTTTCCTAGAACGAACGGTTGCCCTGACAAAAGAGATGGAAGAAGTATCATTTGGAGAAGTATTGGTGAAGCAATTACCAGCCGAACCTGTTGTGTATAGCGACGAGAAAATAGATTGGTCGTCGTTATCAATGGAGGAACTTTACGAGCAAACTACACCATTTTTAAAAAAGCTTGGGATTAAAAGTACAGCCGCATACGGTACTGTGTATACAAAAGGAGATTTTTTAAATAAGAAGTTTGAAGGCGTAAGCTACCTATTTTGTCGCCTAGATGACCCGTCAGCAAGAATGAAACCAGCTGGACACTACGCGGTCATTTATCATCAAGGACCTTATGATGAAATCTCACAGACTGAGACTTATAATACGCTACTCGCTTATTTAGAAGAGGAGCAGTTGGCGTTAGATGGTGATATTTATGAGGAATATTTACTGCACTCGATTGCAGCAAAAGAGGAAAAAGATTATATTACAAAAATTAGTGTGAAAGTAAAAACGCGTGAGGCGAGTTATCAACCTCTTTAAAGCTTGTTATACTTTACGTCTATCTTGCTAGATAGGCGTTTTTAATTTTTCAGAATCTCTCTCAACAACAAGCCTGATAATTAGGTACATAATTAAAATGATAGCATTAGGGGGCAATTCAACAGGTCTTAGTTAATAAATAATCTTCAACAATCGGGCGCGTTTATGAAGTAACGCTGTAGAAAATAATCAAACTCAAAACCATTAAATATAAAGTTTAGTTTTATTTTATTATACTATTTACCCTATATTAAGTTTTTTTGGACTTGTTTTTTTATTACTCAATCGTCTGACCACTGGCTTGGCTTCATAGGCGATAATGCGCTAGGTGGGGATAGTTTGACGCTTACATATAAATGAAACTTATGTGAGCTTTCCTGAAGCGTGAAAAAAATGTATAATCACTCCAATTGAGTACGTAGGGAGTGGGCTTTATGACATGGCAGGACAAAAGAGAGCATCGGCAATTCGCTGAACAGACACGAAGCGACGCTTCACGGGCAGCATATGAACGGGATTACTCCCGATTGATCCATTCACCGACTTTCCGTCGATTGCAGGGGAAATCACAAGTATTTGGCGCAGGCACAGGCGATTATTACCGCACACGACTGACACATTCTTTGGAGGTAGCGCAAATTGCGCGTGAGGCAGCACGAAGCTTGCTGCGCCGTCATCCAGAGGTAGAGTTGGAACAGGCGGATAACGCAGGACTGATCATTGACCCTGAGGTGGTGGAGTGTGCATCGATTGCACATGACTTTGGCCATCCACCGTTCGGACACAAGGGAGAAGAGGTGCTGGACGGGATCTTGGATCAACTGATTGAGACGAAGGTAGAAAAGATATCATCCGCCGGAGGCTTCACGCCAGAGTCCAAGCGTGGACAGGAGGCCTATGCGCGTGAGCGACGAATCTATGAGCATTTTGAAGGGAACGCACACAATTTCCGGCTGATTATGTTTTTGGAGAAGCGTGAGAATGTGGATGGCTTGAATTTGTCGGACGCTGTGCTGCTCGGGATTAACAAATACCCGTACCCAGGAATTCTGAACAAAAAAGGGTTGTACCTGCATGAGTGGGAATATATACGTTCTATTCGCGAGGATTGGGGCATCCCTGACGGAAAAAAAACGCTGGAGGCCCAGCTCATGGATCTCTGCGACGATATTGCTTATTCCGCGCATGATCTGGAGGATGGGATTAAGGCAGGGAAAATTGAGGTACACGAGCATTTCTTATATGATCCATATTTGATTCGTCTGATTACGGAGAAAATCACCACGTTGGAGGATAGCTTCTGGCAAGGCTGGCAGCTGGCTGAGATTGAGCAGAAGGTAGCGGCAGTGCTGAGCGAATTTTTGAAGGTGTGGAATGGCAAGATGCCGATGTGTGAACACGATTATTCTCGCACCCGCCGTGAAGTGAAGGCATACTGGGTTAGCCTGTTTGTCAGCAGCTTAGGTGTAATTGATGATGGAAATTGGAAAAAGGTGACCTTCGTACGGGATGGAAACGAAGATTTGGATATGCTGCGCACGGTGAGTGTATTGAAAAGCTTTGCTTGGGTCACCATGATCCGCGATCTGCGCGTACAGCGTCTGCAAAAACGCAGTGAATGGATGCTCAGACGGCTATGGCTGGCTTTTTTGGACCCTGAGACATCCAAGTCCATTATTCCGACCGATTGGCTCCAGCGCTATGAGCGCGACCAGGCCAAGGCGAAACCGATTTGGACTTGGGAGCATATGGTCATTGACTATATTGCAGGCATGACCGATGCTTTTGCTGAAAAAATTTATAATGAGTTATATGGCCTGAAGGTAGGTTCTATCTATGACCTGGACTAACGTTTTAATTTAACCCTATATAGTAGAAGAAACTTGTTTAGAACGGATAGAAGGGAGAGAAAAAGGCGCACATGCAACCTCAGTCTTTAGCTACTAACTCGTTGAATCTCGGTGTGCTTGATATGGTACCGCTGCTGTCTGGCAATCGCCCGGAGCAAGCAGTTCAATGGGCGGTAAAGCTGGCGAAACAGGCGGAAGCATGGGGATATACACGCTACTGGACCTCCGAGCATCATGACATGGAGGGGCTGGCTTCTTCCAGTCCAGAAGTGCTGTTGTCTCATATCGGGGCGGTGACGACGACCATCCAACTGGGTGCGGGTGCTATTTTGCTCCCGCATTATAGTCCAGTCAAGGTCGCCGAATGGTTCCATCTGCTGGCAGCTCTCTATCCGGGCAGAGTCGAATTGGGCCTGGGGAGGGCCCCTGGCGGGGGACCTCATGCTTCGATGGCACTAAGCGGCAATTTTCTTCAACATGTGACCGAGCTGCCACAGAAGATGGAAGCTCTATTGGCTTTGTTGGAAGGCACATATGAATATGAACAGGCCCCCGTGTTTGCCCGTCCAATGCCAGAACAGCCGCCAGCGCTGTGGATGCTGGGTACCAATCGAAAAAGTGCCGAATATGCTGCGCAGTATTCAACGGGCTATGTATTCGGTCAATTTATGAGTGAACAACATACGGAAGAAATGCTAAGTATTTACCGCTCCAGCTTTCAGCCATCCACACGGATGGACAAACCACGTACTATGGTTGCTGTAGGAGCAGTATGTGCCTCGACAGATGAGTTGGCGCAGCAATGGGCTGCTCAGATTTCATTAGGCGATCCGGCGATACGGGCCAGTTGGCTGGTGGGAACACCATCGCTTATTGCCGAACGGTTGCGTAGCTTGCAGGTCAAATATGATAATGATGAGTTTCTGTTGGTCACGCCCATTCCCGATTATGAGCAGCGGCTTCATTCCTACCAACTGATAGCGGAGGCTGTGAATTGTAGTCTTGATTCCAAATGAAAAGATGAAAAGAGATCTGACATGAATAAACACAAAATTAATACAGATGAAATGAAACCAAGCTACATATATACCTATGCGTGTCATGAAACCGAGCGTGAGTTGTGTCTATTGGAACTAAAATGCTTGTTCGGTCAGCAGCCTGTGCATAGTTCCATGCTGTTGTCCCATCTTCGGCTGGAGCCGGGGACCAGTCCGTTTATCCATCTTCGTCTGGATATCGTCACCGATGCGGACACGCTGGAAGAGCTATGCGAAGCGGCTTCCAGGTTACAGCTTGAGGAAGGAAAGACCTTTAAGGTGCTGTGCCTTAAAGAAGGGGACAATGAGGCTGACTATGACGAGCGGCGTGGGATAGAACGCCGGATTGGCGCACGTATTCAGGGGCAGGCGCAAATGAAGACACCGGATGTAATCCTAGGAGTCATACGAGTAGGAGAGCGATGGCTAATGGGCATATGCGAGTATAGCGACAGATCGTGGCAGGAACGTCGTCAGAAACCGCAAAACTATTCTACTGGCCTACCCGTTCTGGTAGCTAGAGCACTTGTGAATTTGGCAGCAAATGATCAATTTGCATCTAAGGGAAAGTCAAACTCCTTGAAACTGCTGGACCCGTGTTGTGGGATGGGCAATGTGATGATTGAGGCATTGAGTATGGACAAGGATATTCGCGGCTGTGATATCAATCCGTTGGCGGTACGTGGGGCACGAGTAAATTTACGTCATTATGGGTATGAAGAAGATCTGGTGAAACTGGGAGATATGAATATGCTCGCAGGCACATACGATGCGGCTATATTGGACATGCCCTATAACCTGTGCTCCGTGCTCCCTGCTGACGAACAAAAAAAAATGCTGCTCAGTCTGAGACGCCTGGCCGCGCGGGCAGTGATCGTGAGCACGGAGCCGATGGCAACATTGCTATCCGAGTCAGGCTGGACCGTTACGGAGCAATGCCGTATCTATAAGACAGGTATGAGTCGGGAAATCTGGATCTGTAAGTAGCTTGTTAATACTGGGTTTTGTAGTTAACCAAATTCAGCGGTAGCTCCTGACCAGTAGCATAGGCTTTCAAATTAGTAAGAAAAATATCTACCGCTCGTTCAGCATATTGGTCTGTATCCCCTGCAATATGCGGCGTAATCAGGACATGCTCCAGGCTCCATAGTGGATGTGACGCAGGTAGCGGTTCTTCCTCGAATACATCCAGTCCGGCAAAGGCAATATGTTTTTGTTCCAGCGAGCGTACCAGCGCATCTGTATGAACAGTCTTGCCGCGACCGACATTAATGAAGAAGGCGCCTTTACGCATCGCTGCAAATGCTTTTTCGTCAAAGAAGTGATGGGTCTCTTCAGTGAATGGCAAAATATTAACCACAATATCCGCAACGCCCAATGCTTCATGTAGTTGTTCGTTTGTGTACATGTGTTCTACATGGGGAGCTTCCTTGCCGGAACGGCGAACCCCGATCACTCGCATGCCAAAGGCTTCTGCAATCCGAGCGGTTTCACGGCCAATTTCGCCAACACCTGTAATCAATAGCGTTTTGCCACGTAATTCCGTCAGTTGACCTTCCGGTGGCTGCCATGTTTTCTGACGCTGTAAGAGAGCCGCTTGCTGTAAATAACGGGTATGCGATAGCAGCATTCCAAAGATCTGCTCTGTGATTGGAATTGCATGCACACCACTCGTATTCGTGAGTCCTATGTTGCGCTTTTCCAGTTCGGTAAGCGGGAGCTTATCAATCCCAGCCGACCAGGTTTGTATCCACTTCAGCTTGCTGTCTGGATGTAATGCCTCCTCGGCAATATGCTTGGACCAGCCTAGAATAACCTCGGCCTCACGGATTTGTTCAGACTCCAATTCCTGGGCTTTGCCAATAATCAACTCGTAGCCCGGAGCCGCTGCACGAACCTGTTTTTTTTGATCTTCCGTCAGTTGATGTAAACTTAAAATGCTTCCCATGATTCATAGCCTCCTCGATGTTTGATTCCTTGGAGTTTCCAATATATTCTGGCGAACCATCCCTTCAAGGATAACAGATTGCCGGAAAATTTGCATAATAAGGGTAGAAACAAGCTCGCGGTGTCATTATATATAACAACAAGTGGCTTTAACCTGATCAGGGACCAACCATACAGCTACTTTTTGGGATAGGTACAGGATATTTATAAGAAAGGAGAAGAGGTTGGTGAAAGATGAATCGCAAAGGCTCTTTACAGCGATCGCTCTCCCGGACGAGCACAAGAAGAAGTTACGTCATTGGGTGGAGCAGGATTTAAACAATTTGTCTTTTCGCAAATGGAGTGACTTCAGAGATTATCACGTGACACTTCAGTTTCTGGGTGATGTGGAGATCTCGGTTATTCCAAAACTTGAGCAGGCTTTAGTTCATGCTGCAGCTGAGCATCGCCCGTTCACGCTTGGCATGGGTGAAGCGGGCTTTTTTGGACGTGAAGACTTTCCGCGTGTACTGTGGAGGGGGGTGACCGGACAGCGAGAGTCGCTGGATCAGTTGCACCAGTCGATACTTCGAGCTACCGAGCCGCTGGGTTTTAAACCCGAGGAACGACCTTATCGACCCCATATCACCGTAGCACGTTCGTATACAGGAGGGGAGCCTGTTTCAGCGTCTGTGTGGCAGTCAAATGACCGAAGCGGCGAGCCTTGGGAAGTGGGGGGATTTGTGTTATATGCAACACGAATGGGGCAAAAACCAATGTACCAAATAATTCAAACATTCCCATTAATGAGGTGAAACCCTTGATCTATCAGCAAATTTAGTGATATAGTGTTTCAGCGTTATTCAAAAAGCGCATTTTGGGTTACATATCTGAGGAATGTGCTTAAAGTTAACGGGAGGAACATTATGGAAATCGTTAAAGAACATCGTTGGTTTGCACCTCTTTTGAGTGTGCTGCTTGTTTGTATATTGGGGATAGGCCTCTACGCTGAGGTTCAGCAAACACAGAATAATCATAAAAATGCACCTATGCAATCTCTGAGCTGGTCAGGGAACACTTCGATTCCTACATATGGCGACAGGATGGGGACCCGTAACGGGTCAAACAGGACAAGCCCCATCTTTGTCGCTGCTCATGGGCAGCCAAGCTGGAAAGAAATCATGCCGACTCCGTTACCCGTTTCCCAGATGAAGCAGGTGGAACAAGCTCGGAATAACGCTGTTACAGGCAAGAAAAAGCCTGAGGTCCAGCATAGCAAGTCCGCAATCCTAACCCCTCCTACAACCATCTACTTTACGAAGACAAAAATGCTCACTCAGAACGACAAGGCGTTGTCTACCTGGAGCTATCCTGTCTCCGCTAAAGAACTGCTCCTGCTGCAAAAAATAGTAATGGCAGAAGCAGAAGGCGAACCGTACGAAGGCAAAGTGGCAGTTGCCAACGTTGTCTTAAACCGGCTGCGGTCAGCCTCATTTCCCGATACGATTCAGGCAGTGATTTATCAAAAAGCGCAATTTAGTCCGGTTGCGAACGGGCGTCTTCGTCGTGTTCAGCCTAATCAGGACAGCATCCGTGCAGTTACAGCTGCTTTGAATGGCCATAAAGCCGTGCCTGATAACACCTGTTTTTTCCTTTCGCTTACGTTGGCCCAGGACCTTACGGTTCATCATTCGCGTACCAAGGTGAAGACAATCGGTCATCATACCTTTTATAAATGAGCATTTTGTATAAATCCCATGAGCGACAAATAACAGCCCTTTCTAAACAACAGGGTTCAGCTTTGTGAGCGTATTTTGTGTGCGCAGGTGAAGCCAGTATGCAAAAGAGGTATAATTGGTAAAGGAAAGTAACCTAAATAATGAAAGTGATAAAGGAGGCGTAAATGTTATGAAAATCACATATTATGGACATTCAGTTGTGTTGGTGGAGGCAGAGGGGAAACGGATTATTATCGATCCTTTTTTGACGGGGAATCCTAAAGCAACCATACAGGCCGAAGATATTCAGGTGGATGCAGTGCTGTTGACACACGGTCACGCCGATCATTTTGGGGATGCAGTTGAAATTGCCAAGCGCAATGATTGCCCCGTGATCGCGGTGGCGGAACTGGCTGAATATTGTTCATCCTTGGGAACCAAAGCTCACGGTATGAACCTGGGTGGTGGTCACCAATTTGACGGTTTTCATGTGAAATTTACGCTGGCGTTCCACAGCTCCTCTTTGACAGTGAACGGACAAACCATCTACATGGGAGAGCCAGCGGGGATTTTATTGACCATGGGAGGCAAAACATTTTTCCATGCAGGGGATACTGGCTTGTTTGGCGATATGCGTCTCATTGGAGAAACCAACTCCATCGATGCCGCAGTATTGCCGATCGGAGATGGTTATACAATGGGACCGGAGGATGCCTTGCTGGCAGCGAAATGGCTGCGGGCAAGCCGCGTGATACCGGTGCATTACAATACTTTTCCTGGTATAGAGCAGGACGGAGATGGCTTCTGTGACCGTCTTCATAAAGAAGGTATTGAAGGGAAAGCATTGAAGCCCGGCGAAAGTCTCGAATTTTAATACGGTTTATCGCTTTGCGGGAATATACATGATGGTCCGTATGTACATCAGAATTCCTTTGTCAGCCTTTTCTATTCTTTAAGGGATAGAAAAGG
This sequence comes from Paenibacillus sp. BT-177, assembly GCF_025846815.2. Taxonomy (NCBI): domain Bacteria; kingdom Bacillati; phylum Bacillota; class Bacilli; order Caryophanales; family Paenibacillaceae; genus Paenibacillus; species Paenibacillus sp. BT-177. The sequence goes on along the minus strand of NZ_JAOYTP010000002.1, from coordinate 519,344 downwards.
CTGACTTTTTTAATGAATATTTATACATAAAAATGATATATTCTTGCATTGATACGTTGAAGCTGTAATGTAAAAGATTTATTATCACAATCATAAAAACTTTGAATTGCTAACACAATAGGTCAATGATAAAATGATAGAACTAATTAGATTCATCAGTGGAATCGACGTGTTTTTCAAGTCAAGCCATTGCATAATTATTGAAAAACATACGCATTCGGCGGACCGTACCGCCTTGAATACGTTTTATGTTTTTGTCCCCCATTCCTCGTAGTTGTTCTTTGATTTACCTCTTGTTGCCACTGTCTTCTATTCGGCCGCCTGTATTTCAGGCCAGCATGACTTTATAACAGAAAGGTTGCGTTCCATGAGACAGACAGGTTTACCACCCAAACAGGGACTATATGATCCCCAATTCGAAAAAGACGCCTGCGGCATGGGCTTTGTTGCCCACATCAAGGGAAAACCATCGCACGATATTGTGAGTCAGGCTTTGACCATGCTCGTAAACATGGAGCATCGGGGCGGTCAGGGAAGTGAACCAAACTCCGGTGACGGAGCAGGGATCATGATTCAGGTTCCTCATTTGTTTTTTCAAGAGGAAGCAGAGCGATTGGGCTTCAAATTGCCAAAGGCCGGACATTATGGCGTAGGCATGCTTTTTGTATCCAATGATTCAAAAGTTCGTGAGATGCATGAGCAGAAGCTCAGAGAAATCATTATGGACGAAGGTCAAAACTGTTTGGGCTTTCGCGATGTTCCAACTTATGACGAAATGCTGGGTAAATCGGCAAAAGCAGCTAAACCAGGTGTGCGTCAGGTGTTCATCGGCCGCAGTAGCGATTTGAAGGAAGAACTAGACTTTGAACGGAAACTGTATGTCATTCGTAAACGTGCAGAGCTTGCTATTCGCTATAACCAAGAGGATATGAATGGTGAGTCGTTCTATATTCCAAGTTTGTCATGTCGCAAGGTTGTATACAAAGGAATGTTGACAACTGAGCAGGTAGGCAAATTTTATCTGGATTTGCAGGATGAGCGAGTGACATCGGCGATTGCGCTGGTCCATTCCCGTTTTAGCACAAATACGTTCCCGAGCTGGGATCGTGCGCATCCTTATCGTTTTATGATTCACAATGGTGAAATTAATACCATGCGTGGCAACGTAAACTGGATGCATGCGCGTCAGACACAGTTTGAAAGCGAAGCGTTTGGTAACGATATCAAGAAGGTAAAACCTGTCATCAATCCAGATGGCTCGGATACAGCCATGTTTGATAATACGCTGGAGTTTCTGTATCTGAGTGGCCGTTCGCTTCCTCATGTAGCCATGATGATGGTGCCTGAGCCTTGGAACAAGCATGAAACCATGGATCCGAAGAAGCGGGCATTTTATGAATATCACAGCACCATGATGGAACCGTGGGACGGACCTGCTGCGATGGCGTTTACAGACGGTATCCAAATCGGGGCGATTCTTGACCGCAACGGCCTGCGTCCTGCACGTTACTATGTGACCAAGGACGATCTGATCGCACTGTCATCTGAGGCGGGTGTATTGGATATTGCTCCTGAAAATGTGCTTTATAAGGATCGTCTCCGTCCAGGGCGTATGCTACTGGTGGATACCCAAGAAGGCCGCATCGTTTCTGATGAAGAGTTAAAGGAACGTATCGCATCCGAAGAACCCTATCAGCAGTGGCTGGATGAGCATTTGATTGATCTGGATGATCTACCTGAAGCACTGGAGCAGCCAGAGCCGAAACATGAAAATGTAAATCAGTTGCAGCTCGCTTTTGGGTATACGTTTGAAGAACTGCGCAAACTTCTGGAGCCGATGGCACTTACAGGTGCGGAACCGATTGGCTCAATGGGGTATGATGCTCCACTGGCGGTATTGTCTGACCGTCCGCAACGTTTGTACAATTACTTTAAACAAATGTTTGCTCAGGTTACCAACCCGCCAATTGACGCCATTCGCGAAGAGATAGTGACGTCTACTGCAACGACGATTGGACCAGAGCGCAATTTACTACACCCAGAACCGGAAAGCTGTCGCCAGATTCGGTTGGATTCACCGGTGTTGTCTAATGAAGAGTTTGCCAAAATTCGTCACGTACACCGTCCAGGCTTCAAATCCATGACCATTCCGATCTTCTTTGAAGCAAAAGAAGGTGCTGAGGGCTTATACAAGGCGCTGGAAGGACTGTTTGAGGCAGCTGACCGTGTCATTGACAAGGGTCATAATATTCTGATTCTGTCTGACCGTGGAGTGGATGCGGAAAATGCAGCCATTCCGGCGTTGCTAGCTGTATCCAGCTTGCATCACCATCTGATTAAGCAGGGTACACGCACACGTGTGAGCATTTTGCTGGAATCCGGAGAGCCAAGAGATATTCACCATTATGCGGTGCTTCTGGGCTACGGTGTGAGTGCGGTTAATCCGTATCTGGCGTTTGAAACACTGGATGTCATGATTCAACAAGGCTTGCTGCGCGGCATCTCGCACGAAAAGGCAGTTAAAAATTATATTAAAGCGGCAACCAAGGGCGTCGTTAAAATACTGTCCAAAATGGGTATTTCCACGATTCAGTCGTACCGTGGAGCGCAAATTTTCGAGGCTGTAGGTTTGAAGCAGGAGTTTGTTGATCGTTATTTCACCTGGACACCTTCCCGCATTGGCGGTATTGGTCTGGAGGAAGTGACGATGGAAGCGCTGGCCCACCATAACCGTGCTTTCACTGATAAGGACGGCAATGATAAGGTGCTCGATTCGGGCGGTGAATACCAATGGCGCAACGATGGAGAAGAGCATTTGTTTAACCCGCAAACGGTGCATTTGCTCCAGCAATCGGTTCGCTCGGGAGACTACGAGCTTTACAAGAAGTACACCAAGCTGGTACAGGGTGAATCTGAACAACATTTGACGATTCGTTCCATGCTTCAGTTGAAGCCTGCTGGTGAGCCTGTGCCGCTGGATGAAGTGGAATCTGCTGCATCGATTATGCGTCGCTTTAAAACAGGAGCTATGTCTTTCGGCTCCATTAGCCAGGAAGCGCATGAAGATTTGGCGATTGCAATGAATCGAATCGGTGGCAAAAGCAACACGGGCGAGGGCGGGGAGAACCCTGCGCGTTTTACTCCGGATGCTAATGGCGATTCACGTCGCAGTTCGATCAAGCAGGTGGCATCTGGCCGATTTGGTGTAACGTCGAACTACTTGGTGAATGCCGACGAAATTCAGATTAAAATGGCGCAAGGCGCGAAGCCGGGCGAAGGTGGGCAACTGCCAGGACGCAAGGTGTATCCTTGGGTCGCCGAGGTACGCGGTTCCACGCCAGGAGTAGGCCTGATTTCGCCACCACCGCATCACGATATTTATTCTATCGAGGATTTGGCAGAGCTCATCTACGATCTCAAAAACGCCAATCCACGTGCTGACATTAACGTAAAGCTGGTATCAGAGGTAGGCGTGGGCACGATTGCTACAGGGGTAGCCAAAGGCCGTGCTGACATTATTCTGGTCAGCGGTTATGACGGTGGTACAGGCGCTTCCCCGCAAGGCTCCATCCGCCATGCGGGTATGCCTTGGGAGCTAGGGCTGGCTGAGACGCATCAGACGCTCATGCTGAACAACCTGCGCGACCGCGTGGTGCTGGAGACAGACGGCAAAATGCTGTCTGGACGTGATTTGGTAGTAGCTGCCCTGTTGGGTGCGGAAGAATACGGCTTCTCAACAGCGCCGCTCGTAGCGTTGGGCTGTATTATGATGCGGGTATGCCAAATGGACACCTGTCCGGTTGGTGTGGCTACGCAGAATCCGGAGCTGCGCAAAAATTATATGGGTGATCCTGCCCATGTGGTGAATTTTATGCGTTTCATCGCAGAAGATGTCCGTGAAATTATGGCGGAGCTGGGATTCCGCACGATTCAGGAAATGATTGGCCGTACGGATTGTCTGGATACCGTGAACGCCGATTCGCATTGGAAGAAGAAGGGTGTAGACCTGAGCTTGCTGCTGCATGTTCCTGAGTTGGAAGACGGAAGTGTACGTTACCGCGTACAACGTCAAAACCACGGACTGGAAGAAACACTCGATATGCTGAAGCTTGTACCGATGGCTGCGGAGGCACTGGAGAGCGGAACGCCTGTAGAGGGTACCTTGCCTATTACAAACGTGAATCGGGCAGTAGGTACGATTCTGGGCAGCGAGGTCACACGTAAGTATGGGGCGGCAGGTCTGCCTGAGGATACGATTCGCTTTAACTTCATTGGATCGGCAGGTCAGAGCTTTGGAGCGTTTATTCCGAAAGGCATCACGTTGAGCGTGGAAGGCGATAGCAATGATTATGTCGGTAAAGGGCTATCTGGTGGTAAAGTTATTGTAAAGAAATCTCACAAAGCGACCTTTAAGGCAGAAGAGAACATTATCATCGGAAATACAGCCTTGTATGGAGCGACCAGCGGTGAAGCTTATATTAACGGAATCGCAGGCGAGCGCTTTGCTGTTCGGAACTCCGGCGCACGTATTGTTGTTGAGGGCGTTGGTGATCATGGCTGCGAATACATGACGGGCGGACGTGTAGCTGTATTGGGTGGAACCGGACGGAACTTTGGAGCCGGGATGTCCGGAGGTATTGCATACGTCTATGATCCTGAGGGGACGTTCCTGAGCCGTTGTAATCTGGAAATGGTGTTGCTGGAAGATGTGGAAGATCCTGGAGAAGCAGCGGATTTGCGCGGCTTGATCCAGCGCCATGTCACTTACACGGGTAGTGAAGCGGGACAACGTATTTTGGATGAATGGCAGACTGCGATTCAGCAATTTGTACGGGTGATTCCAAAGGATTACAAGCGTATGGTTGAACAGATTCAAAAAGAAGAGGCGACCGGTTTGAGCGGGGATGAAGCTCTACTGGCAGCATTTGAAGCCAATATGCGTGAATTGGCGCGTACCGGGGGCTAAAAAGCAGATCGCCAAATTCACTAAAAGGACTTGCTGAATACCGCTGTTATAGTCACGGCGGTACCAGCAAGTCCTTTTTTCAGGCTAACAAAAATGTGATTTATTACCTTGACAAACGTCATAAATTCTGACATTACCCCCAAAATGTTTTCCTGAAACGGTAAATATGTTATAAAAAGTACCAAATTTTTTGGAATGTAACCGTTTACGTAAGAGTTTATGTCTTGTTATTTATTTTTGGATTGGTTATGATTTTTTTAGAGTACGCAAACAAACCTAATATGCCCATCGTCCCTTCAAAACACAGAATAGGGTGACAGGATGAAGTTGAAGAAGTCAGCAGAAGACAAAATGATTTTTTTATACCGTTATGTATCATTATCTTTAACATCACTTGTTTTTCTGTTCGAAACATCTAGATTAATGGTATGGCAGAAGCTATTACTGATTGTTTTTCTATTTTTATCCGTTACAGCATTTACTTGGATTTACCGTAAATACAGACTTCATGATATGGTATTGAAATGCAGTATTGCGCTAGAAACCGCAGGGATCATTTTGCTGTTATTCCCAACCGGAGGGATAAATAGCCCGTTCAAATGGTATGTGATTACTCCCATGCTGGTAGCTTGTGCTCATCTATCCATGAGGTACAGCTGGACGCTCCTACTTTCTTATATCGGTTTGGTGCTCACATTTTGTTATATCTTTTTTACACCAGGTCAATATTTTTTGTGGGATCTTATATTGCAGAACATTAATCTGTTTCTGGTATTGATCGTAACCACAATGGCAATGCAGGTTATTCGCGTCATGAAGGACGAACTGAAGGTGGCTAAAGAACAAGCCAATGAGACGATGGATCATATCAAGTCGATTTATCACATCATGGAGACGACCAGCCATAATGAGGCATTAAATCTGGGTCAGGTCATCTCGGATTACACTGTCAAGCTAACCAAGCAGAGCCGTGCATTTTTCTGGCTGGATAGTCAGGAGGAAGATGCACCGGCAAGCAGCCAGACAGGCTGGACGGTAGAAGAAGAGGAGCAGCTATTCGAAGAACTGGAGAATTACCGGGAGGAGTTCAGGGAAGAGCGCGAACCATTTTTCAGACATCTGCCGGAATGGGGCGACTTTCTCATGATCACCGTACCGATGACGACCCGCTTTGTAGCGACGATTGGCCTCAAGCTGGGACCGGATCAGAGTTTGACAGGAAGACGCTGGCTTGTGCAACAACTGATATTCTTAGCTGAGCTGAGTGCTGTATTTTTGGAACGCTATGAGCTGGAGCGTATTGAGAATCAGTTGATTGTGACGAATGAGCAGAACCGGATTGCAAATGAAATGCATGACAATGTTTCACAAAGTCTTTTTGGTATTGTGTACGCAACCCATTCTCTCCGGCAGACTTGGTGCCATCAGCCTAAGGAGCAGGTGGAGGAGCAAATTGATTTAATTCAGCAATCGGCCAATCAAGCGGTTAGAGAGCTGAAGGGGGCAATTCATAGCCTAAGCTCGAAAAAAAGCGGAGGCTCAACTTGGTTGGGTACGGTGAAAAGCCATCTGCATACACTCTCCAAGCTGAACCATGTACAAATTGATTTTGATATCCATGGTGATCATTATTCACTTCCGTATTTGTACCAGAAGGCTTTGTTCCGCATCATTTCCGAAGCGGCGGGGAACGCAATCCGTCATGGATTGGCCAAGCGAATTGATGTGAAGTTAAAATTGACGCCCCAAGTGATTAGACTGTCTATTCATGACGACGGAGTAGGGTTTGAGACGGCGAGAATGGTAGCAGGAGGTGAGGCGGTCAGTGCAGGCGGGGGCCTGGGCATGATGAATATGGAATATTTAGCTCAATCGATGGGAGGCGAATTTGATATTTCAAGTCGAATCGGAGAGGGAACACAGATTCGATTGTCCATTCCGGTAAATGCTTATGAATGAGGATTTTATAAAATCCTTGAATACAATGTGTGAACATTCTGCAATACAAAATCTGCGGTAACAATCGGATACATAGGGATTATGCAAATCCTGAACTGTAGACAGGAGGCCGAATCATGAAAATTGTCATTGTCGATGATCATCCTTTAGTACGGAAAGGACTCGCTGCGGTTATATCCATGCAGCCTAATGTTCAGTTCGCGGGAGAGGCCCAGAATCAACAGGAAGCACTTGCAGTGATCGAGGAAACGGATCCAGATTTGGTGCTGCTGGATTTAAAATTAGCTGATGAATCAGGTCTGGATATTATCAAGATAGCGCGCGGACGCGGGTTCAGAAGCAAATTTATTTTGCTGACCTCTTCTGCAACACGTGAAGATTTTCTGAAAGCGGAGGAAGCCTCTGTGGACGGTTATGTGCTTAAGGAGGCTTTGCCTGAGGAATTAATTTACGCGATTCATCTTGTCAACAAAGGACGCAAATATTATGATCCGGCTATTCTCGAAAATAAGCTACGTGAAGATGCGGGCAATCTCACGGACGACCTGACACCAAAGGAAAAAGAAGTGCTGGTCGAGCTGGGGCAAGGGGCTTGCAATCGTGAAATAGCATCCCGTTTATTTATCAGTGAGTTCACCGTCAAAAAGCATGTCAGTCAGATCTTGGCCAAGCTGCGACTGGCAGATCGTACGCAGGCAGCATTATATGCCAATGCGATTGGTCTAGCGAAGTACGAGCCAACCAATATGATGATGCGCTAACCCCATAAGCTACGCAGTAGTTTCATATGCAAGTGGCATAAAAAAATCCTCAAAATCACCAACTTTGGTGGTTTTGAGGATTTTTTCATTTCTATTTACCATAATCGACAAAGTATGGTACAAAAGTATACCATGCCGTGTCCAAAAGTATACATCCCCCTTCCTCTGTAGTGAGGGAGAAAGTGCCGTTCGGTTCCATGTCGTCTATACAACGGATTGTTACAATTAGATCATACTTAAAATAAGAAGAGAAATTGTGTGGGAGGGAGGATTTTTGTGGAGAAAACCATTTTGGATTATCTAGTTCTAATCAAAAAAAGATTGTGGCTGATTGCGATTTTTGTCATTCTCTCATGCGTAACGACTTACATTGTGAGTGACAATGTCGTAAAGCCAGTCTACTCCGCTTCAAGCCAACTGCTGGTTAATCATATTTCTGCCAAGCAGGGGAGTAACAATCTGAACGACGTCAACACAAGTCTTAATTTGGTGGAAAGCTACAAGCAAATTCTCACTTCGCCTAAAATTATGGACGCTGTGGTAGCGACTCATCCTGAGTTCAATTTGACGTCGCAAAAGTTGGCGGAGAAGCTGCAGATTAAATCCTCGGATAAAAGTCAGGTGATTGGCTTGACGTTTGAGGCGGGGAATTATCCTCAGGCCGCAGCGGTTGTAAACGCAGTAACCCAGAAATTCGTGCAGACGGTTCCTGGATTGATGGAATTAAATAATGTGAAAATTTTAAATGAAGCGGACCCGCAGGCCAATCCTGACCCGATTAATGGGAATCCGCTCATGAATATTGCGATTAGTTTTCTCGTATCGCTGATGATTGCGCTGGGCACGATTGTGTTCCTGGAAAGCATTAACGGCACGCTACGTACGGAAAAAGAAGCGGATGCAGACATCGGCATTCCTGTAATTGCATCGATTCCCGTCATTCGCAAGAAGGACATCGATGGAGTGGCCGGAAATTCCAAAGAACGGGTAGGGGAGCGTAAATATGCTGCGATTGAATGACATGTTGATTACAGAAAGTAATCCATCATCGTATATCTCGGAATCATTTCGATCCCTCCGTACATACATCCGGCAGCAGGTGATCGGGCAAAAGGACCGTGGGACGGTTCTTTTGTTAACCTCGCCGGAAAGCGGAGCGGGAAAAACAACAATGATCGCTAACATCGGAGTTTCCTTTGCTCAAGAAGGCAAGAAGGTGGCTCTGGTGGATTGCAATCTGCATAGACCAGCGCTGCACGAGATATTCGGTATGGAGAATGCCGGAGGTCTATCGGCTTATTTGCGCGGTGGGGCTTCTTCCAAATCTATCGTTAGGCATGGTGGACTGGAGCTATCGGTTGTTCCTGGTGGGGACAGTCTGTATAACGCAGCAGATTTACTCGGTAGCGAACGTATGGCAGAGCTGATGGAAGAGCTTAAACGTGAATATGACATCATCTTACTCGATTCGGCACCAGCGCTGAATTATACGGATGCTCGTCTGATTGCAGGCTTGACGGATGGTGTGATTCTCGTTGCCAAGCATGGCCGGACCAAACGGGAAGATCTACGCAAAACAAAGCAACTCATGGAGCAGGCTAGCGCGACGCTGGTTGGAATTGTGATGAATCAGGTGAAGTAAGCAACACCAAATTCGATGAAGCAAGGAGAATGAGTGCGATGATGAAAAAAGTGAAAAAAGCCATTATTCCAGCAGCAGGATTGGGAACGCGCTTCCTCCCTGCTACCAAAGCAATGCCTAAGGAAATGCTTCCGATTATCAATAAGCCTACGATTCAATATATCGTGGAAGAAGCGATTGCTTCTGGTATCGAGGACATTATTATCGTTACGGGTAAAGGTAAACGTGCCATTGAGGACCACTTTGACAACGCATTTGAGTTGGAATCAAAGCTGCTCGAGGACGGTAAGCTGAAGCTTCTGGAGGAAGTACAGCGTTCTTCGGGAGTGGAAATCCATTACATTCGCCAGAAAGAACCGAAAGGTCTGGGACATGCGGTGTGGTGCGCAAGACGCTTTATCGGGGACGAGCCATTTGGTGTGCTGTTGGGCGACGATATCGTAACAGGTCAAAAACCTTGCCTGCGCCAGCTGATGGATCAATATGAGGAAACACAAAATTCTGTGATTGGCGTTCAGCGGGTACCACAGGAATTCACGAACCGGTATGGCATCATTGAACCGGACCAACAGGACGGACGATTGTACCGAGTGAATAATTTTATTGAAAAACCGGCTCCAGGCACAGCCCCATCCGATCTGGCTATTATGGGTCGTTATGTGTTCTCGCCGAAAATTTTCAAATATCTTGATCTTCAGGAAAAAGGAGCTGGCGGCGAAATTCAGTTGACGGATGCGATCCAAAAGCTGAATCAGAGTGAACGTGTATACGCCTATGACTTTGAAGGCACGCGTTATGACGTAGGTGAACGTCTTGGATATATTTTAACCACTCTTGAATTTGCACTTGCCAGCGATGATTTGAAGTATCCGGTTATGGAGGCCATGAATGAATGGCTGAAAAAGACCGAGAAAGCAACTACAGCGGGTTGAGAGGAGGTACGTCAGCATGAGCATGGAAAATTTACCGGAGGATGGCGAGGCTGTCATGTCAGGTAAAGCGTTTTACATGCCATACGGAAATACACAAATTCAGGATAAAACGTCCTACCTGGTCACAAAACGCCTCCTTGATATGCTGCTGTCTTTCGTGGGCTTAATCGTCTTGCTCCCGCTGTTTGCAGTGGTGGCCATTCTGATTAAGCTCGAGGACCCAAAGGGAAGTGTGTTTTTCAAGCAAACTCGGGTGGGCAAGAATGAGAAGTTATTCGATATGTATAAATTCCGTTCAATGGTGTCCAATGCCGAGGAGCTGAAAAAGGACTTGATGGAGCTGAATGAAGTGAGCGGCGCCATGTTCAAAATTAAAAACGATCCTCGGATCACGAAAATTGGCAGTTTTCTACGCAAGACGAGTATTGATGAGATTCCGCAGCTGTGGAATGTGTTGGTTGGAGATATGACTTTAGTCGGTCCGCGCCCGCCGTTGCCCAGCGAGGTTGAGCAATACTCCGATTATGACAAGCAGCGCCTGATTGTAACGCCGGGATGTACGGGTTACTGGCAGGTGAGCGCACGTAACAGTGTAGGCTTCGAAGAAATGGTGCAAATGGATTTGAAGTATATTCATGTTCGCAATACGTGGCTCGATCTGAAAATCATCATGAAAACAGGCGTTAAAATGCTGTTCTCCAAGGATGCTTACTGATGGATGCATTTAAGCGATGTCCCGCAGTGTCCGTCGTTATTTGCACCTATAACCGGGCGGACCTGCTGGAGAAAACGTTGATGTCTCTACTGAAGCTGGAAGACCTTGCACTGGCCGAGATCATTGTGGTCGATAACCGATCCACCGATCACACAGCAGCGACGATCAAAAGATTCACCGTTGCGCACGGTCAGCATATTCATCTTCGGTATCATTATGAGCGCGAACAAGGACTGTCTGCCGCTCGTAATGCCGGCATTACGTTATCAAAAGCAGACGTCATTGCTTTTCTGGATGATGATGCAATTCCGTGTGTTACATGGTTGCAAACGATTATGTCGGCCTTTGGGAACAATCCCGAGCTGACGGCTATGGGTGGGAAGATTGATCCTAAGTTTGAGACGGAACGCCCGAACTGGTTGACAGGGCCGCTTGAACTGCCTTACACGATTATTGATCTGGGGGAATCCGTTCGGGAATATCCAGCGGGCCTGAATCCATTTGGAGCGAATATGGCTATGCGCAAAACGGCTTTCGCCGCCGTTATGTTCCCGCTTCACTTGGGCAGAAAGGGAGATATCCTACTATCTGGTGAAGAGTCGTGGGTATTCGAGCAAATCCGTAAAAATGGTGGAACGATTATGTATCATCCGCACATGGCTGTAGAACATTTTGTTCCGGCTTCACGCTTAACGAGAGAATGGATTATGAATCGCTACTATTGTCAGGGCATGTCTAATGCTGCTCAGGCTGCAGGTCTGCGCGGCAACGCGGTGCTGATGGCAAAGGTGGCAGCCAAAGTGTTATACATCACGGTGGATTCCCTGCTGGCACGTACTGAGGGCAGGAAGCTGTTGAACCGGTGCAGGCTTGAAAATATCCGCGGAACGCTGGATACACTGCGCAACCGGAAAAGCGAGTCAGCTGCGGGGTGAAAGATTGAACATGAGTAACTATCCTTGGACTTCTAGAATAAACACCATACAGCATGTTTTTATTTTTCTACTAGGCGCTCTTGCTGTAGGAATTGCAGCTACCTATCAACCTGTGGTCAGTATTGCAGCGGTATGCTTACTGCTTTTGTTGGCTGTCTCTATCCATCATCCAGAGCGCATCAGCTATGCAGTTTTGCTAAGCACAGCGGTCTCTGTCGATTCTCTGTATCAGGGTGGCGTGTTCGGCATTGAGATATTGTCATTGTACAAATTGGGCATCTTGGCTCTGCTAGTGCCTTGCATGCTCGTTTATGGCATTCGTCTCAAGTTCAGCTATCCAGTCTGGGCATTGGTGATCATGCTGGGGATTACATTTGGATTTTCAGCATGGCTGCCTTTGTTAACGACCTCGATTGCCGTCAAGGCGTTCGTGGGACTATCACTGCCCTTCTTTTTTTTACTGATCCAGTGGAAAAAGGATGTGGCGGAAAAGCATATTCGACTGATCAGCCTGTTGCCGATTATTAGTGTGGTCATTGGATTAGGCTTGCAGGTTTTAGGATTGCACTCATTTACGGATGTGGAATTTACGGGCGCAGTCAGAGTACAAGGAGCGAATATACCGCCGCATTTGGCAATGCTCTCCTTTCTCGGAATCGCCGTCTCTCTGATTGAGGTCAAGCGCAAACCTAGGCAAGCTGGCTTTTATTACACGGTGTTGGCCCTGAATTTTCTAATCCTGATCGCCACCGGTACACGTGGGCCGATTCTGGCATTGCTATTGATGTTTGCTGTGTATCTGTTTGATATTGCCCGTCAATACCTCAAGGGAAAAGTCAATTATTTGCTACCGCTGGCCGGATCGTTTTTGGTTGCTCTGGGGGCGGTGGCCCTACAATGGAACAATTTAAAAAAACGCTCCTTCGAACGGGAGACCGACACAGGCATTGACCTATCGGGACGCTCGGAGGCATGGGAATATTTTTTGAACAGAGTACATGATTACCCTTGGTCAGGCAGAGGCCTTGGCGCGGTAACGGTTGCGAACGACGGGACGTTATTCAATGGTTTTGTTGTACCGCATAACGAGTATATACGCTTTTATTTTGATACCGGATATATCGGTTGCGGGCTCTTAATGCTTTCATTACTGATCGTGTTCGCTCTTATTTACCGGTCACTTGCCAAGTCTATTAAACCTTATTTTGCAACTTTAATTGCAGGTTTTTTGATCTACTCGTTTTCAGATAATACGTTGTCGACGGTTCAGATGATTATTCCGTTTTGCTGGTATTTGAATGCATTATACCAAACATCTACTCAAACCGATTTTCGCAAAGAGAAGTGATACGATGAGCAGAGTGAACATGTTCGATGTCAACTTTGATAATTACGATTTTAATGATCTACTCGAATTTATAGATACTTCTATTGAGCATCAGCGTCATTCCTACATTTTGACCTGTAATGTCGATCATGTGATCAAGCTTCGCAAGGATGATGAATTCCGTAAGGTATATTCGGATGCCGGAGCTGTAGTGGCCGATGGAATGCCTATCATTTGGGCGTCTAAGTTACTGAAAAAGCCCCTCAAACAAAAGGTGTCAGGCTCCGATTTGTTCACCCGGCTGGGAGAGGCATTTGAGGATCGAGGCTATCGTTTATTTTTTCTGGGTGCAGCTGACGGTATTCCTGAGAAGGCTATGCTTAATCTCCAGGAATCCTATCCAAACATGAATGTGGTGGGCTGCTATTCTCCTTCTTATGGCTTTGAGAAAAACGAAGAGGAGAACAGATACATTATCCAGTTGCTCCAAGAGGCTCGCCCAGACATCGTTTTTGTAGGTGTAGGAGCACCGAAGCAGGAAAAATGGATTTACAGATATTATGAGACTTACCGCGCTCCAGTTTCGATTGGGGTGGGAGCGACCTTTGATTTCCTGTCGGGGAATGTAAAGAGAGCACCGGAGCTGATGCAGAAGACAGGATTTGAATGGTTTTGGAGGTTGTCTCAGGAGCCTAAACGATTGTGGAAAAGATATTTGATTGAGGATTCCCAGTTCCTCGTTCTGCTGTTTAAAGAGATGTTCAAGCGGAAGCGGATGAAGGGAGGCCAGGGGTGAGAAACATGAGTCGGTTGGCAGATCAGCAGATTTCCTTCTGGCTAGGAAGTCGGCGTGGAATCGGCATGATTGGTATGGGGGTGCTGGCTTGTATGCTGCCACTCGCCATCGGATTTGTTAGCGCCAAGATGAATCCCACCACGAGCCAGCAGGGAGCCATATTGCTGGCGATCGTTTTTCCGGCCTTCCTGCTGGCGATCTTGCAATCACGGTTACTGATTTCTTACACACTGGTGGTGTGGGCAGTAGGCCCGGAAATCCGCCGCATTGCAGATTGGTTGGAGGGAACGTATCACTCGGTTTCCTTGTTGAGCGTGGCGCCGCTGCTGGTAAGCAGCATGCTGATCATTCCTGTGCTGCGGGGTATTCATCTGGCGGAAAAGCCATTAACCCGAATTGCTGTATTTTTCGGCATAGAATTGGCCTACGGAAGTGTGGTCGGGTTATTCAAAAATGGTATTGTTTTTGCTTATGATTTGGCCAATTATGTGGTTCCATTGCTTCTATTGCCTTATCTTGCGATTAAGCCAATGAAAGCAAAGGAGCTGGACCGACTGCTGTATTCATACGCCAACATTGCTGTTCTTGTAGCGATATACGGCATTATTCAGTACTTGACGGTGCCTCCTTGGGATGCATTTTGGATGAATCATGTGGAAATGAATTCCATTGGGGTGCCAGAACCGCTTCAAATCAGAGTGTTTTCTTCCATGAACTCGCCCGGCCCATGCGCTATTTTCCTGGCAATGGCACTTGTACCGATGCTGATGGAGAAACGGTGGCGAGGCACTTTGGGATGGATTGGAGTCCTGCTAACAGTTGTTTGTCTCTTGGTCACGCTCGTACGTTCAGCCTGGCTGATTGCATTCGTCATGTTACTGGCTTACATTCTCAGCTCATCCTCCAAAGGAAAGTGGAAGACTCTGTTTCAACTTGCTATCGTCGGCCTTCTTCTCTACATCATCGTTCCAAAACTTCCGGGGGCAGAAGGTTTGGTGGCTCGCATGCAGACGTTGACAGATATTCAACAGGATCATTCGTACAATGAACGTTTGGATCTACTGCATACAATGCTTCCGGCGATTACTAGCAATCCGGTCGGGCAGGGGATCGGGAGTGTAGGAATCGGAACCAAGCTTGATAACGGCGGCGATCTCGGTGAACTTGGGATTATGGATAATGGATATATTGCCATTTTCCTCACCTTCGGTATTTGCGGAGCATTCTTTTTCTTCGGTGGTCTGTTCGTTATCATCAAGCGCCTTCTCGTCCGTATTGCCGAACGGAATTCCAGTCAGCCTTATATCAGACTGGCGTTGGCTACATGGGCCGGAGCAGTAGCCAGTCTCATATCGGATAATGGTTTCCCCGGTATGCGCGGCTATTTGATCTGGATGATGATCGGAATAGGACTATGGGCAAAAGATGTCATCGCGGAAAGAAGGTAAAGGCTGTGCAAAACTTACAAGCATTATCCGCACCTGTCCGGACACTATGGTCCACGGTGATTCGGTTTGCCAAAAGCAAGGATAACAGCTCTGCAGCAGTAAAAAC
Source organism: Paenibacillus sp. BT-177 (assembly GCF_025846815.2). Lineage (NCBI taxonomy): Bacteria > Bacillati > Bacillota > Bacilli > Caryophanales > Paenibacillaceae > Paenibacillus > Paenibacillus sp. BT-177. The sequence goes on along the minus strand of NZ_JAOYTP010000002.1, from coordinate 503,757 downwards.
GATGATATTCAGTATGCTGATTCTCGTTGTGAATATGCTGACTGGTGTGCTGACGGCACGATTCTTGGGTCCTACTGGACGCGGAGAACAGACAGCGATGGTGAACTGGTCCCAATTTCTTGCCTTCTGCATGAGCTTCGGTGTTCCATCTGCATTGATTTACAATGCCAAAAGGAAACCTGAGGAAACGGGTAAGCTGTATGGTCTGGCCTTGCTGCTGGCTACGGTGTTCGGGGGGATGGCGACACTCATCGGAGTATTTCTAATTCCTTATTGGCTGCGCTCTTTTTCTTCATCTGTCATACTTTTCGCGCAGTGCTCCATGATGATGTGTCCACTCATAGCGATTTCACAGATCAATAATGCATTGCTTCAAGTTCGCTCGGAATATAAACAGTACAATTTATTTCGGTATCTGGTACCCCTAAGTACGCTGCTTGGACTGGCGATTCTGATCCTGACGGGGACGATGAATCCGTACACCTCAGCATTGGCCTACTTACTGCCAGGCTTGCCGATCTATATCGGTGTCACGATACGAATGATTCGGCTGTACAAACCAAAGGTGAAGAACAGCTGGACGCAATTTAAAAATCTCTTTACCTACGGTATGGGTTCATACGGGAATGATCTCATGGGGCAGGTTTCCACTTACATTGACCAGATTTTGATTGCGGGTCTGCTCAGACCCGCTGATCTCGGTTTATATGCGGTAGCGGTCAGCCTGGCCCGGATGGTAAATGTATTTTCAACCTCGATCATTGTCGTGCTGTTTCCCAAAGCCTCCGGGCTGGATAAGGAAGAGGCGGTGGCCATAACATTTCGGGCATTTCGAGTGACTTCAACGGCAACCTTTCTGGCTGCGGTGATGTTAATGCTGGTTGCTCCGTTCGTATTCACATTGTTATATGGTCAAGAGTTTAAACAAGCGCTTACGGTATTCCGGTTTCTGGTGCTTGAGGTTGCTATCAGTGGAGGTACCATGGTGCTGGCACAACAATTTATGGCGTTGGGTAAGCCCAAACTGGTTACCATTCTACAGGGTGTCGGATTGGCGCTCGTCATTCCATTGCTGTCCATACTCGTGCCGAGATATGGATTGACGGGTGCAGGGATAGCAATGCTGTCTTCGGGGATTTTACGGTTCGTTTTCATTTTATGTAATGTTAAGTTCGTACTGAAAATGAAAATTCCAAGACTGGTTATTTCCAAACAAGATTTTCAATGGCTCCGATCAACGATGTCACACTACATCCGGAAAAAGCCAGTTAACGGTTAGATAAAGAAGGAGGCACCCGCTAATGAACCACATGTCTAGCGTTCCCGCGGACAACCGGATATCCGTAGTTATTATCGCTCAGGATGATGGCATTCGAATTACAGCTGCCATCAAATCCTGCCAGCCCTTTGCGGACGATATCGTCGTCATTGACGGAGGGAGCAAGGACAATACGATTCAGGTAGCTGAATCATTGGGCTGTCGGGTGTTTTCCAACCCATGGCCCGGTTATGCCAAACAGCGCATGTTTGGTGTTGATAAAGCGGAATTTGATTGGATTTTCCTGATTGATACAGACGAAGTAGTGGATGCAGAGTTGCTTGGTGACTTATTGAAAGTAAAGGAAACGCTCCACGATCCGGCCAAAGCCTATTCCGTATTTCGCATTGGCGATTTTCTCGGCAAATGGATGAACAAAGGCGAGTATTTGGTTCGTTTGTACAATCGGCGAATTTATGGCATTACGAATAGTCTTGTTCATGAAATGCCAGATGTAGCCTCTTCTCAGATCATCAATCTGGAGGGCGTGTTATGGCACTATGGATTCCGCAGCATCAGTGATCATATGACCCGTTTTAACAAATATACAGATCTGGAAGCAGAGACGGCATTTAACAAAGGAAGATCCTTTCGAATTACCAGACTGTTGTGGAGGCCCCCCGCCCGCTTTGTACAGAAGTATTTTGTTCAAGGCTTATACCGCAAGGGGTTAGCGGGTTTTGCTGTAGCCGTTTTCTGGGTGATGTATGAGTTTCTCGTCTGTTTCAAGCATTATGAGTTAACCAAGCGGCGAAAAAAGATAGAAGTCGTGGATGGCGGACAGACCGAGCAGAAAGGAGAAACCAGCTATGTCGTACAATAACGGATTTCGTATCGCGGCAACGGGGTTGAGCTGGCCGTCCTTACAGCCAGGAGGTCTCAACACATATTTCAAATCCATCTGTGAGCAGCTTACGCTAGAGCGCAATACGCTGGATGCTCTAATTTGTAGTGATGAGCAGCCTCAGGCGCCTGAACGTATTCGTATTCATTCGATTGGCAGCAAGCAGCAATCCATCTGGAAGCGCCGAGAGCTGATGCAAAAATATGCAGCAGAACTGTTCGACAAGCAACCGATCGATGTGCTGTATTCCCACTTTGCTCCCTATAGTGTCGGACCGGCACTGGAGGCGAAAAAAAGAGGAATCCCGGTCGTTACCACCTTCCACGGACCGTGGACGGAGGAAATGAAGATTGAAGGACAAGGAATTAAGCATTTCTTAAAAACGACGTTGGCCAAATCCATTGAAATGAAAGCTTATGGTCTGGCGGATAAATTTATAGTGCTAAGCGAGACTTTTCGGGATATTTTGCACGAGCACTATAAAGTACCACTTAGCAAAATTGATATTATTCCTGGTGCGGCGAATGTAGAAAGGTTCCATCCGGCAGAGGATCAGGAGGCTGTACGTAAGCGGCTGAATTTGCCGCAAAATGCGACGATTGTGCTAACCGTTCGTCGTCTTGTTAATCGCATGGGACTGCTACAGCTGCTCGAAGCATGGCGGCGAGTAACCGAGCGACACCCTGATCATCTGCTGCTGATTGGTGGGAAGGGCCCCTTGATGGAGGAATTGGCTTCCAAGGTGGCGGAATACAATCTTCATAACCATGTAAGGTTGCTTGGTTATGTGTCGGATGAGGAGCTGCCCCTGTACCATCAAGCCTCGAACTTGTTTGTTGTGCCAACACAGGCACTAGAGGGTTTCGGTCTGATCACAGTTGAGGCGATGGCCTCGGGACTACCGGTGCTGGCCACTCCTGTAGGCGGCAACAAGGAAATCTTAAGAGGATTCCGTCCTGAGCTATTGTTCCAGGGGACGGACAGTGAAGCTATTGCTGCAGGGTTGCTGCGTGTGCTGGATCATCGTGAACTTCTACCGAATGCACGGGAATGCCGGGACCATGTCCTGAGCAGATATACATGGGGACATGTAGCGGAACAGGTAGAAGAGGTGTTCCGACAGGTCCTTGACAGAAAGGCGGCGGCGAAATGATGAGAGTAGCTTATATTGACCATACGGCAAGATGGAGCGGCGGCGAAGTTGCTTTGTATAACATACTGACGAATATCGGGGAACATATCGACCCGCTCGTTATTTTGGCGGAGGAGGGCGATTTGGCGGATCGGCTTCGGCAGCGTGATATTGATGTGCGCATTGTTCCACTAGATGATTCGATTCGTAATCGGGGACGAAATGCCGTCAATCTGGGTGCGCCTGCAGCAGCCTTTCGTTTGCTAGCTTACGGCAGGAAACTCGCGCCATTGTTGCGCGAGGAAAAAGTCGTGTGTGTGCACACGAACTCACTCAAATCTGCACTGTATGGTGCAGTAGCCGCCAAATCGGCGAAGCTGCCGTTGATATGGCATATCCGTGACCACATCGGTCCGCCGTATCTGAAGCCGATTGTAGCCAAAGGGATTCGGCTCATGTCCCGCTTTTTGCCTAACGGTGTGATTGCCAATTCCAAATCCACGCTGAGTGCATTGGAATTACCCCCGGACAAAAAGACGCTCGTCGTCTACTCCGCTTTTGCCAAAGCGATTACGGCTCGTGATTCGGCTGCGCAATTGCGTGGCGATGACTCGTTTAACGTTGTTTTGGTCGGCAGATTGGCGGAATGGAAAGGACAACATATTTTACTGGAAGCGGCACGTTCTTTTTTACCAGATCAGCGTGTGAAATTCTGGCTGGCTGGAGATGCGTTGTTCGGAGAAGAGGAATATAAACAACGATTGGAATCCACGATGCGCGAATATGGGTTGACCAACGTCAATCTGATGGGACACGTCGATGACATTCAGGGTCTGATGCAGCGCTGTGATCTGCTAATTCATACTTCCATTACACCGGAACCATTCGGTCAGGTCATTATTGAGGGCATGGCTGCAGGTTTGCCAGTGATCGCTTCAAACGAAGGTGGTCCCAAGGAAACGGTGGTACCCAATGAAACCGGGCTGCTCATTGAACCGGGAGACCCTGCCAAGCTGGAAGAAGCCATCCGCTGGATGCTGGAGCATCCACAGGAACGTCAGCAGATGGGTGAGAGAGGGATGGAACGGGTCAAGAAGCATTTTGTCATCGAGAACACTGTTAAGGATATAGTTCATTACTATAAGGGTTTGTTGGCAGGAGTCTGACCGACATTCGCGTTAAAGGATGATTCAGATGAAAATAGCGATAGCACATGATTACTTAATCCAAATGGGCGGAGCGGAAAGGGTAGTAGAGGTATTCCATGATATGTATCCGGAGGCTCCCATCTTCACAACGGTGTTCAGCGACGAGCGTCTGTCGCGCAACTTGAAGGATGCGGATATTAGAGCCACTTGGCTACAAAACATCCCAGGAGTGAAGGCCAACTTCAAAGGAGTGCTGCCGCTGTATCCCATCGCTATCCGTGATTTTGATTTTAGGGATTTCGACATTGTTTTAAGCTCTAGCAGCGCATTTATGAAAAGCATCCAGGTACCCAAACATACGTTTCACATTTGTTACTGTCACACACCGATGCGGTTTGCCTGGGATTACGATACATATATGGCCCGGCAGTCCAAATCCAACCTGCTCAAAAATATGCTAAAGCTGTACATGAACAGGCTGAAAACATGGGATGCCAAAACTTCTCGCAACGTAGACCAGTTTGTCGCCAATTCTTCCGTCGTTAAGCGGAGAATTCTGCACTATTACCAACGGGAGGCAGATGTTATTTTCCCTCCTATCAATACATCCCGTTTTAAACGTGCTACAAGCATCGGTGACTATTATCTGATCGTATCTCGTTTGGTGTCCTACAAGCGCATTGATCTCGCGATTGAGGCATTCAAACGTAACGGTCTTAAGCTACGCATCGTTGGCGAAGGACCGGATCGTAAACGACTCGAAGCCATGGCTGCCCCGAACATTGAGTTCCTCGGCAGGCTTGAAGACGAAGAGGTTAACAAGCTGATGGCCGAATGCCGGGCACTTGTCTTTCCGGGGGAAGAGGACTTCGGTATTACGCCTTTGGAGGCGAATGCGGCCGGACGGCCCGTTATCGCTTTTCAGGGTGGGGGAGCGCTGGATACGATTGTTCCTCATGTGAACGGCGTATTTTTCCGCAAGCATCAAGTAGACGATGTGCTGGAGGCCGTCGCAAAGGTTGAGCAACATGCATGGAATGTGGACGATATCATTACCCATGCCCGCAAATTTGATGAAGATAACTTCAAGGATCAATTGAAAAAGTATGTAGAACAAGCCTATGTGAACTTTCTAAAAGGAGGATGAACGGAATGAAACTGGCTGTAATCGGTACTGGATACGTTGGACTCGTCTCGGGTGTATGTTTTGCGCAAAAAGGTAATGAGGTAATTTGTGTCGATCTGGAGCAGTACAAAATCGATATGTTGAACCGTGCGGAATCTCCGATTTATGAACCAGGTATTGAGGAATTGATCGCGTTGAATCTGGAAGCTGGCCGTTTAGAGTTCACCTCGGATTTGGCCGATGCGGTACGTCGCTCGGATATCGTCATTTTAGCAGTAGGTACGCCTTCACTGGCTAACGGCGAGGCGAATTTGTCCTACATTGAACAGGCGGCCGCCGATGTCGGGAAAGCCATGAACGGGTACAAGATTATTATGACTAAGAGTACCGTACCTGTCGGAACGAACGAAAAGATTAAGGACGTAGTGGCTCGTCATACGAGTTTGTCTTTTGATATTGTATCCGCGCCGGAGTTCCTGAGAGAAGGCTCAGCCATCAATGATACGCTTCATCCAGATCGCGTCATTATTGGTCTGGACAATACAGGTTTGCGTGAAACAATGGTCACTCTGCATCAGGTATTCACGGATAAAATCTATGTGACGGATATCCGCAGTGCTGAAATGATCAAATATGCCTCCAATGCGTTCCTGGCAACTAAAATTTCGTTTATTAACGAGATTGCTAATATTTGTGAAAAGGTTGGCGCGGACGTTACCTGTGTGGCTGAAGGTATGGGCATGGACAAACGGATTGGTTCCTCTTTCCTGCAAGCAGGGATCGGATACGGGGGCTCTTGCTTCCCGAAAGATACGAATGCGCTCATCCAAATTGCGGGTAATGTAGACTATGAATTTAAGTTGTTAAAATCGGTGGTAGAGGTAAATACCGACCAGCGCTTTATGATTGTATCCAAGCTGCGTGAATCGCTGGGTCAGCTAAACGGCGTATCGATTGGCATTTGGGGCCTCGCCTTCAAGCCCAATACAGATGATATCCGCGAAGCTCCAGCACTGGAAATCGTAGAAACGCTCATTCAGGCAGGTGCTATTGTCAAGCTGTATGATCCCATTGCGATGGATAAATTCAAGGAGCGCGTGGATCACCCGAATATTATATGGTGCTCCTCCCCGCAGCAAGCCGCCGAAAGAAACGATGCTGTGTGCCTGCTGACGGATTGGGAAGAGTTCAAAGAAGTTGATCTCGTGCAATTGGGCTCCATTCTACACAAGCCAGTTCTGATTGACGGTCGCAACGTATTCACCGAGGAACAGATCCAAGGCTCTGGGCTGGAATACTACTCCGTGGGTCGTCCGCGGATGAGTGGGTGGAACAGAGATAAAGTGGAAGTTTAAAAGTGACAGATTAAAAAGTGACTGTGGTGATGTGGGAGGCACTGAAGGCGCTGCGCGTGCAGATTGTTCTTCCGATTGCTGTTACCCCCGGATTTTCTGGATTGTATTAAACATTCAAAGGTTAAAATCCGGGGATAAAGGCAAACGCTGACGCTTCTTCAGAACAATTCTGCCCGCTCCGCTGCTTTTGCCGCACCAAGTCACGATGTTTAATCTCCCACCTTATGGGATGGGAGTAGAAGGGCGTATCAGAAGGAGCGGCACAGTTGAAGCCGCTCCTTCCGATTAAGACGCCATTGCGGTTGTCGCAGCAATCTTGGCAAGGCGTTACGAAACCTCGATTACTAGAAGCTTGCAAGCACAGCGGGCAAGCGCCGAAAGCGTGAGATTTTTACAGGCTGACCGGACTTAATAATGTCCGGTCGTGCCTTTTGCACCACAAGGTATGATCGATATGATGCATTTTTGAGTAGCGCAGGAATGGATTTGAATCTGGAGAAGCGATAGCGGTCGCCTTTGAACCGGGATTCAAACCTTTATACGATTTTATACAATCGAATGAATCCCGGTCCAACAGCGATCGTAAGATCAAATTCAGCCCGTAGCGGGCTACTCAACCTTGCCTCATCCGATCGCCCACACATTATAGAGAGGAAGTGGAGATTTATGAAGCTCGTACTTTTGTCTGGTGGTTCCGGTAAAAGATTATGGCCGTTATCCAACGATTCCCGTTCCAAACAATTTTTGAAGGTACTGGAGAGCCCGGAAGGGATTTCGGAATCCATGGTACAGCGGGTATGGAGACAATTGGGAGACAACGGATTATCCGAATCCTCGTTTATTGCGACAGGGAGAGCGCAGGTCGAAATGATCCAGAGTCAGATCGGATCGAATACGCGCATCATTGTTGAGCCGGAACGCAGAGATACTTTTCCTGCGATTGCGCTGACAGCGACTTATCTATATTCCATTGCGGGTGTTTCGCCTGATGAAATTATAGCTATATTGCCTGTAGATCCTTATGTAGAGGATGCTTTCTTTGCTTCCGTAGCCCAACTCGAACATACACTTCAGGAGAGTGAAGGAAAGCTTGCACTAATCGGGGTTGTCCCTTCCTATCCTTCAGAGAAATACGGTTATATTATTCCGAAAAACGATGCCACTCAAGGTAGCACAGGCTACCGCGAAGTGAGCCATTTTCAAGAGAAACCCGACCGGGAGCAGGCGGAGCGACTAATGGAACGCAATGCTCTATGGAACTGCGGGGTTTTTGCATTCAAATTAAGCTATTTGCTGGATATTTTGGCATCCAAGGGCCTGCCGCTGAATTATGAAGAAATGCAAAAACAATATGCGTCTCTGGAAAAAATCAGCTTTGACTACGAAGTAGTCGAGAAGGAAAAAGACATCGTAGTGCTTCCGTACGATGGTTTTTGGAAGGATCTGGGAACTTGGAATACACTCACAGAAGAGATGTCTCATCAGCAAGTGGGTAGAGGGGTAGTAACGGAAGATTGCGTCAACACGAGTCTTATTAATGAGTTGGACATTCCTGTGGCGATCATTGGAACGAATGATCTGATTGTAGCCGCTAGCCCAGATGGCATTCTTGTGACCAATAAGGCAGAAAGTCCACGCATCAAGGAAGTGCTCAAGGCTCATGATCAGCGTCCAATGTATGAAGAACGTCGTTGGGGACAGTATCGGGTTGTAGACTATGTAAAGTATGACGAGGGTAATGAGGTACTGACCAAACGAATCCGCGTACACAAAGGTAAAAATATCAGCTACCAGCTTCACTTCAAACGAAGTGAAATCTGGACCATTATTAGCGGCGAAGCGGAAATTATTTTGAATGAGAAACTGCATAAAGTGAAGGCCGGTGACGTAGTTCGCATCCCTGAAGGGACGAAGCATAGCATTTTGGCTGTAACCGATGTGGATTTGATTGAAGTTCAGACTGGCTCTGAGTTGGTTGAAGAGGATATTGTACGCTTTTGTATGGATTGGAGTGAAATTTCTCGTCATCAATTTATCTCGTAATTATTTGCGTAAAAACGTAAAAAAGAAGATTTGATGAAAAATAATGGCCCAAACTGTCGAAATTGGGCGAAAACCTGTAAATTCATGAACATGACCTATTAAATTTTGGTAAAAAAAAGTCGATACTTAGGGTAAGAAGGAATCCAAACTCCTTCCAACGATAAACGCAGCCCTGTCGAAAGACTGGTACGCAAAGCTAAAGGGCCTTCCCGTAAGGATGGCAGCCTGGCTACCGAAAGGAAGAGCTAAAGTGAGATTCAATTTTATTCCTCTGTATCGACTGATACGTCATGTACTCCCCGTTGTTATACTTTTTTCTTTGTTTCCCGTCGGCTTTGGTGATTCTCTGTCTGTGGTGAATGCCGCTTCATTACAACCTGTTAATTCGGACGCTTCTACTCAGGCCCGTGAACTATACAATTATTTACTCAGCATCTCTGGAAAGAAAACAGTCACTGGTCAGCATGATTATTTGGAAAGTCCAGATGAATTAAGCAACAAGGTCCAAAAAATCAGCCAGGCGTATGTGGGTCTGCACGGCTATGAGATGGGTGCCATCTCTGGTCAATCCGACACTATAGAAGCAGCACAACGTAAAAATGTCGTCGATAGCGCTATTCGTTGGAGCAGAGCTGGTGGCATTGTGACGATGACTTTTCATGAAGCGTTGCCGGGTAGATCGCTGACTTGGGCCAATGTGCAGGCGAAAGTAAGTCAGGCGGAGTTCAATAAATACGTGACACCAGGCACTACGCAGTATAACCTCCTCATTGCCGATCTGGATAAGGTCGCTGTATCGTTAAAGCAGCTTCGTGATGCAGGGGTTCCAGTATTGTGGAGACCTTATCATGAAATGAATGGTGACTGGTTCTGGTGGGGAAACAAAAACAATTTCAATCAGCTATGGAATATCATGTACGACCGTTTTGTAAACACGCATCAGTTGAACAATCTGCTGTGGGTGTGGAGTCCCAATGCTCCCAATTCCTATACTGTCCCGTATACCCCGAAATATCCGGGGGATGACAAAGTGGATATTTTGGCAGTAGACATCTACAACAATGATTTTAAGCAAAGTCATTATGAAGGACTGCTCGGGTTGGCACGGAATAAGCCGATTGCCATTGGCGAGCATGGTGAGATGCCTAGCTCTGAGGTGTTGCAGGCACAGCCCAAATGGGTGTATTCCATGACTTGGGGCAAGATGCTGACTGAGAATAACACAACCAATCAAATACAGGATTATATGAACGATTCGAGGAGTTTGACACGGGATGATGTGAAAAATGGGCTGGCAGCAACCCAACAACCTGGGGCAGATGTGCCGACTTTACCGGATGAGGGACAAAGTGAGCCTATCCCGGTTCCGCCAGTAGTAATCGTACCCCCAGCTCCGACTTCTCCTTCTGTTCCTGATGTAGTATATGTGAACGGGCTGCGGGGCGAATATTTTAACAATATGAATGTGAACGGCAGTCCTGTTTTGATCCGTACAGACAGCAAGCTGGATTATAACTGGCGCGCCGTTGCTGCTGATCCCAAGGTAAATGCCGACCAGTTCTCGGTTCGCTGGACAGGTAAAATCAAACCACAATACAGCGAGACCTATACATTTACAACTATATCCGATGATGGTATTCGCGTATGGGTAGACGGCAAGCTGGTGATTGACAGTTGGTTCAAACAAAGCTGGACAGAGCGTAAAGGCAGTATTGCTTTGGAAGCAGGTAAAATGGTAGATCTAAAAGTGGAATACTATGATGAAAAAGGCGATGCGATGGCTCGTCTGATGTGGGAAAGTCAGCATGAAGCGAAAGCGGTGGTTCCCGGAAACGCTTTGTTTCTTCCTTGATAGATACTCTTTCCCGGTCATAAATTTTGAGGAGAGAGGGTGTATCATATGATGAAAAAATGGTTGACCCATAGGTATACGGTCGTATTATCCGGATTACTAGGTGTCGCAGCTCTAACCATGATCGCTTGGTTTATATACACGCCTTCAAAAAGTGCAGAATTGCAGACGGATAAGGTAGCGGCGGCCAGTCCAGTATGGAAGCTGGGCCAGAGGGATGACTCTTCAGCGGAATTTAAAGGAGTGGTCGGTAGGGATAATATCGAAATTTCTGCAGCAGCAGCTTCTACCGAATCCTCTGCTAAAGGAACATTCTCGGCGTTGTCGGAAGCAGAGAGTACAACAGTTCCGGTATTGCTCAGCAGTGGTGATATTCCTCCAGGTTTGAATGCATCCACGAATCCAGAACTGTCACTTCAGTATAAACTGAATCAGGTTCCTCCCAATGGTATGATATTCCGTGTTCGGATTTTGGATGCGGGCAAAGCGGTGCCGCAGATGGCTGTCTTTTCAAATCATCAGCTGTCCGGAATTATTCAGATTGCCGGGGTATCCGGTACTGGGAGTACCTATAATTTCAAAAATAATTACGAGCTGTATATTCCCAAAGAACAATTGCAAAGCGGTGTTAACGTACTCAAGCTAAAGACAGCGCGCTGCCTATACTGCTCCTCTGCAGAAGATAAAAATGTGTGGTGGACTTGGGATGACTTGAGCTTGGAGACGTTAGCTTCCCCTGCGGCCGAACCAGTACATGGGAAATATATACTGACCGGTACGAATGTGAATAATAAAGAATTTTATTATGATCAGGGTGCAGTTAAGCATCTACCTTACGTTCTCAAATGGCTGGGAATTGCTTATAGTGGCAACGTCATGAGGGTAACTTGTGCCAGTAATGTAGGCAAGGCATGCACAGATGTGGATGATTACTATCAAACGTTAAAGCAGTATAATATGCAATCGTCTGCTTTGTATCTATACACAGGTGATATCAAGCTGCAAAAAGATGGTACTCTGCCAGAGACGGCCAAGCAAAAGTTGCGTGATTATGTAAAAAAATACGGTTCATACCTTCAATATTATGAAGTAGATAACGAACCTGGATTGTTTAACCGTTCCAAGGCGGTAGACCTGGCTGTGGCTAAGTGGTTGAATACGGAAGGCAAGCAATTGGCACCGCATCTCAAAACCGTAGCGCCGGGTTGGGCCTACTGGCCGACATACTCTACCAAGGCGTGCAAAAATCAAACCGGAGGTACGCAAAAATGCGGTGATCCGGATGGATGGGAACGGGACCCGGCACAGCGTAAACAGCTGGAAGAAGTCACCGACCTGACCAACGGACATGCCTACGGTGAATCGTATAATGAAGAGGGCGGGGGCAGCTTCGTTCAGAATTTGAAAACCTTTGGTGGTTCGAGCAACGGACTGGCGAAAAAGATGCTAAACACGGAGTTTGGTACTAACGATACGCATCGAGACAATCCTGATTACGGGGCTAGTCAGCCACAAGCAGCTGCATTCGATCGGATTATGCGATCGCAAATCGGGTTTGCCGATATGTTTATCCAGCACGCTGCTTTTTATAAGGATTATACGCTGTTTAAAACGGGCTTTGATCTGCAAAGTCACAACCCGGCTAACACGGAAATTTATCCGTTTGGGCAAGGACAGGACACTCGCGTTAAGATCATGAGACGCTTGAGTCTAGCGTATGCTACGCACGGTAAACCGCTGACTTATACCATACTGAATCCAGAGGAGACCAAGGATAAGATGGTCTATGTTCGCGCGGTGGATACATCTAAGCTTAAACCACTGGCAGGTAGCGGCGCTACCTCGAACAAATTGCTGGTGAACCTAGTGAATTTTGAATCCACAACGCAGACCGTTCGTGTGCGGGTGACGATGCCGAAAGCTGGTTTGTACACGGGGGAACGGTTTGGAGCGGGTTCCACCTACACTCAGGCGCAGCGTTCCATATCAGGGCTCAAGGCTTCTCCTGCCCTTGATTTTGAAGAAAAGCTGGGTCCTGGCGAATCAGTACAATATATTTTGGAACTAAAAAGTACAGATCAAACCACGGCCTCTGCCCCAACAGAGGTAAAAGCAGCCTCAATTCAGGATGGGGCGGTAAAGATTAATTGGCTTCAAGCAGAAGGCATATCATCCTATGATGTGCTGCGTGCTGACCGTACAGACGGTGCCTATCAAGTGATTGCCTCGCAAGTAGAAGGAAGCACGTATACGGACCGCACCGTAAAAGCTGGAAGTCATTACGTCTACAAAGTCCGAGCGACCGGAGGTACTCAGGTTTCTCAGGCAGCCGAGGTTGCTTAGTTACACCGGAATGCATATAGGACCTTACCTCATGAATATCTAACATCATTCCGAAAGAAAACAAAAAAGAACCTATCAGGAGGAAATAGGACCTGACAGGTTCTTTTTTATTTGTAAATCGTTCTGAATTGCTAATACTTTACGTATAATGGAGAAAAAAATAAGAAAATCCTTTTATATTCTCGTCATAAGACGACAACATTGTAGGTATGTATTCATATATAATAGTTTTGTTCATGACTATACATACGTGGTTTGTAGGGAATTTCTTTCCGGTGACCAAGACTAATAAAGTGAGGTTAGTGCTGAATGAACAAGGAAACAGAATTAGGGGGGAATGGCCCTCTTCTTCGAGACAACGCACGGAAAGCAGGCAAAGCAGCCATCCACTTGGACATCCGGAACATTTTGCTCCAATGTGGGATCACGACACCAGAATGGCTGGAGGGCGATGCTGATAGAACGAAGTACCGGAAAGACAAGCGCGTGTAATTTTCAGTTGCTGGTCCTACTTGAGCAAAACATCAAGCAGCGGCGCGTTCCTTATTCCATCATTCGTTCCATTCGAACAAACGCGATAAAACGTTTGGCTTCTTCCTCAGACAAGGTGCGTCCGTCAATCGTCAGGTTAAAACGTTGCAGGATATCCTCGTCGGACAGTTCAAGCTGATCCACAAATTTCCTCACATCTGAATCCAATATTGCTGTCGGGTGGCTCGTACGTCCCACCAAATAATCGATGGTTACCTCGAAAATATCAGCGAGCTTGGTCAGGGTCTCAAAGTCTGGCTTGCGTCTATTTTTTTCATAGTGAGAAAGAGCCGCCCGCGTAATTCCGAGGGATTGCGCTAATTCCTCTTGTTTTAGTCCCTTATGTTCTCGTAATTCAGCGATGCGGGTTCCATAATTCATCTGTTGTTCCTCCTGAAGGCAAGGTTAAGAGAGGTAAGAAAAGCAATTTTGCGCTTGACAAGATACAATTTGTATCATAAATTAATTATGCAAGTTACATAACGTATCTGTATTTCATAGTTTTCACTGATATCTTCATTTATATACCCTTAAGAGGCCAACGATGATTGAGCATTTTGTACTTATTCGCTGGCTAGACCTTCTATGCGCTATTATACAACATTTTACTATAGATTAGAGGGTCATGCATCGTTCTTTTCCCCGTCATGCAGAGGATCAGTACAAGCGTTATTCATCGAAAACAAGTCAAGCAGGGAGGACTGGTCTTGTGCAGTTGAAAGAGTACATCCGTTTGATCCGCAAAAGAATGTGGTTGATTGGTAGCATTGTACTGCTGGTGTGTACTGTAGTAGGCATAAAAAATGTATATTTTACCCCGCAGGTTTATGAAGCTACCGCCAAGCTCATTATTAATCAGACGCCACGACCGGACCGTGCAGGTGTCGTCGATTACAGTGTGGTGCAAACTAACATAGCCTTAACGAACTCCTATAAGCAAATTATGATCTCCTCGGCGATTATGGATCAGGTGGTCGCCAGCTTCCCCGATCTTAAGGTTACTCCGTCAGCTTTGGCGCAAAAATTAAGAGTAAACACCGCAGGTGATTCACAGGTCATGGATGTTACAGTCCGCGACTTATCGTATACGAAGGCTGTGAAAACCGTCAATGCGGTAGCCAAAGTATTCAAACGGCAAATCCCCTCTATCATGAAAATGGACAATGTCACTATCCTAAGCGAAGCCAGCCTGAATGATCCAGCAGTTCCCGTGAACAATAATCCCGCTATACAGATTTTTATTGCTTTTGCCATTTCTTTATTGCTGGGAATAGGCTTGGCGTTTTTGCTGGAGGTATTGGATGATACATTTAAAAATGAGGAAGATATTGAAAAAGAACTTGGTCTGCCTACCCTATCCCTGATTACAAAAATGAAAAAAGAAGATAGACGCTCTGACAGCTCTACTACAACTCCTAAACAGGTAGGTGAGGGACAATATGCCGCGATTAATCAATAATCAGCTCGTTACATCCTTGCATGCTCAGTCTTCCGTGTCGGAGGAGTACCGCATGCTCCGCACTAACATCCAGTTTTCTTCTATAGACGAGCCGATTGAAGTGATGATGGTGGCGTCCGCTCAGGCGGGTGAAGGCAGAACAGTCACGATTAGCAATTTGGCTGTAACCTATGCACAAGAAGGAAAAAAGGTGCTGGTTATGGACATGGATTTGCGTCGGTCCTCCTTGCATCATATGTTTGGTTTGCGCAATCATACAGGGCTTACACGGGTACTTGCCAATCAACAGACATGGCAGGATGTGGTTCAGGAAACCGGGATTGATCATCTGCATGCGATCACGGCTGGACCGAATCCACCCAATCCGTCCGAGATGCTCAGTTCCCGTAGAATGAAGGCTCTACTAGTTGAGCTCAAAGAACATTATGATGTGATTCTGATGGATACGCCCCCCCTGCTGTCTTTTCCGGATGGCCTCATTGTAAGTGCCATGTGTGATGGTGTCATTTTGGTAGTGCAGGCAGGGAAGGTCAAAAAGGATGTCGTTAAGAAGGCGAAGGCAAATTTGGAAAGAGTAAAGGCGCGCGTTTTGGGTGTAGTGCTCAATAACGTGAAGCGCCGCGCCGAGCGTGGTATGGAGGAACGCAATCTGACATGAATAAATCGGGGGAAATAAGAGTATATAAAATTCTTTTAACAATGTATAAATAATATTTATCAATAAGGAGTGAGGTGATGAGACGTGTCTTCTTCCCGCTCGAACAAGGCCAAAGTGCTGAGCGCGTCAGTGGATGTATATACGGTCGCTCATGGGCTTGAACGACGACAAGGATGGAGCATATATCCGTTCGTGAAGCGAAGTATGGACATTATACTGTCTTTTATTGGAATCATCGTACTGTGCCCGGTATTTCTGCTCGTCATTTTGTTGATCAAGCTGGAGGACCCCAAAGGAAGTGCATTATTTTATCAAATCCGTATTGGTAAACATGAGCGACCGTTTCGCATGATCAAATTTCGTTCCATGGTGTCTGATGCCGAGGCCAGATTGTCTGCATTGCTGGTGGAAAATGAAATTGAGGGTGCGATGTTCAAAATGCGGGACGATCCCAGAATTACCCGTGTGGGCCGCTTTCTTCGCAGAACGAGCATCGACGAACTACCGCAACTCTTCAATGTACTGCGTGGGCATATGAGCCTTGTAGGACCCAGACCCCCATTGCCAAGAGAAGTTCATGATTACACCATGAGGGATAAGCTGCGTCTGACGGTCACACCGGGCTGCACCGGACTATGGCAGATCAGCGGTCGTAATCATCTAAGCTTTGACCAGATGGTAGAACTGGATTTGGAGTACATATCTAGACGCAGCTTCCGCACGGATATGATTATCATGCTGAAAACATTCCGTGTGCTGCTGGGCTCCAAGGATGCATATTAAAGTCATTTTAACAAAGAGGGGTAGGAGAGAAGGATGGAGCTTCATTCCAACATTTATGTAGCAGGGCACAATGGACTGGTAGGTTCCGCTATTGTCCGCGCGCTTCAGAAAGCGGGATATCGTCATATTATTACTCGCACAAGCCGTGAACTGGATCTGCGCAATAATGAGGCCGTAGATCATTTTTTTGATACAGAGCCCGTGGATTATGTATTTCTGGCAGCAGCCAAGGTGGGCGGGATTTTGGCCAATAACGAATATCCGGCTGATTTTATCCGTGACAATCTGCTTATACAAACCAATGTGATTGATGCGGCATACCGGGCGAATGTAAGCAAGCTGTTATTCCTCGGCTCTACCTGTATTTATCCCAAATTTGCTCCGCAGCCATTGCGCGAGGAATATCTGCTTACAGGTGAGCTGGAGCCTACCAACGAGGCCTATGCGATTGCTAAAATTGCTGGAATTAAAATGTGTCAGTCCTACAACCGTCAGTACGGAACCCGTTATATTTCCGTGATGCCAACGAATCTATATGGTCCGGGCGACAATTTTGATCTCCAAACCTCTCATGTGCTACCTGCGCTGATCCGCAAGTTTCATGAGGCTAAGCTGAATCAATCTCCGACTGTAGAAGTATGGGGCTCCGGTACGCCTCGGCGAGAATTTCTTCATTCGGATGATTTGGCTGATGCCTGTCTATTCCTGATGAATAACTATGAGGGAAATGAGATTGTAAATATTGGTGTGGGTGAGGATATTTCCATCCGTGAGCTAGCTGAACGAGTCAAAAATGTAGTCGGCTATGAGGGCGAAATTACTTTTAATACTTCCGTTCCTGACGGAACGCCGCGCAAGTTGGTAGATGTATCTCGGATTTCCGGGCTGGGCTGGTCGGCGCGTATTTCACTAGAAGAAGGATTAAGGTCTGTATACCAGGCATTTCAAGGTCTGGATCTGGTTGAACAATAAATAACGGTGGGGGAATTGGAATGAAAAAAGCGCTGATCACTGGGATTACCGGACAAGACGGGTCTTATCTGGCTGAGTTGCTGCTGTCCAAGGATTATGAGGTGTACGGGGTGCGCAGACGAACCAGCACACCGAACTTTGAAAATGTAGCGCATATCCAGAATGACATTCACTGGCTTTCTGGTGATATGACCGATCTGGCTTCGCTGATCGAAGCCGTCCGTCAGTCCGACCCGGATGAGGTCTACAACTTGGCTGCTCAATCCTTTGTAGCGGCCTCATGGCCGCAGCCCTTGGCTACAGGGCAAATTACAGCATTATCTGTCACCAATATGCTGGAGGCGGTTCGAATTGCCAAGCCGGAGGCGCGCTTTTATCAGGCTTCAAGCAGCGAGATGTTCGGTAAGGTACTGGAGACGCCGCAGACAGAAATGACCCCGTTTTACCCACGTAGTCCTTATGGTGTCGCCAAGGTGTACGGCCATTGGATTACAGTCAACTACCGCGAAAGCTTTGATATGTTTGCTTGCTCCGGTATTTTGTTCAATCACGAATCGCCCCGCCGAGGGTTGGAGTTTGTAACACGCAAAGTGTCGGATGCAGTAGCTCGTATCAAGCTGGGATTGCAGCAGGAGCTGCGTATGGGGAATTTGGATTCCCTGCGAGACTGGGGTTTTGCAGGGGATTATGTAAAGGCGATGTGGCTGATGCTTCAGCAGGATCGACCAGATGATTACGTGATTTCCACGGGAGAAATGCATTCTGTGCGTGAACTGCTGCAAATTGCTTTTTCTCATGTAGGTTTAAATTACGAGGATTACGTCGTGATTGATCCGCAATTTGTTCGACCGGCAGAGGTAGATCTATTGCTTGGCGATTGTGCCAAGGCGAAGGTAAAGCTGGGCTGGCGATTGGAAGTCGGCTTCGAGCAGCTTGTTCGTATGATGGTGGATGCAGATTTGGAGCGTGTAAAAAGGCAGGCTGCAGTCGAAGCTTCTGTCGTCGTGTAAGAGGTGGAGAGGCCACCCGCCTGGCCGGGGGGTCTCTTCGTTGTACATGATTTCAGCTGTATGACAGCTCAACAGATCATAAAGCAATGCTTAAGGTCATTTTTCAAGATGGAGTAGAACATATGACATTAGTCAAGAAACGTGCCAAACCGCGCAGAAGTTTGCTGGTGAATACATCCTGGCTGTTCGGTGACAAAATGATTCGCATGGTATTCGGGCTGGCGGTTAGCATCATCATGGCGAGAGTGTTGGGACCAGAGGAACTGGGAAAATGGAATTATGCGGAATCCTTTTTCGGGATGTTCCTGATTTTCACGACCCTTGGCTTTGATTCTATATTAGTACGCGATCTTGTCAAACACCCTAAGGATGAGCACGAGCTATTGGGTACGACGGTTCTGCTGAAGTTGTTAGGTACTTTGGTAGCCATTGTACTGTCCTATTCCTTTATTTCACTGCTCAGACCGGAAGACAGTTCAGTACGGTTAATTAATCTGATTCTGGCTACGGCCTCGGTATTTCAGTTGTTTGATATTATCGACTACTGGTTTCGTGCACAGATGTTGTCCAAATATACGGTTGTTGCCAAGAACACCGCCTTTGTCCTCGGTTCCACCGTCAAAATCATATTATTGTTGTCCGGTATTCCAATATGGGCAGTGGCGTTGTGTGCTCATGGAGAGTTTCTGCTGGGAAGCCTGCTGCTGCTGTATTTCTTCCATAAGGAAGGACGGCGTGTGAACAAGTGGACGTTCCGCTTCACAACTGCTCGGCGAATCATGAATCACAGCTGGCCGCTTATTTTGTCCTCCTCCGCTGTATATGTACAGGCACGGATTGATCAGGTCATTATCGGTGAATTGTTGGGAAACGAAGCAGTCGGGCAATACTCCGTTGCACTCCGACTCATCGAGGTGCTGGGCTTTATCCCGGTCGTGCTAACGACAGCCTATGCCCCGGTGGTGACGCGTTCCAAGCAGAAAGGAAGCGACGAATACAGACGGACGTTGTCTAACGTGTATCGGCTGATGTTTATATGCTTTCTTGTGACATCAGTCCCCTTATTTTTTCTATCCCAATGGGTAGTAGTTGTGCTGTATGGGAGAGAGTTTGCTGAAGCAGGTTCGCTGTTGTCATTGTTTGCGATTCGTCTATTTTTCACCAACTTTAGTGTCGCCAAAAGCTTGTTTATCACCAATGAAAATTTGTTCAAATACACGTTGCTGACCTCGGTAATAGGTGCGGTTACGAATATCGCCTTCAATTACGCGCTGATCCCATGGCTTGGGGTTCGAGGGTCCTTAGTGGCGACGATATTGTCCTTTACGATATCTGTATTTCTAATGGATTTGTTGTTTAAGGAAGTCAAAGCCAATTTGGGTTGGATGATGAAGTCAATCCTGACCTTCTGGCATGTTCATATTACAGTACCGAAAGTTGGAGAGAACAATCATGATACCGATTAAACCATTTGTTCGGCATGAGGAACAGTGCCCGCATTGTGGAGACACGTTACGTGGGGGAGAGGTACTGTGGCAGGGAATCCATGTATGTGTCAGTACTAAGTGTGAGGGTTGCGGACGTGAATATCTTGAGGATATGAGGGTCGGTCATGCGACGTATTCACCTTATCGTGTAGAAATGCCTGACTATATCCTGACCGGTGATGCGAAGTCAAGAAAATGGCTCGGAGAGCCTTTGCGGCAATCCTTGATGAATCCTTCCTATGATTTAGCAGTCGGTATGACCGTGCATAAAAAGAAAGCTTCTTCGCGTGTGATCATTGTCAACACCATAGATTATTTGTATGGTCATGCGTTGCTTAAGCTGCTGAATGTTCAGCGCGAATACGAGCAATCACCGGAAATGGGGATCATCGTTATTGTGCAAAAGTCGCTGGAGTGGATGGTGCCGGCATATGTGTCTGAAATTTGGACGGTCGATGTGCCGTTCAGCAAGGCACGAAACTTTTATCCTCTGCTACATCATCGGATGATTGAGGAATTAATACGTTTTGATGAGGTATACGTCAGCCCGGCATATTCACATCCCAGCCAGTTTGAAATTGAGCAATTTACAGGGGTCTCCCGTTATGACGAGGAAGTTGAGTCGGATCCACGCATCACCTTTGTATGGAGGGAAGACCGCTTGTGGAGCGGTAGCCATCATATTGCCAGAGCGGTGCAAAAATTCCCACAGCTCAAACGTGGCCTGAAACCGCTAATTTATCACCAACGCAGCAAAATCATTGGACTGTTCCGCAGACTGAGAGAAAGCTTCCCTGATCATCGTTTTACAGTTGCGGGACTTGGACGCACGGGAAGCTTCCCGGCATGGATTTCTGACGAGCGCGTCTCACGCTTCGATCGGGATAGTGAAATGCGGGTATGCGAGGTGTACGCAGCCAGCCGATTAGTCATTGGCATTCACGGCTCCAATATGCTGCTGCCTTCTGCACATGCAGGTATGACGATTGATTTGATGCCTAAGGACCGATGGGGCAATTATGCCCAGGACATTTTATTTCACGAAACGGATCATCGGCTTACAGCCTACAAATATCGCTTTGTACCGATGGAATCGAGCGTGACTTTGGTAGCGGATATGGCAGCGGCCCAGCTTAAAGGGGCAGACCATTTTAATATGCAGATGATGGAGGAAAGACAGCGGCAGGGGGAACATTCAAGTTGGCGGGGGAAGGCCGCTACGGGACGGGTTTGATCTTCCGATCGCTGACGCTTCTTCAGATTCAAATCCTTACCCTCCGCTACGTTTCACCGCCGCCAAAAAGAATTTCTCCCTGCCTATAAGGTGGGGGAGGTAAGAGCCGCCTGGCGATAGCTGCGCCCTATCGCCGCGAACTTCACACCGAGCATGCAACCGGTGTAATTAATGCTCTGCATAGTTCTCTCTCAAGGCGAAAGAGCTTGATGAATAGTACTTACGGCAAGCAACAATCAAGCCTAGATAAGGCATCTTGGTCAGCCCAGCAGTAGTATAGCCATGCTTGCTTGTGAGCGTGCCATAACGTGCCAAGCTTACAAGTTGTTTGACGAAACAACGCCCTGTATGTATTCGCACGCGTATATCGCGCAGCGATGGCACTTTATGCCCAGCATCCCCTTTTTTAAGATGGGTGACTTTATGGAACGGCGGTCAGCAGCGGGAGAGGTCCATTTGAATCTGAAGAAGCGCTAGCGTTCGCCTTTGCAGTGGGATTCCTACCTCTGAATGTTTTATATATCCAGGAATCCCACTGCAACAGCGATCGGAAGATCAAATGGAGTGCGCAGCGGGCTCTAAACCTCGCGTGCCTTAACTCATCCAATATGAAATGGCAGGAGTACTGATGATGATTCCAAAAATATTGTATCTTCGCAACTTTGCCAGCAAGGTGAATGGAGCCTCATACAATTTGCAGGAAGTCGGCTTGGGTAAAGCGCTCGTCCGTAAAGGCTACGATTGCGATATTGTTTACTACAATGATCGTAAGGAGACCCATCTGGAACAGGTCTACCGCCACGCAGGCTGCACCTTGCGCATAATCTGGCTGCACGGGTTCAAGTTCTTAAGCAACAGCATCTACAGAGATGTTCTCAAAGATTCTTTTCTGGCAGCTTATGATCTGGTCATTACTACAGAATACAACCAGATCATGACCTACCTGCTTTCCCGTAAATGTCCCGATAAGCTGGCGCTGTATCACGGTCCATACCGGGATAATACGCATGCGCTGATCCGCAAACTGTACGATGTTATGCTGCTGCCTAAGGTGACAAAGTCTCTACGCCGAACCTATGTCAAATCCGATCTTGCCAAGCGCTATCTGGAGAATAAAGGCTTTGACAACGTGATAACGATTGGGGTCGGACTGGATCGCAGCAATGTAGAGAGAGGGTTCAACAGTGACGACCAAAGCGGAGAGCGCGAGGAAAACCGTGAGGTTGCGAATGAGCTGCGTCGGATCGGAGATCGCCCGGTGCTGCTGTATGTCGGTGTGCTGGAGGAACGGAGAAATATACGTTTTATGCTGAGTACGTTCAAAAGAGTACTCCAAAAGCATCCTGGCTGCCTTTTGTTAATGGTTGGGAATGGACGGAAGATAGATACGGATCGTTATTGGGCTTATGCTCAGCAACTGGGGTTGACGGATAGAATTATACATTTTTCAAGAGTGGAGCAACGTCATCTGTGGCAGATTTACGGAGCAGCGGATGTGATGCTGTTTCCGACCCAATACGATATTTTTGGCATGGTACTGCTGGAAAGCATGTTGTTCCGCGTCCCGATTATTTCTTCGGTGAACGGTGGCTCGGTTACCTTGATTGAGGACGGAGTAAGCGGAGTGATGCTGAGAAGCTTTTCGGAAGAGGAATGGGCTGGCCGTATAGGCACGTTGCTGGAGGATGCTGAGCTTAGACAAAGCCTAGCCGAGAAAGCATTTCTTACGATCGAGCGTATGTCGTGGGATCGGATTGCAGATGAAATCGTAAGCCAGCAACGGATCAAACCCATGAGCTCCAATCACGCTAGGCAATCAACACAGGAAAGTGGGGCGGCCACGTGAGTCAACAGGTTAGCAGACGAATGATCCCGCCTGTAAGCAAAGTACTGATCATCCATAACTTTTATCAGCAAAGTGGGGGAGAAGACAAGGTTGTCGAGCAGGAATCGGCTATGCTGCGTTCCAGAGGAATAGAGACGGAGCATTACTATGTGCATAACGACAGCATTCAAAGCAAAGGATTGGCCAACATGGCAAAGCTGGCGGTAGAGGCAACCTGGTCCTTCCCAGAATTCAAAAGGATCAAAGAGCTGCTTTTGCGAGTGAAACCGGATGTGGTACATGTGCACAATTTTTTCCCGGTCATATCCCCTTCGGTCTATCATGCCTGTGAACGGCTGGGGATTCCGGTTGTCCAGACCCTGCATAATTACAGGCTGATCTGTCCGGCGGCAACCTTTATGCGAGGGAATGAAGTTTGTGAAAAATGCCTGCACGGCACGCTGTTGCACTCCATCCGTCATGGATGTTACCGAGGCTCGCAGCTGCAGACGATTCCGGTGGCGGCGATGATTAAGTTCAACGAGCTGATCGGCACATGGCAGCACAAGGTAAGTCGCTATATTGCGCTGACGGAGTTTGCACGGGACAAATTTGCCGAAAGCGGCATTCCGCTGGACCGCATCGCAGTAAAACCGAATTTTGTCCATCATCAAACGGTGAAAGCCAAGTATGATCCCAATGATCGTTATTTGTTGTTCGTGGGGCGGCTTTCAGCTGAAAAAGGGGTTCGCAATCTACTGCAAGCCTGGTCACAGCTGGAAGATCGGGGCGGATTGAGACTGGTCATCATTGGAGATGGTCCAGAAAAGGCTGAACTGGCGGCTGCTCATCAGCAGGAAGATATTCGGTTTCTCGGCAAGCAAGATGGAGACACGGTGCTGGACTGCATGAGCCGGGCCATGTATGTGATGGTGCCTTCTATTTGGTATGAAGGTTTTCCGATGACGATTGTAGAGTCCTATTCCGTGGGAACGCCGGTATTGTGCAGCCGAATCGGCGCATTGGAGGAAGTTGTGGAGGACGGGGTGACGGGTTTCCATTTTCAACATGATGATTTGGAAAATATAAAGACCGTGATTCGCCGTGCAGTAGCCTATGAGAACTATGCAGCTATGAGACAGAAGGTGGCGCAAAACTATGCTGCACACTATACGGAAGAAGTGAATGTGAAGCAACTGCTAGCGATATATAGCGAGGCCATGGAGGAATGTGATTATGAAGCAGCTGCCCCAGTGTAGAGTCGGAAGGATTGCGAGCACAGATGTTGCAGCGCTGACGTTTCAGGAGACGGTACATACGCTGGAACAATGGGCAGTCGGACGAAAGGACAGCTATGTATGTATTTGCAACACTCATTCCATTGTCACGGCCGGGGATCTTCCCGAATTCCACGAAGCGCTCACTCAGGCTGATTTGTGTACTCCAGACGGTATGCCACTGGTTTGGGCACTCAAGCTGTACGGATTCGAGCGTCAGGATCGAGTAGATGGCCCCAGTTTGATGCTCAAGTTGTGTGAACGTGCGCCACAGACGGAGGTGAGCGTATATTTTTACGGCAGTACGCCGGATACGCTGGATAGCTTAAAAGACAGGATAGGACAGGATTACCCTGGAATTCGTATCGCGGGCAGCTTTTCACCGCCATTTCGTGAACTTCAGCCAGATGAGGAGAAGCGGATCATTGAGGAAATCAATGCCTCAGGTGCGCATATCATATTCGTCAGTCTGGGCTGCCCCAAGCAGGAAGTCTGGATGCATCGCAACAAAGATCGTATCCGAGGCGTGATGATTGGAGTAGGGGCTGCCTTTGACTATATTACAGGCAAGGTTCGTAGGCCACCGCTAATGATACAAAGATTGGGACTGGAATGGCTGTACCGTCTGATCTGTGAGCCAAAGCGTTTGTGGAAGAGGTATGCCTATAACAATCCAATGTATATCTATCGTTTTCTCAAATCCTATCGACTTAATAAAAGGCTCACGCTCTATCATAATCGGCATACAGGGAGAGGCATAGAGAAGTAAAGCGGGGCAAAAGTACAGTGAAATAAGACAGCATGTAAAAAGGGGGAATTGCTTTGAAGCTATGTGTAATAGGTGCCGGGTATGTCGGACTGGTGTCAGGGGTCTGTTTTGCCGCGCTTGGCAATACCGTCGTCTGTATCGATCAGAATGAAGATAAAATTCGGCAGTTGCGTGCAGGAGGGGTACCGATTTATGAACCAGGCTTAAAGGCTCTAATTAAAGATAATGTGGAGCAGGGACGGTTGAGCTTTACAACAGATACCGCAGCTTCGGTGCAGGCAGCTGATATTGTTATTTTGGCGGTAGGTACGCCTTCATTGCCGAGTGGTGAAGCCAACTTGTCCTATATTGAAGAAGCAGCGTGCGAGGTGGCAGATGCCATGAATGGCTACAAGATCATTGTTACCAAAAGCACGGTTCCTGTCGGAACGAACGAGCGTATTCAAAATTGGATTGCTAGTCGCACGAACTATCCTTTTGGTGTTGCTTCGGTTCCTGAATTTTTACGAGAAGGCTCGGCGGTCATGGATACCCTACAGCCAGATCGAATCGTCATTGGAGCTTCCGATCCGCATGTATCCGCAGTACTAACTACTCTGCATGAGCCGCTGACCACGAATATCTTAACCACGGATATCCATTCGGCCGAGATGATCAAGTACGCGTCGAATGCTTTTTTGGCGACCAAAATTTCGTTTATTAATGAGATTGCAAATATTTGTGAAAAGGTGGGTGCAGACGTTACACGCGTGGCACACGGTATGGGGCTGGATCAGCGGATCGGTTCCTCCTTTTTGTCTGCTGGCATCGGTTATGGTGGTTCGTGTTTTCCCAAGGATACGCAGGCTTTAATTCAAATTGCAGGCAATGTGGATTATGAATTTAAGCTGCTGAAATCCGTGGTGGAGGTGAATCAGGGACAACGTTTTAACGTGATTCGCAAGCTGAAAGAGGCACTGGGTGAGCTGGAAGGGGCTACGATTGGCATATGGGGGCTGGCATTTAAACCGAACACAGATGATGTAAGAGATGCCCCGGCACTGGATATTATGCAGTCGCTGTTGGAGGCAGGGGCGCATATTCGTGCATATGACCCGATTGCTACTGCTAACTTCCGCCGATTGCTGGACAGCCCGGAAATAAAGTGGGCCGATAGCGCGCGGGAAGCAGCAGAAGGATGCGATGCATTGTGTCTTTTGACGGAATGGGAGGAGTTTGGTGAGGTCGGACTGGGTGAACTGAATGAGCTGATGAAGTATCCCATTATGATTGACGGGCGCAATGTGTATAGGGAAGAACAAATTAGACAATCTGCCTTTGCATACTATTCTGTTGGCAGACCACAGATGAACAATCTGGATATAGATCGTCATCAGTCTGTAGTGAATCCGTAAAGGGAGGCTGACTATGAAACGATGGCTGAAGATGACATTGGGGACTGTGGCGTTATTGATTGTAGGAGGTGCTGCCTATACCGTCTATGTGTATCATTCCTTTAAAACAGCGGCTGATGCGATGTATCATCCGCGCAGCATCGTGCAGCCCGGAGTGGTCTCTACCCTTGCGACAGGCGGAGCAGGGCGCTCCGCAGGAACAAACACTGGAACAAGTACACCCAATCCGGCAGCCATCTCTCAGTTTAAGCCGTTCACCGTGCTGGTGCTGGGTGTAGATCGGCGACCGCACGATCCAGGACGATCCGATACGATGATCGTTCTATCTATGAATCCCGCCAAGGGTTCGATGTTAATGTTCAACATTCCGCGTGATACACGAACAGAGTTGATCGGTAGAGGGCGTGAGGACAAAATCAATCACGCGTTTGCTTTTGGGGGCGTGGATATGTCGATCCGTACGGTAGAGCATTTTTTGAACCATCCTATAGATTACTATGTACAAATGAATATGGAAGGGTTTGCGAAAATGGTGGATCTTGTGGGGGGAGTGGAGGTCTACAATCCACTTGATTTTCAGTATGAGGGGCATCATTTTGCGCAGGGGAATTTGAACTTGAACGGAGTAGAAGCATTGGCCTATGCCCGTATGCGATTTGATGATCCGCGTGGGGATCTCGGGAGAAATGCTCGCCAGCGAGAGCTGCTCAAGCAAATTCTTGCCCAGTCCATCAGCAAGGAAGGGCTGTTGCGAGTAAAACCGATACTGGAGGCAGCGGGGGAGCAGATTCGCACAGACATTACCTTTAATGATATGACGACCTTTCTGACCCGGATCGGTCCGTCCCTTAAGCAGATGGATACCGTTGAGGTGAAGGGACATGGGAGCAAAATCAACGGCGTGTATTATTACATCGTAGATGAGCAGGAACGCCAACGTATCCATGGAGTGCTGGAGAAACATTTGGTCACCACTTCTGCATCGCCTTAGACATCCCTTATGCAGGCAAATGTCCTATAGGGAGGACCTGCTATTCTCTTCTAAACTCACCTTGTCCTACATACATCTGTAGAGTATTTGGTATAGTCCAACAGAGGGAGGGACATATGTGCTGCTTAGAAGGAGAGCGGCTTCGGCGTTCGTCCGTAAGCTACTGTATTTTGCAATCCTATGTGGATTGCTATGGCTGCTGTGGATGGGTCTGCGTGGGGTAATGTCTACGGGGGAAGGGGATCAAGCCGTAGAAGCGCTGAACGAGTTCTACACGATGGAGCAATCGGGGAATTTTGGCGGCTCCTGGGAGCTTTTTCATTCCCAAATGAAGAAGAAATTCGAGAAGTCCACGTATGTACAGCAGCGTGCGCACGTTTTTATGCAGGATATGGGGACGGATACGTTTACGTTTGAACTGGGGGAGCCGCAGGCTGAATATGACATTCGTACCGATCCGAATGGGGAAGATTTAGGGAAGGTTTACCGTATTACGGTCACTCAGCATTACAAGACCCGATTCGGTAATTTTGATATCGTACAGCCTTGTTATGTGACGCAGGAAGATGAGGAGTGGAGGGTGCTTTGGATATACAAGGAAAAGGAACAGACGTGATATGGTGTTCCCAAAGGTGTTTCTGAAAGGATAAATATGGTACAATACTTCCAAAACCGGAAATGTACAGTAAAATGGATGACAGCTTCACTCCGGATGGAAGGAGTTTCATAGCATGCAGCAAGCGACAGGGCAGGTTCCCGTCATACGTATGGAGGGTGTGAGTAAAATCATTTCCTCAAAAGCGATCGTGGACAATCTGACACTGGAGGTTCCGGCCGGACAGGTATTTGGTTTTCTCGGACCCAACGGTGCGGGAAAAACGACCACCATTCGTATGATGGTTGGCCTGATTTCGATCAGCAAGGGTGATATTCATATTTGCGGAGACAGCATCAATACCGATTTTGAAAAGGCTGTTTCCCATGTCGGTGCGATTGTTGAGAACCCGGAGATGTACAAGTTTCTGACAGGCTATCAAAATTTGCAGCATTTTGCGCGCATGTCTCCAGGGGTGACCCAAGAGCGTATAGATGAAGCGATTCGTCTGGTGGGACTTGGAAACCGAATTCACGATAAAGTCAAAACCTACTCGCTCGGGATGCGACAGCGACTCGGAGTAGCTCAGGCGATTTTGCATCGTCCGAAGCTGCTCGTGCTGGATGAGCCGACCAATGGCTTGGACCCGCAGGGTATTCGTGAACTGCGGGATTATTTGCGTCAATTAACCCGTACGGAAGGAATTACGGTGTTTGTATCGAGTCATTTGTTGTCCGAAATGGAGCTGATGTGCGACCGCGTGGCCATTATTCAAAGCGGGCGGTTGGTAGATATCAAGCAGTTGAAGAATACAGAGGGAGAAGTGCAGACGGCGGAAATTGCTTTTGAAGTCAATGATGCCGAGCAAGCTTATACGCTTGCTGGAGCAGGGCGCGTCGAAGGCAATCAACTACTGCTTCACCTGGAGCGGGAACAGATTGCAGAGATGAACAGTCTGCTGGCTGCAAATGGAGTCAAGGTGTATGCCATTCGCCCGGTTGCCCGTACGTTGGAAGATCAATTTTTGGAAGTGACGGGAGGCGGGTCCATTGGCTGATTTCTTCAAGCTGGTACATAATGAAAATCTCAAAATCTACTTGCGTGTGCGCACATGGATCATGCTGGGGCTGCTGGCGGTCATCACCGCTGTGATTCCGATGCTGATTTCTCTAGTTTCTGATCAGGTTAGTGTGTGGGATGGCATCGCATTGACAACGTTGTTTACATTTTTCCTCAATACGACGTTTACAGTCATTGTAGCTGCTGATTCGGTGGCTGGCGAATTTACATGGGGAACGATTAAGTTGCTGCTCATCCGTCCTTGGACTCGCAGCAAAATTCTGTTGTCCAAGTATATATCGGTGATTTTGTTCAGCTTGCTTGGAACAATCGTTTTGGTCTTGATGGTTACGCTGTCCTCCTGGCTGATGTTATCGAAGGACGCACCAGCGGGCTCTGTTCCGCTGTTCAGTGATCCGATATCTTACGTAACGCTGAACTTTTTGTATAGCTATATCGCCCTATTCGTGACCATGGCTTTTGCATTTATGTTATCTGCGGTGTTTCGTTCGAGCGCCTTGGCGATTGGTTTGTCTTTGTTTATGATGTTCACCAAAACAGTGTATAACTCGATTGGTTTGTTCAGCACAGATCGTTTTGAATGGACCAAATACGTACTCTTTACGCATATGGATCTGAAAAAATATCTAGATATGCCGCCGGGTACAGTAACTTCCGATCTAACCTTTTCGCTCACCGTGCTGGCTGCTTATTATGTGGTTTTTATCGCAATTGCCTGGGTGGTTTTCGTAAAACGCGATGTTTCAACCTAAACACGTATCTCTTAGAATGTGTGATTTAATCATACGAGGATTTTGGCAAAATGCTAAGATCACAAAAAGGAAGTCCAATGCCTAGCCATTTGGACTTCCTTTTTTGCTATATATTCTGTAAGTGGGGGTATATTGTAATCTATTTTCAGCAAGAATCAATCAATAGGGTCGGTTTGCGTTTAAAGAAGTAGAGAGAAACAGAACAGGGGGCGCATGATATGCTGCAAAATAATCGTTTTTTTCGTCTGACTTCAGGAATCGTCATGCTATTGCTCATTATTTACTTGGGCACCAAAGTAAGCTTTATATTCAGTCCTCTCGTATCCTTGGTCAGCTTACTGGTTGTACCGCTGATGCTATCTTTTTTCCTCTATTATTTATTGAGACCGATCGTAGATGTCATGGAACGTAGAAAAATCAAACGATCAATTTCCATATTACTGATTTATTTGGTCATTGGCATGTTACTGTTCCTCTTCTCATGGGGAGTATGGCCTACGCTCCGTGATCAGGTGACCAATTTATTTGAGAATGCGCCGAAGCTCATTAAAAGTCTGGTTGATCAATTAAGCCAATGGCGGCATAATCAATCCTTGAGACAAGTGCTGCCTCCGGGTGAAGACCCGCTGTCACAACTGTCAGATACGTTAAACGAAGCTTTTTCAACGCTGTCAGATTATTCGGTAAAGCTGGTATCGTTCGTATCCTACTTTTTTATCGTATTGGCTACCTTTCCCATATTGCTCTACTACATGCTGAAGGAAGGAAGCAAGTTTGGTCCTAAAATGCTTAACTTCTTTCCTAAAAAATATCATAAGGACGCGCTGGAAGTGATGGAGGATATTGATAGTGCACTCAGCAGCTTTATCGTCAGTCGAGTGCTGATCAATGTCGCGTTGGGCTTGATGATGTTCCTTGGATTTTTGATTATTGGTTTGCCTTATGCTTTGCTACTTGCCGTTATTTCGATTTTCCTTAATTTTATACCCTATGTGGGGGCAGTAGCTGCTTCTATACCTGTGGTTATCATTGGATTTCTCGAATCGCCTTCTATGGCGCTCTGGTCGCTGGTGGTGGTGATCGTTGCACAGCAAATTCAGGATAATTGGCTGTCACCGATTGTCTTTGGCAAGCAACTGGACATTCATCCGTTGACTGTCGTCATTTTATTGCTAGTTGGTGGCGATCTACTTGGGATCTTGGGTATCATTTTGGTTATTCCATTGTATATGTGTGGCAAAATCGTCATACGCAAGGTATACCATTTATTTTTGGAACGCAGAGTGGAGGATATTATGGAGTAAATGGAGGCTTTGCTGGAAATATAAGGAGTGTAAGCCGCTCTATCCCGCTTCGGGTTGTAGGGAGGCTTGGCTGTCCTCATTGTCTTGGCTGAAACTGGATTGATTTTCATCATCTGATTTCTCTATAGCAGCTGGCGACTCTGCCTCCATAGTTTGGTTCATTTGACTCGTGCCGTTCAGTATGCCGCCTTCTGAAATGACCAATGTGGGGGTCGCCGTATTTCCATACAGTTCGCCTGTCGGTGTAATGGTCAGCCGTCCTTCCGCGGTGATGCTGCCGAATACCTTGCCGGCAAGAATGACGTCCCGTGCAATGATGTCCGAACGTACAACTGCTGATTCCCCAATGACGACAGTACGAGTGCTGTAGATATCGCCCTGGAAATGACCGTCAATGCGAATGTTGGCCTCTGCCTCAATCGTACCTTCAAAGCTGGTGCCGTTCGCGAGCAGTGTATCCGTCGCCGGGGTGGAGAGCTTTTTTTTGGATTCCTTGAACATGAACGTTTTCCTCCAATCCTTTATGGTAAGTATTTTGCAAAATCCTTATTGTACATACAGCAATGGATCGACAGGTTGGTTATGCTTGACGATCTGAAAATGAAGATGAGGTCCCGTGCTTCTCCCTGTACTTCCCAGCAGGCCAATGGTCTGTCCTTTGTGAACACGGTCCCCGGGAGCTACCTGCATCCCGCTTAGGTGCATATACCAGCTTTGGAGTCCGTCAGGATGCTGAATGATGATGCACTTGCCACGGGCTCCGCTGGAAGCGGCCTCCAGCACAGTGCCTGCCCCTGCCGCATAGACAGGATCACCGGATTGACCGGCAATGTCCACGCCGGAGTGAAAAGCGGATCTACCTGTAAATGGGTCGCTGCGATAGCCGAAACTGGAGGTCATGCGCCGCGAACCAACAGGCCAAATGGAGGGCCTCCCTTGTTCAGCAAGTGCCAGTCTGCGGGTCTGGAGCAGCTGTGCGGCTTGTTGGCGCTCCAGATTCTGCTGGACAGCATTTGCCTGTTGAATAGAGTGCGGAACCGTACGCTCCACAGTGTCTAGCAGAGCTTCGATTTCCTGAAAATCATCCATGACCTGGCGGGCTAGAAGAGCTGTATTTTCATGCACTGCGATCAATTCGCCCCCAGTATGGCCGGAAGCATCCCAGGAGAGCGGGGTTATGGTTGATTTATTACTGCTTGCGCTGGAGGAATTTCCGTGTTTACGAATGAATTGCTGCATTTGTTGTTCCAGCTCAGTTACACGCTGGAGACGTTCGCGAATACTGGTGGCTTGATTCGTCAGCTCCATGACTTCCTGCCGCAGTCGCCCAATGGCTGCGTCTTTGTCTGCTACCGTGACCTCCATCTGCAAACTCTGGACAGCAAGATTGGTTTCCATTTGGGAAATAATATGGGAAGAACGGATTTGCAGCCCGATCACGAGCGTAGAGATTGATGCGATCACAAGGGTCGGGACGAGAATGACAGCGGCTGCGGAGCATTGTAGCTGCTTGGGCGGTTGCTGTGCATCCCGAATGACAAGCAGGGTCATCCGGCGATTTAGGCTTCCTTTTTTCATAATCGCTCCTTTCCGGACATCGCTCCTATAGTGCTTGGTTACTATCTATTCAGCTTAAGAGGCAAACATGTCAAAAAAATTGGAGCTTTGTATAAAACGTAGATATATAAGGGGGCTTAGACATGCTGTGGTTGCTGTTGGTTTTAATTATTTTTATTTTTCAGACCGGGACGATTCTGCTCTTTGAATTTCGCAAGCCGTCCAAAGCGGTAGCCTGGCTCTTTATTTTGTTTTGCTTCCCGCTTATTGGTTTTGTGGTGTACTATTTTGTTGCTCAGGATTACCAGAAGCGTAAAGTGGTTCGTAAAGCAGGATCGCAGCTATTTCGTGAATTCCGTGAACATCTGTGGGCACAAACCAAGGTGATTGAAAATGTAGAGCAAATGCACAATCCCCATTTCAAGCATCAGGAGCGTCTGTTTAACCAGTTAATTCGTATGTCGGAAAACCCGTTGACTGGCTGCAACCGTACACGTGTGCTGACGAACGGGGAAGAGACTTTCGACGCCATGCTGAAAGCGATGGAACAGGCACAACATCATATCCATGTGGAGTTTTACATATTTCGGGCAGACAAAATCGGGAAAAAATTTCAGGAGGTCATGATTCGTAAGGCACGCGAGGGAGTTAAGGTACGATTCATTGTGGACGGCGTAGGGAGCTACCATTTACCCTATTCATTTATTCGCACCTGTAATGAGGCTGGGGTCGAATTTCATTATTTTCTACCGCCGTTTTTCGCCACGCTGGACCGCCGGATTAACTATCGCAATCACCGGAAAATCGTGGTGGTGGATGGCACGATCGGATTTGTGGGGGGAATCAATGTAGGCGACGATTATCTCGGAAAGTACCCCAAAGTGGGGTTTTGGAGGGATACGCATTTGCAGATTGAAGGAGATGGTGTCTATTTTCTGCAAAATGTGTTTCTTAGCGATTGGAAGCTGGCTTCGGGAGAGAGGCTGATGGACGTGAATTTATTTCCTCCACATACCTGCACAGGGGATGAGGAAGTACAGATTTTGAGCAGTGGTCCCGATCAGGTATGGGACACGATTCAGGAATTGTGCTTTGGAGCGCTCACGGTTGCCAAAAAGCGGATTTGGATAACGACGCCGTATTTTATTCCCGATCCGGGGATTTATGAGGCGCTGAAGCTGGCGGCCGTCAGTGGCATAGATGTGAAAATTATTATTCCCTACCAATCAGATTCAAAACTGGTTCACTTGGCGTCACTGTCCTATGTACAAGAATTGCTGGAGGCAGGAGTGGAGTTCTACCAATATCGAAAAGGATTTATTCACGCCAAAGTGGTGATTGTGGACGATTTGCTCGGCTCGGTTGGGACCGCCAATATGGACATGCGAAGCTTTTTTTATAATTTTGAGTTGACCGCTGTACTTTTTGCGACTTCGGCGTTGGAACGGCTTTCGGCAGATTTTGTAGAGGACATTTCCAACTCTTCAAAAATAGATTTGAACGTGTTCCGCAGACGTCCTCGATCTCAGAAAATAGCTGAAATTCTAACTCGCATGCTCTCTCCCCTCCTTTAGAGGCGGTTTTCGACGTTTTTATCAATATAATCCCGCTTTATTGTGATTTATGTGCTCTTTGCTAACTTTTTTGCGCAAAATCACAGTTTTATGATATACTAATCATATAACTAAGCCGTAAAGGAGAGGGGACTGCGGAGAGCAGCCCCTTTTTCGGTCTAATATACCATACTGTAACGGGGGGATTTATATATG
The DNA here is from genome assembly GCF_025846815.2 of Paenibacillus sp. BT-177. Lineage (NCBI taxonomy): Bacteria > Bacillati > Bacillota > Bacilli > Caryophanales > Paenibacillaceae > Paenibacillus > Paenibacillus sp. BT-177. Next base: position 469,149 of record NZ_JAOYTP010000002.1, on the reverse strand, counting down.
AGTGTAGTGAGCAAGGAAGTCCAAAATCTGTCTGAGATCACAGATGTAACCGGAGAGTTGACCAAGATCAGCAAAATTCCAGCTAATCCAAAGAACAAAGTAAAACGCTTATTACAGCGTGCAGCCATGATCGTGGTTGGTGCAGCGCTGATGGCAGTGGGATTGGAAATATTCCTGGTTCCTAACGGCGTTATTGACGGAGGCGTTACAGGTATCTCCATTATGGCCTCCAAGATTACTGGTTATCCGCTCGGTATTTTCCTGACCCTGTTGAACCTTCCATTTTTACTTATCGGTTACAAACAAATCGGTAAAACCTTCGCTTTATCCACATTATTCGGCATCGTCGTTATGTCCATCGGAACTGCTTTACTTCACAATGTAAGTGCATTGACTCCTGGGGAACCGCTGCTTGGCGCTATCTTTGGTGGTGTCATTCTCGGCGTTGGGGTGGGTCTTGTGATTCGGTCCGGCGGCTCGCTGGATGGGACAGAGATCGTAGCTATTCTCGTCAGTGAAAAAACTCCTTTTTCGGTCGGTGAGATCGTACTGTTTGTTAATATTTTCATTCTGGGAAGTGCGGGTTTTGTGTTCGGTTGGCCGAATGCCCTGTATTCCATGATTGCTTATTATATTGCTATGAAAATGATTGATATTACGATTGAGGGTCTGGATCAGTCCAAATCGGTCTGGATTATTAGTGATAAATATCGTGATATCGGAGATGCCCTGACGGACCGTCTTGGACGGGGTGTAACTTACCTGGAAGGTGAAGGCGGCTTTACAGGCGAGAGCAAGAAAGTGATTTTTGTCGTCATTACCCGACTGGAGGAAGCGAAGCTCAAAAGCATCGTTGAGGATTGGGACCCGCACGCCTTCATTGCGATTGGTAATATTCACGATGTGAAGGGCGGACGTTTTAAGAAAAAAGGAATACACTAGCGCAAGGGGACAATTTCTCAGCCTATGGCTGCGGGGTTCGTCCCCTTTTTTGTGCTTCAAAGCATGGATCAGGTTGGGTGTGTTTTGGAACGCATATGCTTGAGGAGGTCCTCTACAGGCTGGGGAGGAACCTTGTCGATCAAGTCGCCTATCTGGTTTAACCGTTCCTCAATATTCAGCAAATGGTAATCCAGTGGTGACACATCCTGCCGTACCTCTTCCCAGGTTAGTGGAGTGGAGACCGTAGCGCCGGGACGTGCCCGTGGAGTATAAGGAGCGGCTAAGGTTTTTCCCTGATAATGCTGCAAATAATCAAAATAAATGGCTGTTCCGCGATCCTTCTTTAATCGTTCCAGTGTGAATAGATGCGGGTGTTTTTCCGTTACAAATTGTCCAACCAACAGTCCGATGCTGCGAAGCTCGTCAAAGGTTATGCCTGGACGGATCGGGACGATAATTTGTACACCCGTGGCCCCGGAGGTTTTGGGGACAGAGTCCAACCCAAGCGAAGCTAATACTTCGCCTACAATGGAGGCAGCCTCCATAATGCGTGGCTCGACCTCTCTGGATGGATCAAGATCAATCATCCATTCACAGGGCAGTTGGCTTCCTGCTAGGTGCAGAGAGGGATGAAATTCCAACGCAGCTTGATTACCGAGCCAGAGTAGTTGGGGCAGCTTGCCAAGCACGATATACTCAATGCCATCATGCAGAGCGGTTTCAATGTAGTCTGGCCGAGGATGTGGGGCATTTTTCTGATAAAAAAAGTCCCCATGAATCCCATGTGGCCAACGGATGACAGTCAGTAGACGCTGATGGCAATATTTGAGCAGGAAGGGGGCCAATACCGCAAGCTTGCGAAGATATAGCGCCTTAGTTACACCTGCTTCGGGCCACAGCGGTTTATCCGGGTTTGTGATCGCAATTTCGTGACCTTCAATCGTAATCGTACCTTTAACAGCTCGTCCCATAGTGCTATGCTCCTTTGGCTAACATGCAGTAAGATCATTATTTACAGACAGCTGGCTGCACTTCTAAATCTACATAAGATTTAACATGAACGTGCAGCACAGAATTTATCCATTAAGGGGATTGACAAGATACACTATGTATCATAAATTATAATAAAAATACGATGTGTATCTATTAAAACGTCTTGAGCAGAGGTAGAGGAGGAATGTGCTTGATTGAAAAGCAAGGCGGAAAGCTAGTATTCTTGTTGAGTGTCCCTCGAAGTGGAAGCTCGCTGCTAACCGCCATTTTGCAAAACCATTCCCGTCTGTTTGCCACGCAGGAAATGTGGTTTCTGCTCAGTTTATATGATCTTCCTCAGTCACATGCCCGGCCATATGGAGGAACAGGAATACTCCGGCAATTTTTTAAAGGCATGGTCCCTCCACAGGTATTGGAGCAGGCCTCTCGTTCGTATGCACTTGAAATATATAATGGCCTGCTTCAAGGGACGACCGCTGATATGCTTATCGACAAATCACCGCGTTACTATACAGTGCTTGAATTTTTAGACCGTTTGCTCCCGGCTGCCCGCCGAGTATGGCTTATCCGCAATCCTTTAGCCATCGTGGCCTCGTTTAAAAAGGTTAATCAGCTCCGGGGCGGACACTTTCACCTGCTGAAGGAACTAGGGAGTCCGCATTTTAATATGAAAATGACAGATATTACGGTTGGTTTGTTCCGTTACGCTCATTATTTTGCCACACCTCATCCACTTGCATACCCGCTGATGTATGAACAGCTCGTAGCCAATCCAAGGATGGAGATCGAGAAGCTGTGTCATTTTCTGGGGATCCATTATGAGTCGGGGATGGAAAGGTACGGGAACTTTGCGAATACGCCTCAATCCAGTCTTTTTTATAGCATGGGATCGGGTGATCCGTTTGTCATGGAGCATGAACAGGCGCATCAGAATTCGGTACATAGCTGGCAACATCTGTTGAGTACATTGGAAATTGAACTGTATTGCAGAAGTATTGGAGCTCGCTTGTTTAGGCAGCTTGGTTACGGGGAGGCGCTGGAACAGGCTGAGCAGATGACTGGAGTCCGTTTTGAAGATGATCCGGATGTAGAGCTGTTGAGTCGACGTACACACCAATTCCTCCAACAAAGTGGCTTTGAATGGAAGGCAGCTTATCGGATGCTGGAAGAGCACGATGCAGATAACAGAGGATTCATGACGAATGCAACCCGTCATGCAGCACCTCACAACCCGGCAAGGATGGATATATCACAGGTCGTGAGTGATAGACGAATTCAATCGCTGGAAAACAGACTGGCACATAGCTTTGAAGAGCGGAACCGGCTTATCGAGCAGCTCCAAAGCTATCAGCGCCCTAGCCAAGGTATCGGATCCCGCCTATTTGCACGTAAGCTCGGGCGCTGGGCGTCTGTAGTGTTATCAAGTATCGGAAAAGAAAAAGGGGGGAGAACGTGAGTGCAATTGCCGGAATCTATAGATTTGGGCATGAGTCTGTATATGCTGAAGAAGGCGAGAGAATGATGCAAACTCTGCAAAAATATCCCGCTGACCGCGTGTGCACTTGGTGTGAAGGTTCCATTTTTTTGGGATGTCATGCCCAGCATGTGACCCCCGAATCTGTCCATGAGCGTCTTCCCTTCTATGATGAGCTGAGAGATTTGGCCATTACGGCCGATGCGATCATTGACAATCGTTCTGAGCTGTTTGAACGGCTGGTAGTTGAGCAGGGGCAGCGACAAGGTATCACGGACAGCGAGCTGATTTTGCTGGCATATGACAAATGGGGTGTAGATGCAGCAAGCTATCTGATAGGCGATTTTGCCTTTGTCATTTGGGATGCTAAGAAACATCGGTTATATGGTGCTAGAGATATGACAGGCAATCGTACGTTGTACACCTACCAATATGACGGAGGATTTGCGTTTAGCACGGTAGTCGCTCCGCTATGGGTTCTGTCCTCTCTGCGAAAAGAACTGCATGAACCATGGCTGGCCGAATTCTTATCGATCCGTGCAATGCAGGAATCCGTCGATATCGGAACGACCGCCTACAAGCATATCAATCAGTTGCCTCCTGCACATTGGTTCACCATGGAAGAGGGAAAGCAATTGCTCCGTAAATATGCATGTCTGGATGAGGTAGAGCCGCTGCGGTTCAAAACAGGGGGCGAATACATAGAAGCTTTCCGCGAGGTGTTCTCACAGGCGGTAACTGCCCGATTACGGACGCATCGCGCCGTAGGGGCTGCCCTGAGTGGGGGATTGGATTCTGGAGCGGTTGCCAGCTTTGCCGCACCAGCGCTGCACTTACAACACAAGCCGCTACATGCCTACAGCTATGTACCTGTTCAAGATTTTACAGATTGGACACCGCCTACATTGCTGGCGAACGAACGCAGCTATATACAGTCCACAGCTCGCTATGTGGGCAACATTCATGAAAATTATATGGATTTTGAGGGGAAAAGTCCGTTTTCTGAAATTGATATTTGGCTGGAGTTGATGGAGGCTCCCTACAAATATTTTGAAAACTCCTTTTGGATCAGAGGTTTTTATGAGAAAGCACAGGAACATAATGTCGGTGTTCTGTTGACTGGGGCACGTGGTAATTTTACCGTATCGTGGGGACCTGCAATGGATTATTACGCCCGTCAGTTTCGTCGTTTACATTGGCTGCAATCCTTGCAGGGAGTGTGGCGATACAGCAAGCTTACGGGCAATCGTATGTCTCATCTACTACCTGTGATGTTGAAAAAAGCCACTTCACTTGAAGCCCGTACATGGTTGCGACGCGGCAATCGAAGTCCGATTCCTTCACTGATTCACCCGGAGTTTGCCAAACGGATGAATGTAGAAGATATTCCTGTATTGAGTGGAACGGGTTGGAGGAAAAATGCCGATCAGACCAGAAAAGAGAAGTTTTCAAATTTGGCGATTGCCAACAAAAATGGTGTCATGGCGACCAAGCTTTCACTCCGTTATGGCCTGTGGGAACGTGATCCGACCGGGGACAGCCGTGTCATTCGCTTTTGCTTATCGGTGCCTTTTGAACAATATGTACAAAATGGCCGGGACCGTGCCCTCATTCGTAAAGCTATGCGTGATCATCTCCCTGATGATGTTCGATTGAACCAGCGAGTACGCGGCGTACAGCCTGCGGATTGGCTACATCGTATGCTTCCTTGCTGGGACACGTTTATGGGAGAGCTGCAAGTGATGTGTCATGATTTACGAGCTGCCGAATATCTCAATATGGACTACATTAAGACGGCTATGGCGAAATACCGACATCCCCGTCCAGACCAAGCATCTGATCCGAATATACGACTATTCATGCACAGCCTGATCGTGTACCGTTTTCTCTGTGGTTTGAACTGATTTGGATCTAGCCGATCAGACGGTGTGCCATTCGTGGGAGGGGAGGTGATGAGATGAGTAAAAAAGAATGGCAGGAACCGACGATTGAGGTGCTGGATATTAACCAGACTATGGCGGGTAAAGGCTGGAAACAGATTGATTGGGTGTCAGATCATGATGCCGATCTGTATAATCCGAGCTAACGGATAATTATACATGAGCCGATGTTGGGCTGAGATCCAGACAGCTCACCGATCACGAGCCGTCTTTATTTCTTTCGGGTTAGGTTGGACCGGAAGAAATAAAGACGGAATTTTAAGAACAGGGGAGTGAGTCCTATCGCGCATGACAGGAGTGCCCATATCAGTTGGGTGAAATATACAGCCTTTGGACTCAGGATTGCCAGTGAGCTGACTCTGCCTGAGCTGATCCCAGCAGAACCGGGATTGGTAGAGGATGTGGTCATTCGACAGGTTGATTTGTCAGCATGGAGGGACCAACTGGAGCAGACCAATTTTGTAATGCAGGGTGAACGCTTTATGTTCCTAATACCGGGCACGGCCATTTATGCCATCAGGGGAGGCCAGGAAATCGAGGTAAGTATGTTGCCTGGGGCTGATCCTGACACCGTGCGGCTGTTTGTACTGGGCACATGCATGGGTGTTCTACTGTTGCAAAAACGGATTTTACCTATTCACGGAAGTGCGGTTGCCATCGGAGGTCGGGCCTACGCATTTGTAGGTGAATCCGGCACGGGAAAATCGACGCTGGCTGCTGCCTTTAGACAGGCTGGCTATCAGATGATCAGTGATGACGTGATTGCTATAAACATTACAGCTTCCGCAGCCATCGTATATCCGGCATATCCGCAGCAGAAGCTGGGGCTGGAAAGCTTGCTTCAACTGGAGGCATTACGGGAGAACAGGCATGTACGACAAAGAAAGCATGTTTTTTCCCTAACTGACGGTAATCCTGTAAGGGCACAATACCAAGATTTGCGTAGGATTGCAGGTGAGCTCAATAAATATGCCGTGCCTGCTGTGGACGAATTTTATAACGATCCGCTTCCCCTGGGCGGTGTATTCGAGCTTGTGAGCGATTCTCCCAACCGTGAGTCGATGCGTGAAGGGGAGCCAGTGGTGGTTACGGAACAGCCCTTGAACAAACTGGAGTGCTTGCATACATTACTACAGCATACATATCGTAGGGCGATCATTCCGCGAATGGGTTTGGGTGAATGGTATTTTGATACAGCGGCTCGGATGGCTCGGAAAGTGGAAGGCTGGCGGCTGCTGAGGGACAGCTCCTTCTTTACGGCGTCCGAGGTTGTACAACGTGTACTTGAACTCATTCATAAGGAGGAAAAGAGTTATGGCAGCCATTAATCCAGCTAAGGATCATTATCGCATCACGTATGGTGAAGAGGTCTATGTAAGTGATATGGACGGAGAAAAAGTGATGATGAGTATTCATACGGGAAAGTATTATAATTTGGGCTTCACAGGAGGACGGATCTGGGAATTGGCAGAATTCAGCCCTTCAATTGAAGATATTGTAACTGTCCTGACGAATGAATATGAAGTGGACGAGGAACAGTGCAGACAGCAGGTGCATACCTTTGTAGCTGAATTGGAGCGGGAAGGATTGCTGAGGCTCCTGCGGGAGTTGGACTAACATGCGGATACAACGGCTTCTTCTCTTGTCTCCAGAGGTCAGGAGATTGTTGCCGGAAGCCTGGCTGGAGCTGGGATGCGCGAGATTTCGCCAGCGTCGTTCTTTTGGAGATTACTCAGAGGCTTGGGGAATATGTATGGAAGAAACCTCTTGGCAGTGCGAGGTCGGGCAGGAGAAGTCTATCCGTCACATTTCACAAGCTGTAGATTTCGCCAGCCGTTATACTCCTTGGCGCAGTAGCTGTCTTGTACAAGCCGCTGCCGCTATGACGTTGCTGGTACGCAGAAAACTGGACTGTACACTGTATCTGGGCACAGCCAAAAATGCTGCGGGACAATTGGCAGCACATGCATGGGTACGGAGTGGGCCGATCTATGTTACGGGAGAACGAGAGATGGGAGCGTTTACCGTGGTGGGAATATTCGGGAGACGTGCTGGGACAGCTACAAATACGAGGACAGCGGATAAAGGCAGTTCTCTGTTTTAGTGCGATATAAAAGGAACAAAGAACGTTCAAAGAATCGAAGGAGAAGAATCCATGACCACCAAGTCTATTTTGGAACTTGCGAATTGGAATGAGGATCAAGAATTAACGTTGTTACTCTCTCTACTTCGTAAAGACGTCAATCTATGGCAGAATACGATGACTGCTTCCCAGTTGCAGGAGATCGATTGGTCCCGCTTGCTGCGTCTGACAGAACACCATCGTGTGATACCTACGGTGTATCTCCAGCTGAAAACGTTGAATCACCCGTTCATTCCCGCAGAATTGCTGCGAAACCTTCAGGCGCAATATCATCGAAACACGCTGCGCATGCTCCATCTTCAAGCAGAAGCCGAGCGTCTGACCAGGCTGCTCACAGCTCATGGAATTCGTGTGCTGATGTTGAAGGGTCCTGCTCTGGCGCAGCAATTGTACGGGGATGTTTCCCTACGTACCTCTAAAGACATTGATTTACTTATTGCCCCGGATGACATGGATGAAGCGGAGCACTGGATGAAGGAAGCTGGGTATGCGTCCAAAAGCGGAGAAGTGCGCGTCCTTGGCAGCTGGAAGTGGAAGGATCATCATGCCTCCTTCTTACATCCGCAAAAGAGGGTCGAAGTCGAGTTGCACTGGCGGCTTCACCCGGATGGGGGGCGGGAGCCCTCCTTTGACGAGCTTTGGGACTGTCGGCAAATGGGGAAGGCCCCAGCAGTTCGAGCCAGTCAGATGGCACCAGCGACTTCTGCCGACAGCAGGAATGTGATGACATCCTGCATGTATACGCTTGGCAGCGAGCATCAATTTCTGTATCTCAGCGCACACGGAGCGCGTCACGGCTGGTTCAGGCTGCGCTGGTTGGTTGACATCGACAGGCTTGCGGTACGCGCTGTCGATTGGGGGGTGCTACTGCCGCTAATGCGCCGTTACGGGGGCCTGCCTGCGGGCGGGCAGGCTTGGGCGCTGGCCGCTGCGCTGTTGGGTACGCCGATCCCGGAGCCGATGCGTCCGATATCGGCTACCCGGCAGGCGCACAGGCTTGCGCTGAGCGCGCTGGCCTTTATGCAGGCCAGCGTCCCCGCGCCGTACCCGGTTGCCAATCGGGCGGGTACAGGCAGACTCGTTCGGTCAGAGCTGTTGCCCAGCGTAGCTTTGACCGAGTCGATGAATACCGCCCCTTTGAGTGGCGGTATTTCAGCCAGTGGAGCCGCAGGCGAAGCTGTTCTGTACGCCGTCAGTGACGCTGCTGTAAGCAGCCTTTCCAAGCCTGTAGGTGCTACTCCAGTCGCCCCCAGTCCAGCCATTGCTGGAGCTACAACAACAGCGTTTACCCCTCAGCCGGTTAGTCGCGCTTACTTGCTTTCCTTAAAGGAGCCAAGGCACAGACTATGGTATCTCATCAGCCGTTTGTTTCCTTCTACGAGGGATTCAGTCGTTTTTCCACTGCCTCGCCATCTGCATTTTTTGTATATTCCTTTACGTCCATTTCTTTGGCTGAAGCGGCGATTTACAAAGCACTGACCCGATAAGGAGTGTACATTATGACTCACCTGCGAATATATATGACCAAGCTGTATGCTGTGAACGGCGGGGCATTAATTCTTAATATTGGATGTATGATCATCGTCAGCTTACTGGAAGGTGTCGGCATTTATATGCTTATTCCTATGCTGGCGGCCATCGGTGTATTTGGTGGTCATTCAGAAATGCCATTTCTGTCGGATGGATTTGATTATTTTTTGCCGTACATTCCTAAAAGCTGGCTGTTGCCGGGGATGTTAATGCTTTTCGTAGTGCTGCTTACAGGGCAGGCTTGGCTTCAGCGTTACCAGTCCATTCTCAGCTCGCGGATTCAGCAGCGTTTTATGCGTTGCCTTCGCATAGACGTATACACGTCCTTTATGAAAGCGCAGTGGGCTTTTTATTTGCGTCAGCGTAAATCTGATTTTAGCCACGTGATGACGACCGAGCTGGCGCGTGTCAGTCAGGGAACGAATTTGCTCCTTCAACTGACCACAGCCGTCATGTTTACGCTAATCCAGATTGCGCTGGCTTTTTGGTTGTCCCCTTCTTTAACCGGGCTGGTGTTTTTGAGTGGACTGGTGTTGTTTGTCGTGTTCCGTCGCTCCATCCGAAATGCCAAACAATTAGGTGATCGTACCACTGAACTGTCACAGGTTTATTTTGCCGGAATTACGGATCATATGAACGGGATGAAAGATATTAAAAGCAATCTGCTGGAAGCGGCGAATATCCATTGGTTTCGCTCCCTGACGCAGCGGATGGAGGATAATACGACTCAGTTTGTCCGGCAAAATGCGACCACACAGTTTTTTCATCGCATAGCGGCAGCTGTTTTTGTCGTTAGTGTCCTATTTGTGTCGCTCCAGTGGCTGCATGTTACACCTGAAAAACTGATTGTGCTCATCCTTATATTTTCCCGCTTATGGCCCAGGTTTGCCCTTATTCAAGCGAGCCTGGAGTATATCATGTCTATGATCTCTGCTTTTGAGAGTGTAACCAAAGTGCAACGGGAATGCGAGGCTTTCTCAGATCCTTCTTTAATTGGGCTTACATCCTCTGAGAATCATGTCCCATTCGATTCATCGGTAAATCATTTGTCATCTACATCTGCACGGCAACCCCTATCCTTTCGTAAGGGAATAGAATGCTGCCATTTGGATTATTGCTACGAGGGTGCGGCAGAGCCTGCCCTACGTCATATTAATTTGTTGATACCCGCCCGGGGAATGACTGCCATTGTAGGGAAATCAGGAGCAGGCAAAAGCACAATGGTCGATGTTCTAATGGGTTTTTTACGCCCAACGGGAGGACAGATTAAAATCGATGGTCATGTGCTGGACGACGAATTGCTACCGCTGTGGCGGCAGTCATTTGGCTATGTGTCACAGGACCCATTTCTGTTCCATGCGACCGTCCGTGAAAATTTGAAGCTGGCCGATAAGAATGCTAGTGAACAACAGCTATGGGAGGCGTTACATTTTGCAGCTGCAGACAACTTTGTATCCAGACTGCCAGAAGGGCTGGATACAGTCATTGGTGATCGCGGGATTCGTCTGTCCGGGGGAGAGCGTCAACGGCTGGTATTAGCGCGGGCTATTTTGCATCATCCTCATGTACTCATCCTGGATGAAGCGACAAGTGCACTGGATGGTGAGCACGAGGCTGCAATTCAGGCAGCATTGGAACGGATGAAAGGTCAAATGACGTTGATCGTGATCGCTCACCGACTGTCAACGATCAGACATGCAGATCAAATTGTTGTTCTGGATCAAGGCGAGGTCATACAGCAGGGGAACTACCACCAACTGGTAGAAGAGGAGCGGGGGGCGTTCAGTCAGCTACTTTCGTATCAAAGCACTGTCAGCGCAACCCCTTAGTCATAAGAGAGTCACCCTCCATAAATATACTAAAAATTTTGCAACAAAAAGGCGCTAATATTTTTTATTCTGATCCTTATGTTCCTAAATATAAAGTAATAAGAAAACAAAGCTTTAGTTTGAAGAGTATTGAAATTAATGAGGTCAAATCTTTATCCATTTTGGCATACCAATGTCTAATCCGTAAGCCTCACGGGGATCTTTTCGCACAAGAAATGAAGACGACTTATAAAGACTTGATGATTGATTTTAAAATACGGAAAATGACAAAAAGCTAAATAACAACCCCCCTTTTTAACAAATGGCGTGCATCGATATTAATATCGATGCACGCCTTTATTGATGGTACTGCTCCATACTAACCGCACAGCTGTCATCTTTGTCATCAACATGTCATCATTTTCTTTGTGACATGTTGGCGCTGATCAATACGTTAGCGAGCATTGCATGTCACATGAAATAGTGAAAATTTGTAACTAGCTTAAATGATAGTGAGTGAGTGACAATTGGATTACTGAAGACGACCCAATATGCTTGTATGCAGAAAGAGTCGCACTTCAAAAAAATCCATGAGGTGAATGCCGAATTTTAAATTGATGGTTAAAGGGGATTTTTAGGGAATTTAGAAAAATAATAAGTAAGTATTTCAGGAGGTTTTTATGAAAAAGAAAATGATTATTGCACTTGGTGCTTCTGCTATAATGCTGGCTAATTTTGTAGGAAGTACTTATGCAGATTCGAAAACAGTAGTTCCTGTTACAGCTCCCTACAATACAAATCAAATAGCAGAATGGTTAGAAGCGCATGCAAAGCCTTTAAAAACAACGAATCCAACTGCACCTCTTAATGATTTAAAACCACTTAAGAATATGGTAGGTTCAGCTTCAATTGTAGGTTTAGGTGAAGCTACACATGGGGCTCATGAAGTTTATACAATGAAACACCGCATTGTTAATTATTTAGTATCTGAAAAGGGCTTTACCAACTTAGTTTTAGAAGAGGGATGGGACAGAGCTTTGGAACTTGATCGATATGTTCTTACTGGTAAGGGAAACCCAAGCCAACATCTATCACCTGCATTTAAGACGAAAGAAATGTTACATCTACTTAGTTGGATTCGGCAATATAATGCTAATCCAAAACATAAATCTAAAGTGCGTGTCATTGGGATGGATATTCAATCAGTAAACGAGAATGTTTATAATAATATAGTAGAATATATAAAAAGAAACAATTCAGATCTGGTGCCTAGAGTCGAAAAGAAGATAAGAGGGCTTATTCCTGTAACAAAGGATATGGATACCTTTGGCAGCCTTACGCAAAAAGAAAAAGAAAAGTATATTTCAGATGCTAAACAAATCAGTGCTTTATTAGAACAAAATAAAAGCTATCTAAATGGAAAATCCAGAGAGTTCGCATGGATAAAACAAAATGCCCGTATTATTGTACAATTTACTACAATGTTAGCGTCACCACCTGATAAACCATCCGACCTTTTTTTGAAACATGATATTGCAATGTATGAAAATGCGAAGTGGACTGAAGAACATTTAGGAAAAACCATTGTTTGGGGACATAACGGACACGTTTCGAAAACAAATATGATTCCTTTTATATACCCTAAAGTAGCTGGGCAGCATTTAGCGGAATATTATGGGGAACGGTATGTATCTATTGGAACATCAGTTTACGAAGGGCAATATAATGTCTACAATAATGACGGTAAATTTGGCCCATATGGAACATTAAAATCAGATGATCCCAACAGCTATAACTACATCTTTGGACATGTCAAAAAAGATCAATTTATTATAGATTTACGTAAGACGAACGGAGTGACAAAAACTTGGTTAAACCAACAACATCCAATTTTCGCTGGAATAACTACGGAAGGCCCTAATATACCAAAAACTGTTGATATATCATTAGGTAAATCGTTTGATATACTTGTTCAAATTCAAAAAGTGAGTCCATCTCAACTACATCAATAAATTTGTAATAATGTGGCTCAACGAAGTGTAGTATTGATGGTAGTGTTAAGTGTCAATAGAGTTGATTAAAAATGTCAGTCATGTTATTCCATTAAAGGGGATGTAGGATAGAAACACTTCGCCATCCCCCTAAATGAAAATTTTCTGTCTCTACATTTAGTTATTTCCTTTCCTGTAAAGCTCACGTTTCTTTACGTTTAGCAGGGCTCCTTTTCTTTTTGACTGGAGCAGGAGAGATGGCGTCGCCTGCCACAGCTTGTTGTGCTGTCACGGCTGCTGGTTTACGCGCAGGACGTTTTTTCGCAGCAGGACCAGGATCGGTAACGACAGGCTTCACTGCCTCAATACTGGCTTGAAGGGCAGCCATTAAGTCAACCACATTGGTCTGAGGCTGTGTTGGGGCAATTCGCACCTCTTCACCAGCCACTTTATGCTGGATAAGATCCAGCAGACGCTCGCGATACTGATCCGTATACTTTGCTGCATCAAAAGGGGTAGATAGCTGCTCAATCAGCATTTTTGCCATGGTCAGCTCTTTCTCTTTAACCTCCTCCTGTCCAGGTAAGTTGGGAACTTGAGCAATGGGACGGATTTCGTCCGGATAAAACATGGTCTCCACCGCCAAGCATTCATCCAGCACGCGAATGGCTGCCAGACTACTTTTCGAGCGGATGGAGATTTGGGCAATCCCGATTTTCCCGGTATCCTTCATTGCATTCATGAGTAGCTTATACGCATTCGAGCCAGCCTGATCCGGGGACAAATAATACGTTTTTTGAAAGTAGATCGGATCAATTTCCTGTAAATCCACAAAGTCCAAAATTACGATATTTTTATCGGCTTGTCCGCTAACTTGCTCCAGTTCTTCCTTGTCGAACATGACAAATTTTCCTTTTTCATATTCGTACCCTTTTCCAATTTCCTCCCATTCAACCTCCTTATCACAAACAGGGCATTTCCGTACGTAGCTTAATGGGCTCCCACACTCCTTGTGAATATAACGCATGGAAATGTCCTTGTCCTCAGTTGCTGAGAACATTTTAACTGGCACATGAACCAGCCCGAAGCTGATCGCGCCTTTCCAGACCGTATGCATACCGCCAGTCCTCCTTTTTTTAATCCGCATATTTCATATTTCGATTCCGGGCACCCGGGCTGTGAGCATTTCATTTTTCACTTAGTATGCTTCGTACAAAGGATTGTATGAGGTGCAAATGAAGGCTGCGAATTGCTTTCACTTGCGCATGGTTTCGGTTTTTTTGGTGAATGTTAAGCCATATCCGATTCAAAAGGAGGTATACAACTGATGCCTAGAAAACCCTATCCTCAGCAGATCAGTCATCGTGTGGGGCAAAGTCACATTGCCTTTCGAGGGCCTGCTGGAGGCGAACAGGATGCATTGCCGCCCGAGTTTGCTCTTTCACATGGAACGCCGCCGCCTTTTCCCGTAGCTGTTGCTCATGTGGATATGGAGGCTGTAGTATCAACATCGCCTTCTCATAGCTTTCCTTCATTGGATGTGGAACGGATTATAGACGAAGACTAGGTGACCTATATTTTGATTTTTGCACAAAAAAAAAAGTAGGAGGAGAACAGCATGAACGTGGAACGAGCAAAAGCCATTTATGATTCATCCGAAACGTTTGCCGTCCAATTGGATGGCAAACCGATTTGGATTGAGCATGTAGATGAAGCGAATGGTATGGCAACGGTACAGATCGGCAGCAGACCAGGCGATACACAAACCGTTCGTGTAGATCGATTGGAAGAACAATAGAAGAGAGGCTCCAACCTAAAAAGGCTCGCAATTGCTCAATGAGCAATTAGCGAACCTTATTTTATATAATGAATGCGATTGTGAAGACAAGTTAAACGCCAGACAAGTTAATTTGAAGGTGGAACTGGTTTTTTACACTGCAATGGTCTTCAAATGTGGAGAAACCATCAACTCAGCCTCTGTCGCCATTTGAACATCTTCCACCGACAAACCTGGAGCAATTTCCTTGAGCATCAGCCCTTTACCCGGAATAACATCAATGACACCTTTTTCGGTTACAATGGTCTTTACCACATTTACAGCGGTTAGGGGCAGCTTGCATTGTTTCAGTATTTTCGGCGCCCCATTTTTGTTCACATGCTCCATGGCTACAATCACTCTCTTGGCTCCAACCACCAAATCCATGGCCCCACCCATGCCTGGCACCTTTTTTCCGGGGATCATCCAGTTTGCAAGGTTGCCTTTTTCATCGACCTCCAGGGCACCCAAAACGGTGACGTCCACATGCCCTCCACGTATGATGGAAAATGAAAGCGCACTGTCAATAAAGCAGGCTCCTTTCACGGTTGTAACGTAGTTTCCGCCTGAATCGATACAATCGAGTCTTTCTTTTCCCGGAGCTGCTTTGGGGCCAACACCGACGATTCCGTTCTCCGCCTGCAGCATAATATTAACGTTTTCGGGGATGTAGTCCACCGCCATTGTAGGCAATCCAATACCAAGATTAACCACTTCACCATCTTTGAATTCTTGGGCTATTCTTCTAATAATCAATTCTCTATTATTCATTATCTCCACCCACCTTTACAATCGCGTCGACAAATATTCCGGGAACGTTGATATGATTGGGGTCGATTTCCCCCGCTTTTACGTATTCGTCTGTCTGAGCAACTACATACTCGGCTGCGGTAGCCATCACCATATTGAAGTTACGTGAAGTGCCGTTGATGACAAGGTTCCCCGCTTCATCAGCTTTATGGGCTCTGATGAGCGCCACATCGGCTTTGAGCGGTAGTTCGAGCAGATATTCTCTTTCGTCAATTTTGATTTTCTGTTTTCCTTCCTCTACAATGGTGCCTACACCTACAGGGGTTAAAAATCCACCCAAACCGGCTCCGCCTGCGCGTATTTTTTCAGCGAGCGTCCCTTGTGGGAAGAGTTGAACCTCTGCTTCTTTTGTCATCAAGAGCCTTCCTGTTTCCGGATTGGAGCCAATATAGGATGCAAAAATCCGCTTGACTCTGCCACTTTTTACAAGTCTATAAATAGATAATTCCGTTGTGCCTGTGTCATTGGAAATAATCGTAAGATTATCAGCGGAATTTGTATCGACAAGCGCACGCACCAGTTCTTCCGGAATGCCTCCTTGCAGAAAACCTCCGACCATCACCGTATCTCCGTCTTTGATTTTCTTAACTGCTTCTTCAGCGGAGTTTACTTTTTTATTCATGGTTCCGTCTCCTTATCTATTTTTAGGAAAGCAAACTTTATTGGAGATAATCGTATAGGACTCTTCCATATGGAAGCGTTAAATCGGCAATAAAATGTTTTCCGCCAACATAAGTTTTAACCGGCAAATCTGCCACAGGAGCATTGACATGGGGGATCAAGCTTAATCTGGCAGGCCCTGACCAGGCTCCTTTTACAGTAATATTTTCAAGATTATATGCCACTAGCTGAGCAATTTTAGGAGTGCCGTCTACATCAGGAATTAATTTTAAATTAACTTGCGTTTTTGCGATGGCTTTAGCCGTTTCCTTTTCATCAAGCACGTTATATTTGAAAGGGGTGGTTCCCATAGCTACCAGGACGTTATTGTAATGCAATGTACCCGTCAGCGTCTCTGTATCCTCAACGACCAGGCGAGGCTTCGCCCATTTTTTCGGAAATCCCCAGATTTCACGTCCCCCCAGAATAGCAGGTGCATTATCCAAATACATTTGGGCAACAAAATTACACGGTTCTCCCTGAAAAGTACACGGAATGACAATACCGCTTTCCTCATAGCTTCCCAAACCGGATGAATCGGGCATTTTGATCCATTCATAGGAGACCGTATTACTTCCATCTGGCTGAAGTGGTTCCGGGACCGCCTGTCTTATCGCAGCGGGATCGGATTCATAGGTAATAATGAAGAATTCCCGGTTGATGAAGCGGCATGGCGGGCGTCCATAACTGCCGCTGGCCGCAGGCATGGATTGGAGTGAAAGTACATCTTTTTGATTCATAGCGATCTCCCTTCCTTTTTAAGAGGTATTTCAACAATCATTGAAAACGAACTTTAAATGAGTGCATTTTCAACCAGCATGGCTATTCCCATTCCCGTTCCGATGCATAACGAGACTACGCCGTAACGTGAAGATCTGCGCACCATTTCATGAACTAACGTAACCAATACCCTAGCACCGCTTGCACCAACAGGATGACCGATTGCGATCGCGCCGCCATTGACATTGACCTTTTCCGGACTGACTCCCAGCTCTTTTTGCACCGCTAGTGCTTGTGCAGCGAACGCTTCATTAATTTCAAAGAGATCAATGTCATCAATCGACATTCCCTGTTTCTTAAGCAGTGACGAAATGGCTTTTACCGGTCCCATTCCCATATATGCAGGGTCAACACCAACAAGCGAGTAGCCTTTGATATATGCCAACGGCTTTAACGCATGTTCCTTACATTTATCTTCCGACACGACTAACATAGCCGCCGCACCATCATTGATTCCCGAAGCATTTCCGGCAGTAACCGTTCCGTTCTCTTTAAACGCAGGTTTCAAGTTTGAAAGTTTTTCTTTCGTCGTATTTCCTCTTATGTGTTCGTCTTCTGTGAAATAAGTAGTTTCTTTTTTGTTTTTGATCATGACCGGAACAATTTGCTCTTCAAAAAACTTGTTGTTTTTTGCATCGAAAGCCTTGATCTGGCTTTCATAGGCGAATGAATCTTGCTCCAGTCTTGAGATTCCATATTTTTCGGCAACATTTTCGGCGGTAATTCCCATATGGTAATGGTTGATCGGGCATGTTAGGCCGTCAGCCACCAGGGAGTCTACCAATTCACCGTTGCCAAGCTTGTAGCCGTTTCTTGCATTTTTTAGCAGATAAGGGGCGTTCGACATGCTCTCCATGCCTCCAGCCAAGACGATGTTTCCTTGCTCCGCCAATATTGAATCGTAAGCTAACGCGACGGCATGAAGTCCTGAACCGCAAACCGTGTTTATCGTTGATTCGGGTACATCAATGGGGATACCCGCTTTTAGTGCCGCCTGTCTGGCAGGATTTTGACCATTGCCCGCTTGAAGAACATTTCCCATAAAAATTTGATCAATCAAAGAAGGCTCCAATTCACTTTGCTGCAGGCATGCTGTCATCACGGTTGCTCCCAATTCAGGAGCGCTTAGAGGCGCAAGGGTTTTGTTAAAAGAACCGACCGCTGTTCTCAACGGGCTTACTATAGCTACTTTTTTCATAAAAACTCACATTCCTTTCGCTGTGTTCGAGACACAATACATCCATGACTGCACTTCAATTCATACTTTCCGGTCCTAACCTACGAAACGTAGAAACTGCAAGATACATTTACATGCGGGCATATCATGGTGCCTAAGACAGTGAGTATAATGGTCCGATCGCCTTCTTTCGTTGCTGGAAATTAAAACCAGAATTATCATAGTTCTAATACAGATTTTGCTCAATGTTCAAATCTTTACATATATCCAAATACAGATGTTTATAGAGCCATATCGTCCACAATAAGTAGGTCATTCTAATATTTTCTGTTAATTTCTTGATTTTTCTGAAAATAGTGATCAAAAATTGAATTTTATGTTAAATGCGAAATTACAAATCAATCTGTGAAAAAAATTTCTTGGTATATTTCATTTAGCTCAACGCAGGGGAAAAACTTCCTCTATATGTAAATTCGCAACTGACTAAAAGCAAAGCAGGTTGCCAATCCAAATGAATACATTCGGAATTCGGATAAACATCAATCCATATATGCCTGGGCCATCTATAGCAATGACGTTATAACGTCAGTGTTGTTTATTTGCTCGCGTGAACAAAAAAAGAAGCCGACCTGCTTGAAAGCAATCGGCTTGGAACGTAAAAAATTCACTTCTACATTTCACGAAAAATGTACATCTGCCGTTGTGAGCAAACGTGCAAAACGATTACCTAGCACGGCATTGTGATGAGCTACGATTTGTTCTCCGCTCAGTACCTTGCTATCAAATGTACTATGCGCATCCGATACGAGCACGTTGTTCTGGTATCCCAGACTATAGGCGCTTCGGCAAGTCGTGTCGAGACAAAATTCAGTCTGCATCCCAGCAATAATCAGCTGTTCCGCCCCCAATTCCTGGAGCACATCACGCAATTCAGTTTGGTAGAAGCTGTCCCAGGATGATTTACGGACAATTCGTTCATGAGGAAGAGGACGCACCACGTCGGCGATGGCCCAGCCTACACTGTTTTCCCGGAAATCCTCATCCGCTTCATCGGTATGCTGCACGAAAATTACTGGTGTGCCGGTAGCTCTGGCTTCGGTCAAAAGCTGCTGTAAATGCGCTACAACTTCCTGCTCACGATACAGCTTCTCATCATACATAAACATTGCCTGCTGAACATCAATCAAGAGTAAAACGGTTTGTCCCATCAGTTTGATTCCCTCCCTGTGTGTAACACTTAACTTACAATAGCATGTCTTCATGCCTTGCGGCGACATAAGGTGAACTATATAATAAAGAACAAGTTGGAACGGTCCGATTCGGACGAAAGGTGATTAAAAGATATGACAATTTCGCAGGAACAGTTTGTATTCCGTTCTGTCTCAGAGGCACAGACTGGGACATTAGCAGGCTTTTTGGCAGCCCAAGCGGTTCCCGGAACCGTGATTGTGCTGGATGGAGATCTGGGAGCGGGCAAGACTGCTTTTTCCAAGGCTTTTGCCAGCCATTTAGGTGTACCGGGTATCGTAAATAGTCCAACCTTTACTCTCATTAAGGAGTACGAGGGCCGATTGCCTTTGTATCATATGGATGTATACCGGATTTCCCAAGACGAGGCGGAGGATCTTGGACTGGACGAATATTTTTATGGGACAGGAGTATGTCTGGTGGAATGGGGTAGTATTATACCGGATATGTTGCCGGATCAGCGGCTTCACATGTATATAGAAACAACGGATGTAGGGGAGCGCTTGATTCACCTGACCGGGTACGGCGAGCCTTATGAACAATGGTGCCGCATTTTGCGGGAGAATGGAGTTTGAACCATGCAAAGAGAGCATACAGATGTAAATGAAAAGCCGCGTGAGCGGTTTTTGACGTTAGATACAGCGACGACCGTAATGGCGGCCGCCCTAATGAACGGAAAAGAGCTGCTGGGAGAAAGTAACGTTTTTGGCGAACGCAATCACTCGGTGCATGTCATTACCGAGCTGGAACGGCTCTTGAGCGAAGCAGGACTGACACGCGATGATGTGGACGGTCTTGCAGTAGGGGTTGGACCGGGATCTTACACCGGTATCCGAATCGCGGTGACCGCAGCCAAAACACTAGCTTGGGCCTGGGGCGTTCCGGTGACATCCATTTCCACTTTGCACGCTTTGGCGTGGGGTGGTTGGAACCGTGGTATCGAGCTGAAGGGGCAAGAAGGTAAACATGAGTCTGTGAATAACGACTTGCCCGGGGCGCAGGCAGCAGATTGGATTGTACCTGTGCTGGATGCGCGCCGCGGTCAGGTGTACACGGGGCTGTTCGCCGCAAATACAGTTAAAGACATCGGTAGCCCGCAGCGGTTAGAGCCGGATGCCATCCGGTTGATGACTGCGTGGACCGATGATTTGCTGCAACGTTTGGAGGTTTTGCCTGCCGAGGAGCGTCCTGCGGTGATTTGGCTCGTCGGTGAAACGGCGGTTCACGCCGAAACAGCCGAGCGCTTGCGTGCATGGAGCGAGCTTCGTATCGTGCCTTATGAGCTGGAAGGAAAATGGGTTGGCCGCCTTGGGGCGGATAAGCTGCTTCGTCAGGAACATGACGAGCTACATACGCTGGTTCCGAATTATACCCAGCTGGCGGAGGCGGAAGCCAATCTGCTTCGTCAGCGCTGAAGAGGCGGTGAGCAACATGGCAAAGAACATACAGCGGGAAGAGAAACTTGAGTTTCGCTTAATGCAACTGGATGACATCCCCGATGTGCTGGAGATTGAGCATGAAGCGTTCACGCTGCCGTGGACGGAGGAAGCCTTCCGCAATGAGCTGACAATGAATCATTTTGCTAAATATATGATTATGGAGCTTAATGGACGAGCCATTGGTTACGCAGGCATGTGGACGATTATGGATGAGGCTCATATTACGAATATTGCGGTTCGTGAGGCTTATCGTGGACGCAAGCTTGGAGACAAGCTGTTGGATGAGCTAATGCAGACCGCATCTTATTTAGGGATGGAGCGTATGACCCTAGAGGTACGGGTAACGAACCGGATCGCTCAGGGCTTGTATGAGAAAAAGGGCTTTAAGCCCGCAGGTGTGCGCAAGGGCTATTATTCGGATAATAACGAGGATGCCGTGATCATGTGGGCGGATCTTCCCGCACACGGGGCATCCGGTGAACAGGAAGGAAGCGTGCAGGAGCAATGACGCAAGCGGAAAAAGCAGGTACAGGCTCTGCCTCTGGCGAGCCTTGCTATATACTGGCAGTGGAAACGAGTTGTGATGAAACGGCAGTTTCTGTCGTGAAAAATGGCACAGAGGTGCTTTCGAATCTGATTTCCAGTCAGATTGAAACACACAAAGCCTTTGGCGGTGTTGTGCCAGAGGTAGCATCACGCAAGCATGTGGAAAGCATTACCTATATGCTGGACGAGGCTATGCAAACATCGGGAATCAGCCCCCGCGAGATTTCAGCGGTTGCCGTGACACAAGGACCAGGACTGGTTGGCGCATTGCTGGTTGGTATTGTCGCCGCCAAGAGCGCTGCTATGGCGTTCGGCAAACCGCTAATCGGAACGCATCATATTGCGGGACATATTTATGCGAATCAGTTGGAGCATGATATTGTATATCCGTGCATTGCTCTCGTGGTGTCAGGAGGGCATACCGAGCTGGTGCTGATGGAATCCGAAGGGCAATTTCAGCTTATTGGTCGTACGAGGGATGATGCGGTTGGAGAAGCCTACGACAAAGTAGCGCGAGCCATCGGATTTCCGTATCCCGGCGGTCCGCATGTGGATCGTGTAGCCCATGAATCGGAGGAAGTGGTTACTTTGCCGCGTGCATGGCTGGAGCCGGATTCTTATGATTTTAGCTTTAGCGGCTTGAAATCGGCGGTGCTGAATGTAATTAACCAGACGAAAATGCGCGGAGAAACCGTTCATGCGGGAGCGATTGCAAGAGGCTTTCAAGAGTCGGTCGTAGAGGTGCTGGTAGAAAAAGCGATTCGCGCTATGCGTGAATATGGTGCGAAGCAGCTGCTGCTTTGCGGCGGAGTTGCTGCCAATCGTGGACTACGTACAGCATTGCGGGAACGCTGTGAGCGTGAAGGCATCGAACTGCTAGTACCATCCATGAAATACTGTACAGATAATGCAGCGATGATCGGTGCCGCGGCATACGCCAAGTGGAAACGCGGAGAATTCACCTCATTGGACATGAAAGCTGATCCAGGGCTGTCTCTGGAAGAGTGGTCTGTTCAAACTTAATTGAACGAATAGGAAGGACACGACACATCTTTGGGGTCGTGTCTTTTCTGTTTCGCGCTATACATATATATAAATAAATAGAATTTCAAGAGGATAAAATACAGGAGTTTGAGCGAATGAACGCCAGCATCTTATTTCCTCGCATGATTCGTCACAATGGTTCACGATTTTTCATGTTCCACCAAAAAAATTATCAAAATTTTATACTGCCCGAATAATGATGTGATTTGTCAAGTTGTGAACAAAGTTATCCACATATACCGTTCAAAATGTGGATAAATAGGCTCAAAGCAAGCAGGCTAAGACTTTTAGCAGATAGCTGGATGGGGGATATATCATAGCTATAGTGATTGTGAAATCTGTGGATAATGTGGATAAAAGGGTGGATAAATTTGGTTTTCATTTGAAGTTGGCGGTTTATCAATAAAAAAATGGCCTAAAAGGCCATTTTCCAATATCGTCCATGCACAAAAGCTGTGGATATTCTTGTGTACAAAAAATAGAAGAGGGAAATGTGAAATTTTTATGGCTAAGATTTTATGCAGCAGCTTTTATGCCTCAAGCAGTTCCTCCCAGGATGCATAGGTTTCAGTCAATTCCTGTTTATGGGTGTCGAGTTGTGCCTGAATATTCTGAAGTGCTGTGTAATCCTGATAAATCTCAGGCAGGGTCATTTGTTCTTCCAACCCTACAATTTGTTCTTCCAGCGTTTTGATCTTGTTTTCCAATGCCTCCAGCTTGCGTTGACGGCTGCGTTCCTCGCTTTTGGCTTGTTTGTCTGCCGCATAGGTGGCCGCGCGTGATTTGGGAGTGGTCTCGTCTGTTACAAATGCAGAGGCAGACGATGTTTTGCCACGAGTGGACTGACTTGCCTCGAGAGCTTCCTGTGCGATTTCCTCCAACTCTTGTTTTTTAGCTACATAGTCATCATAATTCCCCAGGAAATGTTCTATTCCTTCAGGATGAAGCTCAATGACACGTTCAGCCATTTTGTTAAGGAAATAACGGTCATGGGAGATGAACAACAGTGTACCGTCATAGTCCATCAGAGCTGCTTCCAGCACTTCCTTGCTAAACAGATCCAGATGGTTGGTAGGCTCATCGAGAATTAATACGTTGGCTTCACGCAGCATTAGCTTGGCCAGTGATACGCGGGCTTTTTCTCCTCCGCTTAATGAAGCTACCTTTTTCAGTACATCGTCACCGCTAAATAGGAAATTACCCAGCACTGTCCGAATCCGTGCTTCTTCCATATGAGGGTACTCGCTCCATAACTCCTCCAGTACGGTATTGGCGGGGTTTAGGTTTGTCTGCTCCTGGTCGTACAGACCGATTTTGATCTTCGTACCCCAGTGGATGGACCCAGCAGCAGGTTTAAGTGAGCCGGTCAGGCATTTGAGTAAAGTCGATTTTCCAATTCCGTTCGGACCAATCAGTGCCACCGTATCTCCTCGTTTTAAGTCAAAGGAGGCATGCTGAAATAAAGGCTTTTTCCCCTCATACGCTACGGAAAGGTCGCGCACCTCTAATACTTCCTTACCCGACATATAGGCTGTTTCAAAAGAAAAGTGGGCTTTTTTCAAATCGCCCATAGGTCGATCCATACGATCCATTTTATCTAGCTGCTTGCGGCGGCTTTGGGCACGTTTGGTTGTAGAGGCTCGCACGATGTTGCGTTGTATAAATGCCTCCATCCGTGCGATCTCCTCTTGCTGCTTTTCGTAATGCTTGAGGTTTGTTTCATACTCGGCAGCCTTTAGTTCCATATAGCGGCTGTAATTGCCTGTATAGCGAGTGGAGCGATGGCGTTCGATTTCAACAATCGTCGTCACCAGTCGATCCAGAAAATATCGGTCATGTGATACGACCAGCAGGGAGCCGGAGTAGCCACGCAAATAGTCTTCCAGCCAGGTCAATGTCTGAATATCCAGATAGTTGGTAGGCTCATCGAGCATAAGGACATCTGGAGCGAGCAGTAGGATGCGTGCTAGCGCAAGCCTGGTTTTTTGACCTCCGCTCAGGGTGACTACAGGCGTCTCGGGTGCAAATGAACCAAAGCCCATGCCGTGTAGCACGCTGCGAACACGGGTCTCCATTTCATAACCGCCGTGATCCTTGAACCAGTCTGAGCGTCGTGCATAGCGTTCAAGCAGATCGGCATAACGCTTTTCGTTCTGCGCATTGGACGGATCGGCGATTTCCTGCTCCATCTGCCGAAGTTCCCTTTCTGCTGCAATCAGCGGTTCGAACACCAGCATCATCTCATCCCAAATCGAACGATCAGAATCCAAACCGCTGTTTTGCGCCAAATAACCGATGCTGGTTTCCTTTGCTTTAAAGATTTGTCCACTGTCATAGGATATTTCACCAGCAATGATTTTGAGCAGGGTCGATTTGCCTGCACCGTTCACACCTACCAGTCCAATACGTTCACGTTCCAATATTTGAAGGTTAATCCCGTCCAGAACGGGCTCAATTCCATAGGATTTAGTAATTCCGGTTACTTGCAATAGCATAGCGTATCGTTCCTCCATTACATTTTGCACAGTTCTTCCTGCCTTTTTCGCAGGTACCTTCCTTCCAGTTTACATGAAATTACCCACTATTGCACTGCTTTCACCCCCTAAACCCTTGAGCCGCGTGTAGTCAATTTGTATAAACAATGATAAACTTAAACGAGAAGTGAAAAAGAATGAAAAAAACTTGCAACGTACAGCACTTACTGACAAATGGGACAATTGTAACGTTTTGATGATTATCGACGATTGTGCGGGAGGGCGGATGTGTGGATGTCTGTAATGTGAAGAACGCGCTACGTGTACAGCAACGGGAAGCGCGTGACTCCATGGACCCGCTGACAAGGCAGAAGGCATCGGCTGTGGCCTGTCGGCATGCAATCGAGGCATGGGAGCAGCTTAGAATAGACAGAAACGGGGATAAGCTAACCTTATTTAGTTATCTCTCTTTTGGCAGTGAGATTTCTACGACTCCCCTCATTGAGCATTGTTGGTCACAGGGAGATCGTGTCCTGGCCCCGAGAGTGGATTCGGTAACCCGAACCATGGAGCTGAGGGAGATGGATCAGTATGGAAATATGGTGCCCGGCGTATGGAACATTCCTGAGCCTGCATTGACATGCAAGGAATGGTTGCCTGAAATGTGGGCGGGAATCGACTGGGTTGTTGTGCCCGGCTTGGCCTTTGATCGTCGTGGAGGCAGGATCGGCTATGGCGGAGGCTACTATGATCGCTTTACCGCACAGGTAGAGGCAGTGAAGCGTAATAATGGTTCCGTAGGTCCGCTTTATGTCTCGCTGCTGCTGCCGGGACAATTGTTAGCACAAGTACCCATGGAGCCGGGAGATTTGCGAGTGGACGTGCTGTTTACACCGGAAGGACGCTTAGATTGTAATCATGCAAAATCGACAAATGATGAATGAAGTAAAGTTGGGTATGTGAAAGGAGCTGTGAGGGAGTCGTGGATTCCTTTACTCATTTTAACGAACAGGGACGGGCTCGTATGGTAGATATTTCGGGCAAAACGTCTACGGTTCGTACAGCAGTCGCCGTGACTCAGATTACGATGAACCCGGCTACATTGACGGCTGTAAAAGAAGGAAGAATCGGCAAGGGTGATGTTCTTGCTGTGGCCCAGGTCGCAGGGATTCAAGGCGCGAAAAAAACGTCAGACTGGATACCGATGTGTCATCCGCTGGCGCTGACAGGCGTGAACATTACTTTTTCCGATAATGGACATGATGTGCTTCATATTGAAGTTGAAGTGAAGACCGAGGGTAAGACAGGTGTAGAAATGGAAGCTTTGACAGCGGCTTCAGCCGCAGCGTTAACCGTGTATGATATGTGCAAGGCGCTGCAAAAAGATATGATCATCGGCCCTACCATGCTGCAATCCAAAACGGGTGGCAAGCATGGTGATTTTCAAAGGGAGGACCACCAGAAACCTTGACATAGACAACATTGTCGCCGAGAGGGTACTGTGATGGAGGATGCAGCGTGGCTGTTTCTGATTTTCAGAAGAGAAAGTATTCTTTCATGATAGGAGAAGGGTGATCTTATGGTGTGGAAAACGGCGATCCTAACAGCCAGTGATAAAGGGGCAAGGGGAGAGCGTGAGGATACAAGCGCACAGGTCATCCGGGAACTCGTCGAAGAAGAACTGGGCGGAGAGATTGTGGAATACCGGATCGTTCCCGATGAACCGGATGAGATTATTGCGGCTTTAATCGAAATGACCGATTATTTTCATGCAGACTTGGTGCTTACTACAGGCGGAACCGAACTGGCGATCCGTGATGTGACACCTGAGGCGACCAGACGGGTCGTGGAACGGGAAGTGCCAGGTATGGCGGAAGCCATGAGAATGATCGTGATGCAGAAAAATCCGGCGGCCATGCTTTTTCGTGGAATCGTGGGGATACGTGGACGTACGTTGATTGTCAATTTACCAGGAACGCCCAAAGGCGTGCATGAAAATTTGGCAGCGATTATGGATCAACTCCCGGAAGCGTTGCTTATGGTGACAGGTCAGTTTCGGTAGAAGGCAGCCCGTGTGTGTGGTATGATACCTGTAAGAATTTATAAGGCCGTATACGGACAGAGGTTCTCATTTTGTCCGTCAACATAAGGAGGATTACTACACATGCCCAATATTGGAGCACCGGGTTATATTTTGTTAATTATTCTGGCGCTGCTGCTATTTGGTCCGAACAAGCTGCCTGAGCTGGGCCGAGCTGTAGGGCGTACATTCCGTGAATTTAAAAACGGGGCACGCGATATTTTATCTGAAGATGAACGGACTGGGCGGAAAGAAAGCAAAGATAGTGTGGTCCAAGCATCACAGACAACGTCTTCAGAAGTTCAACCTCAGCCTGAGGATAAACGTTTGTCATAGATTTAGTTATTTATTTTTGCTGCTTGTATAATGAACATGAGCCTCTTCTTTAGTGAAGGGCTTTATTTTTTAGGAGGCGCTGCTGCGTTCCGTTCAGAAAGGAGGAATGGACTTGACCCCATCAGAGCATGAAATGCCGCTAATGGAACATCTGGGTGAGCTCCGCCGACGAATAATTTATGTGCTGATTGTATTTGTATTGGCACTGGCTGGTGGATTGTTCGCGGCGGGTTCTGTCTATAACTGGCTTATTCGCTCCGGTTCGGCGAAAGCTTTTCAGTTAAATGCATTTTCCTTTTGGGACGGAATCGGCATCTACATGAAAATCGCCATGATCATTGGGATTGCAGTGGCGTTACCGTTTGCATGCTACCAATTGTGGAAGTTTGTCAGCCCGGGATTAAGGCCGCAAGAACGGAGCGCAACCTTGCGATATGTGCCTTATGTGCTGCTTTTGTTTATGATTGGCGCAGCTTTTGCTTATTTCATTATTTTCCCGATGGCGATTCAGTTTACATCGTCCGTCACCAAAAGTATGGGATTGCAGGAAACGTACGGTATTGCGCAATATTTCACCTTTATGTTTAATATTGTGTTACCTGTATCGTTGCTGTTTGAACTCCCCCTGCTGATCATGTTCCTGACAGGGATTCGTGTATTAACCCCGATGAGGCTTCGCAAATGGCGGAAGATTTCTTATTTCCTGCTTGTTTTTGTTGCCGTTGTTATCACTCCGCCGGATTTTATATCCGATTTTTTGGTGGCGATTCCGTTGCTGGTGCTGTATGAAGCGAGTGTATATTTGTCATCAGTCGTGTATCGTAAGCAATTGCGTGCACAGGAGGAACGGGAGGCCCAATTGCGTGTAGCTGCGGAATAATAAGACAGGACCTGAATGGCTCAACAACTAATTTCTCTAAAATTGATCAGTATAGCTATCTTAAAAATAACCATTAGCCTTGAGTTAACGGTTATTTTTAAGATAGGTGGATATAATCGAGAATGGTTGCCCATAAAAATTCCCATAAAAAATACATTAGGGACTTGAAATTCAATCTCAAGTTGAGTATCATAAAGTTGGTTGTTAGCACTGACCACTGTTGAGTGCTAATACATACAACATAACAACCAAATTACAGGATAAAACACTTAATAAGGAGGCTATTTTTTCATGATCAAACCTTTGGGTGAACGCGTATTGGTGGAAGCAATTGAGCAAGAAACAACGACTTCCTTCGGAATCGTACTTCCTGACTCTGCCAAGGAAAAGCCGCAAGAAGGCAAAATTATCGCGGTTGGCGCAGGCGCATTGAAAGACGGTGCCCGTATTCCTCTGGAAGTAAAAGAAGGCGACCGTGTCATTTTCTCCAAATACGCTGGAACGGAAATCAAATATGAAGGTAAAGAATATTTGATTATGAAAGAAAGCGATATCCACGCGATCATCGGTTAACCGGAACCCGGACAAGACCTAAATATAGGAATTGAAACAAATCATTCATAATCCATAGGGAGGTTTATCACAAATGGCTAAAGACATTAAATTCAGTGAAGACGCTCGCCGCTCCATGCTGCGCGGGGTAGATGCATTGGCTAACGCTGTTAAAGTAACACTCGGACCGAAAGGCCGTAACGTTGTACTGGAGAAAAAATTCGGTAGCCCGCTCATCACTAATGACGGTGTAACGATTGCAAAAGAAATCGAGCTGGAAGACGCGTTCGAAAACATGGGCGCTCAACTGGTTAAAGAAGTAGCAACCAAAACGAACGATGTAGCTGGTGACGGTACTACTACGGCTACTGTTTTGGCTCAAGCCCTCATCACTGAAGGTTTGAAAAACGTAACTGCTGGCGCAAGCCCAATCGGTATCCGTAAAGGGATCGACAAAGCAGTTAAAGCAGCTGTTGCTGAACTGCAATCTATCTCCAAACCAATCGAAAGCAAACAATCCATTGCTCAAGTAGCTGGTATTTCCGCTGCTGATGATGAAGTAGGCGAACTGATCGCTGAAGCTATGGAAAAAGTGGGCAAAGACGGTGTAATCACTGTTGAAGAATCCCGCGGTTTT
Organism: Paenibacillus sp. BT-177; assembly: GCF_025846815.2. NCBI lineage: Bacteria > Bacillati > Bacillota > Bacilli > Caryophanales > Paenibacillaceae > Paenibacillus > Paenibacillus sp. BT-177. The sequence continues at coordinate 439,849 of NZ_JAOYTP010000002.1, read as the reverse complement.
GCAACAGAACTGGAAGTAGTTGAAGGTATGCAGTTTGACCGTGGCTACATTTCTCCGTACATGATTACAGATACGGACAAAATGGAAGCTGTTCTGGACAATCCGTATATCTTGATCACTGACAAAAAAATCACAAACACACAAGAAATCTTGCCATTGCTTGAAAAAATCGTACAACAAGGCAAGCCACTGGTTCTGATCGCTGAAGACATCGAAGGCGAAGCGCTGGCTATGCTCGTTGTCAACAAGCTGCGTGGTACATTCAATGCTGTAGCTGTTAAAGCTCCAGGCTTTGGTGACCGTCGTAAAGCAATGCTGCAAGATATCGCTGCCCTGACAGGCGGTCAAGTAATCACAGAAGAACTGGGTCTGGACCTGAAAACAGCTTCTGTGGACCAACTGGGTACAGCACGTCAAGTGCGTATTACAAAAGAAAACACGATTGTGGTTGACGGTGCTGGAAACAAAGCCGACATCGACGCTCGTGTTAGCCAAATCCGTACGCAACTGGAAGAAACTACTTCCGAGTTCGACAAAGAGAAACTGCAAGAGCGTCTGGCTAAATTGTCTGGTGGCGTAGCAGTAATCAAAGTCGGTGCGGCTACTGAAACAGAATTGAAAGAACGCAAACTGCGCATCGAAGATGCTCTGAACGCAACCCGTGCTGCGGTTGAAGAAGGTATCGTATCCGGTGGTGGTGTAGCGCTCCTGAACGTATACAATGCAGTGGCTGCTGTTGAACTGCAAGGCGACGAGCAAACAGGCGTCAACATCGTGTTGCGCGCTCTGGAAGCTCCAATCCGTACAATTGCTGCTAACGCAGGCGAAGAAGGCTCTGTTATCGTTGAGCGTCTGAAACGCGAAGAAGTAGGCGTTGGTTTCAACGCAGCTACTGGTGAGTGGGTAAACATGATTGACGCAGGTATCGTTGACCCTGCGAAAGTAACTCGTTATGCATTGCAAAACGCTGCTTCCGTAGCGGCTATGTTCCTGACTACTGAAGCAGTGATCGCTGACAAGCCAGAACCAGAAAAGGCTGCAATGCCTGACATGGGCGGCATGGGCGGCATGGGCGGCATGATGTAATAAAGGGTCTCAAAACCCTGTAATACCGCTATTTAAAGGGCTCCCGAGAGGGAGCCCTTTTCTATAAAATCACATAAAAATCACATTCTCTGCAACCAGTCAGATTTGAAGGATGTCTGCGAAGTGATTTTTAATCTTCTCATTGGCATTTTTCTTCATTTTCTCCGTAACGTGCGTATAGACTTTCAATGTAGTTTTTGCGTCATCGTGACCAACTCGCTTCATGATCGTTTTGAGATCAACTTCAGCTTCAGTCAGCATCGATATGTGAGTGTGCCGAAAAATGTGAGGAGTAGCTTTCTTTTTAATTGAGGTTTTCTTGAGAATACGTTCCATACGGATTAATATATTTTTTTGAATGAGTGGGTAGCCGTTCTTGTGGGCAAAAACAAAGTTGTTTTCATGATAATCATCAAATAGTTTCTTGTATTCAAGTCTAAGAGCTTGTTGTTTAACAATGTGTCTTTGGAGCAAACTCATAACGTTATCAATTATATTAAATTTACGGATAGACCCTGTAGATTTGGGCGGAGTTAGAGTGTATTTACGCATATTGTTATCAGGATTATAAAGTGTCTTGGTTATTCGTAACTCATTTAACTCAAAGTTAAAGTCCGTATCTTTTAAAGCACAGAGTTCCCCAGATCGCATCCCTGAAAAGGCAAGCAAGTGAAAGATTTCAATGTCATCAGGTAAACCATGTTCATTAACTGCATTTAAAAATTCAGCCAGCTCATGTTTTTCTAAGTAACCATCCTCGATTGGGCTATTTTCAATTTCCTCTACCGTCAACAATTTCGCCGGGATAACTGCCCCCGAACATGGATTATCCAATCTCATTTTGTTTTTTATTGCATATTTCATAATCATATTTGCAGTTACATGTACGCCCTCAATGGTTGTCCTAGCATACTCTTTATCATCTAAATTGTTTAAGATATTCTGATACTGTTTATGTGTAACCTTGTCTATTATGACCTTAGCAATATATCTTAGTAGGATCTTAATCTCTTTTTCTCTAACTCTCACGGTGTTTTTCTTTACTTTGCTCTTGGAATAAGTTTTTAACCAATCCCAGGCTACCTGTTCGAACGTTAGCTTCTTGATTTTCTTTGTGTCTATTCCATGATTTTTTTGGGCATCTACGACTTTCTGTACCCGCTCCTCAGCTTGCTTTTTAGTATCACCTCGACGTGCAATCTGATTTCTCTTACCAGTTACAGGATTAGGTAGGCCGTCTACTGTACAAATCCATTTATAGCCCTGTTTATTGTTTGCTTTAATTTTAGTGAAAGATGCCATACATTCTATCTCCTTATATAGGTACAAATGTTCGCTTTAATGGTGAAAATAAAAGCCCGGAAGGGCCTGATTTATAAAATGTTTAATTAATGTTATTGTACAAAAGATCTTAGCGTTTGAAAATTTTTTTATTCTTTATCTTTCATGTCATTAGGCATCCCTGTTTTTCCAAATAGCATAGTCACATACATTTTGTACTCTCTAGAAAAATCTCCGGCATCCATCAATTGCTGGCGCATTGTATCAATGTGTGTTTCGTCCGGCTCTTTAATATACTTTAAGAAAGATTCATATGCTAAGGAGCGAGAAGTATAGTATCCTTTTGCACTTCTTAATACGTTTTCCAAGTTATCCTTCAAGTCGCTATGTAACTCGTCAGGAATTGTTATAGAATTAATTTTTTTTATTGTCTCTTTATATTTCTCATTGACTTGTTGAAGTTCCTTACAAAGGGCAGCATCATCGATTTTTTTGCTCTTATCAAGCACCCCAGCGCCATTCTGCTCATAGGGAGCCATTTCACTTTGATACTTATAAAGGACACCTTCGACTTGAAGGGCCTTTTTCCTATCGGCATCACTAAATAAAGGTGTGCTCTCAACATCTTCTTCACTTACATTAGGAGATACATCGGCTTGTTCTTGAGCTGAGTCCCCCTTAGATACAGGTTTAGACTCGTCGCTAGGTGCAACTATACAAAGTATTAATAGACCCAAAAGTGAGATTAGAAAACTCCATCTAGCCTTTTTAGTTCGCCTAAATGAAGATATTATTCCCCAAACGAGAAAAAGCACAAAGCAAGCGGAACTGATTACAATTAAAAGCGTATAAAACATTTTTCTTTACATCCTTCTATGACCCCATCGGCTGGGAAATTGCTCATTTTATCTTGTTAATTTTATTATCGAAAACTGACAATGAATATGTAATACTTTGTAGGTTGTTACGTGCTGTTCTATCATAAAGTAAAAAAACAACAGGAGTAGTCAGAGTGATATTAACGTGCGTAAAAATTCATGATCGTGACGGGAGTGACTCGGATTTTGTCGAAATTTCCTTATATGATGTGAATTACATTGATTTGTGGCAGCCAACTAAGAGTAGGGAATGCTGTCCTGCCTATCATACCTCAACGGGCTCATACATAGGTCTAAGAACTTTAAAGGACATTTCAAAGGCATATGCTAAGTATGGCTTCAAGTCATATGATCGCTCAACGGTTATAAACGAGAACATGATTAAACAAACTGAAACGGACGATCGTGGCAGTAAAGTATTCTTTGATGATGGGAGTTTTGTGCGAATAAGAACAAAACTGTAGGCTTGTCAATCCCCCTTAAACATGGTTTAACCCCCCCTTAAATCAGCCTGATCGGTGCTATATTTCGACAGACTCCGACCATCCAGCCATGTTAAAGTTAATTCTACAAACGTTTGTACAACATAATACCCTAAAATTCGACAATCAGTGGCTTTAAATGAACCTGGGAGGAAGATCGGCAAGGAGAGTTCACTAAAGAGCGAACTTTTACCTGGTCGGAGTGACATAGTGTCACTCAGTGCTGCTGAGTTCGATTCGCTCATAAAGATCATCAATGTGACAGCCGATTGCTGAAGCAATATTCATAGCAGTTGTCAGGGACATCAGCCGCCTATTGTTGGCGTATTCGGAGATCTGAGACTTTGTAATCCCTGTAGTGTCACTCAACCATTGCTGATCTTTTCGTATTTCGCGCAACCTTTGTTTCAGCAGGCAACGACCAGGTTTTATGGACATGATCATGCCTCGCAGAGTTATTTTATAGGGTTGTCATTATCTAATCGATTAGTTAATTAGAGGACAAAAAAATTAGATACGGAAGTGGCATCTATGAACGAAATCAAACTAATGAAATTGAAGAAAAAACTAAATTTTAAAGAAGAAGAATTGGCTGTTCTGTTGCCAAAAATAGAATCAATCTTCGTCGGAGAAGATGATTTTAGCTGCTCTCTTGAGCTTTTTTTGAACATTAGGATCAGTCAAATCAAGTCCGAGATCTGACTCTAATTCGGTAAAGAAAGACAATTTGTCTTTTGTCTGTTTATCTATATCATTGCCTATAGATTTTATGGTTCCATCAGTTTCATTTTGAGACAGTAGCAGCATACCATTATGAGCCGCTCTATAAATCTCCGACCTTTCGTATATATCATCCATGAAACTCTTCATTACTTCATCCATGGTTTTAGGGTCTTTATTGTTTTTTTCTGGCTGCTGATCTTGTGTTAACAAATAAATTGTTAGTTTAACAATAATGGACTTATATGAGCTGACAGGGTCTTTCTTTAACATATAGAAGTCAATATCAAATTCTTTCATATCGCCTACAATTTCATGGATAGAACCTAAGATATCATCACTGATCGTACCGAAATTAAGGTAATAGTCTATATAGTCATTTAGTTTTCTTATTAATTGAGACGCTTCTCGCTGTTTACTTCCTTCTTCAAGTAGTTTTTTTACTTCAGGAGGAGCCTTTTCAATAAAAGAGGCCATAATTAGTTCTTCAGCATTCCCCCCCGTTATCTTCGCAAGTGCTCTATTGAGTTCATCTGAAGTAGGGGGGGTTTTTCCGTTTTGCAACCGGCTGAGGTGTTCTCGACTCATCGAAAGCCCTTCTTGTTCTAATTGCTTGCATATTTCTTCGAGAGTAAGCCTCGAATTTTTAATATACCCCTTCAACAGATTAGAATACTTCATTTTTTCTTAACAACTCCTTCGTGTTTCATTTCGATTATCTCATAGTTGACAAAAAATTATCAACACATACATTATTGATAATTTTATATCATTCGTTGTTGACATTTATAATCAATGTGATAATATAAATCACATAATATTGATTTATAAAATCACAAATTATCAAGGGGTGATAGAAGTGAAGAAATATTCTGATTTGTTGGCAAATTCTATTAAAATTAGTGGCTTAAAGTTGGATAAAATATGCACTCTCATTGGAGATATCACTGGCAACGAACTCACGAAGCATTACCTAAGCAAGCTGCAAAATGGAAAAACTTCACCTGCTTCAAACAAGCTTAATGACGCACTAGCTAACGTTCTAAATATTGATCCTATCGAATTAAAGGCAGCAGCTTATCTTGAAAAAATTCCACCTGAGGTGCTGAAGCGCTTGAACAGACCTGATAAGAAGGAGGTCATCTGATGCTAAAAGTGGAGTTTGACACTGACCAGCTTAAATCAATTATCGACGCTGCTGTTTCAAAGGCAATGAAGCAGTATACACCAAATCAGTTACCGTCGCTGATGACTAAGAAGCAGTTGATGGAATTTCTCGGAATTGGTAGTACGAAGGCGAGTGAACTTCTTAATAGAGAAGACTTTCCGGTCATTAGAGAGTTTGGTCACCCAAGAGTTCCGCTTCATGCACTGATGGTTTGGATTAACGAACATACTGAATGGATTCGGGATAACGCCAAAGATTATTGGGAGCGTACAGGAAGCGTTGCTTAAACAAATGAAGAAACCCGTTGGGCTGTACCGGCTCCAGCGGGTTGAGGGGATATGGGGGAAAGAACTTACAACCTAATACTACATTGGCCCTCTGTCCGTAATAAACGTGTCAATCGGACAAAGGAGAGGAAAAAAACATGTCAATTGGACAGTTTGGTCCCAATCTTCAAGAGGTTCTGAAACGACGGGGGGAAACGCGTAACGCAGCCGGACAAGTTACCCACGTGGATGCTTCATTAATTGGAAAGATCATCAAAGGCTCCCGCAAACCATCGAAAGAACTCATGCAACAAGCTGCGGAGCATTATGATGACGGCCAGCTTTACATTGCAGCAGCCGGGGAAGTAACAGGCGGTGCCTTTGCACCCTGGCTGGATAATGTAGACCTACATAGGGCAAGCGTGCTTTTTAAAACGGTAGAGGAAATGCGAGAGGTTCTTACATTATCTGCTGAGGTACCAATTAGCAAAACTGCTGACCAGCTCACAGAATCCGAACGCCAAAATATGAAGCGTCTGCTAATGGAGACGGTTGAAGCTATTACGGCCCTTACCCACTTTGCGGCGGTGCTATGTAAGGAATATTCGTTTTCCTGGTTGGGTGCTTGGAAAGAACACCGAGCTGACCTGAAGGCAAAAAAATATATGAAATGAGGGAGCAAAAATGGAAATTGAGAGATTAGAGAACGAAGCCAAATTTGTTGCAGCAAACGCAGAGCACAATTTAAACATGATGCTGCAAAATCCAGAAATCGTTTCTGAGAGTCACCGTCAAAAAAGTATTGCTCAAGCAGCATTCATGATGAATCTTCATTTATCTTTTCAAGAACAAAATAAAAACGCCCGGCGGGCAGGCCGGACGCTCAACTTGAGAACTCGATTAAAGTCTCTTGTGTTGCTTATTCTATCTCCTTCTGCGAGAGAAAGCAAGGGTGAGGGTGCGTGATGCAGCAGTTAAAGGAACGCCTCATTCAAAACTTTCTGGATAAGAAGGCAGGGACGCAAGCCAATACGGATGCAATATATGCTTTTCTGCAAGCGGGCGGTTCAGCTCTTTCATCTGAATTTCAGGAGCTACTACAGGAGCGGGACGAAGCCTACTTTCAATGGAATAACGCCTTGCTGAGCCTAAATCTTCTGCCAGCAGAAGAACGGTTGGAGTTTTTCGGAAATATGTCGCCAGTGATATAGGACAAGCCGGCAACGGACAGGCCATGTCGGCCTTGTCTTCCGGCGTCGGACGGTAATATAACCTACTCCCGTTCGGCGTCGGAAGATGCGGCTGACGCATCAAAAAGCAGCGGCACGATGGTACGTGTACACGCGATGGTGAGAATATCAGGCGGAAAACGACGGAGCGCGCCTGACTGCTGGTTCGAATCCAGTCTGCTTGAAATTACATACGGAAGGAGGAAACTTTGTGCAAGTTATTCAACGATTGACCGTTGTCTCTAATCCAACAAGGATTTTTGAAATTGGAACGGAGCTAAGCGGCAGCGAAATCATTGAGATTAAGCAAGTCGGTACGGAATATGAAAATAATGTCCATTCTGAATTCCATGTTTTAGATGAAAATGATGAGCTCATTGTCAGTATCGAGAATGCACCAGTGATCGTCGAGTATCGGCAGATCGTAGAACATGATGAAATCATGGAAGGAGAATCGGCATGAACGCAACTCATAAAAAAGTGGTGGAGTTTTTTGCGAAAATTAGCACCGACGAATCTGTGGATGTTAATGAGTTTTTAGAAGCTATCGCGTTAAATGTGGGGCTTTATACTGCGCTGAAAATCAAGACAGTGGGACAGCGAGAAGTCACAGAGCAGTTCAAAAGCATCATTGATACTGGCCTCAAGATAGCGAATAGCGAAGTTGTACCGAAACGAGTTAGCTTTTTCATTATAAAAAAATAGCCCGCGGCAACGGGCTATTACTGATCTTTTGAAAACTAAATATGTGAATACGGTCATCTTATCATGGGTGACCGTTCCTAACAAGAGGGAGCGATATGTATATGGCTATGAATGTAGCTGCTATTACAAAAGGTATTGAACGTGACGAATGGTTGAGACTGCGTAAGCGTGGTATCGGTGGTTCTGATGCATCTGCGGTGGCCGGGTTGAATCGGTATAAATCACCCGTTGGTGTATTTCTGGAGAAAACCGATCAGATTGTACCAGACGAACCAGGCGAAGCAGCTTATTGGGGCAACCAGTTAGAGGATTTAGTCGCTCGTGAGTTTATGAACCAAACCGGGTTACGTGTACAACGCAGCAATAAGATGTATCAGCATCCTACACATAAATTTATGTTGGGTAATGTGGACCGCTTGATTTTAGACAAGGGTAGTCGAGGACTTGGCATCCTGGAATGTAAAACAGCCAGCGCCTATAAGCTGAGCGAATGGGCCGACGATCAGGTTCCCGACGAATACGCCATTCAGCTCCAACATTACATGGCTGTGCTTGGTGTGGATTATGGTTACTTCGCTGTTTTAATTGGTGGTCAGAAATTCCAATATAAGCTGGTCGAACGAAACGAGGGCATCATTGATTCTCTCATACAGATCGAGGACGAGTTTTGGAACAAGCATGTAATTCCACGGGTTCCACCAATGGTAGACGGTAGCGCTGCTTCGACTGAGCTACTGAATCGCTTGTATCCAGCTTCTCAGCCAGCGACAGAAATTACGCTGGAGAAAGATCAGGCATTACTGGTGGACAAGCTCATTGCTGCCAAAGAAGATGCGAAAGTGGCTGAAGAACAGGTCAAACGATTGGAAAATGAGCTAAAGGCAGCTATCGGTGAAAATGAGGTTGCTACGTATAACGGAGAACCTTTGGTGACTTGGAAGTCCAGTCAAACAACGCGCCTAGACACTAAACGCTTGAAGCAAGAACAGCCACACATCTTTGAAAAATACGCAAACACTACGTCATCCCGACGGTTCTTGGTGAAGTAAGGAGGCTATTATGGCAGGACAACGCAGTAACGGAGCAACCCTTGAAAGAAAGCTTCAAAATAAGGCGGCTGGGGCAAAAAATGATGTGCCTACACCTTCTCAGACCATTGCCGCTTATATGGACAAAATGAAGTATCAGATTGCGGAGGCTATGCCAAAGCATATGAGCATTGATCGACTCAGCCGTATTGCCCTGACGACGATCCGCACGAATCCGAAGCTATTGGAATGCTCTATGCCGTCTCTCATGGGGGCGGTCATGCAAGCGGCACAGCTTGGTCTGGAACCAGGCCTGATCGGTCATTGCTACATCATCCCATACGGTACAGAAGCCACATTCATCATTGGCTACAAGGGCATGATTGATCTGGCACGACGGTCTGGGAACATTAAGTCTATTGCCGCTCACGAAGTCTATGAAAATGATTTCATTGAGCTGACATATGGGTTGGAGGAAAAATTGCAGCACGTTCCTTGGTTTTTGCGTAAGGACGCTCAACCTGCCGAGTCAGGGAAGATCATTGGGGCTTATATGGTTGCCAAGTTTAATGACGGCGGTCATTTTATCCATTACATGCCGATCAGCGAGATAGAGGAACATAAGAAGCGTTCCAAGGCATCCAGTAAAGGGCCATGGGTGACTGACTATACCGAAATGTGCAAGAAGACAGTTGTACGTTCCGGGTGGAAGTGGCTACCCATCAGCGTAGAGATTGCTTCTGCGGTTACTCAGGATGAAACGGTGCGTAAAGATATCACTCCAAACGATGAACCTTTTGTCTTTGATATGCCAGCCGAACCTAAAGACGGTGAAACACCTCAGACAGGTGATGCAGCTCAGCCAAATAACACTGATTCGCAGCAGCCTGCTGATGGATCAGGTCAGGACGAACTGGAATTTGAATGAGTTCTATAGATGAGATTACTGGCAAGCCGCTGTTACGCAGCATGATCGGTGAACACATTTGGCGGATTAAAGAGTCCGACCCTGTAGCCTTTAAGCGCGAGGTGCGAGAATACTTCGCGCGGGGCTATCCAGATTGGACAGTGGTTCGAGCTAAGTACCCTTATATATTTCTGCGGGATGGTAGGGAGCAGAGTGTGTAAATGATTCAAGCGGTCTGAAGAAGCGAACGGTATTTATATATAAAACGCAAGAGATTAGGTGGTGAAGCCGATGGACTCCAATGTAAATCCTCAGCCTACGGACGCACATATACGCATATCACATGAAATACATCGAGAGCTGATCCGGCGGAAGTTTACTCAGCGGCAGCGGGATATTATTGATTTTGTCCTCACGCTGAGCTGGGGATGCGGGAAGCCATCGGCTAAAATCCCTATGCTTAAACATTTTGAGCTATGTGGTGTTCGGAAGGAACATATTAAAAAGGAACTAAAAAAGCTGGTTGAAAATCATGTTCTGTTTTGGGACGAGCACATGAATGTGTTCCAGATCAATAAGCACTATGACATGTGGACTGTCGATGTGGTGGAGCGATATGACCCCAAAATGATGAACGATTTAATCAAAATTAACATTGAAACTCATACCCCAAATCTCGGTAAACCAGTTACTAAAAAAGTAACTGAGTTACCAAAAAGGCAACCGACCCGAGTTACTAAAAAGGTAACTCAGTTACACAAAAGGCAACTGTTCAGTTACCAAAAAGGTAACTCGCCAGTTACTAAAAAGGTAACTGTGAAGCGTGATTTTTCCTGTCATACCAAGGGATTTCGGCTCTCTAAAACAATATTTAAAGCAATTATTAAAAAAACCACTACTACATCTTTAGATACTGTACAGGAATTAGATACAGAGCAAAGGGGTGGGGGAGGAGGGCTTCCTTCGGATCATTCCTTTGGCTATATCTACCGCGCTTACGAAAACAATTTTGCAGATACAGGGAAAGTAACCCCGTTTGAAACCGAAGACTTGGGAGCCCTTTTCGACGATTACGGTGGAGAATGGCTTCTGAAAGCCATGAGGGAAGCCGTTCGACAGAAGAAAAAGAGCTTGGCTTATGTACGTGGCACGCTGGAAGGATACCGTAAACGCGGGGGACCGGAAACGGAACGCCGAATGGATCGGGCTTCACCGGCGGAAGCAGAAATTCGGGAAGACGACCCCATTACGATCTTGATGAGAAAGGCAGATGAGCAGCGACTTGCTGAATACGGAGTTACTTGAGGCTGAAATATTAGGTTCCTTTTTTCGAGACCCCTCCCTTGTTGGGGAAGTCGCCGTAACACTAGAACCAAGCTTATTTACACAACCTTGGCATCGCAATCTGCTGAAAATGATACTAGAACTACACCGGACTGAACAGGAACTATCCATGACTATGTTGGTGACGGTATTCGAAAAGCATCTTGAAAAGGTGGGTGGAGTTTCTTACCTGTCTAAACTGGCCAGCTCTGCTGTTGCAGTTTCAATGCTGGAGCAGAATATCAGGCAGCTCATCGAAACTGATGCTCGTCGTAAAGCGCTGGATTTGGTCGGTGAATACCGCGATAAATTTTTGGATTTGTCATCAGGCGGGTTTGAGGAATTACTGGATGAATTTGAACAGCGTTCACTGGATATTCGTCCTAAAGCATTGCAAAAGGATACGGTGGTTGACGACATCATCCAGTGGTATGAGGACTTGGTACTTAAAACGCAAGACCCTTCCCGAGCGCTTGGCATTATGACAGGCTGGTCAGCATTGGACCGACTGACCCTAGGGTTCCAACGTACTAACCTGGTTGTCATTGGGGCTCGAACTAGCATGGGTAAATCAGCCGTTGCCAATGAAATTAAGATGCGGGCTACCCAGCGAGGGCATAAGGTGGCGGACTTTAGCCTGGAAATGTCCAAGGCGCAGATTTATAACCGGATGATAGCTAATCTGTGCAGCATTCCTCTGCAAGCTATACGTTCAGGGCATCTGAAGCCGGAACAGATCGAGCGTATTTCTATGCAGATGGAGTTTCTGCGGAAAATTCATATCGATGATAGCCGGGGCGTGACTGCAGAGTACATTTGTTCCGAAATGCGCCGATTGAAGCGGCAAGAAGGACTTGATTTGGTCATTGTGGACTACCTGCAGGAAGTGGTTGAGCCTGCCGAACGAAACGACAACAGCGGTTCTGGGTTGCACAGGGTTTGTCAGAAGCTACGGAAGGCGGCAAAAGACTGTGATTGCGCACTGATCGGCTTATCTCAGGTCAAGCAGGATGTGGAGAGCAGGCAGAATAAAAGGCCATTCGTTTCAGACTTATCAGGCAGCGCGGCAATCAGCGCGGTTGCTGACGATATCCTCTTGCTGTACAGGGACGAATATTACAATCCTGATACACCAGACCCGGGTATCTTGGAAATCAACCTCGCAAAACAACGTAATGGTCCTACTGGGGTAGTGAAACTCAAATTTGAGAAAGAGACACAGCAAATCGCGTAGGGGAGGATCGGACATGAAACAGGGGAAACGACTCACCAAGAAGCAGAAGATTGGATTGCTAAAGGCCAGACCAGGAGTGACACTGGACAACTGGGTCTCAGAACGGGAAACAGCAGATGGGGTCGTGCTGCTAAACAAATTCTCAGGGAAGCGGTGGCTGCTGAATAAGCACTATGGAGCATTGCAGCCATACAAGGTGCGAGCCTGATGCAGCCGTCATGTTGGACACGTTGGAGTGTTTATGAGTACATGAAGCACCGTTTTGTCCGTACTGGACAAGTTCCCAATGAGTCGGAATTACTCGAGGAGCTGCCGGACATCGATCGGAGCGAGCTGTCTGAGGGGATGGCCGAATTTCGCCTGATTCTTGGTGACTGGCCTATCGCTGGAGGTGACAGGTCATGCAGCGCCAGATAAAGGACCCGATATATCAAACTCAGTTAAAGCAAACTGTACGAGACCGAGGCGGCAGGGTGATAGGCGAGGTATTTGTCCTTGAACACAGTATGTTGCTGGTCAAGCAGTCACGTAAGCGTAAAAAGAGGGGGAAGCAGATTTGAAGATTATGGGGATTGACCACGGCACGAATTTTGCTGGTTGGGCCACAATGCGAAATGGTAAACCGATAGACTTTGGATTAAGGGACTATTCGTCAATTACAATGCCTGGTGTTTTGGACGCCATCTACCAGGACACATTCCGACTGATCGAGCAGGAAGAACCGGAATTGATTGTACTGGAGCGTCCAGTTCACTTTAAAAATGCCAACAGTGTACTAGCACTTGTCGGGGCGTATACTTCTGTTTCCTTGGCTGCCCTGCATTTGGACAAGCCGATTGTGGGCATCCGGCCTTCGGAGCTTAAAATTCATACTGGTAAAGGGAATGCGGATAAAGAGACAGTCGCCATGGAAATGCAGATGCTGTTCGACCTCGATTATGACGAAATTGCGGTTCCTGTCCTATACAAGAAAAACGACCCACGGGGCAAATACAAAATCGGGGACATAAGGGAACGTCTTTTTGATCCTTCAGACGCTATCGCACTTTGCTGGGCCTATCATCAAAATTTCATTAAGGGAGTGGCTTAAAAATGAGCTATATAAATTTCAAAGGTACGGTTAAAAAGATTAATCTCAAGTCATCGGAAGAAACAGAAATTACAATCAGTATCCCAGCTTCTGAACTGGACGGTCAATATAATACGCTTCAAAGCATGTTGGAGCTTAAAGTTATTGGAGGTCTGGATTCACAGATTGTCACGTACAAAGTTTTGAAGAATGCCAGAACGGGCAAGCCAATCACGAAATACACCGTGGATGATGGTGGTGTGGTATCTGTAGCGAAGCCAGAAGGAGAGCAGCTTTCTATGGACTTGGGTCTTCCCCCTGAGAAAGTGGAGGTCAAAGCTGATCCAGAGCAGATTGACCTTGAAATTATTCAGGACTTTATACTTAGCGGGCTGGCGCCGCGCTTTGACGACATGCAGTATGACTTTTTGGAAATTACAGAGCGCTTGGCTGGCGGGGACACCTATCTGAAAATAGCTGCTGACATCGGTATGGGTGTAGGCGTGTTCGTGGTTATGGTGGATGAATACCGGAAGCGGGTCGCGCCAATGGCTGCCAAGTGGGATGAATGGCGGAAAGGCCAAGCTAATACGGTACCACCGAAAGATGGGGGGCCAGTAAACAGCCAGGAAGAAGAACAACAAAATGACGATCATCTTGAAGAGCAAGAAGGTGCTAATACTGATCCATCCGAGCAGATTGGAGAAAATGAGTCTAAGGATGACAACAAGACGGAGGATGACTCAAATCCTGCTGTTGATACAGATTCCGAGACGACAGTCGATAAGGAGGAACTGGAAGAGTACATTCTGGAAGTCCGTCCTACCTTTGACGATATCCCTGTTGATTTCCCTACTTTGCTTCAACAGCGTCGTGAAGAAGGCAAGACGTGGATGCAGATTGCTAAAAGCATCGGCTTGACCAGTGGCCAGATCACTACCAAATGGACAGCTTATAAGAAGATGGTTGCCAAGCAAATGAAAAACGGGGGAGTAGCGTAAGCCGTTCCTTTCATAAAGCAGCGTGGCCCCTACCCTCACGGGCTACGGCGGCCACCTGTATCTATAAAACAGAACGTATGATCCTATTTTACCCTGAAAGGATGATATCTATGAATGAATCTATGAAAAACAAGATTATCGTAGAACTGGAGGCGTTGCTTCTACGAATGCAGCGCGTTAGTCGGATGATTGCCACTGCTGAGGAAAATTGGACAGCACATTACAATAAGGAAAACCCGGAGGATCAGTACATTCGAGGGATGTTCTATCGGGTGGGGGGCCTCTTGGATGATGCTAAACGATTGCTTGACCAGGTCTTTGCTGAGGTTGTAGACGAGGGCTTCCTAACAAAAAATATGGGCGGTAGGTATGCTTTGCATGGGCGGGAGTTCACTTCTGGACAAACACTTGAATATCTGCACCAAAATGACGACGGTGTTCGCTGGGAGCTCTCGCGTATCGAACACAACGGACATGATTACTACTTAGTCGATGACCGTAGCATACAGCTTGAAGGGCTACGAGTTCGGTACAAACACATTGCACGCTGAGAAAGGGGGAGGTTGATCTTGGCTCATATAAGAATTGCAGAATTAGATAGAGTCCTCAAGGACGTAGCAGGTAAGCGAGTTGGTGTGTCACCTGAAGAATTTAAAAAGACAGAATACCTGCTTTCAATGAATCCTCAAATAGTAAGGATAGTCAGAGACTATGAATTTGCAGTAAAGTCCAGCATTTCTCTGAAAAGTTACGAGGGAGAGAACGGTCATATTAGGCAAACAAAGGCTATGATCCTTAAATATAGGCGCCCGGAGCTTTACTTCCTGTATAACACGCTCTCTCAAATTATACAGAGTTCCATTAACAACTTAGTTAATCCCTACGAGCGAACCATTTTGGAACTTTTGTATATCAAAGGTGCGAGGTACCTTGTAGCGCAGTCATATATGGGGAAAGGTTACCGGAACGACATGTACCCAATTAGTGGGAGTACGTTTGCTGAACGCAGAAGGGCAGCGATAAAAAAGATAGCTCATAGCTTCCAAATACTCGGCTTGTTAGATTTGGTACAAGCTGAATATCAAATTGGAGAACTGTCTAACTTGCAGTTTTTGGAGTTGAGACCAAGGTGAGCTTGTATGAGTCAGATTATAGGGGCTTTCCCCCTTTGGAGGTGTGAACCTTGGCAAATGTTAATGCAGCGATAGAGCAGCTCATGGATATGCGTTTGGAGCTGGATGATACGATACGATTGCTCGGTTTTGACCCGGAAGCATCGGACCGTCAGCAGGCAGGGACGAACGAGCGTGTGTTGCTTCATTTACAGGATATATACGATGTGTTGGATGCTCCGAGACCAAATGGGGACTACGCAAAGCAATTGGTGCAAGAAACGATGAAAATTGCAAAGGAAGAGATGTAATGCTGTTCTTCTTCCACAAGAATACAGACAACCCCCGCACTCCTTGGCCGGGCTCGCAGGGGCATCACTTTTAAACCTCATCAAATTATACCACGGGTGAGGGGAACACGATGGGGAAAAGAAGAAAAAACAACTTACAACTGACTTTTAACAATCTGCCGATTGATGAGAAAGCTACCCGCCTTGCGGTGGAAGGATATTTGGAGACGGTCCGGCAGTATCGGCAGATTGGTTTTGTTAGGCGCGAGGCTGCTATAACGCAGTCCTATACTTATAGAGAGCATCAATCCACCAATGCAATCAGCAAGCAGACGGAGGAGATTGCCACATACAACGTGGACAAGGAAGCAGATCTTCAGGCTAAAGATCGGCTACTTGATATGGCAATGAGCAAGCTTTCTAGCATACAGCATGAGGTCATTCAGCGCAGTTACCTGGATGATGAGGGCGAGTTTGATTACATTAGCTGTGGCGAGATGGGAATTAGTGAGAGCTCATTTAGACGGATTAAAGCTGATGCGATAAGCATACTTGCTGTGGCGCTAAGATTAGCAGTGATCAGGGAAGAGAATGATGGAGTGGCGGTATCTTAAACAGACCATTTTTTCGGTCTGTTTTTTCGACATTTTTCGCTAGATATTACAATGGCAAAGTTTCCGATATTACTTATAAATGAAAGGGGAGACCAGATGAACAATTATATTATGTATTCAGCTAAGTCAGTTTCTTTATTACAAGAGGGAAAGTTTTCGATAGTTCCTTCAGTCACTGAAATTTCAGCCATAAACGTGGAAACACTTAATGAACCTCTAAGTGATCCTAAGCATGCTCTGAAAAATGGGAAGGTAATTATTTCGATTTACTTTTCCAAAGACATTTCTTTCGAATCGGCAAAGAAGATGGGATCTAAATTAGCTGATCAATTTTTTAACCATTTTTCTTATACAAAAGATATAGGACTTGGCAGTAGTGAATACATCCGAAGCAGCTTTGAAGAGTCAGAAATAATATCGAGGATGGTAGGTAGTTATACAATCGTATCACCTATCAAATCGAACGATATTGAAAATGTATTGAAGAGCCTTGAAAGCAATAATTTAAACTCAGATTATATGAGACTATATAGAACGGCTCTGAATAACACTGATCCTATAGCTGAATTTATGATCTTATATAGTATTTTAGAGTTTGTTTTACCAGGAAGGGGTCAGCCTAAGGTTTGTAGATTTGCAATGAGGCATGGATATAAAAAAGACCACTATAATAAATCTAAAAAAAGACAGGAATGTTTATTTACTTGGTTAAGAAATAAAATTGGTCACACAGATGGTGATGTGGATTTTGAACAAGTTAATACTTTGATGAGCCAAAATAATCGAAAGCTAGCTGAACTGACTAAATCAGCTATCGACAAGACATCAAAGCTTTAAAAAAATTATCGTAGAAGTTTGTTAAAAAGATTTTAAAATCTAGCAATAAAAGAGGGAGATTTTTTGAGTAAATTTTCGGGTAAAGGACCAGCTAGCAGATACTTAAAGGGCAAGTACGATCTCAAACCATCTATATTTGGGGATATTCCGATGGAAAAAGGAGAAAACTTTAAAAGAAAACTTATTGCCGATCATACGTATGATGAATTAAAGGCAATAAAAACAAGTATCAATGTCCAGACTAGTTCGGGTCAGAGTCTCGGTGTAATAATGGCTATTATTTCATTATTTTTTTCAACTGCCCTAATGCCATTAACATTTTATTTGCAGCAATCGGTTAAGCCTATTGATTGGTGGCATGAAACCAAGATGATGCTATACAAAGAGAATATAGGGGAGGAAAAGGATTTAGAAAAGTTAGTGACTTTTTTATCGAAAGACATTTTGAAAGATCAAGCATCGCTCTTAGATGATTTAAAAGGTGGCCTTCAAAACTTAAATATTACACTAGGGGTAGTATTAGGAGTGGCTTTCGCAATCATATTTGTTTGCTTGTATATAAAAAAATGGAACAAGTATATAAGTGCTTATGTAAATGGCGCTTTTGAAGAAGTTGAAGAAAGACGATTAAAGAGAAAGGTCATGAATCGGGGATTTAAAAAGTGATCGTTTTTTGAATGAAAAATGACCGCGTTATGGCCCGCCACTGGACTTTTTATGTGGTAAATTTGTATCATGGAAAATCAAATAAGGAACGAACCGAAGCTTTCGAGCCTCGGTGATCAGGTCGGCCAATGTGCCGGCCTTTTTCTATTAGGGAGGGAGCGCCTTGTTCCGTGATGTGGAGACAGGAAAAATAAAACGCTTTGTAAAGGGTAAATGTTTGATCTGCAATGACCCGAATCCAGAATTTCACACCACATTCGGCGCTTCATTTTGTGGTGTGTGCTGGGAAATCATGAAGTCTGGTGATGATGATCAACTGGGCGAAAGAATCGTTTGGGACGAGTAACATTGAGAAAGTGAGCAAAAGCCAGCTTATAATGGTTTAATTACCCATTTTCCGGTATTGTCCGGTTTTTGTTCTTTGACGGACATTTTTAGCAATATGTAAAATGGTGTTATTCTTCCTCTCTAGTTACTAAGTACAATGCTTTTATGCAACAGCGTAGCGTTTTGCATCCCGCTTGCGGGAGTAGACCCTATCGCTGTTTCTTTTTTTGAGTTTTAAATAAGCGCCTCAGTTCATTTTGTGCTGTAAATACATAGGCAGATACAAGTCACTCATTTGGGTGGCTTTTTTTATTGCCTTGAAAGGATTTTTGGTTTGAAGAAGAAGCAGAAGAAAGGAATTTTGCTATACATGAAAGGCCCACCAAAACAGCCGAAGAAATGCAAAGGTTGTGTTTGGGGTAGATGGGATGGGGTTAAACAGTTTTGTTCTCGACCAGTATGTTTAAACGAGGTAAAATGTACCTGACGCGTTTTTGTAGTGTTAGGGGAGGTGATGAGGATGAACGACGAAATTGAAGTATCAGACAAATCTGCTACTGCATTGCCTTTGGACAAGGACTTCACTTTAGAAAATTTGGTTCGGATAGTGAATGCGGGTCTTATTATTGGAATCACTTTAACCGTAGGTGGCAACATTATAACGGGAAATATGATTTCAGGAAAAGAGTATATGAACTCTATAACTGAAACCTTTGAGAATATAAACGAACAAGGTGAGACGTTAGCTTCCATGTATCGCAGTTATGCGAATACCATCTATGCATCTGAAGATGCATCGGAATGGGATGTTGAGTTCTTGCACCTAAAAGACGCAATTATACTGCAGGGAACCACGAGACTTGAAGTAGATTTATGGCGTGGCAAAATTAACGCAGTCGATGGATATTCATTTGGGTATATTAAGTGATGAAAGTCACCTTCGGGTGGCTTTTTCTTTTGCCCTCATTCTACAATATGTGAGCTATTCTGAGCCTTCTTCCTGTTATACGGACGGAATGCCGGAAGGAGTGCATAAGAAAGCAGAGAGAGGGCATACACGCAGCCTGACAGCCTGTTAGCATGTTACCCGAATAGCGAAAACCAACTCAACTCAAATAGGAGGTTATTTGACATGATTCTTGAATCGAAAGACCAGAAGGATATACGCGTCACCGATGCTGATGGAAATGAAATTTTGTTCGTAGGTGAAGTGACATTCCGCAGGCCGTTGGATGTTGCTTACTTTAGTTGTCAGGTGGTTGATGAGTAATGGAAATCAGAGTCCTACCGGTAGATCAAATAAACGCAGCAGCATACAACCCTCGGCTTGACCTTCAGCCGGGCGATGCTGAATACGAGAAGCTGAAGCGCAGCATTGAGCAGTTTGGATACATTGACCCTATCGTCTGGAATGAGCGCACCGGGAACATGGTCGGTGGCCATCAACGCTATAAGATCATGGTTAACGAGCTGGGTCATACGGAGCTGGCCGTTTCCGTCGTCAATTTGGACGATCAACAGGAAAAGCTTCTCAATCTGGCGCTTAATAAGGTCAGTGGGAACTGGGACGATGAAGCCCTTTATCGATTGCTTGACGATCTGGAGCAGAGTGGAGCTGATCTGGCTCTGTCTGGCTTTGATACGGAAGAGATAGACGAGCTCATGAAAGACTTTGCTGAACCTGTAGCAGATCAGCTTGGGGACTTCTCCAATAAGGAACTGGATGTGAGCGAGTTCGACGAAGAGAATTTCGAATGCAAGTGTCCACGATGTGGCTTTGTGTTTGATCGCACAGAGAAAGGAGCCAGTGAGTCATGAGCCGCCCAGCATGGGATTGGAAGCTGTCTGATCTGGCCGCTGTGCCGCAGCATGGACGGACGGTGTTTTCTTGTTTCTCCTGTGGCGGTGGCTCCACAATGGGATACAAGCGAGCTGGCTATAAGGTGCTGGGCAATGTTGAGATCGATCCGCAGATGATGCGTATCTACAAGAAGAACCACAACCCACCGTATCGGTTCTTAATGCCCATTCAGGACTTCAAGTCTATTCCTGATAGTGAGCTGCCGGCAGAATTGTTTAATCTGGATGTGTTGGATGGGTCGCCTCCATGTAGTGTGTTTTCAACTGCAGGTGACCGTGAAGATAAATGGGGTGGAGAATATGCTTTCCGTGAGGGACAGGCCGTACAGCAACTTGACGACCTGTTTTTTGAGTTTCTGGAGGTAGCGCACAAGCTTCAGCCCCGTGCAATCGTAGCGGAGAATGTCAAGGGTATGTTGATCGGTAAAGCCCGGGGCTTCGTGAGCCTGGTATTGTCCCGAATTCGGGAGATTGGATACAGACCACAGTTATTCCTTCTCAATTCTGCGACGATGGGCGTCCCTCAAAAGCGGGAGCGTGTTTTCTTCATCGCAGCCCGGGAGGACATGCCTTTCCCGCCGCTGAAGCTGGAGTTCAACGACCCACCTGTTCTGTATAAGGATATTCGTAGCGGGGAGGGCAGACTGATCAACCAGGACAGTCTAACATTTCAGCGCTGGAACAAGAAACGCCCGTCTGATCTTAATATGGGGGATGTGACGGAGCGCGAAGAAGGCAAAGTGAGCAACTTTAATACTATTCTGCTCAAGGATCAGAAAGTGGCCAACACGATTGCGAGTTCGTCAGTGTTCCTTCGGGGGGATGTGCCACAGCAGATATCCGTTTCTGACATTATCCGTATACAGACTTTCCCAAGCGATTACGAGTTTCTGGATGCTGATCCGCAGTACGTTTGCGGTATGAGTGTCCCACCGCTGATGATGCAGCGGATTGCTGAGCAGATCAATTTCCAATGGTTTGAGGTGAGGTAAATGAGAGTTGAAGCGGTGCCGATAAGTCAACTAAGACGCAATGATTGGAATCCCAATGAAATAGATAATCGTCGCTTCGAATCACTTGTGGCCAGTATTCGAAAACATGGCGTATTGCAGCCTATACTGGTGCGTTCCGACATGACAATAGTTAAAGGCGAGAAGCGCTGGAAGGCAGCAAAAGAAGCGGGCTTACAGGAGTTACTGGCGGTTGTAGTTGAAAGTAGCGAGGAAGAATCTAAGCTGTTAACCGTCAGCCTGAGCAATTTACGCGGACGAACAAACGAGGAATTGTTGGCTTCGCTAATTGGGGAATTGTCACAGCATTTCTCAATTGCAGATATAGCGTTACAAACTGGTTTTGCTGTTGAAGAGCTTGATGATTTGCTTGCTGGTTTGCCAACAGACACTGACATGGATGAACCAGTTACAGATGATGGATTTGATGTCCAGCGTGCTCTAGATGAAATCAAGGAACCGGAGACCAGGCGCGGGGATGTGTGGCAACTAGGACGGCATCGATTAGTGTGTGGAGATGCGACCAATCCTGATGATGTAGCACTTTTAATGGACGGAGCCAAAGCAGCGCTGGTCGTTACTGATCCGCCTTATAATGTGGCCGTTGAGAGTGTTTCAGAGCGTCTGGCCGCTGATGGCCGTAGCAGCATAATGAACGACAACATGCCCGCTGAGGAGTTCGCGGGCTTTTTGTATGCCGTTTTTTCCAACTATGCAGTGGTGATGCAGCCAACTGCAGCTATATATGTATTCCATCCTTCGTCCTATCAGCGGGAGTTCGAGGATGCGATGAACGCAGTTGGCATCGTCGTCCGGACACAATGCGTCTGGGTGAAGAATGCTGCCACCTTCGGATGGGCTCAATATCGTTTTAAACATGAACCAGTCTTTTATGCCCATATGAAAAGCAAGGCTCCAGCCTGGTACGGGGATCGGACACAGACAACAGTATGGAAGGCTGGTCTGCCTGTTGAGGACCCTCTGCCGGAGACAGTATGGGAGGTTTCGAGGGGCGATGTGAACAAGTACGTCCATCCTACTCAAAAGCCTCTTGATCTGTTGGCCATTCCAATTAAGAATAGCAGCCAGCGCGGTGACGAGGTTGTCGATTTCTTTGGCGGCAGCGGCTCCACACTCATGACCTGTGAGCAGATGGACCGGACATGCCGGACATTGGAACTGGACCCGATCTTCTGTGATGTAATCAAAAAGCGATTCCTGGAGAGCAGTGGAATTGAGCCAGTCCTGTTGCATCGGGCTGAACCCGTAGCATAATAAAAAGGAGGACGCTGTAACGTCCTCCTGATCATCCAGGGTATCCCCCGGCTGAGATAGCGGCCCGCCACGCGTGGCATTTTGCAGACATCCGCTATCTCGCATTCCAGTATATAGGAAAGCCGAGGGATACGACAATGGGAACAGACAACGAACACCAAGATGCATTGCTACAACGTGAGATAGAGATCGTCGAGGGAATCCTCGAATCCAAGGCGCAGTACCGCAAGATTGTTAAAGCTGGCATAGCTCAGTGGGTCAAAGACCTGCAGGCTGGAAATATAAAAATGCAGACGGTCCAGGACTTGGATCGTCTGATTGAGTTGGATATAAAGCTTCAAAAGGATGAGCTGTAAAAGCCCCTAATAATCTTGCTAGTTGATTGATAAATATGGATTTATTAAACAAGATTATGATTATATTGTAAGGAAAATTAAAAACATGGAATCTTTTAGTAGACTGAGGTGGTAGTTAAATATACAAATATAGGAGGAATAAGCTTTGAAGAAGAAACATTTTATTGTACCAGCCTTGGCACTAGGTCTAATTGGGGGAGCTATTGCTGTACCCAGTGCGATCTTTGCGGATTCGGATGCTGTAAGTACTTCCGCAAATACATCCACTACGGCGACTCAAACTCCAGCTACTACACCCACAGGTGACCATGTCATTACTCCACAAGCTACTGATGGACAAATTGTCGACCGTCCAGTAGCTGGATTTAATGATTCTGCTGATTTTGACATTAAAGGAGGATATGGATATGTAAGACTGTACTTGAGAAATACAGGAAACACTACTATATCCTTTACCGTAAATCAGGGAAGTGTATCTGGTGCGGAAAAGTACAGTGGAACGGTAAAACCGGGTAAAACATTCGATGAAATATTAAATTCAAGCAAGGCGTGGTCCGCAGGGAAATTTTATGTTAGTTTAAGTAGTGGTTCTGGCTCCATGTCTGGAAAGCTCGGAGTTCGGACTAGTACTAATACGAATTTTTAAAATATAAATGCTGGGAAAGCGAGCCAATGAGGCTCGCTTTTTTTGTTGGGGGTGGTGATTGTGTAGCATGGCAAGAGAGCGAAGTCCTGAGCGGGACAAAGCAAAACAGATGTGGCTGGAGAGCGGCGGAGCGATGAAGCTAAAAGACATCGCCGCCGCTCTTTCTGTTGGTGAGACTCAGGTCCGGAAATGGAAGTCACAGGACAAATGGGCAGACGATTTGAATAGTAACGTTACCAATGAATCCAAAAGTAACGTTACCAAACGAGGAGCGCCCAAAGGGAACAAAAACGCTGTCGGCAATCAGGGCGGTGCTCCCCCAGGTAACCAAAACGCCAAGGGGAATAGTGGTGGGCCGGGCGGTCCCTATCGCAACAAGAAGGCCCTCAAGACAGGGATGTATGAAACTATCTTTCTGGACACGTTGGATCCAGAGGAACAGGACATGTTTGTTCAAATCGATACTTCTCCTTTGGCACAGCTCAACGAACAGCTTATTATGCTGTCTATTCAAGAGCGACGGCACATGCGCCGAGTCAAACAGCTTGAAGCTGGCCTGACCGACGAGGAAAAGAAGATCAAACAGGAGCTACACCAGCGCAAGGACAAGGTTCCTTACACTAGCCCGAAGACAGGTAAGCAGATCAATCTGTCCGTTGAAACCGAAGGGATGAAGGTCACTGAAATTACGACCGTCACTACTTCCAAGCTGGATAAGATTTTGAAACAGGAAGAAGCGCTGGTTAAAACCCGTGACAAGAAGCTTCGGGTTATTAACCTTATTGCCAGCTTGCAGCAAGAGGAAGAAAAGCTGGAGATTGCTCGTGAACGGCTGGAACTGGAGAAATTCAAGACGCGTGGATATGGTGGTTCAGGAGGCGATGAAGGCGGCGAAAACGATGATGATGACGATGGGGATGACGACGAATGGTAATTACTCTTGCTAAGGAGCATCGAAAACGAGCCAAGCGGCGGTTAAAGCAGCGCCCTGAAAAGCTGGCTGAACTGAAAGAGGTTCTGGCTGACTTCGAGCAATTCTGCTGGCGCATGCTCAAAATTAAAACCAAGGACGGCCGCATTATGCCGCTCACGCTCAATGATGCCCAACGGGAATTTGTCCGTGAAGTTTTCGAGCAGATTAGGGCGGGCAAAGCGGTTCGAATCATCATCCTCAAGGCTCGTCAGATGGGATTCTCCACCGTCACCGAAGCCGTTATTTATTACCTCACGTCTTTGCAAGAGGCTAAGAATGCTTTTATCGTCGCTCAGGACTCGCACGCATCCGGTAACTTGTATGATATGTTCCGTTTGTACTACGAAAAAGTGCCGGAAATTATCAAACCTATGAGCAAGCGGAATAATACCAAGCGTTTCACCTTCGAGAATCCGTCTGTAAAGTCGTATGAGCATCGCCTGAATCCGGGCCTTAAATCCAAGATAACCGTTCAGTCAGCAGAGAGCCGGGTTCTTGCTCGTTCGGAGACGATTCATTATCTGCATGCTTCGGAGTTGGCTTTCTGGCCAGCGAGTAAAAAGAAGAAGCATATGTTATCCGTCTTTGCGGCTTTATCCAAAGAGCCGGGGACATTGGGCGTTGTGGAATCTACCGCCAACGGCATGGACGATTTTAAGCAGATGTGGGATGCAGCATGTGAGGGTGAGAACGACTTTACGCCCATGTTCTTCGCTTGGTTCCAAATGCCAGACTATCGTAAGCCGGTACCGCCGGACTTTGAGCCTACTCCCGAAGAATTGGAGCTAAAAGCTAAGTACAATTTGGACGACGAACAGCTCCAATGGCGGCGGTTTACGATCCGAAACGATTGTAACGGAGATCCGCGCGTGTTCCGGCAGGAATACCCAGGCGAGCCGTTAGAAGCTTTCCTTTTATCTGGCGAAGGCATATTCGACAATGAGTACATTCAGAGTTTGCTTGAAGTTTTGGGCAAACCGGGAGCGCGATACGAGGTTGACCAAGTAAAAGGGAAAGTGATCCGTGCAGACTCAGGCGAGCTGCGCGTTTTTGTCGCGCCCGAAGAAGGCAAGCGGTACATCATTGGTGCTGATACAGCTAAGGGCAAGACGGGCGGTGACTACGACGCTGCGTATGTTCTGGAAGAACGTACAGGGGAAATGTGCGCCATGCTACGCGGCAAGTGGGATACCGACCTTTACGGTAAGAAGCTGGACACGTTGGGGCGTTATTACAACATGGCCTTGCTCGGCGTGGAGAACAATAACACAGGTGAATCAGTGTTAAATACGTTGTTTAATACGTGTCATTATCCGCTTCTTTACTTTGCCAAAAAGGGCGATATGGGGTGGAACACGAACAAGGTAACCCGGCCTGTGATGGTCAGCGACTTCAAGGAAGCTATACGGGATCAACTTTACCCGATCTACTGTCGGGAGTTGTACAAGGAGTGTCTTACTTTCATCGACAACAACGGCAAGGCCGAGGCAGATTCGGGTTGTAACGATGACTGCATAATGGCCTATGCCATTGCATTGCAACTGCGGCAGGTAGCTGGTAGATGGTTTGACTGGTACGCGAAGAAACAGCAGCAGCGGGCAGAGTCCCGTGATGATTACAACGAGGAAGTGGGGTGGATTTAAACAATGAGTGAAGGAAATGCACAATGGTTTCAGATCAGCAAGGCGGACGACGAACGGCATATACCTTCCAGTGCTCAATTGCCGGATTTATTTGACGATCTGTACGATCTCCACGGTCTGTTACCCTTCGCACTCGGCAATGACCCTGCTTCCTGCAAGCTGCTGGTCAAAAACTCCAACATCATACCGCAATGCATAGAGGCATACAAACGCAATATCGCTGGTTATGGTATTGCCCTGGAGTATTTGCCGGGCGAAAATGACAAAACCGCATTGGATGATTGGAACAAGGCAGAGAAGTTCCTTGAAACCTGCAATCTGGAGGATACCCCGGACGAAATCATAAGCCAGTTGATTGACGATTTGGAAAGTACGGGAATGGCTCATGTTGAGGTAGCTTGGCCTTTAGGTTCAGAGTTCCCGACCATCTTCCGAATGAACCCGAAATACGTCCGATGTACGAAGGAAAGTACCAAGGCGACTATCAAGCGCAAACGTCGAATCAGCTCCACAAAGCAAGTAGAGGAGTTTTCACAGGAGCTTTACACCCGGCGATATGCGATGAAACGTAATACTTCCGTCGTATGGTTTCGCTTATTTGGTACGGAGGCAGAGGAAGGTAGGGAGGAAAATCAGATCATCCCGCTTCGTATCGGTCATGACGGTCCCTATGGGGAGCCGCGCTGGTTTGGCAATGCGCCTGGTGTGGTCGGCAGCCGGGAAGCTGAGGAATTGAATGTGAATTACTTTAGCAACGGACGGATGCTGTCCATGATTTTGACCGTCACCAATGGTCGTCTTACCAAGCAATCAATGGAACTCCTTAAAAATGTGAAAGGTTCCAACTCACAGGGCGGCATTCTTTATTTGGAGGCAAAAGGGGAAGAAACAGGCGGCCCGATGGACGAAAAGGTTGAAAAAGTGCAGATTAAATTGGAAAAACTCAATGACCTGCTGCAACAAGACGCGCTATTTCTGGAGTATGGCAAGGAAAAGAAGGCTGATATCTTGTCGGCCTTCCGGCTGCCTCCAATCTTGGTCGGTCAAAGCTCAGATTACAACAGGGCGACCGCCGATGCAGCTCTACGGTTTGCAGAGGAACAGGTTTTTGAGCCATACCGCAAATGGATTATGGCAGAGATATTTAATAAACGCCTGTTCCCGGCTATGGACATTTTCCGAGTGCGTGCCGTGTTGAGAGGGCCGAAGATCATTGACCCTGCGGATCGCAAAGCTATGCTGGACTTTATCGCTGACCGGGGCATTATGCTGGTGCGGGATCTGATTCCGATTGCCGAGGATGTACTTGGTACAACGATTGATGAGACCAAGTTCAGCGAGGAATATCTGGATACGCCGATTGCGCAGCTTGCAGCCAGTCAGCCCACATTGCTTGAACCAGAGCCAGACACGGACACAGACGACATGCAAAATCGTATTGCTACAATTGCCAAACGCTTGTTAAAACAGGCTGACAAGGAGGCAGCTTTGCATGTGTGAGTCCTGTTGGGCGCTGATTGCCAAAGCTGACGATGACGAATTTCTTGATAGCCTTGAGCTGAGCTATGTTGAACGTAAGGTACTTGAGGAATTGTACAAGCAGGGCGAGGAAAAGATCATTGAGATTTTGGAGCTACAGGGGCAAGCCCTTCATGATGCCATTTCGGAACTAAGCGAGGATGCCTTGGGTGATATCGGGGAGCTGGGTAAGGTGCTTATTGCCTTGCATACCACGGATGTATTCGCGGAGCTGTTTGAGCAGGCTGTGCAGGAAGCCTTCGAGCCATTATTTCACTTGGCCGGTGAAACGGAACTGGTGGCACTGGACAAAGAAAAGGTCTGGGGCACCAGCAACAAGGCTGCTGGTCGTTTCGCGAAGAAGCTCAAGAAGCTGGTTCCCGACATGAACAAAGCATCTACGGATGTGTTGCTGCGCAGCTTCGGCAAAGCCATTGAGGAAGGGGCTACACCTTCGGAACGAGCTTTGTTGGTGCAAGAGGTCAGCGCACAGGCTGCCAGCGGGGAAGATGGTCCATTCAGCATGCAACGGGCGCAACGCGTGTCCAGAACCATGAGCACAGCAGCGGCCAACGGTGGCAAGCTGGAGGGCTGGAAGCAATCCGAAATCGCCAAGGGCAAGAAATGGCGGTCTGCTTCTGGAACACGTACCCGCAAGAGCCATCGCAAGGCCAATGGTCAGGTAGTTCCGCTGGATGAACCGTTTAAAGTCGGTGACAGCAAACTGATGTATCCCGGTGATCCAGCGGGGGAGGCAAAGGAGATTGTTAATTGCCGCTGCACTATGCAGTTGGTACTGGATTAATTATGAGGGGAGGTGAAAGAGAACATGACCTTTAAATTGAAGGATGCAAAGATTACTCATATTTCGCTGGTTGATAAAGGAGCCAACGGTGTTCCATTTGCAATCATTAAATCTGCCGGGAAAAATGCCATCCAGAAGCAAGTGCAGATTGCGAAGGTTGACGATGCTAAAAGGGTTGTAATCGGTGTGGTATATCAGCCGGACGTGGCTGACGCTCATGGGGATCAGATGGATGCGGAGGAAATTGAGAAGGCCGCGCATCTATTCATGGAGAAACAGCATACCTACAACATTGACAAGCAACATGATTTAGACACAGACAAAGGCTATGTAGTCGAATCCTATATTGCTCCTTGTGACATGGAGATCGGTGAACAAACTATTATTAAAGGCTCTTGGGTGGCCGGGGTAAAGGTAACGGATGACGACACTTGGGATGATATTCAGAAAGGCGAGATTACCGGCTTCTCCATGTGGGGTGTCGGTAAGCGGGAAGAGATCAAGGAAGACGGGGAGGTATCCAAAGGGCTCTTGAGTAAAATCGTTAAAGCGCTCGGTGCAATGGGATTGATTGAAAAAGGCGCAGTCGCTGACAAATACAATAAGAACCGTAAGAACCGCGAATTTTGGGCTGCTCAGGATGCCTTGAATGCGGTTCTTTTTCGTTGGGATAGTTGGGAGAGCGGCATGGAGAGTGACCCTCAATTAATCCGCGAAGCCCTTCAGGACTTTGTGGACATCGCTCAGGAAGTGCTCATTCAAGAAGATATTGTGAAGGCAATCGGTAGCCCACCTGAGAAGATCGCCAAAGCTGGGAAGAAGATTTCTGCGGACAATCTGAAACACATTGATGATGCCATTGCTTCATTGACCGAATTAAAAACAAAAACTGCTCCTGCTGAAGAAGCTGAGCCTAAGGAGGACGACGATTTGAACACAGAAGATATTGCAAAGGCTGTACAAGCTGCCGTAGCACCAATTGCCAAACAGGTAGAAGCCCTGTCGACGCAAGTTACTGAATTAAAGAAGCAAGAAGGGGCGGAGTCTGGGCAGCCAGCGGGAACAGAACCACCTGCTGAACCGCAACCAAACGAGCTGACTGACGCGATACAAAAGGCACTAGCACCGCTGACTGAGCAGGTCCAAGCGCTGGCTACTGACGTACAAGTTGTAAAGAACAGCCGTGGTGGTTCCGCTCAAGGCGGTATCGTAGACGAAATTCAAAAATCTACTGGCGGCGTAAGCTTCGGCGGCCTGCTTTAATACCATGAAGGGAGACAAGCAAATATGAGAACAAATGGACAAATCATTCAAAAATCTGCCATCGTTACACCGATGGACCAGACTGCTCTTACTTACGAGCAAGTAGAAGCATTCATGGCGATGGCGTACGAAACTACGGAGTTTTTGAAAGGTATTCGCACAATCAATCGTAAAAGCGCCAAAGGCACAATTGATAAAATTGGTGTAACTGGTCGCAACCTTCGGAGCAAAGTGGAGAATGTCATGGCCTCGAATACAGCCGCACCTACATTTCCACAGGTGCCTTACGCAGTGGCTCCAGTAGTTCTTCCATTCGAAATTACGGAGGAATTTATCCGTCAGACTGGGCGCGTACGCGGTCAAAATGCTGAGGAAATCATCCTGGCAGCTATGACCAAAAACTATGGCGATAACATGCAGGATTTGGGCTTCAATGGGGATACAGCCACCGCTAATACCGACCCGGATTATGATTTCTTGAAAATCAATGACGGATGGCTAAAGCTGGCCAAGACCACGGGGAATTATGTCGACTGGACGACGCTCCCAGCTGAGAAAAAGCTCGGTATCTTTTTTGAATTGGAACGGTCCATCCCGACTCGTCTGCGCACTGGTGGGGTATTTAAATACTTCATGCACCCCAACACCTTCAGCGAACGGCTGCAAAAGCTGGCTGAAAAGGATACCAGCGCTTCAATTCAAATTCAAATTATGGGTGCTCAGAAGACAATTAACTCCTACGACGTTGTGGAAGTGCCACACATACCTGAAGGTAAAGTGCTCTTCACATATCACCAAAACTTTGCCCTGGTGAACACCTATGACATGCAAATCCGCAAGACCACGGAAGGCAAAGAGGCTATTTATGCGGATAAACGTTTCTATGCTATTCATTCCGACTTTGATTCCATTTTCGAAGAGCCGGCAGCAGTGTCTTTCGTAGAAGGGGTGACGTTCTGATGGCATATATCACGTACCGAGGAGAGAACACTTCTTTAATGCTTTACGGCATCCGGTTCCCGGCCAAAGTCCCGGTGCAGGTTGAACAAGGTGAGGTCGTTAAAAAGCTACGTGAACGCTCGGATTTTGATATCAAGGAAGAAAAGGTTATTCCGCTGGAAGACCTGACCCTCGTCCAACTTAAAGACAAGGCTAAGGCTGCGAACATTGAAGGATTCGGCAGCATGAACAAGTCTGATCTAATTGCTGCTTTACGTGGCGGTGGTAAGCCTTCCGATAATACGCCATCTGCAGATGATCCGTCGAAACCGGAAGGGGCTGACGGTAAAAGTGCTGACGCCAACAATCCTCCAACAGCGTAGCCGGGTAACCCCGATCCAAGAGGCACCGGCTGAGCTGCTACAGCAATACATTGATGACGCGCAAGTACGTATTGAACTGTATCTGCCAATTCCCTTCCCGGCCGAACCTGATAAGCAGATTATGCTGGCTTGGACCAAGCTGGCGGAGGGATTGGCATTGCAGGACAGCGAGGAATATCTTGCATCCGTGGCGCGTAATTATGCGTCCGAGAGCGATGGTGTTTGGACGTACACCCGTCAGGCTGTGGAAGGCAAAACAACGGGTAATGCTGATGTGGACGCTATCCTGTTTCTGTGGGTGAAAAAGCAGACTGGACCGGATGATGGTAACATCACCGCATACGTGCTATGAATCACCGGTTTAAAACGCCATTGGCCGTGTATCGTGTTGGTCAAAAACGAGATGATGACGACCTATTCGACGATCGGAAATCCGGTAAGATAACTGACGTAAAATGCTTTGTCGTGACAACTACGACGGAAGCCAAAGCAGATTCTAAGCCGGTAATGTACATCGTCAAAAAGACGATAGGTATTCCGAAACAAGCTGACGTTAAACTAAGTGACGAAGTGGTGCTGCTAGGCCGCCGATACCTGGTGATCGACTCCATTCCGCGTCGTTACTGGCGCGAGCTGCTTGTAACATGTGAGGTGAAGGGAAATGACCGTTCATGATTTCGATGGACTGGCCCGGCGGTTCCGTCGTATAGCTGATGAAGGGATGGAACGTATTTTGCGTAACATCGCGGAGGCAGCTGGGGAAACACTGCTCAATCTAATCATTGATGAAATTGACCGCCAGGGCTTGATCGACACCGGGGCCATGTGGCAGTCCTTTTCCCGTGGCGACAATAATAACGTGTGGGAATGGGATGTAGACCGCAATGCGATCACGCTGGAGCTTGGTTCCAACCTGCCTTATGCACAATTGGTCAATGATGGTTACACCATTGAGAAGAAACATTTTGTGCCGGGTTACTGGAATGGTGGCGGCTCATTTGTATATGATCCGTCTGCCAAGACTGGGTTTATGGCAAAGCCGCGCAGCTTCATCGGCAGGCATTATTTTGATATTGCTGTGGAGCACCTTGAGGGAGGAATGAACCAACTCATCATGCGGCGGTTAGAGGTTGAGCTGGAAAGGATGTTGCGCTGATGATGGATGTTGGTTTAAAAGCTTGGGCCGAGATCGTGCGACGGGTGTATCCTGAACTTTCTATCTTGCGGGATCGGTCTAAATGGCTGGCTGGTGATTTTAAACTGCCTGCCGTGTTTATCGAGACGGATCTTGTTTCGGACAAGGTTCACACGCCGCGAGCTGATCGGATCATTGAAGATGTGGGGCTGGTGTTCCACTATGACAAGGAACGAGCGGACGAGCAGGACGAGGGGGAGCCTATACCGCTTGATCTTGACCCGTTGTTCCTCTACTTGCGGCAGCAACGGTTTAACGTAGCATCCAAGCGTTTTGGGGTTGTGCTGGTCATTGATCCGCCACGGACCCGGAAAAAGGCCGACCAAGTAGAGGTCACCTTTAGGTACTCGTATTTGCTCAGTGTACCGAAGCCACTGGTCAATGACGATGGCAGCCCAATTCAGAAGATTAACAATTTTTATATCAGTCACAACGGGGAGGAATTTGACGCATGACTGACGATTTAAACAAACGAAATAAGCAGGAATGGATAGAGAGCGCAGCGATCTTGAAGGCAGAGCCTTACGAGATTGCGGGCGCTCTTTTTGATTGCGCTGCTGACGTTTTACTTTCGCGGGCAGAAGTGGAGCAAAGACTGGATGCGTATTTGCATCCGGTCAAGGAAGCCCCTGCTTCTGTGCCTGTTAAACCAGAAGTACCACAAGTGAAAAAACCAAAGGAGGAAACGCCAAATGACAATTCAGCGGGTTAGGCCCAGCGCGTACATTGAATTGCTAGTAAAGGCACGGTCTCGGGTTGTTCCAACAACTGGCCGCGTACTCATTCCCTATCAGGCCGAATGGGGCGCGCCGAACCAAGCCGTAGATATGGCTGATGATTCAGAGCGCCTAAAGGAGTCCGGCAAGCTTGTTGATGTACTGGAGCTTGCTGCCGAAAGCGGGGCGACTGTTATCGGCTACCGGGTTACAAACGGGGAAGAAAAGGCTGCATCTGTCGCTGTTACTGACAGCTACACTATTGAGGCGCGTTATCCAGGAACACGAGGCAACGACTTTGAATATATGGTGCGTCCTGCATTAATAGACGACACCAAAAAGGAGATCGTGGTCCGCGACACTAAAGGTATCTATGATACTGAAACGTATTTAGTGGCTGACAAAGACGCTGCTGTGGAAGCTCTTAAAAAGTCCGCTATGGTCCGTTTTAAAGATACTGGAGCTGCTGTCCTTGCAGACGTGGCTTACACCAAATTGGATGGCGGTACAACTGGCACGGCCACATTGGCAGCGACCGACTGGAATCGCATATTCAACCGGGTGTACGGCCTGACGTTTGATACTATTTATCTTTCCGCTACTGATCCGGCTGTACAAGCTTCCGCCAAACAATGGTTGCTGGATCGCCGTGATAAGGGCCACAAGCTGGCGACGTTGGTTGTCGCTGGCCCGGCAGCTACGGACGGCGACATTGAGGCGCACAACGCACGTTCACGGGCCATGAATGCCCGTTATGTAATTAACTGTTCGTTGGCTGGTGAACACACCAGCGGCAAGACCTACACATCCGTCGAATGGGCTGCATGGGTGGCTGGGCTGGTTGCGGGTACACCTGCCAATAAGTCATTTACGGGTGTTGAAGTGCCTATGACATTGGCAAAAGTGGACTGGAGCCACACTGAGGCACTAAAAGGACTGGCAGAGGGAACGCTGATGGCTACACGAGATGGTTACAAATACATTATCGAATCTGCTATTAACACTCTGACCACGATCGGACCAAATGAGCGTGAGGACTTTGGGAAGATTCGCGTATCCGCTACGATTGACCAAGTAATGAACGATATCTACGAAGCGGGCAAGCGTTGGAAGGCCAAGCTGGATAACGACAAAGAAGGCCGCGGCATGTTTATTGCTGCTGTGTTGGAATATCTCAAAATCCGCGCTCAGCAGAAGGCCATTGCAGACAAATTCAGTTTTGCAGAAAACCCCGATAAGACTAGCGAAAATGATTATGCTTATTTCAAACTGGGGGCTAAGCCGTTGGATGCTATCGAAATTTTCTACACAGACTGGGAGGTGGAATAATAGATGGAACGCGAACTTATTGGGCGAAACCTCTCGCTTCAAGACGACAACGGCGAGGATATTCATACTGTCAAAGAGGTTGAGGTCAAGCTCACCACGGAAACATTGGATATTGTCAGAGCACGCCGTATGACGAAAACAAAGCAATTGACGGGTTACGAAATCCCGGTCAAAATCGTCATGTCCAAATTAGAATCACGGCTGCGCTACCGTTTGCTGGAGGATTTTAAAGCGGGTAAGACTATGTTTTTGGCACGTATTACGGGCGGATTAGAAGACCGTATTACAGGCAATACGGAGAAAGTATTAATTACTGGTGTCCACATCCACGGAGAAATGGACATCCTGATTGCCAAAATCGACGATAACAACGGCATCGATATTACTTTAGAGGGCACGGCGACGGACTTCGATTTTGTTGAAAAGTTCCCGGATTATATGTGGGAGTAAGAGGGCGATTTATTCGCTCTCTTTTTGTTTTTTTTAAATACAACCAATATGGAGGAAATAACAATGAGCAACCAACAAAACTACAAAAACGATAGATTGCAGAAGTACCTTTCCAAAGCGAAAGAAGACCGTAAAGACGACTTTATCTCAGTACCGGCTGATGGTGAGGATTGGTCTATAAAACGTTTGACTACATTGGAAACCCGTCGGGTTTATGAACTTGCTTACGACGAAGACGGAAAACCAACATCTCCCTTTTACACGGAAGTTGACGTGATGATCGTCAAAGCTACTGAACACGAATTTGATTGGAATAACAAAGACCTGTTAAAAGCATACGGTGCAACGAGTAAATTTGAATTGCCACCGCGCATTTTGGATGATGCGGATGATTATGCTGCACTCAGCAAGGCTGTGCGTAATTTCAAAGAGACCCAGGATTCTCTCCTCAATGACGCAAAAAACTCATCCGGCGAGACGGAGAAGCGAGCTGGGTAGCCCACTTTTGGGTTAACCAAAAGAAATTACCTGCCGAAGTCTTGCCATATGAAGTAGACGAACAGCGCCAGTATTATTTTTGCCTGGCTGCGTCGATGATCGCTGAGGAAGAAATGGCGCGTCTAAATAGGAAATAGTCACGTCAGAACAGGAAGGGGGTGGGAACAATAGCAACTACATCAGTTACGGTACCGTTTGAGGCCCGAGATATGATAACCGGCGCTGTCCGGAATATGCGGCGTATGCTTCAGGGCGCACATGACGACCTGATGAATTTTCGTCGGGCATCGGGCAGCATGTTCGATGATTTTGTATCTGGTAGCCGCCGGGCGAGGGAGTCAGCGGACGATCTAGGTAGACGGATCAATGGCGCGTCCGACGAAGTACGGCGTATGAATCAGATCCAACTCGATGATATTTTTCGTCGTGCGCGTGCTGGAGCTGATGATCTTCGGCGTTCCGCTGACAGGGCAGATTCGGAAATACGCAGTATCCGGGACGCTCATGTTAAGCTACGGGCCGAGGATTCGATTAGTCCAGTCGTTGACCAGGTATCCGACAAGATTTCAGCGTTGGCAGCGTTGGCAGGTGGGATTGTGCTTGGTAGCGGCGTGGGTGACTCTATGTTTGGGGGCGTGTCCGATTACAGCCGTGAGGCGGCGCGAAGTGCGGCTTACATGCCAGAAAACTATCGTCAGCAGAGCCTTAGTACGGTAGATGACTTGGTTAGAAAGGCCATTATTCCAGATCGAGTGGAAGGCACTCGACAACTTGCGGATGCAGCTCCTTTAGTACAGGACAAATCCAAGATGAGTGACTTCGTAAGTGCGTCTGCTAAAATCCAGTACATTCGCCCGGATGCCGGAGCTGAGGAAGTACAGCGGGCGCTGTCTCAAGCGTCTAACAGTTTTAAAGAATCCTACAGCCAAGTGGCTGATTCTATGATGTACGCCTATAAGGAAGTGGGCGACAAACAACAGGATCTGTTCGATACGTTCTGGGAATACAGCCCGTATTTCTCCAGCAGCGGCACCGACTCAGAACAAATGAGTAATTTTCTAACACAGACGGTGAAGGGTGGAGCCTTCAACTTCGACAAGCCAGCCGATTTTTTCAAAGAGACGTTTGGCGTCAAAGCGCTGAATACAGGGGATATGGCGAATTACTTTATCAGTCGTGGAGCAGGGAAGGATGAGGCCCAACGTCAGGCGTCATCCTTTACGGATGATATCAATTCAGGTGATAAACAGCGTGCGCAGGGAGCCATTGCGGCATTGGTCGGGGATTTGGCTAGTCAAACGCGGAGCCAGCTAAAACAATCCCTTGTCACTTTGGGTTCCGGTGCTGGTGAGGACAATGCTGATTCTATCCTGAAGACGTTTGGCACGGCTTTTCAAAAGGCTCCAGACATGAAAGGAACGACTGATAATTTGCTTCGTAAGCAGCAAGCTGCTGATCCGATGACGGAAATGAAGCAAACTCGTGCTGAAATGAGCCTGCAAATGCAAGAGATTGGAACCAATATTGCTCAAGCAGCCCTTCCAGCTTTGAAGGAGTTTAACGCATTACTGGTGCAGAATAAGGACAACATTCAGGCGCTCGGCATGGGGATAACCAGTGCCATAACCGGAGCGACTAGCTTCTATAAAGATCATTTTAAAGCCATAAATACTGCCTTAATGGGGTTGGCTGCTGTACTGGTAGCTAAGAAGTTATGGTCCTTTGCACAAGGAGTAAAGAAGTTCAACGATGATCTTTCGACTGCTGCTAAATGGGTAGGAGAGAAGGGGAAAGCGGGGGCAAATGCAACAGGCAGGGGAGTCAAAGCCGGTTGGAATTGGATTCGACGGAAACCTCCCGAACCTCCAACTCCACCACCCGAAGAAACACCAGCCCAACGTGCTGCCCGTATACGGGAGCGAATGGGCGGTCGCGGTGTCAGACGCCAATTGAGCGGAAACCGTAACCCTGTCGATGATCGTATTGGCGGTTTACGCTCTGTTGCTTCGATGACCGTTAATGCGACCAAAGTTTATATTAACGGGTCTGTATCCGGTGGTGGAGACGGTGACGGCGGCGGTGATGGTGGTGACCGCGACAGAGATCGCAACCGTAGGCGGAACCGACGTGGAGGACGTAGGGGAGCAGGAGGCGGTAGACGTCGCATACGTATTAATGGACCTCGTCCTACTCCACCAAATCCACCTAACCCGAACCCAAGCCCCAGGGGATCGCGTGATAATCCATATCGTGTCCGTCGTCCTGTTCCTCCAAATCCACCGCCACCACCGAGTCCGCCTTCTGGC
Source organism: Paenibacillus sp. BT-177 (assembly GCF_025846815.2). NCBI lineage: Bacteria > Bacillati > Bacillota > Bacilli > Caryophanales > Paenibacillaceae > Paenibacillus > Paenibacillus sp. BT-177. Next base: position 402,461 of record NZ_JAOYTP010000002.1, on the reverse strand, counting down.
GGTGGCCGCTTGAGAGGCTTCCTAAAAGGAGCAAGTAAAGCGGCTAAAGTTGGCGGTATTGTTGGTACGGTAGCAAGCGTAGCAGCCGGCGCATATGATCTCTACCAAGCCTCTAAGGAAAAGGGGGTACGCGAGGCTGTATCTACTCAGGGCGGTGCTATGGTTGGCGGTGTAGCTGGCGGTGCTATTGGCGGGGCTTTTGGGTCTGTTCTTGGGCCGCTCGGTACGATGGCAGGTGCATACATCGGGAATATCGTGGGGGAGAAGATCGGTAAATTTGCGGATGAGAGTGGCGCTACGCGTTGGGTCGTGGACAAGGCTGTTGGTGTCTTTGATTCAGTAAAAGACACTTGGGGCGGTGTTAAAGACTGGTTCACAGGCAAGAAGGAAGAGAAACCCGGTCCCCCTCCTGAAGCCAAAATTACGATCAACAATCTGACTGAGCAGAAGCAGAAGCGTCTTCAACAGATTGGCGACGATGTGCGCAAAAGCATAGTCGATAAAGGTCTTAAAGAGGGACTAAAAACTGTTGCCGAGCAACCAGAAGTTAAGCAACGCCTTAATGCGCTTAAAAATGCGTGGGGCGTTGTCTGGAAGATGGGAGACAGTAGCAAAGCCCAGAAGAGTATTAAAGATGTAGGAACCGCTTCTAAGAGCAACGCGGATGAGGTGGCAAAAGGGGCAGCAAAAAATAAACAAAGTTTTAATAGTGTCAGCGCTGCGGCGAAATCGGCTGTTGATAAGACGAGGCAGTATCTGTTCTCACTTAAAAACGTATCGAGCCAGGGCAATAGCTGGGGAAGTGATCTTATATCCCATTTTATTGCTGGTATGCGCGGCCAGTTCCCCACGTTATCTTCCGTTGTCAGCAGCGTTGCTGTAACCTTGAAAAAATTAAAGGATGCGAAAGATGCCAATTCTGGAGGTGGTGGAGGCGGTGGTACTACACCGAAACCCAAGCCACGTCCATATGCTCAAGGTGGTTATATTACCCGTCCGCATGTTGGATTAGTTGGTGAAGCTGGACCGGAGATGATTATTCCGTTATCGGCCAGCCGACGAGATCGTGGCCGCGAGCTGTGGGAACGTGCTGGAATAATCATGGGTGTACGTCCTTATGCCAACGGAGGACAAGTCGGCCGGCCAAGCTTGATTGGTACGGCTAGCATGATGCCAATGGCTCAGACGCTTGCTCAGCCTGCCCCTGCCGGGCCGATGTCTGTTTCAATAGGTAACATCAATATTGATTTCGGAGAGATGGCAAAGGGCATTAGTAATTTTGCCGAGTTCGCACAGATGCTCACCAGCCCTCAAGGTCGTGCGTTGATCCGTAAAGTGTTTGGTGAAGAAATGATGAAAGTATTGGAGACTGGAGGGTAAGCCATGTTGGCACTATCGCAAGGCAAAATCCGCCTTACTTTTCCCATCACACCGGCAGAGATTCAAATAACCGGAGGCAATGAAGTTGAAACCTTCACTGTCATAACTGGTCAGGAACGCACAGGGAAACCCGTCTCGAAGGTGAAACGGGTTTCTTTTTCTGCTATCCTTCCACGCTATTGGGAAGAAATTTGGGAAACGGATAGCAAGCAGACGGTCACGTATAAAACACCAGAAGTAACGTGGAAGCTGCTGGAGCAATGGAAAGGTAAACCCGTTGTACTTAACTTTGAGAATTTGTTTAGCCAAACGATGCTCCTGGAGGGGATGGATCAGACGTACAAGGACGGACAGGGAAATCTTCACGGTAACTATTCATTTGTGGAGTACAAGCCTGTTAAAATCGTCTCTTACTCCAACTCTAAGCAGGTTCTCAAGCCAGGTACGGTTATTACCAAATCGTCCAAAAGCCGCCCTAATACTACGGGCAAAAAGGACAAAAAAAATGATAAGAAAAAAGATGATAAAAAAAAGAAGGCAAAGGATAAAAGCAAAAAGGCCAAGGAGGACCCGAACGCTAGGGGCGCTTTTGACTATACCGGTTCCAAAAAGCGAATATCAGACAAGGTTTCCAAGGCGAAAGGGAAGTGATGCATTATGGACGGCTTTGCTGTTGTATATGGCAAGGAGAACGCCCGGCAGATGCTAACGGATGGCATAGAGGAAGTGTCCTGGTCCTCTGGCCGCGATGAGATTGCCCGCAGCGCTACGGTGCGGCTTCGCAATGCAAGCAATATTAAGGTAGCTGGTATGCTGATGTGCTTTTCGCAAAAGGTTGGTGGTGCATTATATCATCACAAAAACCAATTTTTTCACGGACCTATTATTAAATATGAGCAGGACGAATTTACAAACGCTTGGGAAATTGAGGTGCGGGAGATCGGCTGGTATTTGAGCAAGAACAAGGGTACGAGGCCATACCTTAAAGGCGAGGCCGGAGCGGAGCTGCAACGATACATCAAGAGCACGGGCATTGACTTCCGCTGCCCAGCTTTGGGCTTCAGCTTGGACGAGCGATATGGGACGATGGCCCATTCGGAAATTATCCTCGACGTATTGCAAAAGGCATATGAGCGTAGCGGCTACCGTTATTATGTAGACCTTGTAAGGACGGAAAAGAGCTTTTATCTGCAGGTGATGCGCGAAGGGACCAATACCAAGGTCCCTATTTTTGTTCCCGAGCAAATGACCTCCAGCACAGCAGGATACAGCATCGAGGAAACCTATACAGTCGTAACCGCGCAGAAATGGAAGGATGATAAGATCGCTTCCGCTGTTACCAAAACGGCAGCAGGTGCGGTGAAGGCGATGGGCCGAATGGAAGAAATCATTGAAGTCGGTGAGGACGAAAAGCCGGAGACTATCGCCACGCAGCGGCTGAAAGTTTTGTCTGCTGCCAAACAGATCAAGAAGATTACAGTTCGGCACACGGACCATACGTTATCCGGCTTGCGCTCTGGCTGGCTCGTACTCACCAAGACGGATCATACCTCTAAATGGATTGTCGTTACTGCGGATAGTAGTTATAAAAACGGAACGTACACAGTTACGTTGGAGCTGGAAAGGAGGGAATAGTATGCTTCAAGATGCAGTCAGGAAGCTGCGGGAAATGACCAAAGACCACATCGACGCGCGAGACACAGAGAGAGCCACTCTGCTGAGTTGGCCCGGAAGCCCGTCAATAGAGGTGGATGGTGACCCGGCTCCCTATCCAGCGGACAAGCTAGTCTTTGCTGACTATCTGTTAGACCGGGAAGTCAAAGCCGATTTCATAGCTAATGAATATCTGGAGGGTGATGAAGTCAAAGGCAGTGTCACAGGCGTATTGGCTAACGGGGTGGTATACGAGACAGGGGAGCCTTACAAACAGGCCCCACGCAGCTCATTACGTGGCAAGTTGGTTATTCCCAGCCCTTTGCAGGTCGGTGATCGGCTGATTGTCTCCAGGCTGAGCGGACAGCGGTACTACGTCCACGGGAAGGATGTGGGCGCTGGTGGCTGACGATGAAACGTTATTTCCGGATATAGACTTTTCCGCATTGGACGAGGTGGAGCTGACCGAAACCGTAGCATCTGAAACCAAATGGACGTACGTGATCGACTATCGCACGCGGCAGATGGCAACCACCGACGACGGGCGTCCCAAAAAAACGGCTACGTATGGTGAATACCTTGTGCAGACGGCGCTAAAAATCCTGAACACCGAGCGATTTCAATATGTGGTGTATGACGCTGATATCGGTGTCGAACGATCTGAATGGGCCAATTGGGAGGACGTTGAAATAAAACGCGACATTGAGGAAGCTTTGGCAGCTCATACGGAAATCTCTCAAGCTGAGGTATTGTCGATGGAGCGGAACGGCCAGAACATGTATTTGCGAATTAAATTAAATGGCTTGGCCGGAGAAACGGAGCTGGAGGAGGCGATTGAACTGTGAATGTTAAATTAACGGATTTGCCGGCACTGCCACCGATGGCGATTCTAGAAGAGGCGCCAGAGGATATTTACCGTCGCTGGGTTAACCGGGCAATTACACTGGCACAGGAACGCGGTCTACCTCCACCCCCGACGGATCCGGGAGAATATTTCTATGATCTGTGGTACCCGATAGCTATGGAATATTCCGAGCAGCAGGAACTATTAACGTACGCATTTCTTCAAGCATTTCCGGTCTGGGCGGATAGTGAGTTTCTGGACGGTCACGGATGGTCTGACGGAATGCCCCGAAAAGCGGGGGAGGACGACGACACATACCGATTGAGAATACTTGATCGTGTGTTTACTGAGGAAGGCAGCGGACGTCGTAAGGACTATGAGACATGGGCGAAGGAACTGGAGGGTGTCGGTGGTGCTGTGGCTGTTGAGAAGGCTCGTAGTGATGTATCCATAGACTTGTATCTGACTGATCTACAGGGTAAACCAGTCACAGAAGAGTTTGCCGCTAAGGTTAAGGCGGATATGTGGGAAACCAAGCGGATTGGTGGCCACGATCTTGAAGTGCATCCTGCTCCGGTGTTCACTTTGAAAGTAGAAGCAAAGCTAAATACTATTCTCCCGCTTTCTGAGCTGGTCGAACCAATCAGACAACGTATAGCTGATTATGCTCTTGGTCGTACAAAGCTTGTCTTTAATTACGTTGGTGCAGCTTTGTTGGTCAAAGGCGTGGAGGATTATGAAAACCTCACGCTTAATGGAGCGACTAAAGACGTTGAGGTTCCAGTAACGTCCGTATTACAAATTGAGGTGAACCTGACATGATACCTCTGCGCTATCGGGAAATGCTACCGCCGCACATGTATGAAATCGACATGGCCGAGCGGCATTTTGACGTTATGGAGTTGGAAGTAAACGATCGGGAAAAGTCGATTGACGATCTGGGAAATCAGTTCGTTTTGAAAACTGCTACTTGGGCATTGCCCATTTGGGAGTGGATATATTTCCGACAGGAGCAGATTGGGACACTGGAGCAGCGCCGTGATGCGATACGTCGTAAGCGCTGGGCCAAGCGGCCATTTACGCTGCCCACACTGCGGCTAATGGGTAATAAATACGGCAAACTGTTGGATATACAAGAGGATTTTCTCGCCAAGCAAATTCGTTTTGTTTACTCAGTCGAATCGGATGTGGATATTAAAAGCCTGATGGAAGACTTCGAATACATCCGGCCTGTCCACATAAACAAAGCTCTGCCCTCGATTCATATTGACTTTCATCATGCGTTCCAGATCCATTCACGTATTCATTTTCGCTCCCGCGTTCGCTTCTTTGGTGGTCGTCCTTGGTATCTGGATGGTGTTGAGTTACTGAACGGTGCTGCATCCTTGTCTGGATGGACCGAAGAGCGCCAGCGATATCGGAACCGGTTGGAGCTGAAGGTGAGCCATCCGATCCAGAACCGACAGGAAGGCATTGTAAGGGTCCGGCAGAATTATTGGCTGCTGAATGGTAGTGTTGCGCTCGATGGTAGCCGATTACTCAGTTCCACTGAAAAAATAGAAACTGTATAGGAGGTAATTATGGCTGAACAAGTATTAACGGTAACAACTGCCTACGCCAGAGAGCAGATGGCCCGAGCGCGGGCAGAGGGTGGCACATTAACGAAGGTTGTCAAAATGGCATTCGGTAGCGGTGGAGTGGACACAGAAGGCAAGCCGTTGCCGCTGGATGGTACTGAGCAGGCTTTAAAAGCGGAGCTGCTCCAAAAAGATATCACCAGTTACGAATTTATAGCCCCTGCAACTATTCGTTATGTATGCTCGCTTGCGGAAAACGAGCTGGCCGGGAAAACGATCAATGAGCTTGCTTTAGTAGATTCAGCGGGCAAATTGACAGCCATACGCACCATGACCAATAAAATCAAAGATGCGGATATGGAGTTCATTTTTGAGATCGACGATATCTACTGATAAGGAGGAAATGGACAATGGCAATTAAAGAGCCGAGAAAGTTTGTCACTACGGATCAAGGCCATGCAGATGTACTCAACATCCCTATAACAACACTTTATGAAAACGATCAGGCTTTGGAAGAGGCAATTAAAAATATAAAGGTAGACGAAGCAACCACCACAGTTAAGGGTACCGTCCGACTCAGCGCAGATTATAAGTCTACTTCTTCCACGACTGTGCCGAATAGTAAGGCTCTGTCGGACTTGTATACCGATTCCCTAGCTGATAAAGGCAAGCCGTTCATGGATGATTTTGATTTTTTACTTGGTGCGGGTAGATGGAGGATTGACAGGTCTTCTTTTACTCCTGCTACGGACCATAGCCCACCGGGAGCATATCCTAAGGGTGTACTTTTTGTCGCTAGCTCAAAAGTGACGGAGGGGCTTGTGGTTGTCCATACGTACGTAGATGAAACTGGAGGAATTTATAACCGTGTAAGAACAGTAGCAGGGACGTGGTTGCCTTGGGATGGATTAGCAAGCAAGAATCATACGCACTCGGCATCCGATCTGCCGTCTGCATCTACGCAGGCGCGCGGAATTGTGCAGCTAAATACATCTACAGGAAGCACAGCTACAGATCAAGCCGCTACACCGAGCGCGGTAAAGACAGCTAATGATCGAGCAAATGAAGCATACAATTTGGCTCAACAGTCTTTAACGCAAGCCGTTGATCTTAAAAATAAAATCGTAGGCGCGATCAACGGCAAATTTGGAGGCGCCAGTTCTGATATGAGTAGCGATCAGATAGCAGCAGCAATCACAAATGCACCTGTAAAACGATTCGCGAGGGGTACGTTCAACGGTCAGTCAGCGACGGCCCCAAACGCAACTTCGGGTGCAAGCATGAACGTAGGCGTAAATAACATGAGCTTCCTGCCAACAAGAGTATTCATACGTCTGAGAATGAAAGATGAATACGGCAATTTGTACATTGAAGGTATTGCGATGGCTGGAATACCATACGATGATGATGCGACTCTTTACGGTAGGTTTCAAAACCGCGTTAGTATATACAGCATCTCTCAATCGCCCGGTGGTTTTTTAGCAACAATAAACAGCACTGATGTACGCGATTATGCAGGAGGAAAGTCTACAGCGGTGATCGAAGCTTTTCAATGGTGGGCATTCGAATAATAGAAAGGGTGGTTTATATGAAAATTGGGCCAAAGGTTTACTGGAGAAAAACAAGCGGTGAGGTTATTTTTATGACCCCACAGATAGAATCAGAATCAGCACGAGAGACAACCAAAGAGGATGATATGGGGTTTTATCCGTTGTTAAAGGGGTATGACCCTGAACAGGTGGACGTCCTCAAACTTGAGTTTGATAAGTATACTGAAGACTTCTACCACGCGACCAGTTACAGAGTGAATCCAGATGCTAAGACAATGGAATTCACATACCCGTCCAAGAGTGGCAGTGACTCGCCCCCTACGAAACCTCTTACGGATCAGGTAGCGGAGCTTAAACTGGCTGATTTGGACAATAAAGAAGCCATAGCCGGGCTTATTCAGCTAGTTATGTCACAGACCGATGCTAAATAGAATCCGGGTGCGGATTCTATTTTTTATTTTCATGCAGCTCATGAGGGGAGGTGATAGCATGAATGAACAGATTAAAAAAGCTTTTGCAACTACACTGGTACATCTTATCCTTGCTGGCCGTCGTGAAATTGAGGACGTGCCAGTAGCATTGCGAGACTTGGTTAAAGCTGACTTGGGCATTAATGAGCCTTCACAGGCGGCTCCAGCAGCTCCAACAACTCAAACTACAGAACAAGAAGCGTAAGCGGCGTATCCAGTCGGATGCGCTATTTTTATGCCCTCGGAGTGATCGGGGGCTTTATTTTTTAAGGGGGAAAAGGTAGTGAGCCAAATAAAAATGTTTGGCAGCACCGTATGGACCGCAATCGTTGGGACATCGGAAAAGGAGGCGGCGGCAGGGGGAGTGACGGCGCTGACTGGTCTGATTGTTACATTTTTGGGTGGGTGGGACAAGCCGCTTCAGGTGCTGCTTATAGCAATGTTGCTGGATTATGCTTCTGGCGTAATCGCTGCTTTTAAAAATAAAAAGATGGACAGCGACGTGATGTTTTGGGGAGGTATTCGCAAGGTTACTGTGCTGATGGTGGTTGGGTTATCCGCGCAGATTGATGATTGGCTACAACCAGGAGCTCCCCTATTTAGGACAGCAGCCATTTACTTCTACGCTGGTCGTGAAGGATTATCACTAGCTGAAAACTTGGGGGCAATGGGCATCCCGCTTCCGTTCAAGCTAAAAAGCTTCTTGAAGCAGCTTAACGAGAAAGGAGATGGACAGGATGGTACAACTGACGCTGGAACAGATACAAAAAAAGTCTCTTAATCGGCTTGTCGGGCTGAATCCAGTTTTTAAAATTGTAATGGAAAAATTAATTGAGCGCTGCTATGCCCGTGGTGTTTGGATAGTAATAACCCAAGGTTTACGAACATATGCGGAGCAGGACGCGCTCTATGCCCAGGGACGGAATGGAGATAAGCGTCCCAAAGTAACAAAAGCCAGGGGCGGATATAGCAATCATAACTTTGGGCTTGCGGCCGATTTTGCGTTGTTGCTTCGGGATGGCCGAACGGTGTCCTGGGATACATTGAAAGACGATGATAAAGATTCCCTTCCTGACTGGTCGGAGGTCGTTGAAGAAGCTAAACGGCTCGGGCTTGAGTGGGGAGGCGATTGGCGTAGCTTTAAAGACATGCCTCACCTGCAGATGGTCTTTGGAATCACGACAGCTCAATTTAGGGCAGGTAAGCGACCAACTCAAGCGCAGCTCAACGCTGTGTTGGCTAAGATTAACTCACTTAAAACGGGAGATGATGAACCAATGACAGCAGAAGAAAAAGCAGCGTTTAATGCGCTGCAAAAACGTGTGATTGCACTGGAAGCAGCAAATAAACTTACAAAGGTTCCAGCGTGGGCCGAGCAAGCCTGCATTAATGCCAAAGCTGCCGGAATATTGGACACAGCTAATGATGGCAGCTATGACTTTTATCGTATGGTTACATTGCTTGATCGAGCAGGGATGTTCAGTGCGAAGGGAGACAAATAACTATGATAGAACAATACATCACAACCATTGCACTATCCGCTATCGGTTTAATTACAATCGGGGCTCTGACTCTTGGCACGGCAATATACCGAAAGCTAAAGCCACTCTATGAGGCTCGTTTTACAGTAGAGCAGCGCAAGCGAATTGAGCAACTGGCACATGATGCCTATGCTTATGCCGAAACCAAATTTGCAGGCCAAGGAGCTGCTAAATTCCATGGGGCAACTAAATACCTTGCAGATAAGTTGGGAGCGCTAGGAATAAAGGTGGGTTCGGATGAAATAGAAGCGGCTGTGCAATTGGCTTGGGAACGTTTTAACCCTGGTAAAACCAAGCGCGTTGATTCTGAATTACAGCCACCTGAAGATGTGGCTAAAGCGGCTGTTTCGGCTTTTGCAGCTAAAGTTAGCGAATTGGTAAACCAAGCTGTGGGAGATAATAAAGTACCTACAGCTTCTACGAAGGAGCAAACTGCTTTTCCCGCTACCCAACCACCTATTGCTGCCGAATAATCACAAACGTTTAGAAATACGAAGCACCCTGCTGGCTTAAAGCCGGTGGGGTGCTTTTTTTGTTTACAGGAGTACCCTTATGACAAACGTAGCTTTTCCACTTGATTCGCAAAAAAGATATTGACAACTGTTAATTACTGGACAAAAATAGTAAATGATTATAAAATACTGGAATTTCTATGCGAAGGGTGGCTATGACATGAAGCATACACCTACGATTCGAGCAGAATTAGACAGATATCTACAGCAAGAGGGTTTGAACATAGCGCAATTTGGACAAATTGCAGGCATGAATAGGGGAATAATAAGCAGCATAGTGTCAGGAAACAAATCTATGTCTGTTAACCAGCTTGACCTCATTACAGAGGCTATGGGTTTACCAGAAGGTCACTTTTACGACTTGTTCGTGGAAAATTACATCGTCGACCATCCTCCGAATATGAGGCGAATCGAGCCATTTTTGTATCGCTGTGCAGAGTTGGACAAGTTGGATGTGATTCGTCGAGTGGTGGGAGCCATCATGGACAATCTGCTGTATTCACCCAAGCTATTTGAAATTGCAGAGGAATTGTTGTCGCAGGGAAGACATGCGGCTGCATTGTTGCTCTATGAGGGGGTAGCTGAAGCGGAGAAATATCAACATTCTGAACGCTTGGCAGTCTGTCAATATCGCATATTCACGATTCAAATTGGAGACGATCAAAGTCGTAACATTAGGGCGGCAGCGGTGTTTGAAGCTTTTGTCGAACGGCTGGATGAAAGTGACCAGCTTGATGCGTTGAAGGATTTGGCTAATGTATACAGGTCTTTGCGTAAATGGGACAAGGTTGACGAAATGGCGAGGAAGATGAGAGCCAAGGCAGAAATCCAATATTCAATGAAACATGAACAACGGAGTCGAGAGCGGGATGAGTCTGTCAATAAGCTAAGTCGACCGTTGTTTGTATATATTTCCTATGCTGACCTGTTGTGCGCAAGTGCCTGTGAAGCCAAAGGCGATTATCAACAAGCTCTACAATATACATATGCCTACGCTGATTTAGGTTGGGTCAAAGAGACGGACGAGGCCACCCAACACTGGATTGGCTTGTTCCAAAACTGGGCAGAATGCAATATTTATGTTAATACACTCCTGTCCGGGGAGATAAGTGTACTTCCGGATTATGTAGAATACATTGCTGCCTCAAAGGTCGATAATGAAATGGTTACTAAACTGTTGAACTTAATACTTGCTGCTAATCGGTACCAGTTAGACGTGAATGATATACTTAAACGGTTTGAAATGATTATTGATTCTTTTGTGCAGCAGTCGTCATCTGATATGTATACGAAACAAGTTATACCAGAACAGTATGCACGTTTGAGTTATGAGTTAGCGTATTATCATTTACATCGAGGTACATACGACGATGGCTTCAAATACTTGATGTATTCAATGGTAAGTTATCATACACTAAATAATGAGAGTTATTATATAAACTGTATAGGGCTGTTTGAGCATTTCCGTACTCATGCGGTTCCTGAAACAATGCAAAAATTCTCAAAATTCATTGAAAAGGTGTGGTTAGATAATGTTAAAGAAAATGGTACTGCTAATCATTGCGGCTAGCTTTTTGTTTATTGGTACTATACCTGTTCAGTCGAATAACCATAGCCAAATCGTACAATTGTTTGACCAAGTTGGCGGTGCTTAAACGTAAGTAAAGCAAATACCCGCTAACCTTAACTGGTCGGCGGGTTTATACATTGAAGGGGTTTCTACACAATCCATCAAATACCTATCCTGAGGTGATCAGCATGAACCATACATATAAAGTGTTAAAGTCGGATATAGAACTATTTGCTGCTGCATTAAGCCAGGTAAGAGTGTACGTTGTTCAGTCGTTGAGAGAGGATATAGTGTCGGTTGTAGATTATGGTGGCACTATAGAAAAGTTTTCGTCTGATTCGGTAAAAATTGCAGGAGCTTATTACATACGGAATCAATTTGAAATTAGAGTAGATGTGAAAAAGGACTCCGCTGGTATGTAACCAGTATGGAGTCCTTTGTTGTCTATTTAGCTGAATATTCACTTACTTCAAATGTGAGAATTTTGTTGAAGATTACGTAGTCCTTACGGTTGCTGAATGGTCCTTTATTGTTATTGTGCTTATCAATGGCATAAGATGCTGTACCAGATCCAGATTGTTTACCTTCATACCAAGTGATGAAAGAGTTTACTTCTTTCATACTCAGGTCAAATTCCTTCTCCAACCCTGTATCCAGTGTCACAACCAAAATTGCGCGGTCACCAGTTGGTTGTGTTGGTTCGGTTGGATCTGTAGGATTAGACGGATCAGGATTAGGGCTCGGTGTTGGATCTACAGGATCGGGAGTTTGAGTGGCAGGGTCGTAACCCCACATTTCCATTTCATGAATGGCCAAATTGACATCCTTGCCAGTAGCTCCATTATTTTTAGTAATATTTATTCTGTAGGTTTTAAATTGGTCTTTATTATTAAGTGAGAACTCATTAGCTCCAGAGGTAAAAATATAATCAGATTTATTATCGAGAACGGTCCATGTTACTCCGTCATTGGATCCCTCAAAAGTCCAGGTATTAGGCATATCTTTACCGGCATCTGGTGGATTGCTAGTGGAGTAGCCTCCATAATAAAGAACATATTTAGTGACAATTTGCGGAGTTGAAAACTCATAAGCGAGCCACCCATTCTTAGGGGATGTTCCCCAGGCAGTATAATTTCCAGCCGTGCTATAGTTCGGCTTTCCATCAAATGCTTTATATCCTTCTAGACCGCTGTATGCGGCACTATAGGTTACTTTACCTGAAGGGCTAGTGTTTGACGTCATTTTAGGGATTAGATTGGTTGCTTCTGGGGTCGCGGCATGCGTTACTTGTGCGAACCAAGGAAGTAAAAATAGAGAAAGTAGAATTGGTAATAGTCTTTTCATGGATATTCCCCTTTTTGTTTTATTTGCTCTGCAATCATACAAAAACGAAAAAGGAATGTCTAAACATTTATGTCTATATATTCAAAATAAAGTTTAATAGTGGATTTTAATTTTTATTTTTATTATGTGACAACATATGCGATACTTCGACATGACTCTCCAATTAGTATAGAGAAGATTTAAATACTTTGGAGGTGTCATATGTTAAGAGGAATCGCAAAAGGATTAATTGTATTTTTACTAGCTGCTATTTTCTCGGTACAAGGCGTTTATGCTGAACCGGCGGTAATCAGCCAACAAGCAGTTGGGTATACGTTGGAGTTCCCGAGTTCACGTTACCCTGAAACCGGAGCACACATTAGGGATGCGATAGCAGCGGGACATTCTGCTGTATGTACCATTGATCGGGACGGAGCCGAAGAAAATCGAAGGGAGTCCTTGAAGGGCTACCCAACTAAAAAAGGATATGACCGAGATGAATGGCCAATGGCAATGTGTGCTGAAGGGGGCGCAGGTGCTGATATTCGATACATAACCCCTAGTGATAACCGGGGAGCAGGCTCGTGGGTAAGTCATCAGTTAGATAAGTATGCTGATGGAACCAAAGTAAGATTTATCGTGAAATGATGTAGACAAATATGTTATATTAGATAAAACAGTAATGCTGTTATGCAACACTATATTTAATTTTAATTTGTTTGCCGCAGTTGCAGGTTCGAGTCCTGTACTCTCCCTACTCAGCAATCACCTTAAAGATAATTGGTTTTTAGGTGCTTTGATAGCTGGCATCATTAGTATGGCTATCTCAGTTATCATTCCACTTCTCTTTGTGAAAGGATTGGTGCTAATGAGTATTATAACCATTTCGTTGTCCCTGGCGGCTTGTGGGAGAGTTGGTGTAACTGGATAACACAGTTTCAAAATAAGAAACCAGGGCAACACATAAACAAGGCCACTCTTTTAGAGTGGCTTTTAATTTTCGAATTTTTATTTTTAGTATCCTTTTTGTAACTATCGGAAGCAAATGTGAAAAGGTATTTTCAGAGTTATATTGATGGGATGAATGGTTTTGTGCTATTTGTGGTAATCGAAGAATTTAGCTTGTCAAGATGACGGAAAGGGCAACTAGTGAGCTGAATTAAAATGCTCGGTGTTACCTTATGATACGAAATGGCCAGTTATGTCAGGGAAAGAAACACCACCCGAGAGAGATTGCTTTAAGCTATAAAAGATGTGTTTCATATATAACTCAAAAACACAATTACATTAAAAAAATGAGTATTTAGACCTTGGTATTTGTTGTTAAAATGAGTCTTTAGATGTGTGAACAAAGGTTCCTATTGTCAAAAGAATCATTTTAAGAGAAAATATATAAGAAATTATACATAGAGTAGCTGTTGTTTAATTCTAAATTATATTATGAAAGGAATGGAACAACTTGAAGGAAGATCAGTTGATTTCTCTTACACAATCTAAAACACAAATTGTTGAAACTATGAGCGATTTCAATCAGCCGCTAACAGAGTATCTGGAGAGACTTGGTTTACCGGTAGAAGGAGTTCTTACACCTGTTAATGAACGAAAGAAAATCATAAATGCACTCGGAGAAGCTTTAGAGTGTCTATCAATGGAAGAGAAACAAAAGTCAGTCTACTTGACACGATTTACTGCCTCAATTATTGCAGGTTTATTCGATGGAGCGATTACATACTTATGGAACGAAACGATTATATCTTTAAGAAAATTAGTAATAGGATTCGATTTAGAACACTTTTATAAAATTGCTGAAAGTCTTAGTTCTCGATATAAGGGGTTGCAAGACGAAGAAGATATATCAAATATTTCAGAGTATGATTTATTGACTGTGTGCAATCGTATGGAATTAATTAGTGATCATGTTTTTGAAGTATTTAAATTTATTAACTACATGAGAAACCACTCCAGCTCTGCTCATCCCAATGAAAATACAATTAAAGCTTACGATATTTTAAGTTGGCTTGAAAACTGTATAGCTTATGCTATCAATGCTAAACCAAACCACTCATCACTTAAGGTGAAACAACTTCTTCATAATTTAAGAAATGGAGAGATACCGAATGGCGATATTAATTTAATTGGTGGTAATATTGTTAAATTGCCACAACAAATGGTAGACGACCTTCTTTGGACGATTTTTGGCCTTTATACAGATGAAAAGACTAAAATGAATACTGTTGAAAATATAGAAAAAATTGCTGAATTCGTTTGGGACGCTAGCACTGATAAGAAAAAATACGAATTGGGTGAAAAGTTTGGTCATTTTAGAGTTAATGGACTAGTTATAAGAAGAGAAAAAGCTGAAAATTTTCTTACTAAGGTAAAAGGGTTGAGTTTTAGAGATGAGGATAGTGTGGCTTATGATATAAGAGACACATTAAATAGTCTGAAAAGTGCTCACTTTGGTCATAATAATTTTTATAATGAATGGGCATGGGCTCAAATGTTAGAGGAAAGAATCCCTGAAAATGGGATAGTGCCTGACAGTGTTATAAGAGATTGGGTTAAAGTAATCGCTATCTGTTACAGTGGTAATGGGCTGGGTTATCGTGATGGTGTAGATGAAGCCGCTGTAAGATACTACGATAAATTTATTGACAGTTTTAGAGATAGAGAGATAACAGTATTAGTAAGCATGATGAATGATAATGAAATGCTATATGACACTGACCGAAGTACACCAAAACGAAGATTTCAAAGAATGTGCATAAAGTTAAAAGAAAAGACGGATAATCTAACTTTGCAAAAATGTCTTGATTATATTATTAAATTTCCAGCGAGTTTAAACAAAATTTATAATGCATCAGAATACACTTTATTGTTAAGTAAAATTAAATAAAGCTTTTCACAGCTTTAAGTCAACCAAAATGGTTGGCTTTTTATTATGAAAAATATGAGAAAAACACTCCGTTCTAATAGAATTATTTTAGAAATATAACCCCTTGGAAGTTTTATTGCTACTGTGTATACCTTGATATACAATTGTAAGGAAGTTGTTGATGGGACCGATTTGTATGTGCGTCACAAGGTTATCTGAACCACAAAAAATCACATGAGAAATCACAATTCCGGCGAAAATGGACGAATATAAACGAATGAAATTTTCTGGATAGGGAAGATAACATGCTATATAATAAGGGATAAGTTCAGAGACGTTCCTCGGCGAGAGTAAATCAAAGATGGGCGGCATGATGTAATAAGGGTCTCAAAACCCTGTAATACGGCTATTTAAAGGGCTCCCGAGAGGGAGCCCTTTTTTATACCTTTGCTACACCATGAGTGCTCAAGCAGCTTACAGCAGAGTTTATGTAATTCGGCAGTTTACGTTCTATCATTTGTTCTAATAGTTTCTATACATACACAAAAGCCTAACAACACGAATATGTATGTATTGTAATGACTCCAACCCGAATCCAGAGAATACAACAATGGGCGCGTCCTTTTACGATCAACTCAATTGTCAGATCCCTTTATTGTGGTGTAGTATATATTCAAATTATCCAAAGGGGGAAGTTTTGTGGAGCTTCAATCTATATTAGCTTTTTTGGGAGCAGCAATTGTTCTCACCATTATGCCGGGCCCCGACAACGTGTTCACACTGACACAGAGCATAGCAAAAGGTAGGAATGCAGGGATATTTACTACTTTAGGCCTTTGCACGGGATTGTTGGTTCATATTTTTGCAGCAACCTTCGGCCTCGCGGCAATAATTTATCAATCTTCCTTGGCGTTTGCAGTAATCAAATACGCTGGAGCAGCTTATCTATTATTTTTGGCGTATAAGTCATTTAGAGCAAAAGATACGAGTTTTGAACTTAAGAGTGGAGATACCTTAAATTACAAATCATTGTATAAAAAAGGTGTTATCATGAATGTATTGAATCCCAAAATATCACTTTTTTTCTTGGCTTTTCTCCCTCAGTTCGTAAACCAAGGAAGTGGTAATGTTTCTACTCAAATGCTAGTTCTTGGAGTAGTATTTTTAATGCAAACTTTAGTGCTTTTTATTTTGATAAGTATTTTTGCTGGAAAAGTAGGCTCCTTTCTACGGAGAAATCCATCCTTTTCTAAAAAAATCAATTATATTCAAGGCTCGTTATTTACACTTATCGGATTAAAAATCGCATTTACCCAAAAATAATAGAAGGTAGTATTTTTCAAACCAATCATTAAGGACTAGCTGTTGAGCTAGTTCTTTTTTTGTTGAAAAAGCGTACAACCCACGGGTTGACCTTTAGCCGGGCGATGTTGAATAAGAGAAGCTAAAGCAGTCCATTGTGTGGTTGGGTTACATCGACCCTATCATTTGGAACGAACGCACTGGGAACATAGTGGACGGTCACCAACGGTACAAGATCATGGTCAACGAGTTGGAGCATACGGACAGGCCTATGCCTATCTTTTCCTAGATGAAGTCAACAGCCCAATCTTTTTGGTTAATTGCACAATAAGCTAATTTGACTAGACTTTGGAGGTGACCATAAATTATGTTTCGACATTATTGTTGGCAAAAGAGAATGCATCGGAGAAAATTTAGAAGATGTGCAGTTAAAAAGGTCAAAGTTTTGCCGAAGGTCATTGTTAAAGGGATTAGAGGACCTCAAGGACCGCAGGGACCCCAAGGACTGCCAGGTCCACAGGGAGTTCCAGGTGCTCAAGGCCAGCAAGGGCTACAAGGTTTTCAAGGAATTCCCGGTCCTGCAGGGCCAGTAGGAGTAACGGGACCGGCAGGAGCAGTAGGACCAGCAGGACCGGCAGGAGCAATAGGACCAGCAGGACCAGCGGGAGCAACGGGGCCAGCAGGACCAGCAGGGCCTGCTGGCTTCGGGATATCAGATTTCTTAAGTGTTTTCCGAGCAGATCCTGGCACGGGGACTGACACAGTTCCGGGTAACACACCAATTACCTTTACTGGGGTTTTAGCGAATGTTGGAGGTGCATTTACTTTCACTCCTCCATCCCCAACGATAACAATTAACGAAACGGGGAGCTACTTCATCTCATTTTCTATTCATAACCAAGGTGATGCTGACTTCAATCTCACTGTTAACGGAACTCCTATAACACCTTTACCTTTCTCAGGTAATGGTGGGGGGCCTACCGCAGCTGAAGTTATTGTAACCGTTACAACAGTTCCAACTACAATACAATTGGTAAATGCCAACGCAACTCCTGCTCAGTTGCACAATAATATTAATACAACTATGACAATATTAAAGTTGACGCCTTAATATTGTTACTTAGTAGTAGCTTATTCAGCAAATGGCTTAAGGTTTATGTCTTTTATCCAGTCAGTTTGTCTAATTATTCAGAGACCTAAGCTATAGAGGTAGTGAAATGCAGAATGTCTAGAGAGAGAAGTCCTGAACGGGACAAAGTCAGACACATGTAGTTGGAGAGCAGCAGGACGATGCGATTTAAGGATATCACCGCTGCTCTTTCTGTTCCTGAAAGTCGGGTCCGCAAATGGAAGAACATTACCATGGCATCCGCGCCAGTTTTATTGGGAGCATCCTTTTGAGTCGGATACAACAGTGACCGAATTGCACACTAGCTTCAAAAGGATGAATGTTAGGTATTGAAATATGGCTGATGGCTTTCTTTCATATTAATGAAGTCAGCCGTAGCATTTGAAGTGGTCAAATATGCGGGTGCAATACCAGGTTATAATCCCAGTTTGCAGTTTTTACTGATGGGTTCTCTTTACGCTCTGCTTTCGATTTTATGGTTTACTACAATCGTATTATTGTTAAATTACATAAGAAAAAGGTTAATGTCACCCAAAGTTCAGAATATTATCGATAGGGCCACGGGACTCGTGCTGATTGGATTTGGTTTAAATATGATCTTCAAAGTTCAAAAAACAGGATCATAAATAAAGGGACGGGCTATAGAAGCTCGTTCTTTTTTGTTGGGAGGTTGAACGCCTTGCATGAAAGCGTTGACATGAATTTCAACCCTCTATATACTTAGCTTAGTTAAATGAGAATGAATAGCACTAGGATTGTTACTGTTACGCAGGCAAAACCTAAGGAACAAAATGTTAAGATCCAAGGATCTTAACATTTTGTTCCTTAGGTTTTTTTGTTTATGGAGACAGGGAGGTATTATGTTCACATCTGAGAGGAGCGACAAACTTGGAATACAAATATGAGCTGGTCCAGGCAGACAATCATTTTCCATTAAAAATTATAGTTCATTCCTCCAATGAACCAGCATACATACCTAGGCATTGGCACGATAGCATCGAAATATCTTATGTACTCTCAGGAAGAATCGACAATATCTATATAGATGGCATGAATTATAGCTCCAAAGAAGGAGATATCGTGCTCATTAATTCGAATGCTATTCATTCCTTTTCTGTGGCTAAGGGCAAAGGTAGAGAGGCTATAACCGTTTTGATTCCTTCTGGATTTATTCGAGAAAATACTAAGGACAGTAATCCCATTTCATTCGATTGTATATCCATTTTCGAAACCAATGAGCAGAGATTACAGCATTTTAAGGAGCTGCGTGATCTGTTAAACACATTATTTGTAGCTTACCTCAACCAGCACAATGACCCTTTAGTACATATCCATCTAACGTCGCTATCTTATAAACTGGTGTACCTTTTATTAATGCATTTTAAAATTGACAACAAATCGATCCCAGGCATTAACACTCATAAATATTTGGAGCGACTGACGTTGATAACCGATTATATCAAAGAAAATTACGATCAGAGTCTATCCCTGGATTCCATAGCTCAGGTTTTTGGATTGTCTCCCGAATATTTGTCCCGTTTTTTTGTAAAGCATGTAGGTATGACGCTATTTCAATATATCAATGCCATCCGTCTGGAGAAATCTTTCCGTGTTCTTATGAATACGGACCATTCTATTATACAAATTGCGCTGGAACACGGATTTCCAAACGAGAAGTCTTTTGCCAGGGTATTTAAAAAGGTTTATCAAGCGACACCGCATCAATATCGTAAAAAGCACAAGAGGCGTTCTGAAGCAAGGAGTCAGTAATTGACCTGAATTAGGCTAATAAAAGGCAGGATGAAAATAAAAAAATCATTAAAATTAATAATGTAAGCGTTTTATCAATGGATCTGGGAGGTAAGACATCATGTTTAAACAGTTTAAAAAGGTTGCTAAAACAACTATGTTATTCACTTTAGCTGTCAGTACAACCCTTGTATTCAGCAACGGTGCATGGGCTGCCAAGGATGCCAAGATGCAGCCTACTTCATACCGGACGGTTGCGGAGGTGAAGGATTGGGGAGCAACCATTACGAAGATCATTGTTAATCTGGGTAAGCCGGTACCCAAAGATGCGATAACCAAGGATACATTTAAGGTATATGTGGAAAGAAGCGACAATAGGTTGGTAAATTCCTTTGTTGAGAAAGGCAACCGGAAGGTCACCAAGGCCTATGTATCGGACAAAAACGGCAACCCTGTAAAGAAAACGGGAAGCTACGTTGTGCTGGAAATGGAAATCGGCCCGGCCTTAACATTGGGCTCTGCTATTCATTATGATACAGGTTCCGGGTTTAACGGATGGAATGAGAACCAGTACACGATCACGCAACAAAAGGCTATTAAAACCCAATCAGGATCGATTTCCGGCTTGAAAATTGAAACCTCCTCAGGTGAAATTCGGAAGCTTGTTGATCAATTTACCACTGGTAAAGCTACTTCTGATGGGGTTACTTTAACCTACGCGAGCTATGCACCGGCAAAAGACAAGGTGAAAAACCCTTTGGTGATTTGGCTGCACGGTATGGGAGAGGGAGGTACAGATCCGACGATTCCGATTTCGGGTAATAAAGCAGCGAATTTTGCTTCTAAGGATATTCAATCGTATTTTGGCGGGGCTTATGTGCTGGCACCTCAGACTCCAACTTACTGGATGGATGGTTTTACAGGCTTTGGAGACGGAACCTCGAAGTATGAGCAAGCATTGATGTCCTTAATTAAGGAATACGTGGCCAAAAACAAAGACATTGATACAGATCGAATCTACATTGGTGGAGACTCCAACGGCGGATATATGACTATGTTGCTGATCCGTGATTATAAAGACTATTTTGCAGCAGCTGTGGTGGCGTGTGAAGCCTTGAAGGATAGCCTAATCACTGACGAACAAATTAACGATTTGAAGGATCTGCCGATCTGGTTTGTGGCTGCCAAAACCGATACTGTGGTTCCACCCAACGATTATATGATTCCGACCTACAACCGTTTAGTGAATGCCGGAGCAAAGGATGTCCATATGTCGTTGTTTGATAATGTAGTGGATACTTCTGGTTTGTACAAAAAGAGCGACAAAACACCGTATGAATATAATGGTCACTGGTCCTGGATTTACGTGTATAACAATGAAGTATCAAAGCTGATTAACGGAAAGAAAACAACAATGATGCAATGGCTTGCCTCCAAAACATTGAACTGAAAAGTATAGCTATGTAAAATAAGATGTGGTGCTCACTATTGAGGTTGGGATTTATCCTCTCACGAGTTAAATAAACTTGTGAGAGGTCTCTTGTATTACCTAATTCCCATTTCGTTCCTGCATATCTTTTTGCATAGTCAACGGCGAGCCCACTTTCCTTGCTCTTTCACTTATTCACCTCAATCAGCCCATCCGGCTTTTCTCGATTAGAGAGTAATTCAGATACAGTGACGAAGGAATAACCTCTTTTCTTGAGCTCAGGGAGAATAATCTTCAAGGCTTCAACGGTTTGTGTACTTTGATGTACATAATCGTGCATGAGGACAATGTCGCCGTTACGGGCGTTGCGAAGCACCTTATCTGCGATACGGTGTACACCAGGCTTTCGCCAATCTAGGGTATCCTGATGCCAAGACCATAAAATAATTTTTAGCCCCTTCTCCTTGGATAGCTTGACGAGTGAATCGTTATAGGAGCCGCCTGGTGGTCTAAATAGATGGGTCCCCGCACCAGTTGCCTGAACGATGCTCGTCTGACCTTGGTCCAATTCGGACAGAGCTTTGTTGCGGGAGATATATTGAAAGGATGAATGAAGGAAGGTATGGTTGCCAACTTCATGTCCTTCCTCTCGTTCCCGTTTTACAAGGTGTGGCAGCTTTTCTACACGACTGCCAACGACAAAAAAGGTCGCTTTCGCATCATATTTTTGAAGTAAATCGAGAATGGCAGGCGTATTGCTTTCGTCCGGTCCGTCATCGAATGTGAGAGCGATAAGCTTACGATGGGTAGGAACTTCCCATACAATGTCGCCCCGTTCTTCGTAATAGGCTCTTCCCTTTGTAGGAGCGGGGGAGGCATATGATGTGTTTTGTGCATTCGTATATGGAGTGGGGCAAGAACTGATACACACCAAAGAAACAGCGATTCCAGCGCATAGCAAACGGTTATATTTCATCAGGCTTCTTCTCCGTTCTGACGTATTCTCACATTAGCTTGCCAAGAAGAAGCGTATACCATTCCTCATTTCTGAAAATTAGCATATTAGACCTGATGAAGAGAAGTGTGGTACTGGAGGATATAAGCCCTAGAACAGGTCATAAGGTTAAATACGGTAATTAATGAGACTAAGTCCAAGAGTGTAGCATAATGTAACAAGGAAACTTCTGCTCTCCCTCTGAAGTATATCAAGACCTCTCATGAGTTAATTGAACTTATGAGAGGTCTTGTTGGCGATTTTGTTTAAAAAAGATTACACATCCCTCAAGATAGCTAAGTTAACTTTTCGAGGTAGCTGAATAGCATCTAATATTAGTACCTCGTCTTGCAAATTAATATTTTTTTTTAAGCTCTTCTCTTAATATTTCTAAATGCTTACTGAGCAGCTCTATTTTTCTTTGAAATAATTTATTTGTTTTTCTTATTTTAAAGAGGTAGATCAGCGCACATGAACATATAAAAATATGAATAAAACAGAACCAGTAGATTATGGTTACAGATATAGTCCAGGTCCCTATCAGAATCCTCTCCTTATTTCGATTTTATTAGGTGGGTTGTTTCTGCCAAAATCTCATCCAATTGATGCATTACTTTGTTTTTTTTTAAAGTGCAAATAATAAAAATAAGAGCAAAAATGAAGAGCAATAATTCACTTCCTAAGAATAAAAATATAGACATTTCATGAAGAAATAAATTGTCAAACATAAATTATCCTCCAAATTTTAATAATATTTTACATATAAATCTATAATATGTTAATCTTCGATAGTATCATACCATATTATAGGAGGAAGAACATGAAAAAAGTTGTAGCGTCTGCAATATTGTCCGCCTCTCTTTTACTTTCAGTGGCACCCGCTAGTTTTGCAAGTGAGGTTTCCTCAGTTACATTTTCAAATCAAGATCTTGATAAGTTATCTAGTCATTTAAATGATTTGGGCCTTTCTGAAAAAGTGCAACAAAGCCTAATAGAGAAGATTAAGGCAGGAGAACTCCCTGATTCTGATAATCCAGAAAAAAAGGGTACTGGTATTACAAGTGAAGTAGAATCATCAGATGGTTTGAAAATTCAAAAAACTACGTTTCCTGATGGCTCCGTAATTCAATCAACAATAGATCTTACAAACGCGAAAATAAAGGAAGAACATGTTATAACTCCAAATGATGTTTCAGGGGGATATGCCTCAGGAGGAACTGGTTATAGAACATTTACAAATGCAACAGTGAGAGAAGAAACTTCTTTTGTTAAAGCGAGATTTTTTGCTGATTATACATTAGTTCAAGGTGGATATAGCTATATATCTGACGCTTATGATCCTTATATTGATATAATTGGGGGATACTCAAGTGGAGAAAACTTGGTAGTCGACCAACCTAAACAGACTGATTCAAGACCCGCTCGTGCAACCTTGACATTTACTTGGGTTAAAATAAATGGCTATTTTAGCTCTACATACAAATTATTCCTATATGTTCACAACAGTTCAGCTAGCTCACAATTACAAACATATTAACTTAATAATTTGTTAGTGTTTTCCTTAAATATTTCATTTACAAGCGAGATAGATAAAAAGGCTTCCTCCAAGTTAAATAAACTCGGGAAGCCTTTTTATGAAATGACAAGCGAGTTTAATATAGGAAGCATCCAGAGGAGCAAGAGATTAGTTTTGTACTTGATCTTATACGATGTAGGCTTGGCACTGATTGATTTAGACAGAGCTTGTTTTTGCTCTCTCCAATCCGTCATGTAAGGAGTGGGGAAATTATCCTGAGATAGATTAAACCTTCCATACAATGTCCCTTCATTGTATCATCCTTGTAGGCATGAGGCTAATATGGCCTGCTATTAGTATAGTTTGTGAGGTAAAAGCTAGCATATAAAAGACACACATCGCCGAATTTTGCTCAATAACAGTGCTAGCTTGCTTGTTGATAACATCCTGTGCCCATGTTAAGTTGTACATATCCATCCTTGGTTTTAATGTGCAGTGAAGATCGGTCATTGTCCAGTTCTTAATCTGACGAAAAATGGAAGAGGTCAAACGGGACAAGCCGCAAAAGCTGATTTGAAGTCATGGAGTTGCGACTCGTTCCTGAGCTTCGAACAGGAGATGAGACGGGATGAAAACAGATGAAAAAGAGCTGCGAGCCATTAGTCTGACGTTAGAAGCTGGCGAACACATCCGATCCTGTATTAGGTGTACGTATGATTTGCAGCAAAGCTCTGAGAAGATACCGCTTTGTGGAATGCTGGCCGTAACGTCCCAACGAATCATCTTTTATTCCTGCACTTTGGGTATTCCTTGGGTCAAGTTCATTAATTATCACCATATTTCGCAGGCTAAGCTGGAAAAGGATTTGTCAGGTACTAAAGGGAGCATCCTGTTGATCAATCAGGGTGTAAATGAGGTGTTCTGCCACCTGCCGAATGAAGATCGTATAGAGCGTTTTGTAGCTGTACTAGAGCAGGAAGCAGGCATCTCCTGTGAGAACTAATGATTATAAGGATACAAATAACTAAAACCTCCAACTTCGTAATGTGCCAAGGGTAGGCTCCTTACGGATTTGGAGGTTTTTTGTCTTTTAGTTAGACAGATTGCATGGATTAAACGCTAGCTCAACAGGACTATAACCAACAAATTAAATAGCACCAGCGGCAGAATGACATTGTTGTAGGCATAGGAACGATCAGGGGCCGGAATGCCTGAGGAGGGTGAGTGATACTGCTGAGGGACTCTCAGATACAAATGATCCGCATCCATGTGCACAATCGTTCCTTCATACACATGATGATCCATCGTTTGTACCCTGACCGTGTGATTCATGTAGGGACTCAATTGATAATGTAAATGATCGCGGACTTTTTTAAGTTCTTGTTGGAATTCCGGTCTAGCTTGATATAAAGTTTGCGGACTGACGGTGTTGTACGGCATTCGCCTCTGACCTCCATACTCATAATAATGATATATCGTATGCAGGAGCCTGTGCCCTTGTGCGAGTACCCAATGAGGATTGGTTTTACAAAGAGTAAAAACATTAACATTTTACTCCAGTCCACTTGATGTTCCCTTTACATCAAAACGATACACTTACTGAGGTTGGTTTAAAAGAAAGGGGCGTTCCGTTTTGGGTGAACTTAACAAATCTTTGGGACTGGGGACGAAGAGCCAGCAACGGACATCGTCTAAAGCTCGCATACGCACGGGTTCGCTAAAAATTCAAAGACTGCGCGAAAACGCGCTGGCGTATACCTTTTTGGCTCCATCGCTTATTTTGTTTGCTGTATTTATGTTTTATCCGATGATAAAGTCCGTTTATCTCAGCTTACATTCTACAGATCCCGCAGGAAATGTTGCAGATTATGTGGGGTTCGATAACTTTGCTATGCTTTTCAGCTCAGGTCAGTTTCTACAGGGGATTAAGGTCACGCTGCTTTTTGCGGTATTGACGGTACCTGTGGGTATTTTACTGGCGCTGGTACTCGCTGCCCTTACACACAGTAAGTTACGTGGGATGCGTATCTTCCAATTTGCCTTCTCGCTACCGATGGTGTTGTCGGTGGGTTCATCTGCGGTCATTTGGAAATTTCTTTTTCATCCCACACTGGGAATGTTCAACTATGTGCTTTCCCTGTTACATATCAATCCAGTTCCGTGGTTGACTAGCCCGGATTGGGCGCTGTTCTCCGTAGCCATAATGACCATCTGGATGAATCTTGGCTTCAATTACATTATCTTATCGAGCGGACTTCAAGGGATTCCCGATGACATGTACGAAAGTGCCAAAATGGACGGAGCCGGACCGTTGGTCACGTTCTGGCGTATCTCTATGCCGCTGCTATCACCGACGATCTTTTTTGTGACTGTAGTTTCTATCATTGGTGCCTTCCAGTCTTTTGCCCAAATTAATATCTTGACCAAAGGCGGTCCGGTGAACAGTACAAATGTATTTGTATATTCCATTTATCAGGAAGCTTTCGTTAATTTCCGGTTCGGAACAGGGAGTGCGCAGGCGATTGTCTTGTTCGCCGTCATTTTGGTGCTTACGATGATTCAGTTTAAATGGGTGGAAAGAAAGGTGCATTACCAATGAAACAACACCTGAATTCAACATTACTGTATGTACTGCTTACGATTGCAGCCGCTCTGATTTTGTATCCGGTGATTTATACATTTTTTATGGCGGTCATGTCACCCGAGGAAGCGAGCGCTTACCCACCAAGCTTTTTCCCGCATTCCTTTCATATGGCCAATTTCACTGAAGTGTTCGAAATCGTTCCGATTGCAGCCTTTATCGGCAACACCTTTCTCATTTCGGGTCTGACGATGATCGGACAACTGATTACAGCCAGCCTGGCGGCCTATGCCTTTGCCAAAATGGAATTCAAGGGAAAAAACTTCATTTTTAGCATGTTTGTCGCGACAATGATGATCCCTTGGGAAGTTACCATTATTCCTAACTATCTGACGGTACGAAGCTGGAACTGGCTTGATACGTATCAAGGGTTGACGGTTCCTTTTCTGGCGACGGCATTTGGAACATTCCTGTTAAGACAATTTTTCCTCCAGCTTCCCAAGGAATTGTTCGAGGCTGCTCGTATGGATGGGTGCGGACATATCCGATATTTCCTGTTTCATGTGCTTCCATTATCGCGTCCTGCGCTCGGAACACTGGCTGTGTATTCGTTCCTGAACATGTACAATTCATATCTCTGGCCTTTACTAGTCACGAATAGCGAGAATATGCGTACCGTACAGATCGGCATATCCATGCTGGAGTTTCAGGAATCGACTTCATGGAATCTGGTGTTTGCGGGTACGGCACTTGTCATTTTACCGTCTCTGCTCCTGCTGATCTTTGGACTCAAACAGCTGGTGCGTGGAATGGCAGCGGGTGCGCTTAAAGGCTAATCATAGATGCAAAAGACAGCAACACCTGCGCAAGCAGCCTATATACAAAGTTTTAACGCACAAGAGTACGAACATTTCATTCAAGAATCATTTAATCAAAGGGAGAGAAGAGAGATTATGAGATTTTTTCGTTTGAAAAGTGCTTTGACCCTGCTTATTCTGACTGCTATGGTCGTTGCAGCAGGTTGTAGCAACAATACAGCGGCGGAGAAGCCGAGTAATGGTAATGATGGGGCTGCAGCGGCTTCACCTATAAAACTGACTTGGTGGCATTCAATGTCCGGCAACGGTGAAAAAGCGATCAAGCAGATCGCTGCTGACTTTAACGCTAGTCATAAGGACATTCAGGTAGAGCCAGTATATCAAGGTAAATATGATGACAGCTTGAACAAGCTGAAAGCGTCGCTTGGTTCTAATAGCGGACCGGACATCATTCAAGTATACGAAATCGGCAGTAAATTCATGATCGACTCTAAAATGATCACGCCTGTACAACAATTTATTGATGCAGATAAGTTCGATTTGTCGCAGCTTGAACCGAATATTACACGATACTACACGATTGATGGTAAATTGAACGCCATGCCGTTCAATACGTCAAATCCGATTTTATATTACAACAAGGATGCTTTCAAAGCCGCAGGACTTGACCCAGCTAATCCTCCGAAAACGTATGATGAATTCGAGAAAGCTGCCAAAGCCTTGAGCAAGGATGGTAAATCTGGTGCATCCATTGCCATCTACGGCTGGTTTATGGAGCAACTGTTTGCCAATCAGAACGCGGACTATGTGAATAATGGCAATGGACGCGAGCAAGCAGCTACAGAATCCTTGCTGAATTCGGATGCCGGTGTAAAAACACTGACATGGTGGAAGAAAATGATTGATGAAAAGGTCGTATCCAATTTAGGACGTAACTCCGACGATACGGCAAAAGCTTTTTCTGCAGGACAAATTGCGATGACGCTGGATTCCACCGCTTCGCTGCGTAATATTGTGGAGCAGGTTAGCGATAAATTCGAAGTAGGCACAGGATTCCTGCCAAGAGCCAATGAAGCAAAAGAAGGCGGCGTGGTTGTAGGTGGCGCGAGCTTATACATCATGAACAACAAGCCTGAAGCCCAGCAAAAGGCAGCATGGGAGTTCATTAAATTCGTCGCTTCCCCAGCAGTACAGGCACAATGGAGTGTGAACACAGGGTACTTCCCGATTACGAAAGCAGCTTATGACGAGAAGGTACTCAAAGATAACATGGTAAAATATCCGCAATTTCAGACAGCCGTTGACCAATTGCATGCATCGGCACAATCCACTGCTACACAAGGCGCAGTGATGGGCGTATTCCCAGAAGCGCGTCAAATCGTCGAAGGTGCGATCGAAGCTGTTCTGAGTGGCCAGCAGCAGCCAAAACAGGCGCTGGACCAAGCTGCACAAGAAATTACAGGCAAAATTGCGCAATACAATCAAACAGTGAAGAAATAGTCGGCCCTCCCTTAAAATCGGCTGATAATCCATAGGATGTGCCCCCTTATTAGCCGATTTTATGAAATAACGGATCGAATGAGTGACCCCCTCACTTATTCGATCCGTTTTTGCATTTCCATTTTAGAATGGTCGTTTAGACGAAGTGTCTAAAATGGCCGTTTTTGCACATTTCCTATTGCTGGATAACTGAAAATGGGCTTATAATAAATACATAATTTTTGTACTGGACGGTCAGTTCAAAAAAGGAGGAAGCATGAAACAGCAAACGAAGGAAATTATTTTTAACGGCGCACTCAAGGCTTTTTCCGAACGAGGTTTTAATGAAACAAATATGGAGGAAATTGCCAAGGTATGTGGCATAGCCAAAGGAACCCTGTACTACAATTTTAAAAACAAGCAAGAATTGTACATTTACATTTTGAAGATGGGAATGGAGCGTTTTGTCCAGGATATCCATGAAGCGATGGCTCAGATTCCTATGGATCAGGTAGAAGTGAGGGTTCACAAGCTGATCCAAGTACATATTGAGTTCATTGGGAGAGAACCGGATTTTTGCCGTCTACTGGTCAGTAAGGGATGGGTCTCGCAGGAACAGCATTTTAATATTAGGCAGGTGCTGGCAGACTATTTTGATTTTATGGAGGCAGAGATTGATTCCGGCAAGTTCTATGGGAAAATTTCGAGTAAGCTGGATGCAAAAACGACTGCAAATTGTTTATTCGGCATTTACATTTTTACTCCGATGCGGTCGATGGTATGGGGCGAAACGATGAATCTGCAGGAAGTTCGCGAAAGTACCGAAGTATTTGTATGTAACGCGCTGGGTATGCAACATTAAATAGACAAGTGGAGTGATGAGAACATGAAAGCTAAAAAATATGCGATTTATATCGTACTCATTATTTTAATCGCTGTAGGAATCTATGCTTTAACTGCCTTCCCACGAGGGAGCAGCAGCCTGTCCGCAGATGAGTCTTCTTCAATCCCGACGGCTTATGTAGAATCAGATACGCTCAATGCCAGCTTTAAGATGGCAGGACGTATTGATCAGATGCTGGTGAATGAGGGCGACAAGGTAAAAAAAGGGCAAGTGCTAGCCCATTTGGAAAGCCGTGAGCTGGAAGATAAGGTGAAGCAAGCACAGGCTGCATTGCTGGCAGCCAAGAGCAATGTAACCAAAGCGAAAGCCAGCGTATTGCAGGCTCAAGCAGGAGTAGGTCAGGCGCAGGCTACCGTGAGCGCCGCTCAGGCCAAGAAGAGCCAAGGCACGACAGCGGTCAGTGTGACCGCTGAGGCTTCCTCCAGCCAGATTGAACAGGCCAAAGCAGCTTCTAACGCCGCCAAAGCGAAACTGGATGCCCTCAAGAGCGGAGCAAGACCACAGGAACTTGAGCAATTGCAAGCATCTGTGAAGGTAGCTAAGGAAACGCTGGACCTGACCGTTAAAAATCTGGAGCGTGCCAAAAAGCTTCAAGAAGCCGGTGCAGCAACTCAGGCCTCGTTGGATCAAGCGACATTGGAACATCAACAGGCAGTGGCCAAGTATAATGCAGAGTCGCAAAAATTGGATATGGCACGGGAGGGAAGCCGTAAGGAGGAAATTACGGCAGCTGAAGCTCAATACCGTCAAGCCTTGGCTGCAGTGAAGGAAGCACAGGCAGGAGCAGGCAAAGTTGCTGTGCAACAGGAAGATGTCAAAGCTGCTCAGGCTTCAGTAGAGCAAGCGCAATCCGCTGTGAAGGCGGCGCAATCGACGGTAGAGCAGGCACAATCTGCGGTTGAAGGTGCCAATGCACAGGTAGCCCAAGCGGAAGCTGCACTTCAGGAGGCTCAGACCTATTTGAGCTATACTACGCTGCGTGCGTCTGAGGATGGGATCATAAAATCCAAGTCGCTTAGCTTGGGTGAGATGGCTAGCGCAGGATTCCCGGTTTATACCATTGAAACATCCACACAGCGTTGGGCTAAATTCTATGTACCGGAAACGTCGCTGAACGGTCTTCAAGCAGGGGATACAGTTCAAATTAAATTACTGTCAGGTGGCAAGGAGCTGAAGGGTAAAGTCATTCTGTTAGAATCGGCTGCAGACTTTGCCATTCAAAAACCGAGCCAAAGTTCTGGTGATAAGGATGTCCGTTCCTTTGGTGTGAAGGTAGCATTACCGGATCTTGCGGCTTCGGTTCCAACAGGCTCCACGGTTCTGTTTACAGGCAAAGGGGCGCAGTAATATGCAGGATTCACAGGAAAGACTTCGTATCCGCGATGTGTTTCGCGAGGAATGGCTGAGTATCTTCCGGGACCGCCGTTTTATGGCTATTCTGTTGATTACGCCAATTGTGTATACGATACTGTTCGGCTTCCTGTATTCGCATCAGCGGATTACCGAGATGCCCGTCACAGTATATGACGGAGATAATTCACAGCTTAGTCGCCAGATTATTCAGGCGTTCGATGCGACTGATTCATTTGCCGTTACACGGCAAGTGACCAATCAGGATGATGTAGTCCGCCAGGTGGAGACTGGGGAAGCTAAGGTCGGAATTGTCATTCCAGATAACTTTACCACTCGGCTTAAGCATGGGGAAAATCCACCTGTGCTTACGCTGATTGACGGCAGTAATATGATGTATTCCAATAGTGCCAGTCGGATTGCCAATCAGGTCATTAGTAGCGTGAGCGCCGGAGTATCGCTCAATTCCATGAAGCAAAAGGGAATGAATGCTGATCAGGCCGCCTCGACGCTGACTACCATCCCGTTCCGATCCAGAGTGCTATTTAACCCGGTATATGATTATAAGCTTTTCATGCCGTTGGGGGTTATTTCTGCGGCTCTCCAGCAGTGTTTGCTGCTAGGTATTGCGTTGTCTTGCACGCGGGATAAGGAAGCAGGGACTTGGGGAAGGTTTGGCGCTTGGAAAAATACCCCGTGGCGCTTGGCTATTGCCAAGCTGGCACCCTATTATGCGGCGGGAGCTTTCAATGTGCTGACTGTATTCAGTATTAGCGCTCTATGCTTCGATATTCCGTTTAGGGGACAGGTACTGCCATTGATTTTGGTATCGTTGGTCTTTAACTTTGCTTTGTGTGGGTTAGGTTTCCTGTTTAGTCTCTTTTCCAAGACCAGAGTAGACGCGACACAAACCCTGATGCTCATTGCTGTTCCTTCCTTTATGCTGTCAGGCTATACGTGGCCATTGGAAGCAATGCCCGGCTTCTTGCGAGGGCTTGCTGAAATATTGCCATTAACGTATTATTTGGACGCTGTACGGAACATTACTCTCAAGGGACTGGATATCACCTACATCTTTAAGGATTTGATTGCTCTGGGCGTCATTGGTTGTGTGAGTCTGCTGGTGGCCTTCGTGATCTATCCGTTATTCTTTAGACAGCATCAGACGACAGCGCAGCATGCCGATATGCCCGTACAAGAAGGATTTACACTTAAAGGCTGAGAGCAATTTTAATCAAAAAGGCAGATCAGGAGTAACCCTGATCTGCCTTTTATTTATTAGTATGATTTAAAAGTGGAAGAAGTATTATTGCGTTTTAAGATCCTCAATAGAATCAATCGGTACATAGGATGGAACGACAAGTCCGGACATAACGCCAGTCATGCTGGTTCCGATGTCATCTACTTTATCCTTATATTGAGCCCAATAATCAGCATGCGTCAATGGAAGCCAGGCGGCTGCAGTAGCATCTACACTTCCGCCAGCCACGCCTGTCCACATAGGACCGATTTCCACTTGCAGCGCTGTTACTTTATAGCCCAATTTTTGTTCTAATACATATTTCAATACGTTCGTACTGGCAATTTCAGAATCCCAAGCAGCGTAGCTCAGCTTCAGGGGATCGCCGTTGACGGGCTGCAAGCCCTTGATCCATTCCTGTACCTTATCAGGATGCTTATCAGCCCAGTTCTTGGCAGCCTGCTGTGGGGGAGTACCATCTTGAATTGCGATCATCACTTCACCCATATCTTCAGCAGTCCACTTGAAACGGCTTAGAAATTCATAAGCCACAGGAGCATCCTGTTTCAACCCTTTACGAGCGATTGTATGAATTTCTTCTTTATCACCATATGCTTTTTTAGGGTCTTTTAAGTATTTCAAATCATACTTGTTAAACATCCAGTGAGGAGTCCAACCAGTTACAACGATAGGCTGCTTGGCTTTGATAGCTTTATCCAGTGTAGCGGTCATAGCAGCTCCAGAGCTTTCAAGCAGTTTCCAGTCAGACAATCCATAGTCACTGATAGCTTTAGCAGTCAGCTTCATCAGTCCGGCGCCAGGGTCGGTACCGACAATACGGTAGCCGACCTCCTTGCCAAAGTCCCCAGTAGCGGCGGAAGCCGGAGCCGCTTCGGCTCCGTTCCCCTGCAATTCAGTAATTGATTTAACATTCATGTAAGCTGGAACGACCAACCCGGTTTTAACACCAGTCATATTCGCACCTAGGTCGTCGAGCTTGTCTTTGTATTTAGTCCAGTAATCCGCATGCGTTAACGGCAGCCATGCAGCCGGGGAGGCATCTACATCACCACTAGCGACACCCGTCCACATAGGACCTGCTTCAACTTGCAGTGCGGTTACTTTATAACCCAATTTGTTTTCCATTATATATTTCAGCAAATTCGTACTCGCAATTTCCGAATCCCAAGCTACATAGCTTAGCTTAAAGGTATCGCCATTGACAGTTTGCAGTCCTTGAGTCCATTCCTGAACCTTGTCGGCATGTTTCTCTGCCCAATCCTTGGCAGCTTGCTCTGGACTGGTTCCGCCTTGGATAGCAACCATCATTTCACCCATATCTTCCGCTGTCCATTTGAAACGTTTTAGAAACTCATAAGCAGTAGGAGCATCCTGCTGCAAACCTTTGCGGGCAATCGTATGAATACCCTCAGCTTCACCATAAGACTTTTTAGGGTCTTCCAAATATTTGAGATCATACTTGTTGAACATCCAGTGAGGAGTCCAACCGGTAATAATGATCGGTTTTTTCGCTTTGATGGCTTTGTCCAGTGTGGCCGTCATGGCCGCACCAGAACCCTCGACTAGCTTCCAATCAGACAAATTGTAGTCTTGAATTGCTTTAGCCGTCGACTTCATAATGCCTGCCCCGGCATCAATACCAATAATTTTATAATCAACTTCTGCGCCAATCGGATTGGCAGCATTACCTTTACCAGCAGCGGAATGATCAGTTCCAATAAAATATTGAGATGCGCCAGCGATCAGAATAACTGCTGTAACTGCTGAGGTGATCCATACTTTTTGCTTGCTGGATACACGGCTTTTGCTTTTTTTCGTCGGTTTAAACAGGTTTTGTGTAAAGCGGTCAAGCACAATAGCTAGAACGACCACAGCCAAGCCGGCTTCAAAACCTTTACCAATTTGCAGCTGGGTCACAGCACGATACACAACTGCACCGATGCCTTCCGCACCGATCATGGAAGCAATAACAACCATGGACAGTGACAGCATAATCGTCTGATTAATACCAGCCATTAAGGTAGGCAATGCCAGTGGCAGCTGTACTTTAAACAGCTTTTGCGCCGATGTTGAACCAAATGCATCAGAGGCTTCAACCAGCTCATCCGATACTTGCATAATCCCCAAGTTGGTCATGCGAATGGTTGGGGGGATCGCAAAGATAACTGATGCGATAACACCTGGTACAACACCCAAGCTGAAAAAGGTAACCGCCGGGAGCAAGTACACGAACGCAGGCATCGTCTGCATAAAATCAAGCAAAGGCGTGATAATGCGTGATGCTGATTTACTATATGCACACCAGATTCCGATCGGAATCCCGATAACAATGGATACAAGCGCAGACGTGATGACTAGTCCGAGCGTATTCATCGTTTCGCTCCAATAGCCGAGATTATCAATCAGCAGGAAGCCGATGACAGTAAATAGTGTAAGCTGCACCCGCCCAATCATAAAGGCAATAATTCCGATGATCACGATGAACACCAGAGGGTGCGGAAGCATAAACAAGCCAGAGAAGAAGCCAACTACGGCTTCTATAACCGAAGAAATAACATTAAACAATCCAGCCAGATGAATACCCATCCAGTCTACAATGGATTGAATCCACTCAGCGATTGGCAGTTTCGGTATCATGGGCATTCACCTCCTTTGTAGTAGGTACATCTCCACTTAGTGCACCCAGTAAAGCTCCACGGACGATAACGCCCAGCAATTTCTGCTTGTCATCGACGACAGCCAGTGGCACCTTGGACGAGCTTGTAATTTCAAACAGATCATTAATGACAGTTTCAGCAGTAACCTGCGGTCCGTCAGTGATCAAAATATCTTCAATCTTCAGATTGTTGCGCAGAGCATGAACAGCATCCTCGGCATTAATAACACCCAGTAGCTTTTTGGTGCGATCAATGACGAATAGATTGGAAATCCCACGCTCTCGCATCAATTCCAGAGCTACACGCGGACCGCGGTCCATAGTGATGGTTTCTGGACGAAGCATGACATGAGCAGCCGTCAATACTTTGGACAGATCCACATCCTCGACGAAGCGGGCTACATAAGAGTTAGCTGGTTGGATCATAATTTCTTCCGGTGTACCAATTTGCACGACCACTCCGTCCCGCATCAATGCAATCCGGTCACCAATCCGCAGCGCTTCATCCAGATCATGGGTGATAAAGACAATTGTTTTCTTCATTTTATCTTGAAGCTCCAGCAGCTCATCTTGCATGTCACGACGAATGAGAGGATCCAATGCGCTGAATGCTTCATCCATCAGGAGAACTTCAGGGTCATTCGCGAGTGCCCGTGCTAGACCGACACGCTGCTGCATACCGCCACTTAACTCATCGGGCATCTTATCGCCCCAGTTTTTAAGACCAACCAGTTCCAGCGCTTGTTGTGCCTTTTCCTGGCGTTGTGCTTTATCTACCTTTTGAATTTCAAGACCGTATTCTACATTTTCCAATACAGTCCGATGTGGGAACAGGGCGAACTTTTGAAAAACCATACTGATGGTTTTACGACGAACTTCGCGGAGTTGTTCTTTGTTCATCTTACGGAGATCTTTGCCGTGGACCAGAATTTCACCGGAGGTAGGCTCAATCAAGCGATTTAGCATTCGCACCAAAGTGGACTTGCCGCTACCTGATAACCCCATAATTACGAAAATTTCACCTTGCTTAATTTCCATGTTGGCCTTATTAACACCAACAGTAATCTGTTTTTCTTTGGCCAGCTTTTCCTTGCCCCAGCCTTGCTCCAGGAGCGGAACACCTTGCTCTGCGTGAGGACCAAAGAGTTTGCTGACATTTTTGACTTCCAAAATCGTCATACATACACCTCTTCTTTCTATACTTTGCTTGGTATTAACCCCATGTTGCATGATGGATTGAGTATAAAAATCATAATTCTGTACATCCTGAACGGTTAATGACAAAATTAATTGTAACAGAAGCATTGCTTACATTTCAAACAAAAAAACTGTTCGTAAAGTACGTACAGAAAAAACTGTACAAACTTTCCTTCGATATGCTCCTTCGTTCTTTAGAATGCTCAAACATTCGGAACTTTACAACCGATAGTGCTTTTTTTAAAATAGACAATGAAATATGACCATAAGAAAAAGATTTATGTATATCCATAATTTTAAAAGTTTACTATCATTAGCAATTTTGCGAATTATGATTTTGAACGATCATGCTGTTGTAATATAGACAGAAGCTTTGCTTTTGAAACATTTCATTCCGTATTGAAAGATTTCATATATTGCGTCAAAGCTAATCCTTTACGGGTAAGTCGTTCATACTAGGTTGTGCAAAATGCTCTAAAATTAGGAGGTTGCAAGCATGAGCTTGTACCAGTTAGGTGATGAGCAGCAGGCATCGCTGCAAAAAATTCGCAAACGTGTCATAGAAGCTATAGGTAAAAACATGGACCTATATGGGATCACTCTGTCCGCGGGGCATTTGTACGGTTTGCTTTTTTTTGCGGATAAACCGATGACGCTGGATGAGATGGGCCGTGAAATGGAAATGAGCAAAACGAGCATGAGTACAGGAGTTCGAACGTTGTTGGATCTGAAAATGGTGAACAAGGTATGGAGCAAGGGCTCACGCAAGGACTTGTATGAAGTCGAGTATGATTGGTATCAAACATTTACTGACTTCTTCGCTATTAAGTGGAGAAAAGCAGTAGAAACAAATTTACTCGTACTGCGCAAAGCCATTGATGAACTGGACAAATTGATGGCGCAGGGTGAAGAATACGAGGAATTTAAGGCGATTCTCCAGCAAGACCGTATGAAAATGAAGCAGGCTGTGGCTTATTACAAGTGGCTAGACCGATTGATTGATTCAATGGAAAGCGAAGAAATTTACAAGCTGATTCCGAAAGAAGAGGTTCGGGACTAATCACGATCCGCCCATCCTGTTTACAAAATGCCGGAGCGCAAAAGCGCTTCCGGTATTTTTTGGTTTGGTCCTGCACAAAGGGTATAATAGAGATATGTAAAGATTGATAGTATACCGTTATGTTAAACATACGAGATAAAGGAGGGTTCATGATGGAAAGTAATACAGTACATACTCGTCTAGGTCAATTACGTGGAGAAACAGGGAATGGATATCATGTGTGGAAAGGTATTCCATATGCACAGCCTCCTGTTGGAAAACTACGTTTTCATGGGCCACAGCCTTTGGAGCCTTGGGAGGGTGTACGGACTGCGACGAGTTTCGGACCCATCTGTCCGCAACCCATGCCCTCCGCTGAAAGTATGACTGGAAATCTGGTGGAACCGCCAGAGCAGTCCGAGGATTGCTTGTACCTGAACATTTGGACACCAGCTTCGAAGGCTCCTGAGAAGGGACGTCCGGTGATGGTGTGGATTCATGGTGGTGCCTTTGTCACTGGGTCTGGGATCATCCCTTTATATGATGGGGAACGCATGGCGAAGAATGGCGGTGTTGTTGTAGTTACGGTCAATTATCGGTTAGGGCCGTTAGGATTTTTGCATTTGACTCCAAAGGGAAATGGGCTGACCTCAAATGCCGGACTGTTGGATCAAATCGCTGCACTGAAATGGGTTAGGGATCATATTTCTGCCTTTGGCGGCAACCCGGATGAAGTAACGGTGTTCGGTGAATCGGCAGGCGCGATGAGTATTGCCGCTTTATTGGCGATGCCAGCCGCTGAGGGGCTGTTCCAGCGTGCAATTTTGCAGAGCGGGGCATCGCAGGTGTTGCCAACTGCACAGGCCGAGCAAGTGGCGGCTGTGTATTTACAGCAACTGGGTGTAGACACTCAGCATCCTGAGCGATTGTTTACGTTGCCGACAGATGCGTTGATGCTCGCTATGGCAAAAACACATGAAGTCATCGGACCAGGGATGGCGATGATTTATCAACCCGTTGTAGACGGGGTGACCTTGCCGGAT
The DNA here is from genome assembly GCF_025846815.2 of Paenibacillus sp. BT-177. NCBI lineage: Bacteria > Bacillati > Bacillota > Bacilli > Caryophanales > Paenibacillaceae > Paenibacillus > Paenibacillus sp. BT-177. Next base: position 364,719 of record NZ_JAOYTP010000002.1, on the reverse strand, counting down.
GTACCCCTGTCTGCAATCGCCCAAGGCTCAGCCAAACAGGTATCTGTTATGATTGGAACGAACTTGCATGAGGGGAACTATTTCATTCGCAAAGAATCCCATCTAATGAATAAGCCAACAGCACGTCAGGCATTGGAAATGATGACAGGCATGTCCGACATTGGCGACCTGATAGAACCTTTTCCAGTTACCATTGAGGGACAGGCGCAAATGTTGACCGATCTCATTTTTTGGCGTCCCGCGTTGGCTCTTGCCGCTGCACAGTCGGCGTATGCATCGGTATGGATGTATCGTTTTGATTGGACCCTGCCGGGACATCCTACCTTTGAACAAGCGGTGCACGGTGCAGAAATTGCTTTTGTTTTCGATAATCTGAAGCTGCTGGGCAAGCTGGGATTAGAGATTCAGCCTTCGATGCAGAAGCTTGCTCATGATATGCAGCAGGCATGGATTGCTTTTGCACGTGAAGGGAAGCCCATGCTGCCTGAGACGGCATGGCCGATGTACGACAAGCAACAGCGAGCTACAGCCATTTTTCATCAGAATATTATGGTGGAACATGATCCAGAAGGGGATAGACGCCGCCAACTAACGGGGCAGATGAGCATATAGGTAAATACGAGACATTGTTTCAAGGATTCAACGAAAAAGCCTTCGCCCGTATTTTGTATGCGGACGAAGGCTTTTGTTAGTCAGGATTTTGGAAAATTCGATTCCAGTCGCTCCAAAGTGTAAAGATATTGACGAACTAAACCATTTCGATCTATATCTTGTTCATTGGAAGTCGCTTATTGGATTTTTGAAAAATCCTCTAGTAATTAGATGTACTGCTGCCCATCTTACTAGCATGAAACTGCAACGATGCAATGTGTAGGTTAAATCTTAAATCGCTTAACCAGCTCTTGCAGATCCTGTGCCATGTTGGACAACTCTTGTGAGGAAGATGCGATTTCCTCCATGGCTGCCATCTGCTCTTGAGCGGCAGCGGAGGTTGTCTGCGAACTGTCCGCCGAATTGCGGGATAGGCTTGCCAAATGGGTAACAGTGGCGGAAACCTCCTCTGTACTTGCTGAGATTTGTTCAGCAGCAGCGGACACACTTTGAATTTGTTCCACGATATGAGAAGTAGAGCGTTCAATATTTGTAAATGCACCTTCTGCATCTTGGCTAATTCGTAATCCTTCACCCACCTGATTACGAACATTGCCATTCATCGTGGCGGTAGAGCGTTGAATCAAATCGAGCATCTGCGTAATGATCTGACTGATGGAATCAGCGCTTTCCTTGGACTGTTCCGACAGTTTGCGTACCTCTATAGCGACTACGGCAAATCCACGCCCAGCTTCGCCTGCTCTGGAGGCTTCAATAGATGCGTTCAGGGACAACAAATTAGTTTGCTTGGCAATGGCAGCTATAGCCGCATTCATTTGCTTCGCATCGTCCGAGAGTTGGGATAGCTCATCCATCAGACTAGCCGTTTGGCTTACAGCTTCCAGAATGCGGTCCATCTGTGTCCGCACATGGCTAATCATTTGACTGCCTTGAGCTACGTCTTGCTCGGTTTCTCCTGCTGAATCCACGATAGAGCTAGCCGATTCAGCAATCGTGCTGACACCCTTCGCCATTTCTTCAACGGCATTGGCGGTTTGCTCGGATGCTTCGGCGCTGGTCGCTGCATTTTCCGCGGATTCCATAACCGTTTCCGCTACATGTTGTACGGACTCCGTCGTTTGCTCTGTGCTCTCCTTGATTATCAGGGAAGAGGATGCAAGTCGGGAGGACGTTTGGTTGACCTCGGAGACCATCGAATGCAAGGAATGTGTCATCTGGTCAAAATTCTGTGCCAGCTCGCCGAACTCGTCCTTCCTAGACAGATTTACACGTTCGGTCAGATTTCCATCACGGACGATCCGTGTTCCTGCTTGCAGCTTCTTGAGAGGGATCAGGAATGAGCGGATCATCAGCACTATGATGATCGCAGCGGCCAGTATGGAAATAACAATTACAATCAGGCTTTGCCTCAGAATCGGTTGGGCTGCATCACTGTAATCCTCCAGATCCGATAATGCAACAATATTCCATCCAGTGAGAGGGTCCTTAAGTGTAAAGGCCAGCACATCCCGATTCATAAATTTAATTTGCGACACGGAAGGAGTATCATTTTCTCCGGTTGCCGCCACTTTGGGAAGTCCCTCCATAGTGTCAGCCGGTTTTTTGCCAGTCTTGTCAAAGGCTGTTCCAGCTCCAGATACAACCTTATGATCAGAATCAACAATGATGAGTCCTCCGCGTTCGCCTATCTTAACAGACTGCAGACTGTCCCCCATCTTGTCCAGATTCAAAGCCAATGCAACAGCCCCTTCACCGTTCTTCAGCGTTGCCGATACATTAACTACTAGGTTCCCTGTCGTAACGCTGGCAACTGGAACACCGACAAATATGTTACCCTTATGTAGCATCGCATTTTTGTACCATTTTCTCTCCCTAGGATCATAATCAGCCTCCTTTTTTAGCGGAGAACGGATATATTCTCCTTTCGCATTGCCAAGGAGCGCGGCATCTAACTCAGGATGAGCTTTGACGATGTCATCCAATTTTTTCTGAAGGGCTTCTTGATCGGAACCAATGGAATCAGCTTGGATTTCACTGGTAAGGACGTCCACGTCCTTCATGATCGGGGATACATACTGATTGACATTGCTTTGGATCAGATACAGATTCGTGTATACCGAATTAGCCATTTGCTGACTGAGCTGTGTCGTAGCCCCCTGATAAGAAAAGTATCCAATAAGTAAGCTCGGAATCAATAACACAGCCAAAAAAGAAATGATTAATTTTGTCCTCATTAAATAAAACTGCTTGAGAAACCTGTTCCACCACGGAACTGTTTGTTTTTCTTTAGTCATGTTTTTTCTCCTCTGTGTCTGATGGTCACTACATTGTTTTATTCGACAGAAATCGACTAATTTTATAGATGTAATCTTAAAAAATGATGAATCAAGGCATGTTTTAGGTACATTTTTTAAAAAATAGTTCTTAAGGGCTAATCACGGTATGAATATGCATACATAAAAAGCCAAATCGGAGATGCAAAAGCATCTTCACGATTTGGCTTGGGTGAGCATGAAAGGGGGTCATGCTATTAATTTTTTTGCTGACGAGAAATCATAAAGAGTGTAACCCAGATAAGCATAAAACCAGTCAATTGCGCTACGGTAACGATTTGTTGGAAAGCGATCCAGTTAATCACGACACCTACCATAGGAAAGCTCAATTCTGCCATCGTAGCATAAGAAGCTTTGGTTGTACTTAAGCCTTTGTAATACAGTAATAAGCTGAGAAGACCCGGAAGCAATGCCTGCAGCAGCAAGTTGATAATTACAGCTGCGCCCGCCCATGTACCTGTAGGCATATTCCACGGAGCATGCTCCACAGAGGTGAGAACAATGAGCAGAGGGAGCGCCACCATGAAGCGAAGGGAGGTTACAGTTTCATATTTCATCGAACGGAGCAAGTAGCTGCCCATAACGGTCGAACCGCCCCACAGAATCGCTGCACCCAGTGCAAGCAGACTACCAACTTGAACAAAATCATGAACATGTCCAAAGGGAAGTGACCAACCGAAAGTCAGAAGATACGTCCCGAACAGAGCGATGACAATTAATATTCCAAAATGACGCGGTAACATTTCCTTCAATACAACGCGGGCCAGAATAATAGCAACCAAAGGTTGAAGCTTCTGAAGTAAAAGTACGGCATTCAGATCACCGTTGCTGAGCGCCATGGTGAAAATCACACTGGCCAGTGCCGAGCCACCCCATGAGACAAACAAAATAGCGAAAACCTGACGAAATCGTATCGTTTTGAGTTCCTCGCGATGCTTCCACAGCATCGGCGTCAGAGCGATAAAGAGTAGCGCATGCTCCATCAGTACGATTTGTGCTGAGGTAAATGATTTTAACAAAATAATACGAAACAGCGGGTCTGCGCCCCACAAGGCCGCTCCAATCGCGACTAGCCAAAAACCGCTTTTCATGTGGGAGCTACGATCAAAATCCTTGGATGTTAGTACAGTTGATGATTGACTCATACTTATTTAGCTCCTTGCGAATACAGGACCGGTGGCACAAAAACCCCCGTCCATGGCGAAGGCCATGCAAGACGGGGGTTGATCAAATAAACTTGCCGTTTGATGCAAGTTAAATGAAGTCACTGCACAACCATAATGCAGTATTCATCAACTTTGCGGCATGTTCATATTTCGATCTTCTTCCATCCGGACTTTACCGTCGGCTTTGGCATCTCACCAAATCAGTCCGTATCCTGTTGCCGGATACAGAGTCGCGGGCTTAGCTCCATGAGCCATACCGCCGGTTGGGAATCTCACCCTACCCCGAAGATCCTTATTCCGTTTTTTAATTTCTCCTATAGGATATACCTGTTTTTGAATGAAGTCCAGTGAAAAATGTGTGTATATCAAGCAAGGATTTTCATCTTTTTATGAAAGCGTTCTATGTTTAATCCTGATTACTAGGCAATATCCTTATACTCAATGCGCCGAATGGCTGCATAAGCCACAAGCATTCCCAGCACAGAAAAGCTGATTTGCACGGGAGCAATGGAGCTAAGGGTAGCACCGTTATTATTGGAGAAAAGTAATGCTACAATCAGAATCGAGGTCACAATAGTCGTGGGTACAGAGTATCTTCGCATTCCCATATACAGTGGAACCAATCCCATAAAACTGGCGGCAACGGCATTGATTAGCGTGCGCGCTGATTGCTCGGCTAGTATAGAAAGAGTGAGCTTATCCGGTACAATTATGACAAACTGGTTGAGCAAATGGATCGCAGCCGTAATGATGATTTCCGAGATTACAATAGACAAGAATGTAAACAGAAGCACAATCAAGAGCTTGGCGATCATTAGCTTTTGACGATGAATCGGATACATGAACAAGATTGTAATCGATTTGGATTTAAATTCTCCTACGATAAAACGGCACAGTAGAACGGAGGCAAATACAATAAACGTTGCCCTCACCATATTGTCCATAAGATCGAGAAGCTGAGCGTACTGTGTAAATTCGGGTACTCCTTCATTTTGGCTGTCCAGCGCAATAATACAGAGCAACCCCAAAATGCAGGCGTTGGCGATCAGTGCTGAACGGATATAACCCACCAGATGAAGCTTCTTCATCTCCAACTGTATTAATTTAAGCATGCTGGTGATCACCTCCATGTAACAGACGTAAAAAGTAGTCTTCCAGCGTACTGCTTTTTTGATGAATGGAATCGACCTCTACATCATTTAAAATGAGCGTTTTCGTAATTTGCTTCTGCGGTACACTAAGATCGTAAATACGTATACTCTGTTCACTGAGTACCTTTATATTATTCAGACTCAGATGATGGGAGAGGATATAGGCTGCTTTTTTACAATCGTTGGTAATAAATTCGATATATTCCGTATTGGTATCCCGTACCTGTTCCATCGAAACTTCCTCAATCAGCCGTCCGTGATTAATCACGCCTATTGTATCTGCAATCTGCTCAATTTCCGCTAATAAATGACTGGACACGAGCAGCGTCATCCCATATTCCTTGCATAGCATATGGAATAACTGCCGAATTTCCTTGATTCCCACCGGGTCCAGACCATTAATCGGTTCATCCAAAATGAGTAGCTCCGGCTTGGTCGCAATGGCTCGGGCAATCCCGAGACGCTGCTTCATTCCGAGTGAAAAGTCTTTTACCGGTTTGTCACCCGCATTCCGCAAGTTCACTAATTCCAGTGCATCCCGGACAGCCTGCTTATTATAATAGCCCATGTATTCACAATGAAGCTCAAGATTTTGCTGAGCCGTCAGCCTTTCATAAAAAATCGGATATTCAATAATCGAGCCCATCCGTCCGAGCAGATGATAAGACTGTGGCGTTAGCTTTTCACCGAACAGTTCAATCTCGCCCGATGTTGGCTTGAGCAGGTTGGTAATCATTTTCATCACCGTCGTCTTGCCCGCTCCATTGGGACCGAGAAAGCCATAGGTTTCCCCCTTGCGCACATTCATACTGACCCCTGCTACAATTTCATTGCCCTTCATGGCTTTGGTCAGCTGATGTGTACGTAATATGTAAGTCATGGGTGTTCTCCCTTCGTGTGCTGTTGATAATTCAAGAATAAAGGGCGAAATGTTCATTTTTCTTTCGTAATCCTTACAAATTTATTAAGTTGAGCAGTTCGCTTAATAGCTGATCTTCTTCAAAGTAAAAGAGAAAACGGTCTGGTCATAAGGTTTGCTGGTCAATTGCATCTCTCCATTCATACATTCAACCAGTCGTTTGGCAATCGTAAGGCCCAGTCCACTGCCCTGTACCGCCTTATTACGGGAATCCTCAAGTGTGTACATGCGTTCAAAAACCTTATCCTGCTCCGGCTCCTGTATGCCTTTTCCACGATCCCACACCTCTATACGCACCGTATCCTGCTGTTCTGACAGAGTTAGGCCTAGCGTTCGACCCTCTGCCCCATACCGAATGGCATTCGAAATCAGATTGCTCAGCACCCGCCCAATGGCTCCTTCGTTCCCCAAGGCATGAATGGGATGCTCCGGGATGTCAATATGTACCGTAAAACCCTGAGCCGTCAGCAGATCATAAAACTCCAAAATGCTGCGTCTGCATAGTTCTCCTATCTCCAGTCGGGTCAGTTGAATGTCAGTATCGTTAGCTTCCAGCTTCGCCAAGTTAAAAAAACTTCCAATCAACTCAATAGCCTCGCTGGTCTTTTGATGAATTCTGGATAGCAGCTTTATACGTTCTTCTGGCGAAATATCTGGATCGCCATCCAGCATCTCGGCATATCCAAGCACAACGGTAAGCGGGGTCTTAAGATCGTGGGAAATGTTCGAAATCATTTTGCGCATAGCGATTTGGCCCCGGTGGTAATCGGCTGATACTCTCAGATTTAAGTCTAGTAGTCGGTTGATTTCCGTCATGAGTCGCTGCAGTTCCACGTCACCTGTAACATATAGCAGCTTTTCCGCATGATTTACGGTCACGATCCGCTCTAGTAGGGTTCGAACATTCTTGATTTTGCGCTTATAGGCTACACGTTCCCGCCAAAGCCATATGATAACGACGGACATTATGAGGACGACAATCCATTCAAAAATGTTTTCGATGATCATATCAGCCAGTCTCCCATTTGTAGCCGATGCCCCACAACGTTTTAATATGGACAGGGTGAGAGGGATCTTCTTCAATTTTCTCACGTAGGCGGCGAATATGGACGTTAATCACATTCTCATCACCCATATAATCGTCTTTCCAAATAAACCCGTATAATTGAGCTTTCGTAAATACCCGGTTCGGATTGGATGCAAACAGCTTCAGAATATCGGATTCTTTGGCTGTTAGCTGAATTTCATTTCCATCGCGAATGACTGTAAAATGATCAAAATCAATGCGTAGATTTCCATAGGTCAACACTTGTGCTTGCGGCTGTTCCTCCTGCTGTTGCAGACGGGCATATGTAGTCGATCTGCGGATCGCGGACTGAATACGAGCCGTCATTTCGAGCATTGAGAAAGGTTTGGCAACATAATCGTCTGCCCCGAAGCCCAGTCCAAGCGCTTTATCCACATCGCTGTCCTTAGCCGACATAATCAGAATCGGCACGGCGCTACGGGTACGAATTTGCCGGATTACCTCCATACCATCAACCTTCGGCATCATCAAATCTACGAGGATCAGGTCATAAGTATGCCGTTCAAAGGCAATAAGCCCTTCTTCCCCGTCAGAGGCGGTGGTTAAATTGTAGCCCTCCTTGGTGAGTGCTTTAAGCAGCATTTCAGCAATAGATAGATCGTCTTCAATAAGTAAAATATGCTGTGGCATAGGTGTGAAACACCCCTAATTTTTAGATTAGCTCGTGTGACGAACTGTATCTGAATTATATAGAGCGGTGGAGGGGATTTCCATAAAAAATATCCACTAAGAAATTGAAAATGCCCTGGTTTGTCCCGAAGGAGCTACGTTCAGCAGTGTCAGGCAATAAATCATTCCCCTATCCTATACTGAAATAGTCTATAATCCGATGTTTGGAATACGGAGTTATAATATCCGGGGTATGCCTGATGTGAGAGACTAGGTATGCCAGATCATGAGCTACGGTACAGGACCGTCAATAAAGGAGAGCAATGATGTTTGTTATACGGGGAACAGAAAAACTGCTGAAGGAATGGGAGACTGAACCACTTCAAGTTGATATTTATCCGCCTTTGAATAGTTGGCATGCCAGATTGTTCTTACTAAATCGCAGAAAAAATATTGTGTTTATGCATGATATTTCCCGCTTAAGCGTCACGCTGTTTGGAATTAAAAAATCGCAGTACAAAAATCTGCCAGCTCTTTTTGTACAAACCTTGAAGGAATTAATGATCAGCGAAGGGTTTGATGAACAGATCGTTAAGGCATACATACAGGAAGGCGAGCAGATGCTGGCGACTACGACGAACAGACATAGTGTGATGGTAACCTTAGATGAGATTATATTTATTATGAAGGAACTGGATATGGAGCATGGATGCGAGCTGGAAAAGAATCAATGGAATAACCGAATTGTGTTCAAAACGGATCAATACAAGTACCCGATTGATGTTTTTAAGGAACTGCTAGAAAAGCATTATAAAGTAGAGAGTAGTTGAGCGTTTACATATGGATGGTTTGTAGTCCCAAGCTGTCCTGACTTTTAGAGGATTTATGCTGATTAGGACATACCAAAAGAGTATCCTCAAAGTTCATGCGGGCAGGGGATGCCTTTTTTTATAACTCACAGGATAGCAACGCTTGCGATGAAATGAATCATAGCGCAATAAACGGTACACTTTGGTAGAATGAAATGATAAAGGGTTTGACACCATTGTTCAGACTTATAAAACGGGGGGTACATAACGAAGGATGAAGAGGATTATTGATGTTGCCAAAGAAGCAGGAATTGAAGAAGAGCATCTGGAGACGTATGGCAAATATAAAGCGAAGCTGAATCCATCTCTGTGGGAGCAGTTAAAGGATCGCCCGAATGGAAAGCTGGTGCTGGTTACGGCGATGAATCCCACCCCGGCTGGAGAAGGAAAAACACTGACAACCATCGGACTGGCACAGGCACTAAATACGATGGGGCATAAAACCGTTGCTGCACTGCGTGAGCCGTCCCTTGGGCCTTGCTTTGGGATGAAAGGGGGAGCAACCGGGGGAGGACAGGCCCAGATTGTTCCGGCGGAAGACATTAATCTGCATTTTACAGGGGATATACATGCCATTTCAGCTGCGCATAATTTGCTGTCAGCGATGATTGATAACCATTTGTTCCATGGAAATGCTTTGCGGCTGAAGCCAGACCGAATTGTGTGGAAACGGACTGTCGATATGAATGACCGGAGCTTGCGAAGTATTGTGACTGGATTGGGAACGGGGAATGGAGCGGTAAGAGAAAGCGGCTTTCTGATCACCTCGGCCTCCGAAGTCATGGCGGTACTATGCTTAAGTGAAAATATGGACGATCTTAAAGTACGGTTGGGTCGGATGGTAATTGGCTATAACGAAGCCGGTGAGGCGGTAACAGCAGAGGAGCTGCACGCGGTGGAAGCTATGGCTGTGCTGCTTCGGGAAGCATTAAAGCCTAATCTGGTGCAGACGTTGGAGGGCACTCCGGTTATTGTGCATGGTGGACCTTTTGCTAATATTGCCCATGGATGTAGCAGTCTGATGGGGACAAAGCTGGCGTTGAAGCTGGGAGAGGTCGTCGTCACAGAGGCGGGATTTGGGGCTGAGCTGGGAGCGGAAAAGTTCTTTGACATCAAGTGCCGCCAGTCCGGCTTGCAGCCGGATGCGGCTGTGCTGGTTGTAACCGCCAAAGCGCTGAAATATAACGGCGGTGTAGCTAAACATGAGCTGGATGCGGAAAATCTGGAGCAATTGCAACTCGGATTAGCCAATATGAGCCGACATGTACGGAATTTGCAAAAGTTTGGTGTGCCTGTACTGGTGGCGATTAACCATTTTGTAACAGACAGCGAAGCCGAGTTGGATTTGATTTTCTCGGAATGCCGCAAGCTGGGTGTACCCGCAGAGCTTTCACAAGTATGGGCGCAGGGAAGCCAAGGGGGAGAAAAATTGGCCCAAAGCCTGCTGAACTTACTTCAGGAGGACAAAGCACATTTTGCACCGCTATATGATCATACGCTTGATTTACAAGCGAAAATTAGTGTCATTGCCAAGGAGCTTTACGGTGCGGCAGAGGTGGCTTACACGCCTGCGGCCAAACGGGCGTTGGCTGGTATGGAGCAGCTTGGTTTTGGACAATTGCCTGTATGCATGGCCAAAACGCCGTATTCTTTCTCAGATCAACCTTCCTTGCTAGGTGCGCCGGAGGGGTTCACCATTCACGTGTCCAGCGTATCATTGTCTGCAGGCGCAGGTTTTGTAGTCGTGGAAACAGGTAATACCATGACGATGCCAGGACTGCCCAAATCTCCAGCAGCTGAGCATATGTCGCTGGAGGCAGATGGGAGTATTCAAGGACTCATGTAGCATTTTTAGAAAAAAATGCAGCATTTCAGTATCAATGAACGAGCAGTTTGGGCAGTGCAGTGAGCAGCTTTTGCCGAGTCATGGCATCGCTCCAGTTCCAGCGGTCTGCTTCTACGAAATATACCCGGCCTTGACGCACAGCAGGGAGGCTGTGCCAGAGAGGGCTGTTGAGCATGCATTCCAGCGTATGCTTGGAGTCTGGTGCTGTAGGGACGAGCATAAAAATGCGGTCGCCAGCGTAATCAGGCAATTCGTTCGGATCAATTTCTACGAAGCCTAGTCCCTCGTCGAGTACCTTACGGATTGGCTCTGCGGGTTGGAAGCCGTGCGGGTGGTAAAGGGACGATGAGAATCCAGACATGCCCATGACAAAGAGCCGATCGCCATGATCGAAAATAAAGACAGAGGCGGTTTCTCCGGCTGTGATATGCGCACTGAGTTGGTTCCACATTGCCAGATTACGAGCGGCAAAGGTAGCTAACCAGCGTTCGGCCTCTCGTTCCTTACCGAGCCAGGCGCCAAGTGTACGCAGCCGTTCCTCCAGGGCGGCAAAGGAGTTAAAGGTGACGGTGGGCGCGATGCTTGCAACGCGCTCATATTCCTGTTCATCCGAGTTGGCGATGATAATCAGATCAGGATCAAGAGCGCTGGTCAAGTGGGTATCTAGCGGAAGTCCTACATCAGTCATGTTCCCAAGACGATGTTTATAGACGCTGTATTCACTAAGCCGCAGACTTCCGCCGATGGCTTTGGCTCCTAACGCGAGCAGATCGCCCATCGTTTCTCCATGATAGATGATACGGCTCGCTTGGCGCGGGATATGAATCTGGTGGCCTGTCCAATCCTTAACGCACACAGAACCGGGAGCGGAAAGCGCATATTGACCAGGGGGAACCCCGGTCATTTGTCTAAAACGCCGATTAAAATAATATTCGTCAGAGAAACCCACTTGACGGGCAATTTCACGTAAAGGCCGTTTGCATTCCAGCAGCAGCCGCTTGGCATGAGTCAGGCGCAGCTCAGTGAGGTAATGCAGCGGCTTTTTGCCCGTTATTTTGCGAAACAACTGGGAGTATTGCCATATGGAAACGTTCGCCTGTTCGGCAAGCTGCTTGACGGTAATGGGCTTTTCGTAGTGTTTTTCCATATATGCAAGGGTACTTTCCACCGATGCGGGCAATGTCAGATTAAAGTCATCGCTATGCTTAATAGGGACGTGGGCTTCCTGCCACAGCAAGAGCAGCTCTTGAAACATGATTTGCTGACGCAATGCAGAGGTTTGGCTATGCGGCTGTATTGTTTGTTGGGTGCTATAAAATAACTCTTCAGCCAACTGAATAGGCTTGGAGGAAGAGGAAACGACGTATTCACGCGGTTCTGGCAGGACGGAGCCAAGATATATGGATGGCATGCCCGTTGCGTTTTCAGCCAAGGTCATGTCTGATTGTGTCTCCAACGACATAGCAATGACCTTGAACGTGATTTTGTAGTATTCAGAAACAGTTCCCTCCAAGGGAGCGATTCGATAGGATTCCCCAGGAGTTAACCAATACCCATGACCTGAATGGAATACATATTGTTCTTGACCAATATCCACCCTTCCAGCCCCGCCGATAAACATAAGCAGACAGTGATCTGAACTTGGACGAGATGTTAGTCCATCACTAGACTCACTAGCCAACACAATTTCCTTAAAATGAAAAAGCAGTGAGTTGGGCGGGGGTGAATTTACAGACGAAGAAGGCTGATTCACGGTGTAATACTCCTTTTATTGAGAATGGTTATCATATATGCATAATAAGTATACCTCCTTTAGGTTCAACAAAAAAGAAGCCTATCAACAAGGGCGATAGGCTTCTCCAATCTTATTTTATGAGCTTGGGCAATTCCTCCAGCAGCCATTCTCGAGTAGAAGCATCACTTTCGGTTTTGCCAATGTCCTGCATGTACACATGTCCCTGCTTGACAGCAGGGAGCTGAAGCCACAGCTTGCTTTTCATTAATTGTTCGGTCGATTGCTGGGCTTCTGAACTTGGAGTGCTTAGTATGAAAATCCGATCTCCAGCGTATTGTCCGATTACTTCCTGTGATAATTGCACGAATCCTTTGTCCTCATCCAGTGCTTTCTGAATAAGAGGAGTAGGCTTGAGACCATTTTTTTCATACAGTATTTGCGACAAGCCTGTCCGTGCCATGACGAACAAACGGTCACCGGGATAGTAGGTAAAGACCGAAGCTGTTTCACCCGGTTTTACACCTTTCGCCTGAAGTTTGCTCCACATCTCTGCTTCCTTGATTTTATATTGGGCAAGCCAGTCTTCAGCAGTCATTTTCTTGTTCACAATGTCTCCGAGATGTACCAAACGCTCGTTTAATGGAGCAAAGGTATCGAACATAATTGTAGGTGCAATTTTTGATAACGCTGCGTATTGTTTTTCGTTCGTATCAGCGGTGATGATTAGGTCTGGTTGTAGAGCCAATGTTTTTTCTAAATCAATGGGAAATCCTAGGTCCGATACATTCTGAACTTTTTTTTCATATATCTTTCCCTCGATCATAGAAGTCGATGTACCAACAGCCTGTACGCCTAAAACCAATAGATCCCCATAGTTTTCTCCGAAGTAAGCAATGCGCCCAGGAGTCGTGGGAATGTCTACTGTATGTCCCTTATAGTCTGTGTAGGCGCGAGTTGTGGCTGCTTCCGATGTTTTTGTTGATGCTGCTGTGTTGCTGTTTGCAGTCTGATTGTTGTCTGATGCGCCGCACCCCAGCAGCAATGCCCCCATAAGAGAGAATAGACAGATCAGAGAAGTGTATTGTCGAGCAGATTTTTTGTTAATCGTAGAGTTCTTGTTGATCATAGCAACCTCCGTATAATAGAATGATTCATAATATTGCAAATGAGAATTATTATCACAAAAGCAATGATAAGCGCTGAACCCTCAATACTCAATGGACAAACTTGGTCAATGCATCCGATTTTGTACAAAATAAGTCTCATGTGTTACTAGCTCATTTTATTCTTCAAATTTTATTGATTTGTCATTTTTTATGGTATAGAATAACGTTTTTATACATTTGAAAGGGGTTTTGAAATGGCATTGTTTATTACATATGTTTTACTAGGTTTCTCAATAGCACTACCTATAGGTACCATCACGGTTGAAATGACGAAGCAAGGGCTAAAGAATGGATTCATGCATGGATGGATTGTTGGGCTTGGGGGAATGACCATTGATTTGTTATTAATCATTGGTTTATATTTTGGTCTGGCCTCTGTTCTGTCCTTACCTGTTGTACAGGTGATCTGGTTGGAGCCATATTTTTGTGCTACGTAGGTTACGACAGCATTAAAAATGCGGATCATGATATTGCGCTAGAAGGAGAGAAAAAGACAAAATCATTATTTTCTTCCTATAAAAATGGGCTGCTTGTAGCTGTTTCACCAGGGAATTTAGTGTTCTGGGTAAGTGTTTTTGGGACTGTGCTGGCAAGTTCGTTTGATCGTTCTAATACAAGTCAATTTTTGATTGTTGGCTTAGGTATTTTGTTTGGTATTCTTGTCCATGATTTAGGCTTAATGACCCTCGTAGCAACAACACGAAAAGCCATGAACCGAACTGCCATCAAGTGGGTTACGATCTGTGCCGGCGTAGTTTTGATTGGTTTTTCGGTTTATTTCTTATATGAATTTATGGTTAGTCTCCAAAAGATTTTATAGCATTACACAAGGATACGCTCAAGCTTGTCATGCCAGTCTGCATAAATCGAACAAGTCCTTCATAGACATGTACTAATTCATTTAAAACATGTGCTGAAGGGGTTGATGACATGCGCCGGATTTCATGGATGCTTGCCATGGTCATGTGTGTAACGTTGCTGCTGGCCGGGTGCGGCAAGAAGAGCGCAGACGATGTGGTTAAAGATTTGAGTGACGTGGTGAGCGACCTGAACAGCTACCACGGTACAGCTTTGATGACGCTGCATACCGGCGACACGCCGCAGGAATACAAGGTCGATATTTCCTACCGCAAGCCGTCCTATTACCGCATTGCCATGACGAACGAGAAAAAGGATGTTACGCAAATTGTGCTTCGTAATGATGAGGGTGTATTTGTACTGACCCCCAGCTTGAACAAGAGTTTCCGTTTCAAAAGCGACTGGCCAAACAATCAGGGTCAGGTATATTTATATGAAACGCTGGTTCGCAGCATTATCGGTGATGCCTCCCGTCAGCTGGCTACCGATGATAAATCCTATGTGTTTGATGTGGCCGCGAACTACAACAGCCATGCGCTGGTAAGGCAAAAGATTTGGCTATCCAAAAACAACTATGCCCCTACTCAGGTACAGGTATCTGATGCGAATGCCAAGGTGGTTGTCGATCTGAAATTCGATCAATTCGCTTTTGATACGAAGTTTGACAAAGATTCCTTTGATATGGAACGGAATATGGCTTCCGGAAAAACGAGTGCTGGTAGCGAGGGATCGCCATCTTCAGGGGCAGTCGATTCCAGCGGTCTGCCCGATTCTTCCGGTACGTTAGAAGGGACGACTGGCGTGACATCCAGTGGATCTGGACAAGAGCAGGGAACCGTAGGAAACGATGTTCAGCAACCGTCTGGTGAGGCGAAGAGCGACGGAGCTGTCACAGGCGATACGTCCAAGCCGGAAGCAGCAGCTAACGCAGAGGCGCAGCAACAAACACCGAGCACAGCGGATGGTGCAACCGGAACGTCAGCAGGAACGGATGCCGTAGAAGCTGTATTGGGTGAATTCGGCTTGATTGAACCGTCCTACACGCCAGCCGGAGTACAGATTAAGGATACGCCGGAGCTGGAGGATAATGGTACACATGCAGTGATGTTGCGGTATAGCGGAACGTATAACTATACCATTGTGGAGGCGCGTCCCAAAGATCGGGCAGTCGCACTTTCCGCAGGCGAACTGGTTGATATTGGAGGAAGCTTTGCCGTGCTGACAGGAAGTGAACAGCAGACGATGACCTGGATGAATGATGGAATAGAGTTCAGAATCACCAGTGCTGACCTGCCTGTGAGCGAAATGATACAAATTGCCGCTTCTATACAGGATCAATCGGGTAAATAAAATTTTATAGACGGATGCAGACGGTCTAGAGTGTAAAATGCTCTGCTGCCGCCCGTATCCGTCTTTTGTTCATTCGCAGTCTAAGATGTGCATCGCTTGTATATCCTGTTCTATTGTAAAGATGGTAGAGGAGGCTGGTAAAGCTCCCCTGCCATTGACAGCCACGTCTCTGAACATTACCATTAACCTTTGGAAGCAAGGATTTTGCTACACTCCGAATGGTAAAAGGTTACGTTACAGGCTAACAATTGAAGAAGGTGACTGGATTTTGCAAGCACAATACAGATCGACCCGGGCCGAAATCAACCTGGATCACCTTGGCGCCAACTATGAAGCCTTTCGCAAGGCATTGCCTGCGGATAAGCTGATGCTGGTCTGTGTCAAGGCTAATGCCTACGGACATGGTGCCGTAGAAATTTCAAAGGAAATGGAACGCCTTGGTGCGGATTATTTGAGCGTCGCTTTTCTGGATGAGGCTCTAGAGCTTCGTCATGCGGGAGTTGGACTGCCGATCCTAGTACTCGGCTATACCTCGCCTGAAGCTGTCCAAACAGCTTGGGAGCATGATATCTCATTGACTGTGTTTAGTGAGGAAGTGCTGGAGGGTATCCGCAGACTGGATCGCCAAGGAAGCGAACGCAAGTTGAAGGTGCACATCAAAATAGACAGCGGCATGGGAAGACTCGGTTTGCTGCCTGGAGAAGCGGCTTTGGCTTTTGTCCAGCAGGCTCACGAATTAGAGCAGGTGCTGCTGGAAGGCATGTACACCCATTTTGCCCGCGCGGATGAAGAAGATAAAAGCTATACACTGCTACAATATGATCGGTTTCGGGGCGTGGCGGATGCGCTAAGGGAACAAGGTATTACTATTCCCATTATACATACGGGCAACAGCGCGGCCACCATTGATACCCCTTCCCTTTCCCCCAATATGGTGCGGATTGGCATCAGTATATACGGTTTGTATCCGTCTGATGAGGTTAACCGGCAAGTCATTGAACTGTTGCCTGTATTGTCATTAAAGACGGCGGTGGTTTATACCAAGACGCTTCCTCCTGGATGGGGAGTTAGTTATGGTACCCGGTATGTGACCTCTAGTGAAGAGCGGATCGGCACACTGCCAATCGGTTATGCGGATGGATATTCTCGCATGCTAAGTGGGAAGGTTGAAGTGTTGATACGCGGTCGTCGCGTCCCTGTACTCGGTACGATCTGCATGGACCAGTGTATGGTATCCTTACAATCTTTCGCAGAGGATGCGGAAGAAATCCAAACCGGCGAAGAGGTTGTTCTCATCGGCCAGCAGTCCGGCGA
The DNA here is from genome assembly GCF_025846815.2 of Paenibacillus sp. BT-177. Lineage (NCBI taxonomy): Bacteria > Bacillati > Bacillota > Bacilli > Caryophanales > Paenibacillaceae > Paenibacillus > Paenibacillus sp. BT-177. The sequence continues at coordinate 347,704 of NZ_JAOYTP010000002.1, read as the reverse complement.
AATCATTGCGGCGGATGAGCTGGCATCCAAGCTTGGTACGATCCACTATGAGGTGATCTGCATGATCGCAGACAGGGTACCGCGTGTTTACATGCGAGATCATGTTCCTGTCGTTCGGGTGAACTCGCTTCTTCCAACCCACTGGAATTAATTTCATAACGCAAATTACCGGATAAAAGCAGGAGTTTTCGTAGAACGTCCCGAAATATGTACAAAGGAAAGAAAAGAGCGCTATAACTGTCAAAAGACGCATTAGGCTCCGCTGACACTTGTATTTCGGGGATCAAACGCCTGTACGAAAACGAACTGCGTAGTTTATAATGGAATGCAGCATAGATGATATACGAATATCATATACATTCTCTTATATTCCGTTTGAATAAATTACCGGGAATAACGTTATAATGGTACAATGGCGACAAGGTTTTGGGGGTGGAAGAGAAGTTGGCCAATTTGCAGAACACCAAAAGAATAATGATCAGTTTGCCAGATCATCTCTTGCAGGAAGTGGACGGGATCGTAGCTATGGAAAATTCCAACCGCAGTGAATTTATCAGGCAGGCAATGAAGCTTTATGTAGGTGAACGTAAAAAACGTTACATTCGTGAAGCTATGCAGCGTGGATACATGGAAATGGCTAAAATTAACCTGACCATGGCATCCGAAGCCTTTCACGCGGAGGAAGATGCAAACAGCACCTTGGGCCGTACAGTTAGCGGGGTGTAATCCATATTGATCGTAAAGCGCGGCGACGTTTTTTTTGCAGACCTTTCACCCGTAGTCGGTTCCGAGCAAGGTGGCGTCAGACCTGTGCTGATCATTCAAAATGATATCGGCAACCGGTTTAGCCCTACCGTGATCGTAGCAGCCATCACTGCACAGATTCAGAAGGCAAAGCTGCCTACACACGTGGAAATCGACGCGGCGACGCATGGCTTTGATCGTGATTCTGTTGTTCTTCTGGAGCAAATCCGGACAATCGACAAGCAAAGGCTTACCGACAAAATCACCCATTTGGATGAAGAAACCATGCGCAAAGTGAGCGACTCGCTACAGATCAGTCTCGGTTTGATTGATTTTTAGTATGATGGAACGACGAGTGAAACGGGAAAGGACAGCGCTCTAGCGCTGTCCTTTTGCATGTCCGAAGAAAAGTACAGGTAGGGCTTGCTTTTACGTCACCTGCTGGCGCTTTGAATCATTTTTTGTGATAATAAAAGACATGATGTATGACAAGAGCTGTGAGGAAGAAGGGATAGGTTTGTCTAACGAGGAAATGAAGACGGAAATTGGGCAGGAGCCGAACGAAGCAGAACGCCAAGAACGGATTGTCAAACAAGTGGCGAGAGAGCTGTCGCTGGCACTCAAGCAAATCCGGACAACAATCAGTTTATTGGATGAAGGAAATACCATTCCTTTTATCGCGCGTTATCGTAAGGAAATGACAGGAGAGCTGGATGAAAATCAGCTGCGTGAAATTGAAGATCGTGTGCTGTATTTACGTAATCTGGAGGATCGTAAGGTAGAGGTCATCCGCATTATTGATGAACAGGGCAAGCTGACTGAAGAGCTGCAGGCTGCTATCACTTCTGCGGTTAAGCTTCAGGAAGTGGAGGATCTGTACCGTCCATATCGGCAAAAGCGCAAGACTCGCGCCAGTGTGGCAAAGGAACGGGGGTTGGAGCCGCTGTCCATCTGGATTTGGGGTCAGCCGAAGCAGGGTGATGCTTTGAAAGAAGCTGAATCCTATGTGAATGCTGAGCTGGGAGTCGAAACCCCTGAGTCTGCCATCCAAGGAGCCATGGATATTTTGGCCGAAAATATAGCTGATGATGCGGCTATTCGCCAATGGGTGCGCCGATATACACTGGATCATGGAATGTTGACCTCTGAAGCAAAGGACACCGAGCAAGAGTCTGTGTATGAAAATTACTACAGCTATCGTGAGCTGGCTAAGAAAATGCCACCTCACCGTATTCTGGCGATTAATCGCGGGGAGCGGGAAGGCATTCTTAAGGTTGGTTTGGAGGTAGCGCCAGATTCCATTTACAATTATGTAGCAGGTCAAGTGATTAAAGGATCGTCTGTTGTAGAGAACCTGCTACGCAGTGTCATTGAGGATGCGTATAAAAGGCTTATCGCGCCATCTATCGAACGTGAAGTGCGCGCTGAAATGACGGAGAAGGGCGAGCAGCAGGCCATCTCTATCTTTGCAGGCAATTTGCGCAGCCTGTTGCTCCAAGCTCCGATCAAGGGGCGTCGTGTGCTTGGAGTCGATCCAGCCTATCGGACAGGCTGTAAGCTGGCTGTTGTCGATGACACAGGCAAGCTGCTGGAAGTGGCTGTGACGTATCCGACACCGCCAAACAACAAGAAACGTGAGGCTGCAGAAACGTTCAAGCAGCTGATTACCAAATACGATATCGAGTTGATTGTCATTGGTAACGGAACTGCATCACGTGAGACAGAGCAATTCGTAGCCGAAGTTATCGCGGATATTGGTGACAGCAGCCTCGCGTATCTGATCGTCAATGAGGCAGGTGCGAGCGTATACTCTGCTTCCAAGCTGGCACAGGAAGAATTCCCTGATTTGGACGTAGCTGAGCGCAGTGCGGCGTCCATCGCGCGTCGTGTGCAGGACCCGCTGGCTGAGCTGGTCAAAATTGAGCCGAAGGCCATTGGTGTAGGCCAATACCAGCATGATGTGTCGCAGAAACATCTGGATGAAAGTTTGAAGGACGTTGTAGAATCGGCTGTTAACCACGTTGGTGTGGATGTGAACACAGCTTCCTCGGCGCTGCTGTCCTACGTAGCAGGGATCAACGCGACCATTGCTAAAAACATCGTTAAGTACCGTGAGGAAAACGGTAAATTCAGCAACCGTCGTCAGTTGCAGAAGGTGCCGCGTCTTGGTGCAAAAACCTACGAGCAATCCATTGGTTTTATCCGTATACCAGGTGGCGAAAATCCACTGGATCGCACGCCGATCCACCCTGAATCGTATGCTGTCGTAGACCGCCTGCTGGCGGAACTGGGCATCAGTGCCCATGATCTGGGTTCGAAAGCTGCGACAGAAGCGCTGAATGTGTCTAATATTGAGCAGTTGGCAGCGAAGCTGGAAGTGGGTGTGCCAACATTGCGGGATATTTTGGACAGCCTTCAACGGCCAGGGCGTGACCCGCGCGATGAGCTTCCATTGCCTGTATTCCGCAAGGATGTGTTGAAGATCGAGGATCTGGCACCGGGCATGGAACTTCAGGGAACGGTACGCAATGTCATTGATTTCGGTGCATTTGTTGATATCGGTATTAAAAGTGATGGGTTGGTTCATATTTCACAGCTGCGCAGTGGTTTTGTTAAGCATCCAATGGATGTTGTATCTGTTGGTGATAACGTAACGGTGTGGGTGTTGAATGTTGATTTGAAAAAAGGCAGGGTAGGTCTGACCATGAAACCTCCCGCAGATGTGCAGTCACAGGCATAGTGCTATAAATAAAGCTATATGACATTTTGTGAGGGTATAAAAAAAGCCGGAATCTCCGAATCATATCGGAGACTCCGGTTTTCCATTTCTGGATGTTTCTGATTCTATCCGTTGTTGGCATCAAATTCTATACCAGGTGCTTTATGATAAAAAAACCAACAATCATTCAACAGTCTAATTTGGCGTCGGTCCTTTTTGTAAAAGGCCCGCATGAGCTGGTTACTAAGCCATTGAGGCAAGCCGATCTCCTCCTCTGCGTTACATCTGTATGTTTAGCATATGGGGTGGATACCTAAAGTGTGCTTAATGAACCAGGGTTAGACTTCGGCTGTTATTTTATAATATGCTTGTCAGTATGGAGCAAAGGAGGGAAACCATAAAGATGGAGTCCGAGTCTCTGAGCAATTCAATGAACCCTTCCATGAGTAATAAAGAACTTCAAGAATGGGTAGAGCGCATCTCGCTGGAGAGCTTTGGCGTGCCGTTTCAGCATCAAGCCACCTTTAACTCGCGCCTGTCTTCTACAGGCGGTCGATATTTTATGAAAAGTCATCATATTGAAATTAATCCACATCAACTTGCCGCTTACGGACGTTCTGAGGTGGAAAAAATTATAAAGCATGAGCTGTGCCATTATCATCTACATCTGCGCGGAATGGGCTATCAGCATCGTGATGCTGATTTCAAAGCATGGCTGGCCCGTGTAGGAGGGAGCAGGCATTGTCAGACTCTGCCGGGAAGAGCGGGAAGAAAACCTCAGCCTTATCGTTACAAGCTGGTGTGCATTTCCTGTCAACACGAGTATATGCGCAAGCGTAAAATGAACCCACAGCGATATCGCTGTGGAAAATGTGGAGGTAAACTTCGCTTGTTGACACTTGACGTAACCCCCTGATTCATGGTAAATTAACCATACTGTATGATAATTTACAGTAATGTTCCCTGATAGCTCAGTTGGTAGAGCACTCGACTGTTAATCGAGTTGTCACAGGTTCGAGTCCTGTTCGGGGAGCCATGGAGAGATACCCAAGTGGCTATAAGGGGACCCTCTGCTAAGGGGTTAGACTGCGTAAGCGGTGCGAGGGTTCGAATCCCTCTCTCTCCGTTGGTATTTTAAGTAGAATAAGGACGCTCGTATGCATGGTAATGATGCTTGCGAGCGTCCTTTTCGTTTAGATCTGCTTTTTAAGTAACGTAGCAGCCAATCCCTTCTATTTCACAGTGCCAGCCTTGACGGTTTTGAGTAAGTTCAACAGAGCATGAGCAACGCCATCTTCCACATTGGTCAGGGTAACGTCGGAGCAGACTGCCTTTATATCGTCTTTTGCATTGCCCATGGCGATACCTCTCCCAGCCATCGTCAGCATGGAAATATCGTTATAGCTGTCTCCGATCGCTACCGCTTCCTGCATGGGGATGCTCAGATGATTCGCGAGATAGCGCAATGCATTACCTTTAGACGCATCCTTATGCTCGACTTCAAAGTTACGATCTGAGGAAATGACCATGTTCAGACCTTGAAAATCTCGGTAACGTTCACGCCCCCATTCCAATTTGGCTTGATCAAAGGAGAAACAGAGCACATTATATATCTCTACATCCAGTGGAATCTGCTCATATGAAGCGATGCGGGTATGCCCGGTCTGTTCATATTGCTTTTCAGCTGCATGTAATAAAGTATCCAGTGAAATATCTGGGTTGGCGCTCAGCAAGCGGTCCATTTCAACAGCAAGTAGCTGATGTCCCTTTTGTGGAGAATAAATGGCCCGGTCTGTCATGACCTCATAGTAGAAGTCGTTACCCTCGAGCCAGCTCAGCACTTCAAATGTTTCGCTCCGGCCCATAGGAGTAGAGGTTAACTGGCGACGAAGCGCATCGTGTACAGTGGCGCCGTTTGCTCCAATGACAGGAGTAACCAGCTCTGCTTCCTCTAGCTTTGTCCAGGCATCATAAGCGGCTCTGCCAGTGGCAATTGTCACTTGAACACCTTGCTGCTGTGCCTTGCGGATTGCCTCTGCGTTGGCTTTGCTTATTTTTCCTTCCTCGTTCAATAGCGTTCCATCCATATCAATCGCAAACAGTTTCATTTCTCTCCAGCTCCTGTCTTCTGATATCTCTGTTATTACATATTGCGTCTAGTTAGAGCGATTGGCTTCAAATTTATGAGGGGACAACAACTTCGATATCATGGTGTTGCAAAATTTCCAGCATCGCTGATTCTGGCAAGCGATCGGTGATCACGATATTAACCTCAGACAAATCAGCAAAACGATACGGGAAATTGATTCCGAATTTCGAATGGTCCGCAAGGATGATCACCTGATCCGCCTGTTTCATCATCTGATGCTTCAGCATACCGTCTTCTTCATGAATCAGGCTTAGTCCGTGAGCTGATATACCACCAATCCCGATAAAAGCTTTGTCTACAAAATAGTGAGACAAAGTGGCGATTACGGACGAGCCGTATACATATCGGTGTTCTTTTTGCAGGCGGCCTCCCAACAGATGAATGGAGACACCGTCTTTTCCAGATAGTACGTCAGCCTGATTAATTGAATTGGTGATAACCGAACATTCCTGCACATTCAGCCTTTCTGCACACGCCTGTACGGTGGTCGAGGAATCTAATATAATACGATCCCTGTCCCGTACCATGTTGGCAGCCAATTGTCCGATCACTTGTTTCTCCTCAGATACAGTAAGCAGTCTTTCGTTATAATTTCCAATTGGATCGTGATGCAGTTTAGGGAGTAGGGCGCCGCCGCGGGTGCGAATAATTTTTTGATGCTCTTCAAGTTTTACCAGGTCTCGACGGGCCGTATCCCGTGAAACATTAAAAATTTCACAAATATCATCCACCGAAATACGCTTGTGAAGCTGTAAGTAATCAACGATTTTTAACATTCGTTCTTCCTGATACATAGAAAGCTCCTCTGATATATAATCATTTCGGTATCTCGTAAGTGATTATAAGTAAATGTAAGTGATATTGCAATCATTTATCATGATTTTTCAGGGGTTAAATGATTATAGATAAGTTAATGTAAGTGAACATGCATTTTATAAATATATAAAATAGCTTTTTTAAAATTTTTAAAAATAAGTATTGCCATTTACTATTCTATTTGATATACTCTTTCTTGTCGCCAAGTTGGTGTACATTAATAAGGCCCGTTGGTCAAGGGGTTAAGACACCTCCCTTTCACGGAGGTAACAGGGGTTCGAATCCCCTACGGGTCATTGTTGTCTTTATAGACTACATGTTGCATGCTTAAGGGGAATTCCTGAGGTCTGGTCTAATGGCGGACAGCTTGGATGAAAGCATGAGCCATTAGCTCAGTTGGTAGAGCACCTGACTTTTAATCAGGGTGTCGAAGGTTCGAGTCCTTCATGGCTCACCATATATATTTTGTTATGCGGTCGTGGTGGAATGGCAGACACGCTATCTTGAGGGGGTAGTGAGCGTACGCTCGTGGAGGTTCGAGTCCTCTCGACCGCATCAATGGAATAAACGGAAAAGTCTCTCGCGTTAGAGGCTTTTTTTATTTGTGCATTGATGCAATTAAACAATGATTATGATGAAATAATGATTCCATAGTATAATATGACGCCATAATGTTATAGAATAATAAATATATAAACTTATGAAGTGACGGTGAAAAATATGGACACTCAACTGTTAGGGAATATATCAGAAAATATTTTGGGCTTGTTTCCGATTGTGAAGAAGAAATTTTTCACCTACGGTCCGCTTGATTTTCCATTGCATTTGTCGCCTAATAACTTTCAGGTGCTCATGCTTCTGCGTGAAGTGCGTTCGTCTACAGTATCCGATTTGTCCAAACAACTTAATGTCTCACGCCCGAATATGACTCCTCTTCTGGATAAGCTGGTGGAGCATGGGTTGGCTGACCGCCAATCGTGTGACTCGGATCGTAGAGTCGTGAACGTAGCCATTACAGAAGAAGGCGACGCTTTTTGTGAACAGGTATTTCATACCTTCTCTAATAAAATTCAAGAGAGACTGGTGTATCTGCCGGAAGAAGAATTATTGCACTTGAGTGAAACGTTGAACGAATTGAAGCAGATTTTACTTAAAATCGACAACTCTGCTACGTGATTGATTGGCGTAAGCGAACTGACTTAAAGACCGCCCTTTCTTCGGAAAACAGGCGGTTTTTGTTGCATATTGTGGTATAATGAAAACCAACATACATAATTCGGTAATTTTAGCATACGTGATCTTTGAAATGGGAACAGGGTACATGATATCGTTATTTGGAGAGCCTGCTAGGGAAGGAAGGAACTTCTATGCAATCTATTTACCAACGCATTGAGGAGCTCATTAAGGAACGAGGTATGACGAAAAAGGCGTTTTGCCAGCAGTTGGGCATTAGTACAGGAAACTTTGGAGATTGGAAAAGAGGAAAAACGACACCGGGCACGAATAAACTCATTGAAATCGCTTCGTTTTTTAATGCTAGTCTGGATTGGATTATGCTGGGTCGAGATGTGCAGAGTAAAGTACTAAAGGAGTCGCAGGACCCTTATTTTTTTGGAGCTTCAGGGCAACTGAATTGCCAGGGGGAATCGCTAAGTGAGGCGGAAAGAGATTTTATACTTGAGTATATTGAATTTACCCGTTTTCGTAAAGAGAAAAACCAGCATAATTCAACTACTGATTAATGTTTGCTGTGAGGTTTGATAAGGATGTTCTAATGTGTACAATTGAAAAATAATTAGAAAAAAGCTACAGTGTCGGAGGGGAAACGTTTTGGGAGATCAAACTATTTATCAGCGGATTGAAGCTTTAATTAAGGATCGGGGAATGACCAAGAAGGCATTTTGTGAAAAGCTTAAAATCAGCTCAGGGAATCTCGGTGATTGGAGAAGAGGAAAAACAACGCCAGGTACCGCCCATTTGATTCAGATTTCGGACTTTTTTAATGTATCGCTCGACTGGTTGATGAAAGGAATTAAGCCGGGGGAAGGCGTGCTTCAGGAGCAGAAGGCTGCTTATTTTTTTGGGGTGATGGGGCCATTGAATTGCCAGGCTGAAGATCTTGAGACAGAAGAACAGAACTTTATTTTAGAATATGTTGAATTTGCGAAATACCGTAAGCAAAAAAGGGAGAAGGACAAAGCGAAACTTGAATAATCTATGGCTAAACGCCTGGGTGGATAACCCGTAAAACGGACTAAGGGGTTCGGTTTACGGGTTTATTTGGTTTCCTGATAATATGGCGGCGCGTCGGATGCTAAAATGCTTGTTGGGTTTAGTGTGGTGTCGCCTCCTTATAATCGTTATCGTCGATATTCAGAATTGCAGCAACTTGTTTTCTGTACCTTTGTGCTTTACGGGTGCCGTGAATCAGATTGGACAAGCGTGAAGGCGGGATATTGTGTGTCTCGCAAAATGTTTTCTGATCCAGTCGAAGCTCGACAAGCCTTTGTTTGATGGCCCACCCGAAGGAGGTGACAGGCATTTTGTTGTTCAAGATAAATCGCCCCTTACGGATTCTTGCAGAATAATTGGTGTGATATAATAATCATCAGTAAACATGTTAGAATTAACCATCTAAAACTATGATACACTTTTATACGTGTTTATACAATCTTAAATGCGTTATTTTATTAAAATAATTACTTAATTAAGTGCAAAAAGTGAAAATAATCCGACTATAGTCTGTGAGTGGTATGAATTTGGATACATGAATTAAAAATACTCTGCCGCTTGAGAAAAGGGCAGAGTATTTTTATTGTGACTGCTAGACTGGTAAAACGACGCATCAGAGGGAGGCTGGAAGGCGTTTGAATAGGATGGAGGAGGAAAAGGGCCTGGATGCATTCAATTGGCTACTATGGCTCATATAGGGTGGCTGAGTGATGTAGGAACTGGTCTGATGGCTATGGAAAAGGTGAGGCTGAAATAAGCTTGGCGTAGGTTCGTTAAATTTCTTCCAGGTGGTGAGCAACTCGCTGGTCATGTGATCGATAAGAGGATTCTTTTCCTCGTAAGGAGGATTGAGCAGTCTGAAGGCATCTTCGATACAGAAGGATACCGCTGTGGCAAAATAGCCGTGAATGGTCTGTTCTATATCGGTTCCGAGAAGGAAGTTAATCCAAGTGTGGACAGTAGCGAGTGTGCCAATTGCATTGTATTGAGTGAGTGTGTCTTCCAGTTGGTCAAATGCAAGCCAAGGATAAAGAGCCTTGGTGAGCTTGAGCAGACGCTGGCCAGAAAGTCGCGATTTTTTCACATACTGCGAGGAAGGATGTTGGGTGTACAGCATTTTATCAATAAGGGCGATCCGCCAACCGTCATTCTGCTGGATGGCTGCATACAGACTTTTGATGGCCATGCCGTCAAGGGTTGTAATTTGAGGATACCAATCGTCTCGCATAAAATGTTTCAGATCCTGTAGACTGTTCAAGTTTCCGTTACGGAAACGTTCATCCAGTCCGTAGAAACGGGTAAAACCACCAATGGGTAGGGAAGGGTCCAACAACAATGCGTAGTTTAGCAATCGGTTACCTTTATGCAGGATGGTTCGCCTCCTTGAGGTGAATATTTGTGTCAGTTTATTTGACTCTAATCTTATTTATATAATAATATTTCAATTATTTATGTAATATATATTTACACTTTGAGCTCTTTCATGTCAAATTAAATAATTTTATTGCTTATATATGTTATATAAAGTTACACTAAAAATAATTATAATATTATTGTTTACAAATTGTTGCTGAGAGAGTATAATAAATCTGTTGCCTCAATACATTATGACATGCGGTCGTGGTGGAATGGCAGACACGCTATCTTGAGGGGGTAGTGGGCGTATGCCCGTGGAGGTTCGAGTCCTCTCGACCGCATTATGTGTAATACCCAGTTGAAAAGCATCCTGACACGTTTTACGTGAAGGGGTGCTTTTTTCGTTAAATATTTTTCGTTATATCATTCTGTTACAGAAGCGGTCATATGGACAGCGGACCGCTCGTTAACTGTAATGAAGAAAGATGTCAGTTTTTCCGCAAAAGCTTCTCAATATCTCCTATAAGCTTATCTGGAGTGGTTTGCGGCGCATAACGCTTAAATACGTTACCTTCTCGTGTAATTAAGAATTTAGTAAAATTCCATTTGATCGCTTTGGAGCCTAATACTCCCGGAGCAGTGTGGGTCAGGTAGTGAAATAAAGGATGTGCCTGATCACCGTTGACATCTGTCTTGGCGAACATGGGGAAGGTCACACCGTAATTGATTTGGCAAAACTCGGAGATCTCCTCGCTGGAGCCCGGCTCTTGTTTGGCGAACTGGTTGCTGGGAAATCCCAAAATTTCGAGCCCCTGTTCATGATACTGGTCATATAGCTCTTGTAGCGCCTTGTACTGGGGGGTTAACCCACATTTGCTGGCAGTATTCACGATAAGTAGAACTTTCCCTTCGTATGTGGATAACGGAATTTGTACCCCTTGTAGGGTCTGTGCATCATATTTATATACGGTCAAGATATCCCTCCTCATTCAATATTCTGCAATTAAATTGTAAGCAACTCAACAAGGGGTTGCAAGTCCGGAAGAGTATACGGGCATTGGACCATTGTAAAATCGCCTTTTGTTCAAAACGGTAAATCGCACTTCAAATGGAGCTAATTGAGGTGTTTCTTCTCATAAAAACGGGTTCAATCGGTAATTATCTGGCACATATAGCGTATTTTCTTTCCTTTTTGCAAATAAGGAGTAACTAAGCCATACCCTACGCCAATATTGACATGCCTTTCATTTTCAAAAAGGGGTGAAATACAGAGTTTTAAAGAGATACGAGAAGCATAGATGCCTTGTAAGCGTTATTCTTAATCTCCTATGCTCTAAAGGGTGATTTATAGCCCCGCCGTTGAGCTTTACAGTCTTCCTTGCACGGGTGTATGATTCAAGACGTAATTTCAAATTAACACCAATGAAGCAACAACGAATTGTCTAAAGCGCTGAATTTTGCAGTTGCAAAAGCGGGGGAACCAACGAGTATGTACGGTTTTGCAAGCCGTGTGTGTCTCATGGGGTGAATTTTCCGGCCAAGTGCCGTAAATAGGGCGACTCTCACGTCCGAATCCGACAGCTAACCTCGTAAGCGTACAGGGAGAGGCAACAAACCGCCGTGTGCAACCATGGTTTATTTTATCATGGAATGTATGAAGCCGGAGGAAGCCTTTTTCCTTCGGCTTCTTTTTGTTGTCTTTTTATACCGGGAGAGGAGCTACTGATGGAAGGTCGGTTAATTATTGTCACTGCACCGAATGAAGCGGGCAGAAGTTTTGTGAAATTGCTTATGTTTAAAAAATTGGCGTTTGCAGTTCTCACAAATAGCACTCAGGAGGAACGACAGCTCAAAAAAATGGGTGTGGAGCACATTGTGCGCATCAATACGATGCAAGCGGGAAAATGGAATTTTCCTAAAAAAGAAATTGGTAGTGTGTATTTGTTCGAAAACAGCTTGAATCTGACTTGCCGTTTCCTGCAAATATGTCGGCCACTAACATCAGAATTGATCTATGTTATTACGCACGGCTGTAATCCACAAGGAATTTATCGGGGATTGGGAGCGGACCATGTGATCTACACATTGAACGGAGAGGTGGGTTTCCTGCTGAACGGATAAGCACTTATAACATAGCTGGTTTATGATTTTATGATGGAATCGGAAATGACGATCTGAAGAGCGATACGGAGGGTATGAACATGATGGATTTATACATGCTGCTCATAATGGCTGTGAGTTATGGAGTGATACTGCTGTTTGTACGCTGGTGTGATGCGCAGACCTCAAAAGGAGGCCGAAGAGGATGATTGTTGTGCTAGGACTCACGGCTATTGTGTTCGTGTATTTAATCTACGCACTCCTGAATCCTGAAAAGTTCTAGTCAACTATAGGATCGAGCAGGCGGGAACAGCAGATCAAGAATGAAGCATCAGAAGTGTAGATTTTCGCAAACGTGTGCACTCAATGGATGTTCTGAATCAGGTCTGTTGTTCCAAATGCAGGAGCATTATAAGGAGGAATAGAGGATGGAGCTACTGCAAATTGGAATTGTGATCGTCATATTGCTGCTCTTGGTAAAGCCGGTGGGCACCTATATGTATCACGTATTCTCGAATGAACCGAATCGGACGGATCGGATTTTTGGTGGAACGGAAAAGCTGATTTATAAGGTTGTAGGCTTGAAGAAACAGGACAGCATGCGTTGGACCACGTATGCTATGAGTTTCATTGCAACCAATGTGGTGCTTGTGGGGATCAGCTACCTGCTATTGCGCTTGCAGGCTATACTCCCAGGCAATCCGGTTGGAAACAGTAATATGGAAGCTTCATTGGCCTTTAATACGGTAATCAGCTTTATGACCAATACGAATCTCCAACATTATAGCGGAGAAAGCGGGCTTACGTATCTGACACAGATGGCGTTCGTCACGATGATGATGTTTACTTCGGCTGCTTCGGGGTTTTCGGTTGCTGCGGCTTTTATGAGGGGATTGACGCGGCGCGGTGAAGGACTGGGTAATTTTTTTCAAGATTTTATTAAAGCCAACATACGGATTTTTCTGCCGCTTGCCTTTGTACTTACGCTGGTGCTGGTGGGACTAAAAGTACCACAGACGCTACAGTCCACGGCGGATATTACGACTTTAAGCGGTACACAGCAGCAGATTGCTATGGGACCCATTGCCTCATTGGAATCCATCAAGCATTTGGGCACGAACGGGGGCGGTTTTGCGGGAGCTAATTCTGCTCATCCTTTTGAGAATCCAAGTCCTTGGACGAACGTACTGGAAATTTTAGCAATGTGGGTAATGCCGGCTTCGCTGCCGTATACTTTTGGATTGTTTGCCCGTAATCGCAAGCAGGGCTGGATTATTTTTAGCTCGATGATGGTCTTGTTCCTTATTTTTCTATCCATAACGTATGTGTCGGAGAAGACAGGTAATCCGTTAATCCAGGCACTGGGTATGGATGCATCTCAGGGAAGCATGGAAGGGAAAGAGGTTCGTTTCGGCATTGGACAATCGGCACTATTCACTGCGGTTACAACAGCGGCAACGACAGGTTCGGTCAATAATATGCATGATACACTGACCCCGTTAGGTGGTATGGCTGCTTTGGGAGAAATGATGCTAAACGTCATTTTTGGCGGCAAGGGCGTCGGGCTGATGAATATGCTGATGTATGCGATTCTGGGGGTGTTTATATGTGGACTGATGGTTGGAAGAACCCCGGAATTTATGGGCAGGAAAATTGAAGGCAAGGAAATGAAGCTGATTGCGATTGCCATTTTGGTACATCCGTTTCTCATTCTCGCTCCAACTGCGCTTGCGTTTATGAGCCATTGGGGATACGATGCAGTCTCTAATCCCGGATACCACGGGTTGACTCAGGTGCTTTATGAATATGCATCATCTGCGGCAAATAACGGTTCAGGATTTGAAGGTCTTGCAGATAACAACGTGTTTTGGAACGTTACGACCGGAGCAGTTATGTTTTTTGGACGATATGTATCCATGATTGCATTGCTGGCTGTAGCGGCTTCATTGAATGCCAAAGCACCGACCCCGGTGACGACGGGTACACTGCGCACGGATAACAAGCTGTTTGGAGCCATCCTCATCGGGGTTGTTCTGTTGATTGGTGCGTTAACCTTTTTACCAGTGATCGTATTGGGTCCTGTAGCTGAATTTTTGACCATGTAATGAAAAATGAGCATGAAGAAGAAAATGAGAATGGATGAACGGGGTGCTTGATCATGAAGGAAGAACGCAAACGCATGCTGGATAGAAGCATCTTGAAGCAGGCGGTCAAGGATAGCTTTATCAAATTAAATCCAATGATCATGATGAAAAATCCTGTCATGTTCGTCGTGGAGATCGGTACATTGGTCGTACTGCTCATGCTACTGCTTCCCGGTTATTTTGGAGCCGGCAAGGAAATGGGCTTTAACTTGGCTGTATTTATTATTCTGTTGTTCACGCTGCTTTTTGCTAACTTTGCCGAAGCGCTCGCGGAGGGACGGGGGAAGGCACAAGCTGCTTCCTTGAAAAAATCCAAGCAGGACTCGCAAGCTAATAAGCTTGTCGGAAATGAGATTCAAGTAGTCAGCTCGACAGCATTGCGTAAAGGTGACGTGGTAATCGTCTCTCAGGGCGAAATGATTCCAAGTGATGGTGAGGTCATTGAAGGCCTGGCTTCGGTGGATGAATCTGCGATTACGGGAGAATCAGCTCCAGTCATTAAGGAATCGGGCGGTGATTTTTGCTCGGTAACTGGCGGGACGCGGGTGGTCAGTGACCGCATTAAGGTGCGGATTACAACTGAGCCGGGTGAGACGTTTATTGATAAAATGATTTCGCTCGTGGAAGGTGCACAGCGGCAAAAAACGCCAAATGAAATTGCGCTGAATACATTGCTGATTAGCTTGACGATTATTTTTCTAATTGTGGTGGTGACGCTAGCTCCGATAGCCCGTCATTTTAAGATTGATTTGCCTGTTCCCGTGCTGATTTCGTTGCTAGTCTGTCTGATTCCGACCACGATTGGCGGGCTTTTGTCGGCTATTGGGATTGCCGGTATGGACCGGGTTACCCAGTTTAACGTGCTGGCCATGTCAGGCAAGGCGGTAGAAGCATCCGGGGACATCAATACGATGATTCTTGATAAAACGGGTACCATCACCTTCGGAAACCGGATGGCGAGTGAATTCGTGGTGGTAGATGGTGTAGAAAAGGCAGAGTTAGCGAAATGGGCGGCGATGTGTTCACTAAAGGATGAGACACCCGAGGGGCGCTCGGTGCTGGAATTGATGCGCAAGCAGGAGTACACGCTGGATGAATCCTTGGCAGCAGGTGGGACCTTTATCGAGTTCAAGGCAGAAACCCGGATGAGTGGTCTGGATCTCGCCGATGGACGAAGAGTACGCAAAGGCGCCGTGGACTCTGTCCGGCAGTGGATTGTATCGCAAAAAGGCAGTGTTCCGGCCGATCTGGAGGAAAAAGCAAATCAGGTAGCCGCAGAAGGAGGTACACCGTTAGCGGTGGCGCTGGATGATCGGATATACGGCATTATTTATTTGAAGGATACGGTGAAGCCGGGCATGAAGGAACGCTTCGATCAGCTTCGGGAAATGGGCATCCGCACGATTATGTGTACCGGTGATAATCCGCTGACCGCTGCTACCATTGCACGTGAAGCAGGTGTGGACGATTTTGTAGCAGAAAGCAAGCCGGAGGACAAAATTGCGGTTATCCGCCGTGAGCAGGAGCAGGGCAAGCTGGTTGCCATGACTGGAGATGGTACCAATGATGCGCCTGCGCTGGCCCAGGCAGATGTCGGTCTTGCCATGAATAGCGGTACGGTCGCGGCCAAGGAAGCTGCTAATATGGTGGACCTGGATTCTGATCCGTCCAAAATTATTGAGGTGGTCGCCATCGGAAAGCAACTGCTTATGACACGCGGGGCATTAACAACGTTCAGTATTGCGAACGATGTTGCTAAATATTTTGCTATCATTCCGGCGATGTTCATGCTGGCTATTCCACAAATGAGTGCACTGAATGTCATGGGACTGGGCTCCCCGCTCTCGGCTATTTTATCGGCGCTTATTTTTAATGCAGTCATTATTCCACTTCTGATTCCGCTGGCAATGAAGGGCGTGAAGTATAAGCCAATGAGCTCGGATCGTTTGTTGGGACGGAATTTACTGATTTATGGCCTGGGCGGTATGGTGGTACCGTTTGTCGGCATTAAGGCCATTGATTTGCTGGTACATTTGTGGATTTAGCGCAGAAAGGGTGAGCGACATGAGTGGTTTTTATCGGATGTTGTCTGGACGCAGGTTTGCTGCACATGAGAAAGCCGGATCTGGCGGACAAGGTCATAACAAGCGTACAGGGACGGAGGCAGTGCCGGAAAATCAACCGGAGAGACAAGAGATGCGAGGAAGCGCGGTTATTGGAGTGGCTTTGCGAACTTCTGTGCTAATGATCCTATTGTGCGGATTGGCATATCCGCTAGTTAGTACAGGAGTGGCGCAAGTCCTGTTTCCGCAGCAAGCAAACGGCAGTATGCTTCGTGACACGGAGGGGCGGGTAATCGGCTCTGAGCTGATTGGGCAGTCCTTTACCAATCCGGCGCTTTTCCAAGGTCGGGTATCAAGTATCGATTACAATGGGGCTGGTTCAGGCTCAAGTAATTACGCACCCTCGAACCCGGCATTGGTGCAGCGGATCAAGGATTCTATTGCGGATTGGCAGAAGCATAATCCGGATGTACCCGTCAGTCAGGTTCCATTGGACCTGATTACGAACTCCGGCTCCGGTCTAGACCCGCACATCTCGCCACAGGCGGCACAGGCTCAAATTCCGCGTATTAGCGGCTTGACGGGGATTGGTCAGGACCAGCTGAAGGCGCTGGTGCAGGAGCAGACCGAAGGCCGCAGCGCAGGGGTATTCGGCGAGCCGCGTGTGAACGTGCTCAAGCTGAATCTCGCGCTTGAAGCTCAAGTGCAGACGAAGGCTGGCAAGCGTTGAGAATATAATATTATTGATTTGTCTGATGATTAAGTTAAACTTATACTCACATATGCTCAAGGAGGCGGTCCGAATGGTAACGATGAATAAGCGGACAGACTATAGAAGGACAGCGCCTAATCGTCCATAAACTGCGTGTTTTCTTCTTGATGAGGGCAATGAATAATATGCAAGAGTATAAAATTTTAAAAATGAATGATTTTTCAAATCATCAGCTTTCTCGGATACGAATGTTGGAACAACTATGCAAGGATTTCGATGGTTCAAGTTTGAGAGTGGGCATAGAAAGCCTTAGAGAAAACGGCGGGGATAAAGCATTTCTTTGTCAAATGGGCAACCAGCTCATTGGCTATCTCAGTTGGTATACATCAGATGAAATCGTAGCTAATATTAACGCTATGGTTCATCCGGATTATAGGCGTCAGGGTGTGTTCCGCTCCTTAATGAACAAAGCTGCAGCAGAGATGAAAACACAAGACATCAAAACATGTCGTATCAGAATCCCGTCCAATTCAAAACCTGGAATTGATTGTGTGAAGCACTTGGGGGCGAACTTTAATACGTCTGAATTTACTATGCATTTAGTTCAGTGCCGCTCTGATATGTTACATCACATCGGCTTAGTTTTGCGTCTGGAGGAAGCTCAAGATTTTGATTTTATGGTTAAATGTTCGTCACAAGCTTTTGGGGATTCAGAGTCTTGGACAAGGAACTATTTTAAACATACGAGAGAACCAGAACGTGTTACCTACCTCGCTCTAGATGTTCTGACACCGGTTGGAATGATCAGAGTCAATCATGTTCATACGGATACAGCAGTTATTCATGATTTCTGTGTTCATCCATTATACCAAGGCAGAGGGTATGGCCGGGAAATTCTTGCTCGTGTGGTTAACATCTTACTTGCCAAGCAGTACACTCAGATTCGACTAGGAGTGGTTACTCAAAATAAACGCGCCTTGAATCTCTACAGGTCAATAGGGTTTGAGATTTCTGCTGAGTCTCATTATTATGTGAGTGCAATACACCATTTTAACGATTAAACTAGCACTTACTTATAGAGGACCAGAAAAAAGAGTGAGTAAAAAAAGGTATCTCGCTGCCGCATGGGCAAACGAGATACCTTTTTATGATTTAGCTACCAATCAACCTGTAATTGTCTGAATAATAAGCACTACATTCAAGATAATGATGATAGCGGTCACGATCCAGGTTAGTACTTTTTGCCACATTTTATTCGCAAATTCACCCATAATCTTTTTGTCACTGGTAAAGAGCAGTAATGGAATGATGGCAAAAGGAAGCTGGATGGATAAAATAACCTGACTCAGCACAAGCAACTCTTCCGCACCTTTTTCACCTGCAATCGCAGTGACGATGACCGCTGGAATGATCGCGATAAGACGGGTCACCAGACGACGCAACCAAGGTGAGAGACGAAGATTCAAGAAGCCCTCCATCACGATTTGTCCGGCTAACGTACCTGTCACGGTCGAGTTTTGACCTGAGGCAAGTAACGCTACTCCAAACAGTATGCTCGCAAGTGTGGTTCCCAGCAATGGCGAAAGCAGATAATAGGCATCACTAATCTCTGCTACATCTGTTCTTCCTGCTGTATGGAATACGGCAGCTGCTACGATCAAGATGGCTGCATTAATGAATAGAGCGAACATGAGCGCTATACTGGAATCCCAAGTTGCAAATGTAATAGCTTCCCGTTTACCTGCTGATGTCTGCTCATATTTGCGGGTTTGTACAATAGAAGAATGCAGATACAGGTTATGTGGCATTACGGTAGCTCCCATAATACCGATGGCAATATACAGCATGCTTG
Source organism: Paenibacillus sp. BT-177 (assembly GCF_025846815.2). Classification (NCBI taxonomy): domain Bacteria; kingdom Bacillati; phylum Bacillota; class Bacilli; order Caryophanales; family Paenibacillaceae; genus Paenibacillus; species Paenibacillus sp. BT-177. The sequence continues at coordinate 328,817 of NZ_JAOYTP010000002.1, read as the reverse complement.
GATTCGTCAATATTTGTGAGTCCGGTACAAAGCCACCCAATACGCCGCCCCATTCTGGTTGTGCCAAAATGAGATTAATGCCAAAACAGCCGGCAATCGTGGCCATTAATACAATAACGAGGGTTTCCAATGCTCGGAAACCTTTATTTTGCAGCAGCAAAATGAGCATAACATCAAAAGCGGTAATGATGACTCCGTATAGTAACGGGAGACCGAACAGTAGCTTCAGAGCAATGGCTGAACCGATGACCTCGGCCAAATCCATGGCTGCAATGGCAATTTCACATAAAAGCCATAAGCCGATCGCGACAGGGCGACTGTAAGCATCCCGGCACATTTGAGCCAAATCTTTACCTGTAGCAATACCGAGCTTGCCAGATAAGGCTTGCAGCAGAATGGCCATCAGGTTGGAGATTAGAATGACACTAAGTAGTGTGTAGCCAAATTTTGATCCGCCAGCGATGTCTGTAGCCCAGTTGCCAGGGTCCATATAGCCGACAGCAACCATATAGCCTGGTCCAGCAAAGGCAAGAAACTTCCGAAACCAGGTCCCATCCTTCGGGATGCTCAAAGAACGATTCACTTCTGATAGTGAAGCGATTTCCGCGAAGTTGCCCTTTGAATTTTTCATACGCTTCACCTTCTTTGTTCATATTGAAATATATTATTAGTGACATAGCGATTGCGTTATCCCTATTGTACACCCACAATAGTTTTTGTCTAGTGCAACTTTTGTGTGGTCAAGCAAAATCATCGTATTTTTGAAACAATTGGCCATCTTAATTAAAACTAAACAATGGAAAAAACCAAGCCATATTGCTCTCAAGGGGCAGCTTGGTCGTTTTGGATTTTTAAATGTAGGCGGCCCATCAAGTTAGGGGTTAGGGGCTTATAACATATAGTGTAAACACAAAGGAGGTGGAACTAAACGGTAAATAATACGGTAAATAAACGAGTTATCATCCCTTTTTAAATGATTCATTTTGCGTGGCTCGTTTAAAGTACATACGAGAAGGAAATCATGTATTAACATGACGAGGATTCCTGCGGAATGCCAATAAGATGGAAGAAGGAGAGATGAAATCATGGAAGCGTTATACACAGCATCAGCAACGGTACATGGTGGAAGAGACGGTTCAGTGGCTTCTTCAGACGGGGTATTGAAGCATAAGCTGAGCACACCGAAGGAACTGGGTGGCGCAGGTGGGGACGCTACGAATCCGGAGCAACTGTTTGCGGCAGGCTATGGCGCATGCTATGAAAGTGCGTTGGCAAATGTGGCCCGTAAAGCCAAGGTAAAGGTGGACAATGTAGAGGTCACCAGCCACGTATCGATTGGCAAGGACCCAAGCGACGGGGGTTTCCAGTTAGCTGTGCGTCTGGATGTAAAAATACCGGGGATTGAGCGTTCCCAGGCTGAAGATTTGGCACGCCAAGCACATGATTTTTGTCCGTACTCCAAAGCCACTCGCGGTAACATTGATGTTGAACTCAACGTCATTTGATCGCATTTTTAAAAATTTCACACATGGCCGCCGATTGATCGGCGGCTTTTGCACCTAATTCTTGATTCGCTGAGAATGGCGTCCATTTGACATCATCGCCAAAATTCATTAAGATGTCATAGGTGATTCTGGTCATCAGGTACGAAACAAATTTGAAAAATACGGGTGATATGATGTCTTACAGACCGAATATTGTTAATTTCACGCTGGCTGGTAGCAACGAAAAGGAAGGGCTTTATGAGTTTAAAATGAGTTTGGCCGATGGAACGGAGTGCCGCGTTTTTTCTCAACGTAATCCGGAGTGGACTTTGACGAATATTAGTCGACTGCTAACGACGCCTTGCCCGGTATGCCATAAGGATTTTATCTGCAAGTGTATGGATCAGTTCCATGATGAGTTTTTAGAGCAAATTAATGCAAAACAGCTGTTTGAGAAAGCATTGAGCTAGTTTTTCGAACAGGCAAGGATTATACATTTCTAGACAAGCGTCGGATACTTTCGGCGTTTTTTTGTTTATAATCGAACCGTTGCGTTTTCATGCCGTTGATTTCTCTGTGGAGGTGAAATGCGTTGATGAACCAGTCTGATCATGTCCATACCGAACATTCCATTGTATTGGTGGATGGGGTATGCCACTTTTGTCAGGGAGCAACCCGCTTCATTATCAAACGTGATCCTAAGGGAATATTCCATTTTGGTTCCCTGCAATCCGAGGTAGGGCAAGAACTTTTACGTGCAGGTGGACTGTCTACAGATCAACTGGATACATTCGTTCTGATTGAAGACGGTACGTATTATACAAGGTCAACTGCAGCTTTACGGATTGCCAAACGCCTTCGTTTTCCATACCCGCTGGCCTATGTATTCATCTTGATTCCCCGCTTTGTGCGCAACGCAGCCTATAACTGGGTAGCGCGTAACCGATATCGTTGGTTTGGCAAGGATGAGGAGGATCAATGTCAGATCCCCCCACCAGAAATTAGGAAACGATTTTTTTAGTTGCTTTATTTATGTTTATTTTTACGACGATAATTACGAATCAGTAATATCACAGCTACCGCGATCAGTATGAGACCCGTAGCCGATACATACACGATATGGCGTACATTGGGTACGTTGACCGACAATTGTAGCTCGTTTGACTCTAATGGAGCAATGTCCCAATAGAGTGTTTTTCCATCATCCGACACACGGTCAGCATTGCTGGAAGCAGGCTGGATGGGCAGGGATAGGCTGAAGTTAAGATCCAGTTGCCGTTCTAGTAATTTGCGTGCGAACACATTCATTTGTTCTAATTTATCACTCAGGCCACGAGCTTCTTCAGGAAGCATCCGAGGCAAATCGAGCTTAAGCGTAAGATCCATATTGGTTGTAAAAAAATGCTGGCTCACTGCGCGATTTATTTCTAATCCCTCAGGCAGATTTAAACCCTGATCGGGATTTTTTTGGTTTGTACCCCAATCCCCTTGATAATGCCCCTTTATTTGATATCCCTTTCTCCCTTGTTCCGATAGCGGCTGTACGTCTACATTATTGCTTTGCATACGTTGAACTAATCGATCGAGCAGCCCCGGATTGTCCAACATCATCAGTGTCTGGTTGTTTACACTGAACGTTGCATCCATATCTACACTTTGATCCAGATGAACATCTATATGAATGTCACCCCGAGCACAGGAAGTTAGGGCAAACAGACAACACACCAGCATAAAAATGAGCAGTATTTTTCGTAACTGTATTTGCCGACGTTTGTTCCGATAAGGGCTGTATCCTGTTGGGTCCATGACCTGCACCTTCTTTGTATGGTTTCTTTGGTATAACGACTGGATATCTTCTATATATTACACATTCGGAGAGCCAAAATCGAACGATATAAAAGAATAGTTAAGATTTATATTTCAAAAATGTTTCCTTAGGTAAAAACTTTAGTGTATACTCTAAAATATAGTATGGATAAAAAATAATTGTCTCAAGGAAATAGTTTGTCCTAAAACAAATATTAAAAGGAGGATTTTAAAACATGAACAAGCAGTTTAAGAAGGCTCTGCCACAATGGGTAGCGACGGTTGGAGTGTTGTCTCTAGTTCTGGTTCTAGCGACTGCATGTACAGATGCCAAGAAGACAGAACAGGGAGCTACGAAAGAGGCGGGACAGAAAATAAAGGCTACGACTACCATCGGTATGATCTCTGACATTGTCGGGAAGGTCGGCGGTGCTCATGTGGAGGTCACGGGAATTATGAAGTCAGGCGTTGACCCACATTTGTACAAGGCGTCTCAGGGAGATATGCGTAAGCTGGATAAAGCCGACATCATTTTTTATAATGGGTTGCATCTGGAAGGGAAAATGCAGGACATCCTGGAGAAAATTAGCAAGCAAAAGCCTGTTATACCCGTGTCCAAAAACATTGCCCAAAATCAATTGCGTGCAGCTAGCCCAGAAATGGGATCTGAGTATGATCCACATATCTGGTTTGATGTACAAAACTGGATGTCTGCGGTAGAAACCGTCAGAGATGAATTGTCGGCACTTGATGCTGCTCATGCGGAGGATTATAAGGCCAATGCCGAAGCTTATCTCGCTGAGCTACGAGAACTGGACGATTACACGAGAGAGCAGATTGCCAGTATACCGAAGGCACAGCGCGTACTTGTCACGGCACATGATGCATTTGGCTATTTCGGAGACGCTTACCAGATTCAAGTAAGAGGCCTTCAAGGCATGAGTACAGAATCAGAGGCGGGCTCACAAGATGTGACCAAGCTGAGAGATTATCTGGTGGAGCATAAGATTAAAGCCATATTTGTAGAATCAAGTGTTCCGAGAAAGGCCATAGATGCGGTTATTCAAGGTGCAGCTCAGCAAGGTCATACGATAAAGGTTGGCGGCGAGCTGTATTCGGATGCTATGGGTGAAGAAGGTACAGAAGATGGAACATATATTGGAATGGTCAAGCATAACGTGAATACGATCGTTAGAGCTCTTAAATAAGGAGGCGTAGACACATGGGACATTCACCACTTGTTGTTCGTGATTTATCGGTAGCCTATCAAAAAAAGCCCGTTTTGTTCGATGTCTCCTTTGAGGTGCCGGAAGGTAAGCTGATTGGTATTATCGGCCCCAACGGGGCTGGCAAATCTACACTGATCAAGGCCGTGCTTGGGCTGATTCCAAAGCTCAGGGGCGAGGTGCTGGTCTACGGCAAGCCCTATAAGCAACAGCTGCTCAAGGTTGGATATGTACCGCAGCGGGAGTCGGTGGATTGGGATTTTCCAACGAACGCTCTAGATGTGGTTATGATGGGACGTTACGGCAGACTGGGCTGGTTTAAACGTCCGGGAGCAGCAGATCGTCAGGCTGCGATGGAGAGTTTGGACAAGGTTGGAATGAGCAAATTTGCAGACAGGCAGATTAGTCAATTGTCAGGCGGGCAGCAGCAACGCGTTTTTTTGGCGAGAGCGCTTGCGCAGGACGCTCAGCTTTATTTTATGGATGAACCGTTTGTCGGTGTGGACGCTGCAACAGAAAAAGCTATCATTTCATTGCTTAACGATCTGAAACAGCAGGGGAAAACCGTGCTTGTCGTTCATCATGATTTATCTACGGTCACGGATTATTTTGACCAGGTTATGCTGTTGAACGGGCATCTGATGGCATTTGGAGAGACCGCAGATATTTTTACCGAGGGAAATCTGCAACGTACGTATGGCGGGCGTCTGAGTATACTCAAAACAGGTTCGGAATCCGGCACGATACTCGGAGTGAGGTGAGCAGTATGACAAGCTTGGCAGCGCTTTTGACAGACCCGAACATGCAATGGATTTTGCTTGGATGTATTTTACTCGGTTTAAGCAGCGGGGTGATTGGCAGTTTTATGTATTTGCGTAAGCAATCGCTTATGGGAGATGCTTTGGCCCATGCGGCTTTGCCGGGGGTATGTGTGGCATTTATGATCACAGGCACAAAATCCATATTTGGATTTATGATTGGGGCAGCCATTGCAGGGATTGTTGCTACCTTTGCCATCAGTGCGTTAACTCGGTATTCGCGAATTAAAAGCGATTCGGCAATTGCAGCGGTGCTGTCCGTATTTTTTGGCTTCGGCATTATGTTGTTGACCGAAATTCAGCATAGTGGTGCAGGCAACCAAAGTGGGTTGGATAAATTTTTATTTGGCCAGGCTGCGGCAATGGTGTTGTCTGATGTCTATACGATGGCGGTAATTTCGATGGTGCTCATCGGAATATGTATATTATTTTTCAAGGAATTTAAGCTGCTTAGCTTTGATCCCGGCTTTGCCCGTGGACTTGGTTTTCCGGCAGGTTTACTGGATAAGTTATTGATGCTGTTGATTGTCATTGCGGTGGTGGCTGGTATTCAAGCTGTGGGCGTCATTATGATGGCTGCTCTGCTAATTACCCCGGCCGTGTCGGCAAGATATTGGACAGAGAAGCTGGGTGTTATGGTATGCCTCTCAGGCTTGTTTGGTGCTATAGCGGGTCTGGGTGGGACCGTTATTAGCTCTCTGGGACAAAACCTGCCTACAGGACCATTGTGCGTGTTGTGTGCGACTGTGGTATTTGGTGTAAGTCTGATCTTTGCACCACAGCGCGGAATGATTTCCAAGGCTATCGTTCGGTTGAACGCCAGAAAAAGTCTGGAGCAGGGAGTCGGAGCACAGCCCAGGGAGGAGCGTGCCCTATGAGTTCATTTTATGTGATTCTGACGGGAATGTTAGTGGCAGGGGGATGTAGTATCGTCGGATGCTTTCTCGTGCTTCGGAAAATGGCTATGATTGGTGATGCCATCAGTCATGCGGTACTGCCTGGTATTATCATTGCCTTTCTAATCATTGGATCGAGGGATTCGGTGTGGATGATGTTTGGTGCAGCCGTGCTGGGGCTTCTAACCGTGTATCTGATTCAGCTATTCCAACAAAGCGGTCTGCAAAGTGATGCTGCCATTGGCGTGGTGTTTACGACATTGTTTGCTATCGGTGTACTGCTGATCAGCGTGTTTGCTTCCAATGCCCATCTGGATATGGACCACGTTTTGTATGGGGAGATTGCTTATGTCCCGTGGAATACGATAGAGCTTGCTGGCTTCGATATAGGTCCGAGGGCTGTGTGGATTACGGGCGCAATGTTTTTGATCAATCTGCTCGTGGTAGGGGGCTTTTTCAAGCAATTTAAAGTCACTTCCTTTGATCCCGCATTGGCAGCTTCATTGGGCATTCCAGTTGTTTTTTTTCATTATCTGCTAATGAGTCTCGTATCACTAACGACAGTGGCGTCATTTGAGAGTGTGGGTGCAATTCTAGTGGTTGGCATGCTTGTTGTACCGCCTCTTACCGCTTATTTGCTGACGGAGAAGCTGTCCCGTATGATTGCATACAGCGTAGGAGTTGGAGTCATTAGCTCGATCGTAGGCTTTTATACAGCAACTGTATTAGATGCTTCTATTGCGGCATGTATGCTGTGTGTATCGGGTGTGTTGCTGCTTTTGGCTTTTCTATTTTCCCCGTCTCATGGTGTGGTATGGCGAAAGTTATTTCAACAACGGGGAATCATTGGCGAAAATAGCAAGTGAGTCTCGTAGGAAGTGATCCTATATGAATTACTCAAAATAGCGTGCAGACGGGCATAAAGTGCCTGAATGCACGCTTTTTTACGCTTATGCTAATCTGTGCGGCTTTTTTTGAGGCAAGCTTGTTGGGTCATCTTGAATTAACCGGGACACGGGAGTACATTCTTTACAATCACACAGAAGGATTCGGAACGAGCTGTTACGCTGCGGGGAGGAACGAAATTGGAGAGCTTCAAACGTAAATCACCAGAGGAGATACTGGATTCCATTAACAAATTGCATCGAGGCAGACTCAAAATATACATTGGTGCGGTCAGTGGCTCTGGCAAAACGTATCATATGCTGCAGGAGGGACAATCGCTGCAGCATGAAGGGATTGATGTTGTAATTTGTGCGGTATCGACTCTGCAACGGCGTGAGACCGTGGAACAGGTCGGCTCCCTAGAGCGAGTACCCAGTATTCATTGGATGAAGGATGGCGAGGAGCAAAAGGATCTGAATGTAGAAGCTTTAGTGGCACGAAATCCTGAGGTGGTGCTGGTAGATCATTTGGCACATCATAACCGAAAAGACGCCTCGTTTCCAACAAGGCTGGAGGATATTCGGTATTTGCTGGAGATGGGAATTAGCGTCATTACGACGGTCAATGTTTATGAACTCGAAGGGATCACGGAGTGGGTATATCAGCTGACAGGCTTTGAAGCGGAATATACGGTTCCGGTTGATACATTGGAGCTGGCGGATGAAATTCGTCTAATTGATGCCACCCCGGAGATGATTCTGGAACGGCTAGCGAAAGGTTACATGCATACGCCCAATCCAGAGATGTTTCACCGGGGAAATCTGGGTAAATTGCGTGAGCTCGCTCTGCGATTGGTGGCAGAGGATGTGAATGATTCGCTGGAACGGCATCGGGAGGAGCTAGGCTTGCACGGGGCGTCAGGAGCAGCAGAGCGTATTTTGGTGCCTGTCCAGTATCATTGGAATGGGTCCATTTATGTACGCAGGGGGGAACAGGTGGCCAAGCGGTTGGGTGGAGATATGCTGGTGGTCTCCTTTGTCAGCTCGAAACGCAAGTTGTCCAAGGAATCAGCAGCCTTCAAGCGCTCCATTGAGCAGTTGGCCGATAAGATCGGTTCGACATTTGAAGAAATCCCGCTCCTTTCCCGTAGAAGGCTACCACGTCAACTTATCCATTATGCGGTGACTCATAACGTTACCCGAATTGTTATGGGGCATTCTCAGCAGACTCCGTGGCAGGAGTTGGTCAAAGGTTCACTGGTGAACGGAATTTTAAAACGAATGAAAAATATGGATCTGCTGCTGATTGCGGACCGAGCCGAGCAGGAGGGTGAACGAATTTTGCCAACGATGAGACAGGAGGAAGGAGATACTGACCTGTATCATCGTTTGAGCGTTGAGGAAGTACAGGCTGAGGAAGCCAAAATCCTGCGCGGCAAGCTCAAGGTATATATTGGTGCTGCTCCGGGGGTCGGCAAAACATACACCATGCTGAGAGAGGGAAATGATCTGCTGGAAAGCGGGATTGATGTGGTGATCGGATTGCTGGAAACGCACGGAAGAGCAGAAACACTAGCCCAGGTAGGCTCTCTGGAGATGATTCCTCGCCAGTCTATCGAGCGTCATGGTGCACATTTGGAAGAGATGGACACTGAAGCCATTCTCAGGCGTAATCCTGAGGTCGTGCTAATTGACGAGCTGGCACATACCAACGTTCCGGGAAGTCTGAAATCTAAACGTTATGAGGATGTACTGGCCATTTTGGAACAAGGTATTTCTGTTATATCCACGATGAATGTACAGCATTTGGAGAGCTTGAATGACGCCGTAGAACAAATTACTGGCATTCGGGTGAGAGAGACTGTCCCCGACCATATGATGCGTCTGGCCGATGAAGTACAGCTTGTTGATGTGGCTCCCAAATCGTTACAGCAGCGTATGCGTGAAGGCAAAATTTACGATCGTGCAAAGGTGGAGCAGGCACTTAGCCACTTTTTTAAGCTGGGTAATCTAATTGCGCTGCGTGAACTTGCTTTGCGAGAATTGGCAGATGATGTAGATGAGCGGCTGGAATCCTGGGATCGGCACGAGTCACTTCGGGGACCGTGGCGCAGAGAGGAAGTGATTTTTGTAGGCGTGACGCTAAGCGAAAATGCTGAAAGGTTGATTCGCCGCGGTTTTCGTATCGCCTTTCGCCTGAAGGCTGTGTGGATTGTGACTTATGTTCATGTCGGTGAGCGTATACCGGAGAGGTTGAACCCTCGTCTGGAACAACTAAAGTTGCTGACCCACCGACTGGGGGGAACCTTTGAAATTCGGCTTGTTTCCAGCCGACGCGAGATTGCCGACATTTTGATTGCTCCAGTGGAAGGATATTCAGGCACGCAGCTCATCGTGGGGCAGTCTTCCCGAAGTAGCTGTTGGGGGAAGAGTGCGGTCGTGCCGAGGATTCTCCGTCAAGCACGTCATATGGATGTTCTTATCGTGGCGGATTATGATCCGGATATTAAGCTGGAGACAGATTATTAAAATGCCCAATCCATTCATAAATAGTCATATGCTGGTTACCGGTTGTTCACTGCTTCCATAGTATATTCTATCTCAAAGAAATGGAGGCGAGTTTGAATGTATAAACATCGTAAACATGATTGTCATTTTCCAAAGCCAAAAAAACGTGTTTTTAAGAAAATCATTAAGGTGACTGTCATTAAGTTTAAACCAAAATTTAAACGTGATCACTGGAAACATGAAGACTTTGATAAGAAATGTCATTGCCGGAAACGTCGTCATCATCGCCATCATGACTGTCATCGTCGTCACCACAAATTCTACTAAGTTGAAGATCGTAGGAGGCGGGGCTAGACTGCCCGCCTTCTCCTAGTACCAGAATTCTAAGAAAATACTTGCGCAAAAAGTACTTGCTCTAACACAGGTGCTATGCTATTCTACCAATAAATAGATTGCACGTGACGGAAGCACCGTTCACCAACCGTATGTACTTACGGATGGATGAACGGTGCTTTTTTGCGTTGTTGTGTTGGGAAAGGGGATAAGCATATTGGTTCCGGTAAAAGTGGTATTGGCCGTAGAAGGCCGGGATTATATTGAGCCTCTGCTGAATTATGTTCACGGAAGCGAGTACGCCAGAAGGCTCAGAATAACGGCTTTTTCGCAGCCGGAGGCATTTCATCAATACATGATGGAAACTAGCGGAATGAAAAGACCAGATGTGGTAGTAGGTGAAATGCCCTTTCTGAATCTATGGACAGCTCGGGAAGATGCGGATATTCCTTGTTTGGTATTGCATGAGGGAGAACAAGTAAGCGAATATGGGCAGCCTGTATTAAAATATCAGCCTTTATCTGAACTGGTCGGTTTTATTTTGGAAACGGCGAGACAGAGGTTGAATGGTCGGAAAAGCGTAAACAGTCGGGAAGGTGGAATGATTATCGGCATGGTGGCAGCTTCAGGTGGATTGGGCAAGACAACGGCCGCGCTCAATATTGCCAAGCAGCTGGGGAATGAGGGATATTCGGTATTCTATTTGAATCTGGAAACGGTGGATTCAAGCTCGTTGTTCACTGGTTCAGACAGTTCTAGCGGAGTACAAGGAGAAGGAGAAGGACTGTCCAGACTGCTGTATGATCTCAAGTCGGAGGAAAATGAGGGCACTTCGTTATCTTTGGCTTCGTATTGTGTGCGTTGTCCTGAAATTCAGGCTGATACGTTTCAACCTGTCTATAATCGCAAGGAATTGACAGACATGACTTGTGATGAAGCGAAAGAGCTCATTCGAACGATTGCTGAAAGCGGGCAGTATGATGTAGTGATCGTAGATTGCGATTCTGAAAATGGTGAGCGGGCTCAAGCCGTGCTTGAAGCTAGTCATAAGCTAATCTGGTTGCTCGCTGACGATTTAATGAGTATGCACAAGTGCGGATTATGGCTGGATGTTTTAGAAACTACGCAGCCTGAGGGGCTTGAAGCCATGATATGCAAAACCAGCTTTGTGGTGAATCGCTACATGGGAACTATGATCAATTCGTTACCTCGTGACTTCATGGAGCTGAACGGAGCGTTACCCTATATACCTTCATGGAAACAAATGCAGCATCGTGAGCTGCTGCTTAGTTCACCGATTTATCAGCGGGAAATTCGTCATTTGTGCCGCGAGCTGCTGGATATGGAGAGCACAGCACAGTCGACGGTTGCTTGGTCTTAAGGGGATGATGAACATGAATGAGGAACAATTTAAGGTATTGCGCGCGGATATTCGTAACGGGCTGGACGTAACGTCCTCGGTAAAGGATATAGATCTAGTACGGCATATCGAAAAGCGAATTTTACACGACGTAGAGCTGGCGAGCTTAACTTCCCGAGAAAAGCATGCACTTGTCCGCAAAATTTTCAACTCTTTCCGTGGGCTGGATGTGCTCCAGCCATTGATTGACGACCCGACCGTAACGGAAATTATGATCAACAGTCATCGGGAAATCTTCGTGGAGCGGGCAGGTGAGGTGATTCAGGTGCCCGATCAATTCGAATCCCGCGAACGACTGGAGGATTTGATCCAGACGATTGTAGCCGGGGTGAACCGAATTGTGAATGAGGCTTCTCCCATTGTGGATGCCCGACTAAAGGACGGATCACGTGTAAATATCGTGCTGCCGCCAGTTGCTCTCAAGGGTCCGACGATGACCATACGGAAGTTTCCCGAGCGTCCCATGACGATGGATGATTTGATACGAATGGGTGCACTCAATACAGAAGCCGCCGCTATGCTCAAAGACTTGGTACGTAGCAAGTACAACATTTTTATAAGCGGCGGAACGGGCTCTGGTAAAACAACTTTTCTGAATGCATTATCCCAGTTCATCCCTTCGTCTGAACGGATTATTACGATTGAAGATTCGGCAGAGCTGCAAATTGTGACTGTCCCCAACCTGGTTTCCATGGAAACACGGAACGGGAACACCGAGGGGAAGGGAGAAATCACGATTCGTGATCTGATTCGTTCCTCCTTACGTATGCGGCCTAACCGCATTGTGGTGGGTGAGGTCAGAGGGAGTGAGGCGTTGGATATGCTGCAAGCGATGAACACGGGACATGATGGAAGCTTATCAACTGGGCATGCGAATAATATCCGCGATATGGTCAGCCGGCTGGAAACGATGGTGCTCGGTGGGGCAGAGCTTCCGCTTGGAGTAGTACGGCAGCAGATCAGCTCGGCCATTGATATATTCGTTCATCTGTCACGGCTACGCGACAAATCCAGAAGGGTGCTGGAAATTAGCGAAGTGATTGGTTTTGAAAATGGTGAGGTGACGCTGAATCCCCTTTATCGCTTCCAAGAACACGGAGAAAGTAAAGGACAAATTGTAGGGGAACTGGAACGTTGTGGTGGGAGGCTACAACATACATTGAAGCTGCAAATGGCCGGGATCAAGCCGGAAATTTGGCACAAGGGAGGAGTATCGGCATGAGAACAGGAAAGGCGACTGCCAAGCAAGTGTCACGTGAGGTCCCTTCTCTGCCAGATTATACGGTGTATACATTATCGACTGCACAAAAAAGTATGTGCATTCTCTCTAGTGGAGTGTTGTTCGCGACGATCGGATATCTATTTTATCACCAATGGATATTATCGTTGCTGTGTGCTGCTGGAGCTGTGGTGATGCCTCGTTATTTTAGAAAGTTTTTGCTGCAACGACGTAGGTCTGCTTTAAGTATTCAATTTAAGCAGGCTTTATACTCGCTTTCGTCTTCTCTTTCAGCGGGAAGGTCGGTGGAGAATGGGTTTCGTGAGGCTGTAGAGGATTTGAGGTTGCTTAGTCCGGATGGAGATCACGATCTGATTTTTGAATTTAACATTATTACGGCCTGCCTCGAAATCGGACAGCCTGTAGAGGCTGCTTTGCAGGATTTGGCTCGTCGGGCTCAGATTGAGGATATTACGAATTTTGCGGACGTATTTGCGGCTTGCAAACGAACCGGAGGTGATCTGGTGGAAGTCGTACGACGGGCTTCAAGTGTCATTGGTGAGAAGCTGGAAATTCAGCAGGAGATCGGTGTAATGATTGCGCAGAAACGTTTTGAATCGAGGGTTATGTTTGCAGCGCCTTTTTTGTTTGTTTTGTTTATGACAGTGACAGCAGGAGACTACATGATGCCCTTATACAGCGGTACAGGTATGATTCTATCAACCTTTTGCCTACTGGTGCTTGGTGGCTGTCTTGTGTGGATCAACCACATTATGAAGATTGAAGTGTAAGGAGTGATGGGTGTGGTGACGTTGGTTTGTCTGGTTATGCTGGTTCTGCAAGTGGGAGGTTGGGTGGTGCTGAACCAAATGTACACTGCTAAGTATGCACATTTTCGCCATATGAAGCTGGAAGGACTGCGGCTGCAAAAACTTTCGGTGCCTTTTGTACACATGCTTCATGTTTCACGTGCCACTCATAGGTTGCCTTTGCTAATGTTCAAGCTACAGCGTTCAATACAGAAACTGTATGGTATGCGCAACAGCGGAGAAAAAACGATGCTTTTTCTGGCAGAAATGTTGGGGTACGGATATATGGTGGCTGCTGGTGGAGCTTTAATATCCATTATGATGGGCGGGGAAGCGACTGGACTGGTGCTTGGCTTGGGGCTCGGTGTTCTGGTGCCAGTAGCGCTGGTCAAGGATTTGCATGGAAAAGTACAGAAGCGGGATCAGCAAATCTTAATGGAATTGCCTGAATTATTGAGTAAAATGATGCTTTTGGTTGGTGCGGGAGAGACAGTACAACGGGCTTTGCTTCATTGCGTGGAGCGTAAAGGGGCGGATACGGTACACCCATTGTATCGAGAATTGCTGCAGACAGTGGGGGAATGGGAAAGTGGCTATTCCTTTCAACAGGCATTTGAACATCTGAGCAAACGTTGTGGTATTCAAGAAGTGACAATATTTACAACGACAGTTTTATTGAATATGAGGCGTGGCGGGAGCGATTTTGTAATGGCTTTACGTGAGTTATCTCAGACGTTATGGAGCAAGAGGACTTCAATTAGCCGCACAAGAGGGGAACAGGCTTCTTCAAAGTTAGTCTTCCCGATGGCACTAATTTTGCTAACGGTCATTGTGCTGGTGGGTGCTCCGGCTTTAATGATGATGAATATGTAGGAGGAATAAAATGATGATGACAATTGTAGCAGGTAGTATTCGTAAATTGCACAAGGATGAGGATGGTTTGGGGACGTTAGAAATGATCCTGATCATTGCGATTCTGATTGCGGTGGCCATTATTTTTAAAGATCAGATCAAGAAAATTGTAGAAGGGCTGTTGAAAAAGGCGGATAAAAAAAGTAACGATTTTATGGATTCATAATGCTGTGCAAATTGGTACAAAAAGAGGACGGAAGCTTCTCCTTGGAGGCTTCCCTCGTCTTTCCCATTTTGCTGCTGGTTATTTTTATAATGTTATTCTTTTGCCTGTATATATATCAAAAATCTATATTGGTGCAGGTTGCCTCTACTGCTTCGGAAAGAGCCGCTTACAGTTGGGATAACAGCTTTAAGGACCCGCGTACGGGAGCATTTGCGCAAGGGCGACGGGATTCTCTTTATTGGCGCTTGAAGGATGACGTTATGTTAGGCGCCCTGTTTGGCTGGGCCGGAGCCAATAATCAGGAAAGTGTACAGGTACCGGGCGGCAATGAAGGAGGCTCGTTACCTGCCCAGAAGCTGTCCAATGCAGAAAATAGAATGCCTGCGGGTATGCATGGGCAGATGACATATGAGAACAGTATGATTCACCGTAAGGTGACCACAGAGCTAAATAAGATCGTGGAGGTACCTTTGTTGAATCAGTTTTTAGATCATACAGATTTACAAGGAAAAATGAGCTCGGGTGTGGTGGAACCTGTGGAATGGATTCGTACAGTCGAGTTGGTCCGTTATTATGGTGCGAAGTTTATGGGTAGAGGCTCAGGTGAAAAGGTAGATCCGGCAATTGTAGGGAAAGTATTGATGCAATATGGGAAAAACAGTCAGTAAGGAGTAGTTAACGGGAATATAACTGGAAAGGAGGAAGCGGGTGTTTGGTAAGGGACGAAATACAAAGGACGGAGAATCAGGTGCTGTCACGGTATTCCTCATTCTGATTTTGGCGGTCATGTTCGGTTTTATTGCTGTATTTATTGATTACGCTAGAATTGCTGCGCTGCATGTGCAGACTGAACGGCTGACCCATGCAGCAGTACGGTCAGTGATGTCTGCTTATGATCCGGCATTACAACAGGAGTACGGTTTGTTTGCTTATGGTGAAGGCGGCGGCGAACAAATTATGGTCAAAGTGCTGAATGACAGTGCGCGGCGTACGGCGCGCGCGGAAACGCTACCGCTAATGAATATGAAGCTGGATTCCAGTTCACTGCAAATGGAAAGGGAGCTTGGTAAATATGCCATATTTAACGAGCAGATCCGTGAAGAGATGAAGTATAAAGCGCCTGTCGATTTTACAATGGAAGTGCTAGAAAAGCTAAAGCCACTCTCTCAAAATATGAAGGAGGCTTCACACACGGTAGATTTGCTGAAACGGCTGCAAAAGCTGTATGACAGACGTGAGGCCAAACTGGATGACATGCTGGAGAAACAGCGTAAGGCAGGAGCTTATATGGAAGAGGTTCGCAAACGGATTATTAAACAGAGGGGGACATATATGCCTAATCAGTATATATGGGACCCACTTGAAGTTGTAGCCGACATTGCTGCTCAATATAAGCATTACGTACATGTATATGAGGACAACAAGAAGAGTGTGGATGACGTTAAAATCATGCAGATGGAGAAATATGCAAAAAGGGCAAGGAAAGCACTGGATCGCCTGCGACAGGTCATGGTTCAGACTGGAGAGGAGCATGATAAGCTGCTTCTGCAAGCCAAGGAACCGTTAAATGAAGCCCGGCAGATTAATGAAGAAATGCGCAAAGTCATTGTTCAATATAAGCAGAGGGCGGCCAATGCAGGCTATGACGAAGTTTCTGCAGCCCCCACCCCAAGCGGAGCAGGCTCCAACGCTGGTCCGTCTGTAGGAAGTGCCCGGCAAAGGGCAGAGGATTTGTTGATTCCCAACAATGAATTTGAGCAATGGGAAGCAGGAATCGAAAAGCAAAGGATCGCAATAAACACTGCTAACAATAGAATAACGAGCATGATGCGTACACTGTCTTTCTATACAGATCCATTTTTGAATGCAGACATGCTCAAGCAAGAAGTTGCTTCAACGCTCAAGGAGATAGATAAATACTTAAATGCATATGCTTGGGCGGGACCCGCCAATGTACTCGACGGTGAGGCCAGAACGATGGATACGCGACGCGGCCCTGACAAAGAGCGCAAAAAAATGGAAAGAGAGGCAAAAAACAAGCTCAAGCAAGCCTATCGGATCATTGAGGTTCTTTCTAAAGGTAAACAAAGTGCTGAGCAATTCCGAGTATTGGAGCAGTATTACAATGAAAGTATTTCGTTCAATCAGTCTTCATCCAGTCCATCTGTATCCACTGATTTGTCCTATGACACCTATGATGCAACGGGGGCTTCCATGGATAGAATGGATGGTCTATATGAGGCGGCATCTAACTTACTAATTCAACTGGGAGACGAGTTTTACCAGAATGAGTACGCGCTTTCTTACTTCCATCATGTGGACTTCAGCCGATTTGGTAGTTTGGCCGGATCAGGTGGAAATGTGGGTAATGCTGCACAGATTTTAGGGGACCAGCTGGAAGTGAATAATCAGGAAGTTGAGTACATCTTGTATGGGTTTCATAATCCGACGGGTAATCTGGCAGCTGCCTATGGGGAGATTTTTGCTATGAGGCTTGCCATTCGAACGATGGAGGGACTGGTCAAAAACAGTTCAAAGGGTAACCCGTTGGTCGTTTTGGCGGCAGCTTTGTTATATGGAGTAGAGAAGGCGATTGAAGATATGATCATGCTGGCGCAAAAAGGGGATGTGCCTTTGTCTGATTTTCTGAAATTTCGAATGACTTACAAGGATCATTTGCGATTGTTCCTGATGCTCCATAGCAATAATGAACGAAAAATGTCCCGTATGCTTGCTCTGATCCGCCTGAATACAGATGTCAATCCAGCTGAGCGACGGACGTATGCGAAGGGTGAGGTCAAGAATGGGATGAGGCTGTGGTTTCTACCTGGAGTAATGAAAATGCTCGGAACCGCCTCCAAAGAAGGCGAGAGTATTAAGGGAAGTGTGTACTATGTCACGAAAACAGCGCATTTTTTCTATTAATCATTATCTACGGCAGGCTTGTGGATTGAAGCAGCGTGAACAAGGAAGTATTGTTTTAGAAGCGTCACTGGTATTGCCATTGTTTTTGTTTTTTATTATTTTTCTCATTTATATGGTCCAAATGACACTGGTCTCCACAGCCTTGCAGACTACTGCTTCAGAAACGGTTAAGCAGGTTTCGGCTAAAATCTACCCGGTGTCTCTAGCCGTGGAGGCGGCGTCCGCTAAAATAGATGCAGTCCGCAAACCGCTAGATGAACTTCCTAAGTTATCTGTGAGTGAATATGCAAGCCAATTCGCTGCCCAACTGCCACCTCCAATCGGCGACTGGGTAGAAAACGCTGTTCAAGGCGGTCAAAAGCCGCTGGAGGAGCTGCGGGGACGCTTGACGGAGGCTGCACTTGATCCTGTTCTGAAGCCGATGCTAAAGCCTTTTATGGAGAAAAGTATTCTGGAGTATGACCGTATTCATATAACGAGCGTACATGTACCCTCTCTTACAGAAACTAAGGACCCTTATTTTAGAGTAGAGCTATCGTATGAACTACCGATGAAAGTCCCCTTTTTGTATCGCAACATTGTGCTCCAAGCGGCGGCTGAGGAACGTCTTTGGATTGGTGATACAGGAGAGGGAGCAGGTACAGGTGATGAAACAGGGGATAAGGATGCGCAGCATTCCATACAGTTGCTTGTCAAGCCTGAGCCTGCTGTGAAGGGTGTATACAATTTGATCAAGGCCAAGGTTGAACCTGCGACGAATGCTACCCTTTCTGTACTTTATAAGTCAGGTGAAAGCACAGCTCAACACTTGGGCTGGACCTCAGCCAATGCAGATGGGATTGTTGAATGGAACTGGTTTGTAGGAACAAACACAACATCAGGTCAATGGAGCTTTGTAATTGAAACGGAGGATGGCCAACGTATTGAGGTTCCGTTTTCTGTGCAGAAGACAACTGATGGATAGGCTAGATATAGACTTATTGAGATAACTACAATGAAAAATGATTTGGCAGGCCTGCTAATTTTCATTGTTATGAAGGGGGAAGACCGCATTGACATGGATGTATATTGTGTGTGGAGTTCTGCTGGCGATCGCGCTAGTGACAGATTTAAGAAGCATGAAAATCCCTAATAAGCTTACATTGCCCGGCATAGCGGTGGGTTTGCTGTTCAATACTCTGTTCGGAGGCTGGCACGGTTTTTTATTTGCTATTGCTGGTCTTGGCACCGGCTTTGGATTCATGCTGATTTTGTACTGGATGGGAGCAATTGGTGCAGGAGATGTAAAGCTGTTTGGCTTAATTGGAGCATGGACAGGTGCAGCTTTTGCGTGGCAATCGGCTCTATATTCGATTTTTTTTGCAGGCATTATTGGTATAGGGATTTTGCTATGGAGGAGGGAAACCATCATGAGATTACGACGCGTGGCGTTTAATTTAGGAGGATTTTTCCTATTTCGCAGCGGCAAAGCGCTGACTAGTGGGAGAGAAGCGCACCTCAGGTTTCCCTTTATGACGGCAGTCATTCCAGGAGCGGTCAGCGCTTATCTTTACTTCTTGTCATGACGTGTCCGCTTGGGGAGATCATGCTACCTCAGGGGATAAGAATTGTTAAGGAGGTCATGAATTGTTTGGTTTAAGCAGGGATTTTGCTCGCAATGGCGGGACGTTTATGATTCTAAACAAGGAAGGCGGGCTCAAGACCAATGATTTAAATTCTGTACAGACCCGAATGATGACTGGTAATCGGATTCCCGGTCTGCTGGAACTTAGAATAAAAGAAGTCGATTTTCAGATCGAGTTACATTACGATATTTCGGGGCAACGTATGCTTTCCCAAGTATGGAAAGGTGGGAATGTGTCGACTTCTGATTTCTACCGGATTCTTTTTGAAGTAGTAGATGCTCTTCATCGTAGCCCACAGTATATGTTAAATATCCGCCAGTTTATTTTGCACGAGGATTACATTTTTATAAGCGGTTTAGGTACACGGGAGACCGTCAGTTTGACCTATGTTCCTTTGTGCAGTGTACAGTATACGGAACAAACAGGTAGTTATTTTAAGCAGATGGTTATTCGCTTGATGACTCGTGTGGCTCACCCTCAGGGAGAATCTATACAGCGCATACTCGATCTATACGAGAGAAATGAATTTGAGTTAGGCGCGTTGAAGGAACTACTGTTGCAAGGGATGACGGCCAGTGAACAGAGCATTGGCGGTCAGGATAAAGGTAGATCGTCTGTTCACTCCTCTCATACCATACAGGGTAACGATACAGATCGTGGTGGAAGAATGTACGGGCAAGAACATCGGGAGACTCTGCAGGAAATTCAGGAGCTTAAGCGAGCCAATCGACTCAAGCAGTCCACAAAATCAGAGGAGAGTGTCGAGTTAGGAGCCGACAACGAAATGGAAGATGAACAGGCGGAGCCTAAATTACAAAAATATAAAACATACATTGCTCTCGGATGTCTGCTCGCTTCGGCTATTGTTTGGCGTTATATTTATTTGGATCATCCTGAGACGGTGTCCTTGCTTATTTCAATTGTGCTGACTTCGGTACTTGTCGCTGTTGCTTATATAAGCTGGACGGGGAAATTAGAGCGCAATCGAGCTTCATCTCATTTTTATAGTGAAGCAGTACCTGTATTGGATTCGGAATGGTTAGGAACTACTCCTCCAGCACAACGAAAAAATGACCGTTATCAGGTAGATAAGCTGACTGGGTTTGTAGCGGGACGCCATCATCAAGACAAGCCATCAACTGATTCAAGTGATCAAGCACAGGAGAGCTGGCGTTGGACTTTTCCAGACTTAGAACCTAAAAGCATGGGAAGCCGAACGACGGAGGATAGAGGGAAAGTAAGTACAAATTATGACTTGCACGAGTATTCGAGGAAAGGTGCCATGCAGGGAAATGAATTGAACGACAGCGATACCAGCGAGGCTTATTATAAGTCCTTGTCCGGGGTAACGGAGCTACTCAATACGGTATCCAAGCAGGAAACCGTGCTGCTTCGTCCAGATCAAGACATACAGAGTCCAACTGTTCAGCACTCGCCAATTGCTTGCTTGGATCGTAAGTTATCTGGGAGTGGAGAAACCGAGCGCATACGGTTGCAGCCAGACCAATTCGTTGGAGGTAGCTTTATCATCGGAAGAGATCCGCAATTGGTCCAGTTTGTAGAGCATACCGATGGAGTTTCCCGTTCTCATATTGAGCTTTGTGTGGTTACAGGAGGACAAAGCCATATCATTAAAGATTTATCCTCGACGAACGGGACTGTGCTGAATGGAGAGCCTATGGTGCCTTATAAGGAGTATACTATGAAGGATGGAGACACTTTTAAAATCGCTGGAGTCTCTTATACTTATCGATTGGACTCTTTTAAATCCTCTAATGCATCTTGAGTAAACGTTAAATGGATATATGTTAAGAAGAGGCCTGTTATATTCTGGGCTTCTTTTTTATAACTAGAAGACCATTCATAGGCCTAAAACAAGACAACTCAAAGATCTCAGGTTTAATGATAGATTATGTCTAAATCAAAAATGAACCCTAAGCTGGTAGAGATACAAAGATATTATCTATCATCCATAGAGTTCATTTTTTAATTCAACGCTACTTGTGAGAAGAATGGAGTTCCTCTAGCGCTTCCTTCAGTGAAGAATACTTAAACTTAAATCCGTGCTCCAGCGCTTTACGAGGTATTACCTTTTGACCGTCTA
Source organism: Paenibacillus sp. BT-177 (assembly GCF_025846815.2). Taxonomy (NCBI): domain Bacteria; kingdom Bacillati; phylum Bacillota; class Bacilli; order Caryophanales; family Paenibacillaceae; genus Paenibacillus; species Paenibacillus sp. BT-177. The sequence goes on along the minus strand of NZ_JAOYTP010000002.1, from coordinate 307,682 downwards.
ATACAAGCGTGCTCATCTCACCCAATAGCTTTTGGACGAGAAAGCCAGGAACGGGAAACCAGTGCGGACGACGATATACCTTAGCTACTGTTTTCCCAAATTGGTCGTTCGTCATGGGGTGTGGTGATGAAGCGTTCACTGCCCCGGAAATCTCTGGTGTATGAATGCAGTACGAGATCAGACGAACGATATCGGCAATATGAATCCAGCTCATCCATTGATGGCCGCTACCTATTTTTCCACCGAATCCGAAGACGTAAGGCATCTTCATGAGTGGAAATGCTCCTTTTTTTCTATCCAGCACTAGGCTGATGCGTAACTTAATTAAACGGACATCGGCAGGGTAGGCGTTGGCTGCTTCCTCCCACTGCTCAACTACCTGAGACAGATAATCCTCCGAACGACGCGGACTTTTTTCGTCAAATGTTTCGGTCAGGGAGGTACCATAGGCGGCAACAGCCGAAGCCTGAATGATAACTTTCGGTTTTTTTTGCAGAGCATTCAACGCTTGAGCCAACCGGGCAACGGACAGCAGTCGTGATTGAAGAATTCTTTGTTTGGACTTGTCCGTCCAGCGCTGATTCAGCGTCTCACCTGCTAAATTAACGACCGCATCTGTGCCTTCCAGTAATTCAGGCTTTTGTTTTAATTCGTTCCAGCTCATATACTGCAAGCGGGGGCTCGCTTCGTGTCCAACCAGCGGCTTGCGGGTAATGACTTTCACGGTATATCCGTCATCTAGCAGACTTTTGACCAGTGCACTCCCCACCAATCCAGTTCCTCCGCATACGATGATATTCATGGAGTTATTCTCCTTCCAATTCAATAAATGTTTCTGTTATAAAATATAACCCTTTTTGATACAAAAGCTTCATATTGAATGTATCTGGTGTACGCTAAAGAAGGTCCATTCATGCTTTAATCTACCTACATTTCAATAACACATATTCAGATGTGGACTATGTCTGTAGGTTCCCTTAGGGAGTCATCTAAAAAAGTTGCCATAAACGCTATGTTGTTTGATTTCAATAATCACGTTAAAATGAATAAATTAAAATAAGACAAGCATAACAGGATAGGGGGATGAATCAAAATCATGCTGAAAATTGGTTCTCATGTGTCTTTCTCGGACAAGGGGCTGCTCAGCGCTACAAAAGAAGCGTCTTCTTACGGGTCCAGCTCGTTTATGATATACACGGGGGCACCGCAAAACACGCGCCGTAAGCCGATGGAGTCCATGTATTTAGAGGAAGGCAAGCAGCTAATGGCGGAAAAGGGAATGGAAGATATCGTGGTGCATGCTCCGTATATCATCAATCTCGGCTCCTACAAAGAAAATACCTATGAGCTTGCGGTCAGCTTTCTTCAGGAGGAAATTCGGCGCACACATGCGATTGGTGTGAAAAATATCGTGCTGCATCCGGGGGCTTTTACAGATAAAGATGCAGAGTACGGAATTGGGCGAATTGCCGATGGTTTGAACGAGGTACTGAATGGTGTGAAGGAGACCGATGTCAACATTGCACTTGAAACGATGGCTGGCAAAGGCACAGAAATGGGTCGTAGTTTTGAGGAAATTGCCTCCATCATAGAAAAAGTAGAGCGCAACGAGCGTCTGACGGTTTGTATGGACACCTGTCACATTCATGATGCGGGTTATGACATTGTCAATGATTTGGACGGTGTACTGGAGCAGTTCGACCGTATTGTCGGCTTGAATCGCATCCAAGTTGTTCACATTAATGACAGTAAGAACCCAGTTGGCGCTCATAAAGACCGCCATACGCCGATTGGATCAGGCTGGATTGGTTATCAGACTATTCATAATGTGGTACATCATGAAGCACTTCAAGGACGTCCGTTTATTTTGGAGACGCCGTGGATTGGAAAAGAAGCCAAAACTCAACGACCAATGTATGAAGTTGAGATTGCTTTGCTTCGTGGTAATATAAAGGAACGCTTTGGAGATGAGTTTTTGGGTCAGGTGGAGCAGCTGCATTCGTTTTTCAAAAAACAGGATGTGGATGTCCGTAAATTTGTACTGGACACCTGGACTCTGCTGAAAAATGATGCCAAAGCAAGAAAAGCAGACCCACGTGAGCCGCTGGAGCGTCTGTATGACATGATAACGGAAGCAGGACTGTTTCCAGAGATGAGCGAAGAACACATTAATCAACGGTTGATTGCCTGGTTTGCCGGTAGTCATCTGCCAGTGACGGTATAAGATAAGGGGGACTAATAGCCACATGGAACTTCACGTAAAACATCAGCCAAACAGCACTGTATCTACACATGAAAACCGTGCGCGCATGCTTGTATCTTGTCCAGATGGGCCAGGTATTGTAGCGACTGTGTCCCGCTTTTTGTTCGAGCATGGGGCCAATATCGTTCAATCTGACCAATATACAATGGACCCGTCCGGCGGTATGTTTTTTATGCGGATTGAATTTGATCTGCCAAATTTGAGTGCAGCTCAGTCGCAATTGGAGCAGGACTTTGTCGCTGTTGCTGAGCAATTCCGTATGGAGTGGACGATTTCTGCGGTCAGCCGTAAGAAAAAATTGGCTATTTTCGTTTCCAAAGAAGATCACTGTCTGGTAGAACTGCTGTGGCAATGGCAGGCAGGCGATCTGGATGCGGATATTGCATTGGTGGTTAGTAATCATCCGGATATGAAGGAGTATGTGGAATCCTTTGGCATTCCATATCACCATATCCCGGTGACAGCCGATACGAAGCCAGAGGCAGAGCGCCGTCAGCTAGAGGTCATTGGCGAAGAGATTGATGTGATCATTTTGGCTAGGTATATGCAGATTATTTCGCCTAAGTTTATTGAGCATTATCGCAACCGGATTATCAATATCCATCATTCCTTTCTACCTGCATTCGTGGGTGGTAAGCCGTATGCCCAAGCTTATAATCGTGGTGTGAAAATTATTGGTGCTACTGCGCATTATGTAACCGAGGAATTGGACGGTGGTCCGATCATTGAGCAGGACGTACAGCGGGTAAGCCACGGAGATGATGTAAATGAGCTAAAACGGATCGGTCGTACTATTGAACGGGTCGTGTTGGCAAGAGCCGTGAAGTGGCATACTGAGGATCGTATACTGGTTCATGAGAACAAAACGGTCGTTTTTAATTGAACTTAACAATTTCAAATTGATGAAAACTTGCGAGTATACCTTTCGGATTAAACAAAGCCCAGTGCATAATGGGCTTTGTTTTTTTGTGTGGGGTAATTGTATTATATCTGGGCCCTATATAAATTTTTTTGCGATTTCATTATTTTTTAAATGATGTTAATACATAACGGGTATATTGATATGAGGGCTGTACTATATTTCGACCATTTCGACAATCATCTTTACAAACGATCTGGCAAACTTCCACGGCAAATGGTACAATACTTATGAGTGTATAAGTCATATTGAAACATTCAAGCAGATTCACTCACTTCAATAGTCTCTGTTTCTATATGAGACGGTGATTTTGAAGAGTATGACCGAATGCAATTGACATACTTCATACAATATGAGGAGGCAAACCATGACTGACCAGAATCAAGCGATTCAAAAGGATGAAAACTCCACTATCGACAATTTGTCCATCACAACAATTCGTACGTTGGCAATTGATGCCATCGAGAAAGCAAATTCAGGACACCCTGGTATGCCGATGGGCTCCGCGCCAATGGGCTACCAACTTTTTGCTAAAACAATGAACCATAACCCAGATCGCCCAACATGGGTGAACCGTGACCGCTTTGTACTGTCTGCAGGACACGGTTCCATGTTGCTATACAGCCTTCTGCACCTGAGCGGATATGATCTGCCTATGGAAGAGCTGAAGCAATTCCGTCAATGGGGCAGCCTTACACCGGGTCACCCTGAGTTTGGTCACACTGCCGGTGTAGATGCTACAACTGGACCTCTGGGACAAGGTTTAGCAATGTCCGTAGGTATGGCTATGGCAGAAGCACAACTGGGTGCAACATATAATAAAGACGAATTTAAAGTTGTGGATCACTTCACATATGCTATTTGTGGCGATGGCGATCTAATGGAAGGTATTTCCCACGAAGCTGCTTCGCTGGCTGGTCGCCTTCAACTGGGTAAGCTGATCGTATTGTTTGATTCCAATGATATTACACTGGATGGCAAGCTTAATCTGTCCTCTTCCGAGAGTGTTGCCAAACGCTTTGAAGCTTACAACTGGCAAGTGCTGCGCGTAGAAGATGGTAATGATCTTCCAGCGATCCAAAAAGCAATTGAAGAAGCACAAGCTGACTCGACTCGTCCTACGTTGATTGAAGTAAAAACAGTCATCGGTTACGGAAGCCCGAACAAACAAGGTAAAGGCGGACACGGCGGTACTCATGGTTCCCCGCTGGGAGCAGAAGAAGCTAAACTGACTAAAGAATTCTACAAATGGGTATACGAAGAGGATTTCCATGTACCACAAGAGGTTCGCGAGCACTTTGCTAAAGTAAAAGAGCGCGGTATCGCTGCTAATAAAGCATGGGATGAACAATTTGCGAAATACAAAGCGGCTCACCCTGATTTGGCAGCTCAGTTCGAAACAGCTGTAAACGGCGATCTTCCAGAAGGTTGGGATCGTGATCTTCCGAAATACTCCACAGAAGACAAAGCAGTTTCAACTCGCGTAGCTTCTGGTAATGCATTGAACGGATTGGCTCCAAACGTTCCTTTCCTAACAGGCGGATCTGCTGACCTGGAAAGCTCCACAATGACACACTTGAACAACCTGACGAACTTTACGCCAGAAGACTACGCTGGCCGTAATATTTACTTCGGTATTCGCGAGTTCGGTATGGCTGCTGCGATGAACGGTATGGCGTTGCACCAAGGTGTAAAAGTATTTGGCGGTACATTCTTCGTATTTACAGATTATCTGCGTCCGGCCGTTCGTCTGGCAGCTCTGATGGGATTGCCTGTAACCTACGTTCTGACTCACGACAGTATTGCTGTTGGTGAAGATGGTCCAACTCATGAGCCGATTGAACAATTGGCTTCTCTGCGTATTATTCCGAACCTGACGGTCATTCGTCCGGCTGACGGTAATGAAACTTCTGCTGCTTGGGCTTACACGCTGGAAAACAAGAAAAACCCGGTTGCACTGGTATTGACTCGTCAAAACCTGCCAATCCTGGCTGCTACTGCTGAGCATGCACGCGAAGGTATCAAACGCGGTGCTTATGTGGTTGCAGATGCAGCAGACGGCAAACCGGTTGCTCAAATTCTGGCTACAGGCTCCGAAGTACAATTGGCTGTTAAAGCACAGGAAGCACTGGCAGAACAAGGTATTCAAGTACGCGTTATCAGCTTCCCAAGCTGGGATTTGTTCGAAAAACAAGACAAAGCTTACAAAGATTCCGTTCTGCTGCCTGAAGTTAAAGCTCGCTTGGCTGTAGAAATGGCGTATCCACTGGGATGGGAAAAATATGTTGGCGACCAAGGCGACATTCTTGGTATCAGCACATTTGGCGCATCCGCACCTGGCGATCGTGTAATTAAGGAATACGGCTTTACAGTAGAGAATGTTGTTAGCCGTGTGAAAGCTTTGTTGAAATAAAACACTGGAGCATCAGCAATTAGGAAGAGTTTGTCCATAGAGCAATGAGCGTGTATTGCTGGCAAACAACGTACCTGATCGTGGCAATCCATGTATCACAAACAGTCGTAACCTGAGTAAGGCTTACGGCTGTTTGTTTCATACATTTGTAATTTGCGAAAAAAAGCCTTTGAATTATCGGGGTATAGAGTACGCAGAGACAGTGTGTATTTTCATACTGAAGCTGGAATTCAAATTATGTTATGATGCACCATATTCATTCACCATTGAGAGCAGATGAGGGGATAACGAATGACACAGTTCGATGGAGTAAGCGTAATTAAAAAAGCAAATGTTTATTATGATGGTCAGGTTACAAGTCGTACAGTTATCCTGGGTGACGGCAGTAAGGTAACACTGGGGATTATGTTGCCGGGAACGTACGAGTTCGGGACGGATTCCCGTGAGATCATGGAGATTTTGGCAGGGGACCTGAGAGTGTTGCTTCCAGGTACCGAGGAGTGGCTGGAAATACAAGGTACATCAACCTTTCATGTGCCTGCAAAGTCTTCCTTCAAGCTGGAAGTACGAAGTGTAACGGATTATTGCTGTTCTTATCCGGAATAATTAGCTGAAAAGGGTAAGAGCACTCAAGCTACAAGCTAAGTGTTCTTACCCTAAAGCTGTGTCATAAGTACAAATGCACAGCAGCATGGTTACAAAGAAAAGTCCAGCTTACTCAAGAGGCTGACCACCAATGGTGCGGCCAATCCATGCTTCGTATGTCTTTACGACGGCAGATAGATCCTCATCGCCGTAGCCTTGTGTTTGTCCGGCTTGAAACAAGCTTTTGGCAATGGACAACATAGGCGTAGGGATGGACAGGCTGTCTGTTAGTGAGGCAGCGAGCTTCAAATCCTTGAGCATCAGAGCAAGTGAGAACTGGTTGCTAAAATCATGCTCGATGATTTTGCGCCCTTTCAGGTCAGCAGCCTTGCTACCTGCCGATCCGAGCTGTACCAATTCTAGGAAGCTGTCTGCTGGAATGCCGGATTTAGCCGCAATAGCAAAGCCTTCAGCCAGAGCGAGGTTATTTATACCGACCATCGTATTGTGAGCAAGCTTGGCTACGGCCCCGCTGCCGTTTGGTCCCATATGGAGCACTTTTTTGCCCAAGGTATCAAAAACATCTGATTGTGAAGCAATCGCTTCTGCGTGACCGCCGACCATGAACACGAGTGTTCCATCAACAGCGGCAGGCTTGCTGCCTGTTACAGGTGCGTCAATGAAGGAACAGCCCAGCTTGTCCGCCTCAGCGGCCAGTTGTTTAACTAGCTCAGGTGAAATCGTGCTGTTGTCCATCACGGTCATGCCAGCCGTAAGACCAGCAAACACACCGTCCTGATCGTAATAGACGTCACGTATTGATTGATCATCGCTGACCATGGTAATGACCAGGTGCTGCCCTTCGGCCGCTTCGCGAGGGGTTGAAGCTGTACGTGCGCCTTGCTCTATCAAGGGTTCGCAGCGCGAAGCGGTACGATTATAAACTGTGACTCCGAATCCCTGCTTTAGCAGATTGGATGCCATCGGGGCGCCCATGGTGCCCAGTCCGATAAATCCGATGTTTTTCATTGCTAATCACCTTTCTTGTTGGAAGTTGCCGTCCGATGCAGATGCGAGTTCGGCTTGAATTGAATATTGAAACAGATTGATCTCAGTTCATTGTAGCATGGGCATGCTACCCTATCTACAGCAGGGTCTGTCAAGGCACAGGACATACAGGTAACACAAGCTTGTCAGGCTCAGCAAATTAAAGTATCCTATTCCTAAGTCCTTATGTTCGTATTCATGGTCTTAGTAATACCAAACAGGAGGTTCCAAACATGTCTAAAAAAGTTACTTTTGATTACACAAAAGCGCTCTCCTTTGTGGGTCAGCACGAAATTGATTATTTTGCAGAGCCCATCAAGTTGGCTCATGAGCAACTGCACAACCAAACAGGTGTAGGTTCCGATTTCTTGGGTTGGATTGACCTGCCTACCAATTATGATAAAGAAGAATTTGCACGCATCCAAAAGGCTGCTGCTAAAATTCAAAGCGATTCCGAGGTATTGATTGTAATCGGTATTGGTGGTTCTTACCTTGGAGCACGTGCTGCGATCGAAATGCTGTCGCATTCTTTCTACAATGCGCTGCCTAAAGATCAACGCAAGGGTCCAGCTATCTATTTTGCAGGCAACAACATCAGCTCTACATATGTGAATCATCTGTTGGAACTGATTGAAGGAAAAGACTTCTCTGTGAATGTCATCTCCAAATCAGGTACGACAACAGAGCCAGCTATCGCTTTCCGCGTATTCCGTGCGGCTCTGGAGAAAAAATACGGTAAAGAAGAAGCGCGCAAACGTATTTACGCGACAACGGACAAAGAACGTGGCGCTTTGAAAAAGCTCGCTAACGAGGAAGGCTATGAATCCTTCATTATTCCTGATGATGTGGGTGGCCGTTACTCCGTGCTGACAGCAGTAGGCTTGTTGCCGATTGCTACAGCAGGCATCAACATCGAAGAAATGATGCAAGGTGCGGCGGACGCTTCCAAAGAATACAGCAACCCGAATGTAGCTGAGAACGAGGCTTACCAATATGCTGCCGTTCGTAACGCTTTGTACCGTAAAGGTAAAGCAATTGAAATTCTCGTAAACTATGAGCCGTCTTTGCATTTCGTATCTGAGTGGTGGAAACAGCTGTACGGAGAAAGCGAAGGCAAGGATTATAAAGGCATTTATCCTGCTTCTGTAGACTTCTCGACAGACCTGCACTCTATGGGACAATTCATTCAGGAAGGTAGCCGTAACATTTTCGAAACGGTAATCCAAGTAGAAAATGTACCTAGTCACATCACCATCGAAGCAGATGAGGATGATCTGGATGGACTGAATTTCCTGGCAGGCAAAACGGTAGATTTCGTAAACAAAAAAGCATTCCAAGGTACATTGCTGGCTCACACAGACGGACAAGTACCGAATCTGATTGTAAATATTCCTGACTTGAGCCCTTACTCCTTTGGCTACCTTGCTTATTTCTTCGAAAAGGCTTGCGGCATCAGCGGCTACCTGTTGGGCGTAAATCCGTTCGATCAACCCGGCGTAGAAGCTTACAAAAAGAACATGTTTGCGCTGCTCGGCAAACCGGGCTTCGAAAAAGAAAAAGCTGAGCTTGAAGCAAGATTGTCTGAATAAGGGAACTGTAATCTCTGATTCGAAACAGGGTTTCGGTCAGAAGCGTTATAGTGGATAGCATCAATTAAGTACAGGAAAGCAGTTCACCAGCTGCCAGAAGCGGGGAACTGCTTTCTTGTAAAATGAAGTAAGGAAGGTTATACGTGTATGTTGGAACAATACCGAACCGTACGCGGTGCCGGCAACAAGGAAATTGTAATCCGAAAATCCCGTTTTATCGGCCATATTCAGCCTGTTCAAAATGAGGAAGAAGCAGTTGCTTTCATAGAACGCATCAAAAAAGAGCATTGGAACGCTACCCATAATTGTTCGGCTTATATGATTGGGGAAAGAGATGAAATCCAAAAGCAATCCGATGACGGAGAACCGAGTGGGACGGCTGGTAAGCCTATTTTGGAGGTAATCCGTAATCAGAGGCTGAAAAATGTCGCTATTGTGGTTACTCGATACTTTGGCGGAATTTTGCTGGGAGCAGGCGGACTGATTCGTGCATACTCAGATGGTGCTGTTGCAGCTATTGAAGCAGGGGATGCGATTACGCGTGTGCTGCATCGTGAAGTTTTTGTGGAGTTGGATTATACTTGGTTGGGCAAAGTGGAAAATGAATTACGTAATCGCAGTATCCGTACTGGAGAAACGATGTTTACGGATAAAGTTACCTTAACCTGTCTGCCGCTGGCTGGTGATGCGGAATCCTTCTGCAACTGGATAACCGACTTGACACAAGGACAATCGCTTGTGTCGGAGGGAGAGCAGCTTTACTTTATTGAAGGGGAATAAATAATATGGCTAGAAGAGCAGTAGAACAGGAGTTGTCAAGAGGGCGGATTCTGGAAGCGGCCAGGCACTTGTTTATCACCAAGGGCTACCGTGCGATTTCAATGCGCAGCATTGGCCAGCATCTGGGTTACAGTCATGGTTCGTTATACTATCATTTTAAAGAGAAGGCTGAACTGTTCTATGCCATTGTGATTGAAGATTTCAATACATTGCGTGGGATTCTACTGCAAGCAGCAACAGGCACGCCTGATGATGGCTTGAGCAGATTGGAGTACCTGATGTTGGAATATATCCGTTTTGGCTTGGAAAATCCATATCAGTACGAAATTATGTTCATGATGCATGATGAAGAACTATTTGCATACTGTCGTACAGAGCAAAACCGTTGTGTGGAATTATTTGCGTCTATGATTCGCCAGGAATTAAGTGGTCAGGGACATTCGGAGGAAGAATGCTCAAGAGTACCGAAAAGTCTGTTTTTATCCATGCATGGCTTCGTGTCATTTTATATTCAGGACGGTTTAACATTTGAAGAGATCAGGCCCGCTGCTTTAGCACATGTAAAGCTGCTGTGCAGACAACTATGAGCGTACCTGCATTCACACGCTTCAGCCATGAACATGTAGGGCGCTTTTTTGAGTGTTTGCACTTCATGACGGTGACTTATCATTACGGTACTTTGCGAAAGCGACTAAGAATTTAACAGACGATGGTGTATCCAGCGGGAGAACATCATCGTCTGTTTTTTTTCATGCCTCCGTCAGCCCTTCATAATTTTTACATGGTATTGACGTCTGCGTGGGCCGTCGAATTCACAAAAATAAAGTCCCTGCCATCGTCCAAGCAACAGCTTTCCATCATGAATGATAACCGTTTGTGAGGGGCCTGTTGTAATGGATTTAAGGTGGGACGCCGTATTTCCCTCCATATGGCGATATTGGGGATGTTCCCAGGGATAAACCTCATCCAGCCTTAAAATGACATCATGTTTGACGTCTGGGTCGGCATTTTCATTAATGGCGATGCCAGCAGTCGTGTGTGGACAATAAATCAGAGCTGTTCCTTGCTGCACCCCGCTTTTTTCAATGAGTGCTGCAACTTCGCGTGTAATATCACGCATTTCATCTCGCCGTGTAGTAGATAATTCGAAAGTATGCAACATAAATCCATCTCCCTTCTATGTATTACTTTACCCTTTTCATTCTCAAGATAATATATAGAGTTGACGAAAATTACTTTCCTTTGATAAAGTATCACATAAGAAAAACAAAGTAAGTTTATTGGAATAATTGAATGCTTTAGAATGAGGTGCGTGCTTTGTGGTAAGCAAAGCTGCTGCTGTTCCTGAACTGGTCCAGAAGCGGAAAGGAAGTGTACGGATATGCATGTGGAAGTAAGAGGGTTAAACAAGCATTTCGGTAATTTTCATGCGGTAAAGGACGTATCTTTTGATATTCAGACGGGCCATCTTATTGGTTTGCTCGGTCCAAGCGGCGGGGGGAAAACCTCCATTCTTCGTATTTTGGCAGGGCTGGAGCAACCGGATGCAGGAGAGATCCACTTTCATGGAAAAAGGGTAAACGAGCTGGCACCACAGGAGCGTGGAATCGGATTTGTATTTCAAAACTATGCTTTGTTCAAGCATATGAGCGTGTACGACAATATTGCCTTTGGTTTGAAAGTGAAAAAAAGCTCCAAAGCCCGCATCAAGGAAAGGGTCACTGAGCTGGTCGAACTCACGGGGCTCAAAGGCTTTGAGCATCGTTATCCGCATCAATTGTCAGGTGGACAGCGACAACGGGTTGCTTTCGCGCGTGCTTTGGCACCGGAGCCTCAACTACTGCTGCTGGATGAACCATTTGCGGCTATTGACGCCAAGATTCGTCAGGAGTTGCGTACCTGGTTGCGAGAGTTGATTGAGAGGGTGGGTATTACCTCCATTTTCGTCACCCATGATCAGGATGAGGCGATTGAAGTAGCCGATGAAATTATGGTGATTAATCAAGGTCGACTGGAGCAGAAGGGAACGCCTTGGGATATCTATAAAAAACCGGGGACCCCGTTTGTGGCTTCTTTTATTGGGGAATCCACGGTGATTGAACAGGCGGGTAGTCTCAGAGGCTTCGAGGAAGCTGCCGGAGTGGGAACACGTGCCTTGATTCGTCCGGAGTACATTGATGTCGGACCTAGTGAGGAATTTGCGTTGCTGTCGGCGACCGAGGAAGGCATTGTGAAGCATTTACATTTTCGCGGGAGTGAATGGATGGTTGAAGTACAGGTTGGGGACCAGCGTCTCATGACATACCGTTCATTGGAGAAGTCTACGCTGGAACCTGGTCAGCAGGTGCGAGTGTTGGTGCATCGGGCCTATCTATATAATGAGGAATCCAGCTGGATGGTGGAAAATCGCCTGAAGGAAGACCCGATGCCTATCATCATTTGAAAATAAAACGATCACATATAAGGGGGGTGTCTGGCCTGTTTTACGGCTTTGGACATGCTCCTTTTGTCGTTGGTTGCTGGGGTGATTTACGCAGACTTGATATGTTCGTTATAATAGTAGTAAAAACACCCAGATAGATAGGAGTTAAATCATGAATCGGCTTATTTTTCTTGGCACGGGGGATGCAATGGGGGTTCCGCGTGTGTATTGTGATTGTCTCGTGTGCACAGAGGCACGCACGACAGGAACGAATGTAAGGTTGAGATCGTCTGTGCTGATCAAAAGCGAGACAGAGGATTTTATGATTGATTGTGGCCCCGACTGGCGTAGACAGTTAGAATTGCGCAGCCTGCGTTTTATCTCTACGATTCTCGTGACACATGCGCACTTTGATCATATTGGAGGATTGCCAGAATGGGCGGATGCCTGTCGCTGGACCGGGAACAGAGGGCGCCTGTTCGCTCCACAGGAAGTGATTGACACGATCCTGCGTCAATTTTCCTGGCTCTCCGGAAACTTGGACCTTATTCCAGTAGATCAGGGAGTCCAGCTTGGTGGATGGAACATCAGGGGCTGGCGCGTGAATCATGGAAAGAACGGATATGCTTACGCTTATCGGTTGGAAAAAGACGGCTTCTCATGGGCCTACTGTTCAGATTCAATTGGACTGAATGAGGCGGAAATTTTGCCTTTACATAATCTGAATTTACTCGTGCTGGGGACGAGTTTTTACCATGAGGAAGCGGAGTATGCCACCCGCTCGGTATATGACATGCTGGAGGCTCAGGAGCTTGTAGGAAGACTGAAGCCTGGAAGCACGGTGTTTACACATATGTCCCATGATGTGGATATCACATACAACTACGGGCTGCTGAAAGGGATCAGTTTGGCACACACAGGCATGAGTTTGCCGTTAGAATAACGATTTACATCGTTCGACTAATGCGTAAAAGTGTAGAGAGCCCTTCTTTGATTTGCCGCTCATTGGCGTATGAATAGGACAGCCGTATATGCGTTTTACCCTCTGCACCGATGGGATCAAATACATTGCCTGGGACAAAGGAAACGGACTCTTGTATACTTTTGGCAAGCAGCTCATTAGGTTTTATCGTAGAAGGTAGCTGGAGCCACAGGTTGAGTCCTCCCGCCGGGCTGGTCCATGTCCAGCCGGAATCGCGGAGACTGGCTTCCATCGTTTCCTTACGAATCTGGAGTGCGATACATAGCTTTTTAATATGCTGCTGCATACGTGGGGATTGAAAATATTGTAAAAACAGCTTTTGATTCAGCAGTGGTGATCCATTGTCCACTAGCGCTTTGACGCTCAGCAGACTGTCCATGAGCTGAGGTCGACAAGTCACAGCTGCGATTCGCAGACCGGGTGCGACATATTTGCTGTAGCTGCGAATATAGACGACACTTCCCGAGATATCATAGGAGAAAATCGGAGAAGGCGGTTTTTGCCCAAAGCTAATATCATAGGTGCTGTCATCCTCGACAATAAGACAGCCGTAGCGCTCGGCCAGTTCGGGCAGACGTTTGCGCTGCTCATCAGGGATCGTAAAGCCAGTCGGATTGTGAAATGTCGGATTCATATAGAAGAGACGTGGTTTTTCCGTTTTCAGGCACCATTCAATCTGATCCATATCATAACCTTCCGGCTGTATATCAGTTACAGTCAGACGGGCGCCTTGTCTGCGGAATATTTCCATGGCCGGGCCATAGGCTGGACGTTCGATTAATACACGATCTCCTGTACGAATCAGAGAACGGGAAACCAAGTCAATGGCTTGCTGTGCGCCGGAGGTAATCAGTACTTCGTCCGTTGATACTGCGAAATGCTTATCTGTGCTAAAATGCTGTGCCATGGCATTACGAAGCTCAGCATCTCCTTGTACAGCAGAATAGGTAGCCGCGATTTTCGGATGCTTTTCAAACACCTGCATCATTAATTCTCTCCAATATCGGTTGGGTAGGAGAGAGGGATCAATCAGGGCCTTGGAAAATTGGAAGTCCGCGTTCATGGCATGAACCTGGGTGAGTCCATCCATCCCCCTCCAGACAGAAACAGACGGATCGTCTGCCATGTAAGTGGATTCTGAATGGAAGATCCGTCTTGTGGATGAATGCTCCGAATAGGTAGTAAATGGCCCCAATTCTGCTGCATGGGAAGCATGGGCGTAATATCCCGATTTATCCTTTACATAGATACGCCCTTGTTGCTTTAACTCCTGATATGCCCGGAATACGGTTAACCGGTGCACACCCAATTCCTGAGCCAGACTTCGCACAGACGGCAATTTAGCGTCTGCTGGCCAGTCCCCGCGCTCCATCCGCACATTTATGTAATGGACGACCTGCTCATACAGCTTTAAGCCCGGATCTGTCGAGATCTGTTCCGTTGAAAACAATAATTCGCTGTTATCCTTGCCCATGCGGTCCACGCTCCTTTGTGTGTATTGTACTATACAGCACTTCAAAAACGTGTACAACTGTTCTGTGGTTGCCCATCTGTTCTGTCTGTCTCCTTGTATGCTTGTGAGTAACAGAAGGGAGAGGGAAGTGTCATGATTGGTATCGCCTTTACAGTTATGTGTCTTATTTTTGGTACTACATTTTTGGCTATCAAAGTGGGAGTGGAAGCCGGACTTCCGCCGTTCTTATCGGCAGGCGCACGTTTTATGGCAGCAGGGGCAATCTTGTTTATTGCGATGAGGCTGTTAGGAAAGGTTCGATGGTCGTTATTATGGCGAAAGGAAATGCTGCTAATTGGGACGGGAACGACCTTCGGCACATTCTCAACACTGTATTGGGCGGAGCAATATGTCAGTTCGGGAATCGGTGCTATTTTGTCGGCCACCGGACCGATGATGATTGTGCTGATGCAGTCTGCAATACTGCGGCAAAAAACGACGAGAATTACGCTCATGGGCTGCATGATCAGCTTTCTTGGGGTCGTACTGGTGGTATTGCCCGGTTTGGCCGTTCAAATCAGCGGTCTGTGGCTGGCTGGTTGTATGGCCATTTTGCTGGGTGAGCTGTGCTATTCGGGAGGAGCTCTGTATTCCAAGCGAGTCATGGACGCGTTTCGTGATACGAACCCGATTGCCTTGAATGCAGCACAAATGTTTCATGGTGGTTGGATGCTGCTAGTACTGTCGGCTTTTACAGAGCCTTGGAATTCTGGGGGATGGACTCTGCTGCCTGCCATAGGCTCTCTATTTTATTTGATCGTGTTTGGTTCCATGATTGCGCAGACACTATTTTACTGGCTTATGGCGCGTACGAATCCATTGTTTCCGACCACATGGCTCTACATTTCACCACCGATTGCTGTTGGCCTGGGAGCTTTTTTGTATGGAGAACATGTAAGCTGGTGGATGCTGGCAGGAGTGCTGCTCATTGTGACCGGGTTGATGTGTATGAACAACGGAATTATCCGTCTGGTGAACAGACGTAAAGTACGCTCTGCTGCCTGATACTTTGAAGAGGTCAGTTATGATATGATCTGACAAAAAGAGCCTCCAAACTGCCGTATGTTAATGAACATGCGACGTTTGGAGGCTTTGTTGTTGAAATACTTTATATAAGTATTACGGAAATAGTCACTTTTTGCTTATTCAACATTGAGTACGAATTTGTCGATAGCGTGCTTAACACCGTCTTCGTTATTACTGCGAGTAATGTAATCGGCCAGCTTTTTCAAATCAGGAATCGCATTCTCCATCGCTATGCCAAGACCGGCACATTCCAGCATTTCATGGTCATTCCAAGAGTCGCCGATCGCAATGGTCTCCGACAGATCACAGCCAAAATGGTTTGCAAGGAAGGCAAGGGCGTGGCCTTTAGTGCCTTCATGATGCATAATTTCCAGGAAATGAGGTTTGGATTTTGTAATATGCACTTCACTGCCAAGCAATTCGCGAAGTTCGGGAATTAATTCGTCCAATACTTCTGGCTCGTCAATGATCAGCAATTTAGGGGCCGGTTGCTCTATAACTTTACTGAACACGGGCTCTACAAAATATTCCGTGTTGTTCAGCTCGGTGTAATCTTTAATTTTCTGATTATCTTCACGTGTGTACAATTTGTCATCTATATATGTTTGCAGATGCAGATTGCGTTCCACGCAAAATTCGTACAGACGACGTGCAGCCACGAGTGGAACATAACGCTCATACAGCACGTTTTCGTCGAGCAGATTTTTAACCAAAGCTCCTTGGTACGTAATGATCGGTACATTCAACCCCGTCTGGCGTGCAATTTTGTGCGCGGAGGCATAAGCTCGTCCAGTCGCGAGAGTAACCACCACACCTTTAGCTACAGCAGCTTCCAATGCCTGTTGTGTCGCTGGAGTAACTTCTTTCTGGTCATTAATGAGAGTATCATCAATATCAATGGCAATTAATTTATACATATCGGTATCTCTCCTTTATCTCTATCATGGGGCAATATTAAAATTGTATCTTATAATATTCAAAATGACAATATTGCATTGAAAAAGGGACGACGCCCATAAGAGCCTGTCCCCTTATAACCACTGAAGTATTGGCTTGAAACCATGGAAAAAAGTAACGCTTAGTCTTCCAAAAATACAAGTCCAACAAAGTCGTCCAGCTCAATATTACCAAAGTAATGCTTCAAATCGAGAGAGGATAAGGCTTGACGGACCTCACCTTCATCATAACGCTTGCCGCGCAGAATATTTTCAATATCAGCGACATCACCTACACCGAAGAAATCCCCGTAGATTTTAATATCACGGATGTAGCCTTCCTTCAGATCCATGCGGATATCTATAATACCGACCGGGAATTTACGTGTGTGCTTGATATTGCTCTCGGGGGATAGACCGTAGTTCCAATCCCACGACTGATAGCGTTCTTTGGAAATTTCATGGATTTTAGCCCAATCCGCATCGGTGAGCTTATATTGAGGCACCTGATCCAGTTCTGAGCCAAAGATGGACCGCAGCAGTTCCTCGCGAAATTGTTCTATAGTCATCTCACGGTCCATCAGTTCGCTGATGTTAGCCACGCGACTACGGACAGATTTTGTGCTTTTGGATTTGAATTTTTCGGGATTGGCGTGCAGCGATGCAGCCACATTGTCCAGATTCAAATTGAACATCAATGTACCATGGCTGAACATACGTCCACGTGTGGCAAATTGAGCGTTTCCTGAAATTTTACGTTCTCCGACTTGCAGATCGTTGCGTCCAGTCATTTCGGCTTCTACTCCCATTTGGCGGAGAGCGTCAATCACAGGTTGCGTAAATTTGAGGAAATTATGAAAGGACTCCCCGTTATCCTTGGTAATGAAACTGAAATTTAAATTACCGAGATCATGATATACAGCCCCGCCGCCGGACAGGCGACGAACGACTTGAATATTGTTGTCTCTCACAAACTCAGCGTTGATTTCTTCAACGGTGTTTTGATGCTTGCCTATAATAATAGAAGGCTGATTAATGTAAAACAGCAGATAGCTGTCGTCCAGCGGTAGATGCTTGAGTGCGTATTCCTCAATAGCAAGATTAATGGCTGGGTCGTGTATGCCCTGGTTGTCGATGAACAGCATGTCCATTCCTCCGTATATAAACTGTGTAATTTATGTGTGCCTCCCTCTATTGTAACCCAAGTGAGCCATGTACAAAAGCTCATTTGCATTGACGGGACGCAAAAAGCAGCCTCATAATGGATCTAAATGATTGGAAACGGCCGGAAAGGATGAGAGGCAATGATAGAGGTTTACGGTCATGGCGGGGACAGGGAAACGGCTGCCGCGACATTTGGTGGAGCTGCTGCGGATTTTGTGGATTTTAGTGCAAATATTAATCCGCTTGGTCCGCCACCGGAGGTGCTTGAGGCACTGCAAAGCTCATTGGACACGGTGATTCGCTATCCTGACCCTGGGCACCGCCACTTTAAAAATATGCTGGCACGGCGGCTACAGGTTCCACCGGAGTCGCTGAGCATCGGTAACGGCGCGGCTGAAAGCATGGCTCTCTTACTATTGGGCCTGGCTCCCAAGCGTGTGGGCACAGTGGAGCCGTGTTTTTCGGAATATGCCGAGCTGGCTGGCAAATTCGGAGCCGAGATCCACCGGGTATACGGAAAGGCTTCGCTTCAATGGAAGGCAGACGTGGAGGACATCCTTCGGCTCATGGAGCAGGTAGATGTATTGTTCCTTGGGCAACCGAATAATCCGAACGGTGTGCAATATGGTGAGCAGGAGCTATATGAACTGGCAGAGGCGGCTGGCAGAACGGGTACTGTGCTGGTGGTGGATGAAGCTTTTATTGATTTTATCCCACTGGAACGGCAAATCTCACTATTGCCTGTGCTGGATCGCTATCCTCATGTGATTTTGATCCGATCGATGACCAAATTTTATGCCATTCCTGGCTTGCGATTGGGCTATGCGATTGCTCATCCGGACTATATCCGGCAAATGACGGCCAAACAGGTGACCTGGAGTGTTAATGGATTGGCGTTGCTGGCTGGAGAGGCGTGTCTGAGAAGTGGGCAAGCTTATGAGCGCCGCACACAGGAACTGATTGCGACGGAGCGCAGTCGCTTACTGACTGCCTTGGCGGAATGGGGCTGCGGTGTCGTTCCCGGCGAAGCCAATTACGTGCTGGCAAGGGCGCCGGGAACGTGGAGTGCATCGGCTATTCAGCAGGCGCTTGGACAGCGTGGGATTCTTATACGTAGTTGTGCCATGTATCCGGGGTTGTCGACGAGCCATTTTCGAATTGCAGTCAAGGGCGCTGAAGCCAATAATATGCTGCTGTCTGCACTCAGTGAAGTGCTGGAGGAGGAGCGGCGTGATCGTTAGCTTGGTAATCATGGCAGCCTATCTGCTGGACAGGCTAATCGGTGATCCGAGATGGTTGCCGCATCCAGTCATCGGGATGGGACATGCCATATCAGCATTGGAAAAAGCGATTCGCCGTAAGGCCCGCAGTGATCAGGGACTGAAATGTGCGGGCATGCTGCTTCCACTTATTGTGGCAGGAGGCTCCTTTGTGCTTGCTTGGGGGCTGTTGCGTGTGCTTGCCTGGATTCATCCGTGGCTGTCTGTCGTCGTAGAAATTGTTCTGATTGCAACTACGATTGCTTCCAAAGGACTAAAGGATGCAGGGATGGCAGTATACCGAGCGTTGCAGGCGAATGACTTGACTGCGGCACGTCGGGAGCTAGGCATGATTGTCGGGAGGGATACGCAGCAGCTTGACGAGCCCGAAATTGTGCGCGGTACCGTCGAAACGGTCGCTGAAAATATCGTGGACGCCATTATTTCCCCGCTTTTTTATGCCCTGATCGGGGGAGCACCCTTGGCACTGGCATATCGTGCCGTAAACACGCTCGATTCAATGGTTGGCTACAAAAATGAAAAGTACCTGCATTTAGGCTGGGCCTCGGCACGGCTGGATGATGTAGCTAACTACATTCCGGCTCGCATGACAGCAGTTATGCTAGTGATAGCGTCGTGGTTGTATCGGCTGGATGCTGCAAGAAGCTGGCGGACAATCAAGCGGGATGCCCGTCTGCATCCAAGCCCAAATAGCGGATTTCCCGAATCAGCGGTGGCAGGTGCCCTAGGGATTCGTCTCGGTGGCTATAATGTGTATCACGGCATACGCTCCTTTCGGGCATATATGGGCGAAGGGATACGACCGCTGGAGTCGAAGGATATCCGGCATACGATCCGGCTGATGTTCGCCGTATCCACTATGTTTGTAGGATTGTGTTTGATGGGAGCCGCAGGGTGTTTTGCCTTGGGATGGATGCAGTGAGGAGTGACACGATTTTGAAACAAGATACAGAAGGAAAAAGAGTGCGAGAAAGTGCACCAAGTCCGAACTCACAACAGGTTAGTAAGCCGAATGATGCTAAAGAAGATCTGCAGTGGGACATGGAGCTCGTGCTAGTTCGTCATGGCACAACCTTATGGAATAAGGAACGTCGATATCTGGGACATGCCGACTTGGGTTTACTGTCGGGAGCAGAGCAGGAGTTAAAGACTTTACAGAAAAAATTGCAGGGACATTCCTTTGCTCGAATCTATTGCAGCGACTTAATGCGATGTCGCCAGACCTTGCAGATCATTTTGCCGGAGTCTGCATTGACGTCTGAATGTTCCCTCTCTGCTATGCCTCCTATCATGGAACCACGTCTGCGAGAACTTCACTTTGGTGAGTGGGATGGAAAAACGTATGACATGCTTAAGGATGTGGCGTTGTATCGCGCTTGGATTGATGAGCCGCAACAATTCACCCCACCTGGAGGAGAGCCTTGGATTCATTTTGTGAATCGTCTGCGTGAATTCCTAGACTCTCTGTTTGCGTGGCGCATTGCTTTGGAGGTTCAGCCAATGGAGTCGAATGCTGCGCCGCCCTCTGTTTTGATTGTCACGCATGGTGGTGTAATTCGTCAGTTGGCTTGTATGCTTATGCCTGGACATGATTTTTGGAGTCTGAATCCGAAGCCGGGAGAAGCATTTAGGATTCAGTTAAGGTTGATAGGACCGCACAATTGTATAGCAAGATTGCTTTCTCATTAGGTTAAACAAGGCGAATAAAGCGACTGTTTGGGTTGTAAGCTAACTCTTTTTAACCTATAATCATCAAGTAAAAGAACGGCTTGACTACCACTACATCAAATATCCAGCAGACGAGGTCGGCGCCATGTGAGGAACTTGCTTTCCTTTATTGCGCTATTAAAAGGGAAGTCGGTGTGAGTCCGACGCGGTCCCGCCACTGTAAATGGAAACATGCTCATTAGCCCTGTTTTATGTGCCGCCAAGCATATGAAAGAATATCAGGACATGCATTTTCCATAAGTCAGGATACCTGCCCGTCCGCCTGTCACCATAATCCTTCGAGGAAAGGATGACGTGTTCGCAGTGACTGTCCATGCGGAAAGAAGCTGCCCGCCTGCGCACGATCTGTGCTAACGTGACCCCTGTGTCCTGATATGAGGATGCGGGGGTTTTTGATAGGAAAAGAAGGCTGGAATGAGAAAATATCGGATGAAGTTCAAGTAACGCTCTTAACGATTTATGTATGAAGGGGTGCAAATCATGGCAGGAAAAAAAATAAAGGTATGGACTACAGGTCTATTGGCGCTGATATTGGCAGTTGGGCTGAGTGCATGTGGCGCGAATGGAAAAAATGCAGAAAATAAAGAGGGCCAAGCTTCTTCACAGCAGCCGGGACAGACCGTAACCGCACAAGTGCCTCCGGGTAAAACGGTTTACCCGCTAACGCTTAAGGATGCAACAGGACAGGAATTTACATTTAAAAAAGCACCGGATAAGATCGTTTCCGTCTCCCCGGCAGAAACCGAGGCGCTGTTCGCTATCGGACTGGATAAGGAAATTGTTGGTGTATCCGACTACTCTGATTACCCGGAGGCAGCTACGAAAAAGCCTAAAATGGGCGGTATTATGAAACCGAACGAAGAGGCGATCATTGCTGCGAACCCGGAAGTTGTTTTTGCAGGGATTTCACTTAGTGAACAGGCTGCGACTAAGCTGCGTGATATGGGAATTATGATTTTTAAAACAGAACCGAAAACAGTTGAAGATGTCATAGCTAACATCGAATTGTATGGGAAAATCACCGATCACCAGAAAGAAGCGAGAGCGGTGACTGACAAGATGAGAGCAGATGTAGCAGAAGTGAAAGAAGGAGTTAAAAATATCGGCAAAGGGCAGAAGCTGCGGGTATACGTCGAATTTTCACCAGGCTGGACAGTGGGTAAGGGCGAATTTATGGATGAACTGATCACATTGGCGGGCGGCGAAAACGTGGGTGCCACGCAGAAGGGCTGGTACCAAATCAGTGAGGAAAATATTATAGCTGCCAACCCTGACGTGATTTTGTACAGCAAAAGTGTGAAGGATGATAAAACAGGCCAGACCCTCGGCGATATCATAAAAGCTCGCAGTGGATGGGATCAAATATCGGCTGTTCGTAACCATCGTGTATTTGCCGTGGATGATAATTTGATTAGCCGTCCAGGTCCACGCGTAACAGAAGGGCTCAAGGAAGTGGCCAAGGGCGTGTACCCTGAAATTTTCAAATGAACCGTAGACTGATCGGTTTTGGGGGGACAGGTCTTGTCTTGCTGCTGCTGACGCTGCTACTCTGTCTTGGCATCGGCTCGGTCAGTCTTCCGGTCAGCCAGATCACAGGTATTTTGATCAACCACCTACCGTGGTTAGGTGATACGTTTACACCGGATTGGAATACATCCTCAGAGCAAATCATTTTAAAGGTCAGATTGCCACGGGTGTTACTGGGAATGTTGGTTGGAGCAGCGCTGGCGCTGGCGGGAGCCGGATTTCAGGGTGTGTTGCGTAATCCCTTGGCTGATCCGTATACCCTTGGGGTATCCTCGGGAGCTTCGGTCGGAGCAGCAGTACTGATTTATTGGGGGCTTCAATTTTCATTTGTGGGTATATGGACGCTTCCGCTAGTTGCATTTATAACCGGCATGCTGACGCTGTGGATGGTGTTGACGTTGGCGCGTGAAGGTGGGAAAATTCCGACCCAAAGCCTCATTTTATCAGGTGTGGTGATGCAATTTTTTGGGGGAGCCATTGTTTCTTTTCTGGCAGCCATGTCGAAGGAAACAGTCAATGAAATATTGTACTGGACGCTGGGAAGTCTCAGTCTGCGCGGTTGGTCATATACGGGAATTCTTTTACCTTACGTGATCGTTGGGCTGGTGTTTCTATGGAACCGGGCACGGGTGCTGAATATTCTGGCTTTGGGAGAACGTCAAGCGGCTCATATGGGGGTTCATGTAGATGCGACGAAGCTATCTGTCCTAATCATATCTACCTTGCTGACAGCTGCCGCTGTCTCGGTATGTGGAGTCATTGGCTTTGTTGGACTTGTTGTGCCTCATATCATTCGTCTGATGGCAGGTCCCGATTACCGGATGATTGTTCCGTTATCTGCACTGGGTGGAGCTATTTTTATGGCTTGGGCAGATACGGCGGCTCGCACGTTGTTGGCCCCAACGGAAATTCCTCTGGGCGTTATGACGGCCTTTGTTGGGGCACCGTTCTTCGCGTATCTCCTGTACCGGAACAAGAAGCTACGCAGGGGGGATCTGTTGTGACCAAACAAAGTGAATCACAGAAGGTGGATGATCGGGCGCTAGAGGTAGCAGGCCTGACCCGTGCTTATGGAGAATTCCATGTGTTGAAGAATATTAGCTGGAACGTAGACGAAGGAGCTTGGTGGGGGATCATTGGTCCGAATGGGAGTGGAAAATCGACGTTGCTGCATCTGCTTTCTGGCGTAGATCAGCCGACTTCTGGAAGTGTTCATATCTATGGTAAAAAGGTCGGTAGCTACAGCAGAAAAGAGCTTTCCCAACTTGTAGCCGTACTCCAGCAGGAGGGAATTCCTCCAGTGGGATACACCGTCAGGGAAGTTATAGAAATGGGACGGTTTCCTCATCAGGACTGGCTAGGCAGGGAAAAGGGAGTTGATGTGGAGGCGATTACGGATCGGGTCCTAGCGCGATTGAGTCTTACTTCACTGGCCGACAGAACATTGGACCGCTTGAGTGGGGGACAGCGACAGCGTGTAGCATTAGCAAAGGTGATGGTACAGGAGCCACAGGTATTGCTGCTGGACGAACCTACGACCTATCTGGATTTGCGCTATCAGCTTGAATTTATGGAGTTGCTGGCAGAATGGCGCCAAGAAACGGGCGTGACAATCATTGCTGTCCTGCATGATCTTAATTTGGCAGCACAGTTTTGCGATAATTTGCTTGTACTTAAGGATGGAATGGTTGAAGGATTGGGTACTTCATCGGATTTGCTAACAGAGGACCGGATTCGTCGTGTATATGGTGTTGAGCCTGTAATGCTTCCGCATCCCGATAGCGGTGTGCCGCAGCTCTTGCTGCGCAGAAGCGCTGCGTCTACAGCAGACCAATAGGAGAATGGGAACATACTAAAAAAAGAGCAGGGAGTGGAAGATATGAACGACAAGCTGCGTCAGCTGATCGATAGCATTGCCCAGCCGGATGGAGTGGCGGCTTCGGCAGCTTCAGCACATTTGGACCAATTAACGAAGCCACCTGGAAGTCTTGGAAAGCTGGAGAGTTTGGCCATCCAGTTAGCAGGAATTACTGGTGTGGACAAGCCTGAATTTGATCGTAAAACGGTGATGGTCATGGCTGCGGATCATGGTGTGTGTGAAGAGGGAGTTAGCGCCTTTCCAGCTGAGGTTACGCAGCAAATGCTGTATAACATGCTGTCAGGCGGCGCAGCAATTAATGTGCTGGCACGTCATGCGGGCGCTGATGTCCAGGTAGTAGATGTTGGCGTGAATGCGGATGTTTCTCACCCGGATTTGGTGAATCGTAAGGTGCGCATGGGCACTTCGAATATGGCTAAAGGGCCAGCTATGCTGCGTACGGAAGCGGAACAAGCAGTTTTGGCCGGAGCTGAAGCTGTAGCAGAAGCGGTTAAAGGTGGTACACGGCTATTCGTTACTGGAGAGCTGGGCATTGGAAATACGACAGCCAGCGCTGCGGTTGTATGTGCGCTCACCGGACTTGAGCCGGAAGTGATCGTGGGCCGGGGAACGGGTGTAGATGTGGCGGGACTTACCCGTAAAATAGCCGTTGTCTGCCGCGCATTGGATGTGAATCAACCGGATGCCAATGACGCGCTTGACGTGCTGACCAAGGTCGGCGGTCTGGAGATTGCCGCCCTGGCAGGCGTCATCCTCGGCGCATCCGCACATCGCTGTCCAGTGGTGCTGGACGGTTTTATTTCCGGCGCGGCTGCTCTCGCTGCACACGCAATTGCGCCTGCAAGCGCGGCGTACATGCTTGCTTCGCACGCCTCGGACGAGCGCGGACACGCGGCGGTGCTTCGCCAGCTCAAGCTGGAGCCCATGCTCCATCTGGACATGCGGCTCGGTGAGGGCACGGGCGGTGCGCTGAGCTTGCACCTGATTGATGCGGCGTGCCGGATTATGCGCGAAATGGCGACCTTTGCCGATGCAGGCGTATCGGACGGTCAGGGAGCCGCGCAGCGATGAAGGCGCTCGTGACCGGCGGGGCACGCAGCGGAAAAAGCGGCTTTGCCGAGCGATTATGCATGGCGCGCGCGCCGCGCGCCTGCTACATTGCAACGGCCCAAGCCTATGACGTGGAGATGAAGGAGCGCATCGCTCTTCATCGGCTCCAGCGCGATTCTGCCGGGTATGACTGGCAGACGCTGGAGGAAGCGCAGGCGCTGCCGGAGCTGCTGCGACAACTTGGCAACGCTCAAGCGTCGCAGCCTGCGTCTATGGTGCTGGTCGACTGCCTGACCCTGTGGCTGTCGAACGTACTGCTGGCCGCAGGCGAGGACGGTGAAACTGCCGCCAGAGCCGCCATGGATGAACTGGCGGCAGCTGTGGAGCAGTATCCGGGATCGCTCGTCATCGTAACCAATGAGGTCGGTGACGGTATTGTACCAGAATATCCGCTTGGAAGGCTGTACCGGGATTTGAGCGGGATTATGAATCAGCGGATTGCCCGTCTTTGTGATGAAGTTTTTTTAGTAACGGCGGGTATCCCCGTAGAACTTAAACAGTTGGAATATAAGCTATGAGCAGTGAACGTCAGGCTGTTGCTGCGGCTTTTCAATTTTTATCCCGTCTACCGGTCAAGGCGGAGCTGGATTTTTCCCCGGAGTTGCTGAAACGCAGTACAAGCTATTATCCGCTGGTTGGATTGGTTATTGCCATTATCGTTTGGAGCTTTGCGGCGCTTACGGCTATGGTGCTGCCACCAGTGCCATGTGCGATTCTTACCCTTGCTGTCTGGGTGTGGTTGACGGGCGGACTGCATCTGGACGGGTGGATGGATGCGGCTGATGCCTTGTTTAGCTACAGGTCCCGTGAACGGATGCTGGAAATTATGAAGGATAGCCGTGTAGGAGCGATGGGTGTTATTGCTTGTGTACTGCTACTCATGCTCAAGGCTTCTTTGTTGTATACCGTGCTGGTTGAGCGAAATGGGTCCGGCTTGCTGATACTTCCGATGGTTTGGAGCCGTTGGTTTATGGTACATGCGATGAGGCGCTGGCCTAAAGCCCGTAACGATGATGGGCTGGCGGCGCGTTTTGCTGATATGAACGGTAAACGTGTCGGACTGGCCGTATTCTGGGCAGTATTAGTGACGCTATGCGCTGCTGTAGGGCAATATATCTTTGCAGGTTTAGCTACAGTAACAGAGGAAGCAGGGGGCCTATCGTTAGCAGGGGCATACTTACAGATGCATCTTTCGTATTCTGGTTTTTTTCCAATCTGGCTAGGTTTTGCATTGCTTCCGCTTTTGGCCTACGGAGCTGGAACCTTTGTTGCAAACCGTATTAACCGTCGCCTTGGGGGACTTACGGGGGATATATACGGAGCTTTGAACGAATTGCTGGAGACGGTTTTGTTGCTGTTTATTGTCATTTTGTACGGGTTGTAACCCAATTTGAAATGAATTCGTTAAAGGGGAAGAGGCAATTGTCAACTTTCGAACCGTCCCGCACGAACCCGGCAGCTATATTGATGCTTCAAGGAACAGCGTCGGATGTGGGCAAAAGCGTAGTAACGACTGCGCTGTGCCGGATCTTTCTGCAGGACGGTTATCGTCCCGCACCGTTTAAGTCACAAAATATGGCGTTAAACTCTTATGTTACTGAGGACGGCAAGGAAATTGGACGTGCTCAGGGTGTGCAGGCCGAAGCTTGTGGTATTGAGGCGACGACTGATATGAATCCAATTCTGATTAAGCCGGTCAAGGACATGCACTCACAAATTGTTGTACACGGTGTACCTTATGCCTATATGAGCGCCTCTGATTACCGAAAGGATTTTTTGCCACAAGCTAAGCATACCGTTATGGATGCGCTGAATCGGCTGCGTGATACCTATGATATTGTGCTTATGGAAGGGGCGGGCAGCCCGGCAGAGATTAATTTAAAGGACCGCGATATTGTAAATATGAACCTTGCAGGCTGGGCGGATGCTCCAGTATTGCTGGTTTCGGATATCGACCGGGGCGGTGTCTTTGCCTCTCTGGTAGGGACTATCGAATTGCTGGAACCCCATGAAGTACAGCGTATCCGTGGATTTATCATTAACAAATTCAGAGGCGATTTGTCCCTGCTTCAACCGGGATTAGACTGGCTGGAAGAACGGACAGGTATTCCTGTACTCGGTGTATTGCCCTATTTACCGGACATTCGTATTGAAGCAGAGGATTCGGTCGTACTGGACAAGAAGCCTAAGCGGTCAGCAAAAGATAAAGAATTAGATATAGCGGTGATACGCTATCCGCGTATTTCCAATTTTACGGACACGGATGCTTTGGCTGCAGAGCCTGACGTGAGCGTACGTTATGTCACAGAGGCCGGACAATTGGGCGTACCGGACGCTATTATCTTACCGGGAACCAAAGACACCATCGGCGACCTGCTGGAATTGCGTGAAAGAGGGCTGGAGGAAGACATTCGAGAGGCCATGAAGACGGGACGCACGCAACTGGTTGGTATTTGTGGGGGCTATCAGATGCTGGGCACAGCGCTATTTGACCCCGATGCCGTCGAATCTGGGTTGCCGCAGCAGGCAGATGGATTAGGATGGCTAGCTCTATCTACGACCTTCTTAAAGGAAAAGCAAACCGTGCGTGTTCAAGGAACCCTGTCTAATCATTGCCCGCTTTTGCTAAGCGCTGCACCTGATTCAGGTTCTGCCGCCAAGCCAATCATTGAAGGTTATGAAATACATATGGGTGTTACGGAGTATGTCACGGAACCACATGTATCTATAGACAGAACTCCAGACTCAACGAATATGAAAACATTATTCCAGATTCAGCGTGGGGAAGGGGCCGCCTTTGAGGAAGGTTGCGGCACGATTGACGGTAAGGTATGGGGAACCTACTTGCATGGTGTGTTTGATAATGACCGTTTTCGCCGGTCCTGGTTGGATGGATTGCGACAAGCCAAGGGCTTGGCAGCTTTAGATAGCACTTTTACTGTACGTGAAGCCAAGGAACAAGAGTTTGACCGTGTCGCAGAGGTGGTACGAGCTCATTTAGATATGGAGCAAGTTTATCGCATTCTGGGGATGGATTCATAAACTTCTTCATGGAAGATCCTTTAAATCGCTTTAAAAAAATAAAGAGGTATCTCTACAGTCATTTTTGTGACTGAGAGATACCTTTTTTAGCAGCTCAGCTTACTTAATTTTAAATTTTTGGACCGCCTTTTGCAGCTCAGTTGCTTGTTGGCTTAATTGACGAACAACCTCACTGTGGCTTTCCATTTCATTCAGTTGCTCATCGGCATTTAAACCGATCTCCTGAATCATATGCTGTGCATTGGCAGCAATGAGAGCTGTTTCTTCCACGGAAGCAGATACTTCCTCCGAGCTGGCGGATACTTGCTCTGTTGCTGCGGATACGGTTTGAATCGTAGCGTTGATCTTTTGCATGAGCTCACTTAGCTGGTTAAAAGCGAAACTCGCCTGCTGAACCATTTCTGTTCCCGAGTGAATCTCACGGCTAACCTGGGTCACAGAGTCCACAGATTGCTGCGATACTTCCTGAATGGTAACCAAGTAGTCCGAAATTTCCTGTGTTGCTTCTTTGGATTGCTCTGCGAGCTTGCGAACTTCCCCGGCAACTACAGCGAAGCCCCGTCCATGCTCGCCCGCACGGG
Organism: Paenibacillus sp. BT-177; assembly: GCF_025846815.2. Classification (NCBI taxonomy): domain Bacteria; kingdom Bacillati; phylum Bacillota; class Bacilli; order Caryophanales; family Paenibacillaceae; genus Paenibacillus; species Paenibacillus sp. BT-177. Next base: position 278,897 of record NZ_JAOYTP010000002.1, on the reverse strand, counting down.
CAGCCTCAATGGAGGCATTCAGGGACAACATTTGAATCTGCTTTGTAATATCGAAAATTGCAGAAACGATGCTACCAATAGCTTCTGAGCGTTCATTCATACTATGTATGTATCGAAGCGACTCATCAGCGGCATGTCCTACCTGTGACATTTGAGCTACAGCTTTTTGAGCAAGCGTATTACCGTTAACCGTTTCTTTCGTCGCTTCACTGATTTGATCAGATACATCATTGGCAGAGGAAGCGATATGCTGAACACCTTGAGCAATCTCCTCCATAGCCTGCGCATTTTCAGCAGCAGCAGAAGCGATGCTGTTGCTGCCCTTGGCTACTTCTTCAGCGGCAGCTGTAGAGTCCTGCACTTTTACACTCATAGCCTCAGTCCGACGAAGCAGCTCGTCCGACCCTTTAACAACTGCACCTGATGTAGTAAGCACATGGCCAATCATTTCTTTCAAGTTATGAGACATAGATTGGAAGCTGCGGGCAAGTTGAGCGATTTCATTAACTCCATGAACCTTCGTGTCTTGTGAAAGATCACCTTGGGCAATTTTTTCGCTATGACGAACCAACTCGGCAATGGGCTGCACAACTTTACGTATGACAAGCGTAGAAATAATTCCGCCCAGCAGGAGTGTTACCAAGGTAATACCTATGCAAATCCATAGTATTTGTTGGGATTTTTCCTGTACAAATCCGACATCCTCGTTCACGCCAAGAACTAGATTACTGCCTGATATGGCAAAGAAGGCGGTTTTGTGAATTCCATGCGGATCACTGTACATGTCACTAATATTCATCTCGCCTTGTTTTGCTTCTTTAATATCCTCGACAGGAACGAGGGTATCCTTGACCTTATATGCTGATTTTACGTTTCGTGCGACAACTTCGGCCTTACCATCATCCTTCAGCACCGCAATATATGCCGATTCTAATTTGAGGGTGTCGACCTTGTCCTGAAGATAAGCTTCCATCTGCATAGCAGAGCCCGAATCAGAACCACTTCCTTGCCCAGCCTGAACAGCTAAGGAGATATTGAGATCTTGGTACACATTTTTTGCTCCAGTTTCTAGCAATTGATCTACTTGAGGCATGACACTGCTATTAATGATACTCATGGCTACTGCATAGAAACTGATGCTGAACAAAAGGGACGCAAAGAGTTGAATCAGCAAAAACATAATCCGCAATTTTGCGCCTAGGGAACGATTAAAAAGCTTCATGAAAATTCTCCTCTCACATGATGGTAATAAAACAGACGGATTGCCCTGCTTGATGTAGGCCGCTTGTCCAATGAGATACTAGACAGCCATGATCTACTTGTTTCCTTTCTTTGCTTGAAGAAAAGACTGAAAATGTTCGGATTCTATGTATATTTCAGCTGTATTCAAGGGACAAGAATGAGAAAGGGAAGTAATCCATGATTTACTAAAAAGTAGGTTAGACCTATTTTACATAATTAACAGACGGTTGAATAGTCATATTTGCCCAAAAACAAACAAAAAATATATAACTATGGTCTTAGGTGTTTAGATGTAAGTTTGATGTAAATTATCAGGAGTAAGAAATTAAAAGGCTTTACCTGTGCTTTTATAACTATTGTAAAAAAGAAGGAATATAAGTAGTATAAGGAATGCTACTTTTTACAAGCTTCTTCTAAGATAGCTTTAGTACGTTCGAATGTAGTCTTCAATATACATATAAAAGGGGTAAAGGCAGTTATGGATCGTGAATTACTTTCTAAGGAAATAAACTCGGAGGTAGAAGGAGAAGATAAACAGGAACCGACTAGAAACAAAGATAAAGCGAATAGAGGAGGGAATCCGTTCAGCCGCCTGTTTGATTTTATCTCAGGTGTATTCACTCCGTGCTTGCCATTGCTAATTGGTGGAGGAATCATTCAGGTGATTGCGCCTGTTTTATTGTTCTTAGATTTTTTTTCTGATACTCAAGTTTCCACTGTTTTAGGGTACATTGGTGGGGTCGTATATTATTTTTTGCCCGTTATGATAGCGGTAAATGCGGCAAGAAAGCTTGGTAGCAATTTATTTATTGCGGCGGCAATTGCGGCCTGCTCATTTCATCCTGGCATTATAGAACTGCTGCAATCCAGCCTAAAAATGAACTCAGACGATTTACCCGTGGTGGAGCCACAGTATGTTGCTTCTTTTATACTGATCCTTATTGTTGTCTGGCTTGCATCAAAGATTGAAAAGGGATTGAGTAGGTTCGACCGCTATTCTATTCAACTATTGGTCGTTCCGACATTGACGCTTATCATTATTGTGCCTTTATTACTGTTTGTTTTTGGTCCGCTGTGGACGACCCTGGCTCATAACTTGTCAGATGGTCTTGCTTCACTGTTTGACGATGCGGAAGTATTTGCGGGTCTGCTGTTTGGCGGGACGATACCTGTGCTCCATTTTACGGGCAAGCAATATATGATGTCGATGAACATAATAGAATCCATAGCTACGAATGGCTATGATTATATTACTCCTGTTGTTGGGGCAGCAGTTATGGCTCAGGCAGGCGCGGCCTTTGGTGTATGTGTTAAATCCAAAAATGCCAAAGTCAAAACACTAGCTGCTTCCACAGGCATATTGGCTATGTTTGGAATCATTGAACCGGCATTATACGGCGTTAATGTGCGCTTCAAAAAACCGCTTATCGCGGGACTGGTCGGCGGGGCTGTTGGCGGGGCGTGTATGTGTCTGTTTGAAGTGAAATTGACTGCTTTTACAGCCTTATCTGGCTTGCTTAGTTTACCACTGTTTTCCGACGCTACATTTGTTTACGCCATTTTGAGCATGCTGATTTCGTTCGTTACGGCTGGCGTAATTACGTATTTTATGGGCTTTGTGGACGAAAAAGAGGAGCGATCCAAAATTGCACCCGCATCCCGCATCAGTGCTTCCTCCGATTTAAATGTGGAAAAGAGCTCTAACAGTTAAGGTGCAACGACCGCACATAATTACATCATGAAAGTGTTTACAAAAAAATCTTGTCAGCTCAGTGTTTATATGATACTATGATGACAGTTATTCAAAACTGCACAATCATGGATTGTTACTGAGCATATCGGGCAAAACCATAAACAGGCACTTTGTGTCAGTTTTGGTGTTGCCTTTTTTTACTACTCCAAGCGGCTTAAGGTGATGGAATGAAGATAGCAAAGGTGCTGAATAATAACGTCGTAACGGTCATTGATGAACAGCAGAAAGAATTAGTCATTATGGGAAGAGGAATTGCTTTTAAAAAAAACACAGGCGATGAGATTGAAGAGGGGAAAATCGAGAAAATTTTCAAGCTTGAAAGTACCGAGGTTTCCCGTAAATTGATGACCCTGATGTCTGATATCCCTATTGAGTATGTTGAAATTTCTGATGAAATCATCCAATATGCCAAAACGATACTTGGTGTAGAGTTGCATGACAGCATCTATATTTCGCTGACAGATCATATCCATTTTGCCATAGAGCGTTATCGTTTGGGTATGGACATCAAGAATGCACTTTACTGGGAGATCAAACGAATGTACCGTAAGGAATTCGCGATTGGAACCAAAGCATTACACATGATTCAGGACAAGCTGGGGGTTACACTTCCAGATGATGAAGGGGCGTTTATTGCCTTACATTTGGTGAATGCACAGCTTAACAGTGAAATGCGTGAAACGATAACCCTGACTAATATTGTCAAGGATATCATAAACATTGTAAGCCGCTTTTTTGTAATGGAGCTGGATGAAGAGTCGTTAAGCTATTACCGCTTTATTACACATCTCAAATTTTTTGCCCAACGGGTTATGAATAGGACTCCTGTACAAAATACAGATAATTCCCTTCATGATATGGTTAAGGTACAATATAAGGACGCTTATGCTTGTGCGGAAAAAATAAGAGATTATACGACTAAGATCTATGGTCGGAGCTTATCCCAGGATGAGATGCTATATCTCACTATTCATATCGAACGTATCATTAAAAATCAATGATTTTATGGATGATCAGGGATTTAGGATTGCTACTTCTAAACCAGAAGGCAAAACCTGAATGCTGAAAGAAGATTGGCTTTTATAAAGCTGTCTGCTTTCTGTATTCAGGTTTTTTTTATTCCCAATTTTCACACTTCATACCTTAAAAAGAAAAGAGGAACACCTCATGGATCGAAATCAATTATCCAAAGAGATACTTACATTGGTCGGTGGAGAAGAAAATGTAGAGCAGGTCATTCACTGCATGACGCGCTTGCGCTTCAATCTTCATGATGATAAGAAAGCTCAAAAAGAGCAGTTACAAAAAACGGATGGTGTCATGGGAGTCATGGAGAGTGGCGGCCAGTTTCAGGTGATTATCGGTAATGATGTAGCTAATGTATATAAATCGTTGGTGAGCAACATGTCCAAGGCACCGCAAAGTGAAACAGGCGCAAGCACTGCATCCAAGAAAAAACAAAACCCGATCAGCCAACTGTTCGACTTTATTGCGGGTATGTTTACACCTATTTTGCCGGCGATCACCGGTGCAGGTATGATCAAAGGGATCATTGCCCTATTGGTAGCTATGCACTGGATGTCTGACAAGAGTCAAACCTATACGATTTTAGCGGCAATAGGTGATGGTGCGTTCTACTTCCTGCCGATTATTCTGGCTGTCAGTGCTGCTAGAAAACTCGGCAGTAATATGTTTATTGGTGCGGCGATTGGTGCTTCTATTTTACATCCAGACATTACAGCATTACTGGCTTCGAATGTGAAGGTTAGCTTTATTGGCCTTCCGGTGACAGCGGCCACGTATTCTTCGACCGTTATTCCAATTGTTATCGCGATCTGGCTGGCGTCCTATGTTGAAAAATTCATTGATAAGTATACTCATGCATCACTGAAGTTGCTTGTTGTCCCAACACTGACTTTATTGATTATTGTACCTTTGACTTTGGTTGCTGTAGGGCCGCTCGGCTCTATTATTGGTAACGGCCTGTCTGGTGGTATCTCTTGGTTGTTTGAAAATACAGGTGCACTTGCAGGTCTGCTGCTAGGCGGTACCTTCTCCCTGATCATTATGACTGGTATGCACTACGCGTTGGTTCCGATTATGATCGGATCGATTGCAACGCTGGGTTATGACTACATGATTCCAATTATGGGAGCAGCTAACTTGGCTCAGGCTGGTGCTACACTTGGCGTATTCTTGAAATCCAAAAATGCCAAAGTCAAAACAGTGGCCTTCTCCACGAGCTTGACAGCTATTATGGGTGTAACCGAGCCTGCAATGTATGGGGTTAATATGCGGTTTAAAAAACCGTTTACGGCAGCGTTGATCGGCGGAGCTGTCGGCGGGGGCTTCATGAGTTTGTTTGGCACAAAAGCGTACGTCGTCGGGGGACTCGTTGGTTTGCCTGGTCTGGCTATGTTTATTGGACCGACTTTCTTGTATGCAATTCTTGGTCTCATTATTGCATTTGTGGTTGCTACGATTGTTACCTATGTGATCGGTTTTACAGATGAAAAGAACGAAGAGGCACCACAAGTAGCAGATGCTGCCGGTGGCATTTCTACTAAGGGAGTAGCACAATCTGCGGTGAGCTCACTTCCGAAAGGTGAGACAATCCCGGTATTCAGCCCAATTATGGGTGAAGTTAAACCGCTCAGTGAAGTTAATGATCCTGCATTTTCTCAAGAAATTATGGGTAGAGGATGGGCTATTGAACCCTCCGAAGGTCGGGTTGTTTCCCCAGTTGACGGCACAGTGTTCTCTATTTCCAAAAGCGGACATGCTGTAGGCTTGGTGAGTGATTCAGGACTTGAAATGCTCATTCACGTAGGGATGGACACTGTTAAACTAAAAGGACTTCATTTTACGCCTCATCTTAAAGCAGGAGATCGCGTGAAGGTAGGCGATCTTATACTGGAGTTTGACCTGGTGGAAATCCGCAAGGCTGGTTACGAAACGATAACGCCTGTTATTGTTACGAATGTGGATCAGTTTAGCGAGTTGGAGCCTGCCGGGAATCAGCATAAAGTGGTTAAGGAACAGGAACTGTTATATACAGTGATCGTCTAACAGCTAAAAAAATCTACGAATGAATTGAATACGAATCGTTGTGTTCAGGAAAACAAACAGCAAGCCTTTATTTTACGAAGGCTTGCTGTTTGTCATTTTCATAAAATCTAAGGCTGAAGCAGCTTTATTATTTTTATTTCAATAAAACCTACAAAAATAGTTGGCTTTGTGATATAGTAATCTTCGAATTGAAGGGTCACTTTAGAAAACATCTTACGTTTAAGTTTGGAGGAAATGATATATGGATACCTTCTTTATTATTTTGAATGTCATCGTGCTGCTTGCACTGCTCGGCGTGTTGGTCTGGATGCAGAAAAAGCGCATCTCTTTTACAAAAAGGGTATTTACCGGGCTCGGCTTCGGACTAATCTACGGTGCTATTCTTCAGTACGCTTATGGGGCCGGCTCAGAGGTCATTACCAAATCGGTCGATTGGTTCAACCTTGCAGGTAATGGTTATGTCCGTTTGCTGCAAATGGTCGTTATTCCACTGATCATGATGTCGATTATTTCGGCTATAATGAATTTGAAGGGAAGACAGAACCTTGGCAAAATAAGCGTGTCCATTATTGCAGTACTACTGATTACAACGGCGATTGCTGCTTCTGTAAGTATTGTAACCAGCCTGTCTTTTGATCTAAAAGCAATTGAGATTCAAAGTGGTGAAAAGGAGCAAGCGCAAGGCCTGAAGATGGAGGAACGACTGGGAACAGTCCAGGATATGACTATTCCGCAGCAGGTGCTGGAATTTATTCCTTCGAATCCTTTTGAAGATATGACAGGGGCACGCCGTACATCGACGTTGGCGGTGGTTATCTTCTCAGCCTTTATCGGGGTGGCAGTACTCGGATTGGATCGTAAAAAACCAGAGCAGGTGCAAACTTTCCGCAAAGTGATCGACGCAGTGTACGCTGTAGTGATGCGGATTGTAACGCTGGTGCTAAGATTGACGCCTTACGGTATTTTAGCATTGATCACGAAAGTTGTAGCTACGACAAATCCGGATGAAATCTTGAAGCTGATCAAGTTTGTACTCGCTTCTTATGTGGCTTTATTGGTCATGTTCGTTATTCATCTTATTTTGCTGGCCTTGTTCGGCTATAATCCAGTGACATATGTGAAAAAGGTATTGCCTACACTGGTTTTTGCTTTTACGTCTCGTTCCAGTGCAGCGACTATTCCATTAAATGTTGAAACACAAACGAAAAAGCTTGGTGTTTCCGACGGCATCGCGAATCTGTCCGCGACCTTGGGAGCAACCATTGGGCAAAACGGTTGTGCGGGTATTTATCCGGCCATGCTGGCGGTCATGATTGCTCCAACGGTGGGCATAGATCCTACAAGCTGGAATTTTATCCTAACGCTTATTCTGGTTGTTACGGTCAGCTCGTTCGGCGTGGCAGGTGTAGGCGGGGGTGCTACTTTCGCTTCCCTGATTGTGCTCTCTACCCTGAACCTTCCCGTGGCCTTGGCAGGATTGCTCATTTCGGTTGAACCGTTGATTGATATGGGACGCACTGCGTTAAATGTTAATGATTCTATTACCGCAGGCCTTATCTCTGGCAAAGTACTCAAGGAGAACGATCAAGACGTGTTCAACAACCATGGCACGGATCTGGATGTAGCGGCACACTCTTAAGTAAAAGATAGACGAATGGTGTACACTGCAGTCTCTTATCGCATTTATAGCATATGTATACGTGCAATGAGCACCCCAATATAAAGAGCCGACCTTAAGGTCGGCTCTTTATATTGGGCTTATGACCGTGTAAATTATAGCTGTTCACAAATCCTAATCTATGATACATTAAAATAATGTTTTTCCGGCTTGTTCGGATGAACCGCGGTTCGCAACCATCCCGCGCTATCAAAACTAGGAGGATTTCATGTTTAATCTGTTATGGGGGGCAGCATTTGTCCTCGTCAATTTTATGTTCTTTTTGTTATGTTATCGGTTGTTTGGTAAAAAGGGGCTGTACGCCTGGATTGGCGTTGCTACTGTATTAGCCAACATTCAGGTAACCAAAACCATTGATCTGCTCGGCATTACCACGACATTGGGAAATACAATGTATGTTTCTATGTATATGGCCAGCGACTTACTAAATGAAAAATATGGGCCTAAAGAGGCGCGAAAAGCTGTGTGGTTCGGCTTTTTCACTCTGATTATGACGACGATCACTATGCAGATGGTGCTGTTATTTGAGCCTACTGCAACGGATTTTGCCCAGACACCGATGCAACAGCTCTTCGGATTGTTGCCAAGGCTTGCGCTTGCCAGCTTGACAGCCTATGCGGTCAGTCAATTGCTGGACGTGCGTCTATATGCCTGGATTCGCAAGTTTTTCCCGGAGCGTCATCAGCTCTGGATTCGCGGCAATGGCAGCACGATGATCAGCTCGTTTATAGACACCCTCATTTTCTGTAGTATTGCCTTTTACGGCTATGCGTGGGGGATATGGATCGAGCTGCTGTTCACCACCTACATCTTAAAATTTGTACTGACTGCGGCCGGTACACCGATTTTATACATCGCACGTAATTTCCGCTTGATAGAAGAGGAGGGGCAAAACCTCAAGCCATGATTGGCTTGGGGTTGCCCCTCTTTTTTTCATACTTTTAACATATAAATTACAAAGAATACGATAGATTACCCCAGCACGGTCAGTTCCTTTGGAAATGAGGTCAGTACTTCTACACCCTCAGAGGTAACCAGAACGTCATCTTCAATCCGCACGCCCCCAAGACCTGGAACGTAGATGCCGGGTTCGATCGTGAACACAAACCCTTCATGAAGCAGATCGTTATTGCCTCCGTGTACAGATGGATATTCATGAACACTCATACCAAGACCATGTCCAACCCGATGGTTAAAAGCAGGGCCATATCCAGCGGCTTCAACAACGGCTCGAGCTGCCTGGTCTACGGATGCGCAGGAAACTCCCGGGCGAATGGCGGCAATTCCGGCTTCGTTTGAGCGAAGAACCGTATTATATATCGTTTCCAGCTCAGTCGACAGCTTGCCAAAGGCAAAAGTGCGTGTAATATCCGAAGCATAACCGTCGGAATATACACCCATATCAAACATGAGTAGATCGCCGTGTTGCAGCTTGCGGGTCCCCGGAACACCATGAGGCAAGGCTGTTTTGGGTCCAGACAACACTGTCGTGTCAAAGGATGGACCATCTGCACCGAGTTTTTTCATCTGGTATTCAATTTCGGCTACCAGCTCGACTTCTGTCACCCCTTCGCGAACATGGGTTAGGCCGTGACGAAGAGCATCTTCCACCAAACGAGCTGCATGTTTCAAACGTTGTACTTCCTCAGGAGTTTTTCTCACACGCATTTCTTGAAGCACCGGACCCAGGTCCACATATTGATCAGCGCCAATGGCAGTATGTAGTTGTTCGTAACGGAGGACGGAGACGTGTTCCTTTTCTAGTGCGAATGCTTTCACTCCGGTACCTGTGCGTTGGCGTAACAGATCATATGGATTGTCCGTATCGGTGTGGGTGGATATACGCGTCACCGAAGAAGCAGCTTGAGCGGCTTCTGCATCCAGGGCTGGTACAATCAGTTCAGGTTCTTGGTCACGAAGCAGCACGAGCCCTAGAAACCGCTCATGTGGATCACTGGCAAAGCCCGTCAGGTAGTAAATATGTTTGGGATCGGTCACAAGCAGGCCATCCCAAGCTTGTGACTTCAGTTCATCATACAATCTGGTAATTTTATCATTCATAGAGTCTCATTCCTTTCTGTCCATTTATTCATTATAGCTCTTGTTACATCATAATTTATATCTTTATATAGCTTATTCTCTTGACTGACTTAATGCTTGCAGACGTGCCTGTACATTCTGATCATAGTAACCACCATGGTAGCAGAGTACCTTATTCACATCTAATACAGTCAGTTTATCGAGACTCTTCAGAGCCAACGGCATATCCGGCGTAGCTGACTCGGCGGGACCGACCAGCTCACCTTCGACTACACGCAGTTCATCTGCTGCCAACAGCAGCTTCTGTGCAGGCACATACAAGCTGATATGTCCGGGCGTGTGACCGGGTGTATGAATAATCTGTATGCCTCCACCATAAGGCAGATGTTCACCGTTCTCAAGAATATGAGCAAAGCGCAAATCTGGCAGGTGGCGAATCATATCCTCTGCTTGTTGCTTGAGTGCAGGCTCCATCAGATTGATGCGTTCCGGCGTCAGCTTTATAAATGGTCGTTCTCCTGTCATATATGGAATGTCATCCTTATGGGCCAGCAGGGCAGTGTTCGGTAGCAAGTCCAGCAGTGCTTGAACATTTCCGATATGGTCAATATCCTGATGCGTTATAATAATTCTTTTCAGACGGCTTATATCCTCACCCACATCTGAAATAGCCTTGCGCAGAGGCTCCAATTGGCCGAGCATGCCCGAGTCTATCAATGTAAGTCCATCCTCGTCCTTGAGCAGTACAGGATGAATGATCGAATTACCAAAAAAAGGTCCCATAGACACTTCCAAAATCAAAATTTGAGTTCCAATATTCATATTAAGCTGCTTCGGATTCCTTTGTCTCCGAAGCATACCTCCCGTCTCATGTCGTTAAATCGGTTAACGTAGTGTTGGCTTATCTTCAAGCTCTATTATAAGACCCTTTGGGACTAATCCGCAAAACAACTCGATATGGCTGTTCGGGCGCTTGTCCTGTACAATAAATAAATCACCACAATAGGGGGGGCAGATACGATAATGAATAACGACCAATCTTTTTCCATTGAATTTGCGTGCAGGGAGGATCTTCCCGATATTGTGGATATTTATAATTCTACGATTGCAGGACGAATGGTCACAGCAGATCTGGAGCCGGTGACAGTAGAGAGCCGTATTCCATGGTTTGAGGCTCATGAGGAAAACCACCGCCCTTTGTGGGTACTAAGACAAAAGGGGACAATTGCTGGATGGGCCAGTCTTCAGTCCTTTTATGGCCGACCAGCTTATAACGGTACAGCAGAAATTAGCATTTATGTCCATGAGGATTCTCGTGGAACCGGCACTGGAAGCCGTCTGGTACAGCACTTGCTAAATGAATGTCCTAGACTAGGAATTACAACATTGTTGGGGTTTGTGTTTGGTCATAATGAACCGAGTATTGCGCTGCTGCGGAAGTTTGGCTTTGAGCAGTGGGGGTATTATCCACGTGTTGCCGTGCTGGACAGCATAGAGCGCGATCTGGCTATATTGGGTAAGCGAGTAGATTAATATTGAGCTACAGAAAAAGGCTGCCTCCAACATCGTCTCATACACTGTCAGTGTAGCGATTTTGGAGGCAGCCTTTTTTTACTTTGTTATTTCTCCGTTTTTAACGCTGAGGTTTAAAACGTATGTTGTGAAAGATTTGGTTAAGCACCTCAGAGATTACCAAACCGACTGCTATCGCTCCTGCGATCATCAGTGTGCTCATGGCCAGCTCCAGTGCCTGAGGATAATGTTGTTGTACGAACTGGCGCATGGCATTATAAGCCATTCCTCCTGGCACCAGGGGAATCATGCCTGCCACGCTGAAAATAATCACAGGCATTTTGTACAGTCTAGCAAAACCTTGACTGACGATGCCGATAAGGATCGTGGCTAAAAGGCTGGCGCTCACAGGTCCCATGCTATCTGTGGTTGAATAATAGACAAGCCAGCCCAGCATACCGACAAAACCACATTGCAGCAGCGAGCGTCGGGGGGCGTGGAACAGTATGCCGAAAGCAGCGGTGGCAATAAAGCTTGTGAATAATTGTGCAAGCATAAGCTTGAATCTCCTCCAAATTACATATAAGAAATGATAACTGCAACACCAGCTCCAATGGCAAAAGACGTCAAGCAAGCATCTGCACCTTTGGAAAGCCCTGAGACAAGGTGCCCGGACATTAAATCCCGAAGGGCATTTGTAATTAACAACCCTGGCACCAATGGCATGACGGAGCCAATGATAATTTTATCCATCATCTGTCCCCCGCCGACGATCACTAACAGAGCCGCCAGCAAGCCGATTAGAAAAGATGCAGAAAATTCTGAGAAAAACTTAACCTTAACGAGCCTGTGAAAATATTGTAAGGCTGCAAATCCGATACCGCCGCACAACACAGCTCCGGGGAAATCTCGCCACACTCCACCAAACATGATCATAAAGCAACCGCTGGCCAACGCTGCAGCGATCAGCTGTACACGATTGGAATAGCGGAGGGGACCACGTTCAATTTCCGAAAGCTCTTTTACGGCTGCGCTGGGTGACAAAGTGCCTGCGCTGATTTTACGTGAAATGGAGTTCACCTCGGTCACCTTGTGCAAATCTGTAGTCCGCTCTACGATCCGGATAAGCTTGGCAGGTTCCGAATCATTAATGGCAAAAAAAATTCCAGTGGGTGTTACATAGCTATGGGACTGGGATATGCCATAGGCCGAAGCAATGCGGGACATCGTGTCTTCAACACGATAGGTCTCGGCTCCATTTTGCATCATCAGTTTGCCTGCTAGCAGACAAACCTCAATGATTTCAGGAGTAGGATAGGAATGATTATTCATGCTCGCTCTCTTTCATGCGCCTCAGGTCGTTCGACCCTGTTGTTTTCATTTATTGTAGCACAAAAAGCCGCCTTTTCAGAGGCGGTTAAATTGGGGGAATCTATGGAGTTTATCGAGATTCCATCGTATCAGGAATAACGGTATAGTAGGACTCTTCTAGGTATGTTGCGGCCTCAGACAAGTCCATCAACTTAAGCTGCCCTGTTACAAAAGCACGAAGGGCTGAATGGGTGAACAGATGCCGTGTCTGAGCATCCCGAATAAAGGCCAGTCTGGCTTCACGCGAACCGCTGCGGAACAACTCACGTACAGCTTCACCTTGTTGTTCCCAGAGGAACGGCTCGGTTACGTTCAAGAAGTCGCTCTCAATAGAAGAGCTACGCTTCATAGAAGAAGATGTCTGAATACCCAAGCCATTCAGTGTAGGAGCAACTTCATTTTGCTTACGCTCTGTTCGCAAGCTGTCGATGTAGGCTGCCATATCTTGAATCGGCAGAATGCCAAAGCGCTCCCGAAAGCATTCGCGTACAAATGCGGTACGTTCATCCACAGCTTGCGGAGGACGCTGACCGGCATGTCCAGAATAGTCAGCTCCACTGGCATAGTATCGTTTTAATGAACTGTTTTCTGTATAAACAACGCTTAGAAAATCCTGCAAATGGCGGGCAACCACCCATACCCCCGTCCAATCGACGGGAGAAACGCATACAATCGGAGCCTGTGAAAGGTCCTTTTCAAGGCCAAAATCGGTTAAAAAGCCATAATGTATCCCGTCCACTCCAGCGTGGGCAAAAGGAATAACATCAGGCGGTGTAGCCATATATCGCGGAGCGCGGCCCTGTTCCATAATCAAGCCCAAATCAAAACTCAGAGAATGCCGGTTCGCTTCAAGCTCCTGTTCAAACTCTATAAGTGCCTCAATCAAAGGTGTGGCTGATCCGTAGGCTAGGTTAGAACCGGAATCCATTGTGTATACCTCCCTTATCCAAGTACATCTGTAAAGCGTTCATCCCTAAAAGGTACGTGATTTTACACGAAATGTAAACCTGTATGACGAATTTTTTCAAAAATGTGACCTTTTACCCGTGTGCTGTCAAAATAAAACGCTTTCGTTCAAACCAGGACAAGATACCTATGTTAGCGCAGTAGTGAAGTAAAGTGAGTTTGCGAAAATGCAGTCTTTTCAGTGTATGTTATCACCTGAGAAGGGTGAATGAGAGATACGGGCTGGGAAGGTCAGGGTGCAACGTAATAGGTCAACGGGTATAATATCAGGACAAGGTATAGAGAGTGTCATCCAAAGATTTAACAGAAAGAAGTGGGCATATGAACTTGCAAAAGAAGGCTGTTTTTTTTGATGTAGATGATACGATGTACGATCATTTGCACCCTACACGTGATGCATTGCGTACAGTATTAGGATTAAGTGAGCGTTTTCCATATCAGGAAGTCTACCACCGTATTCGCTATTACAGCGATTTACTATCGGCTAAAGGAGGACTATTGGAGGGGAAAGCAGGGCAGGATGAACTGGATGATATGAGGGAAGGTCGTTTTATTCTGGCTCTACAAGAATTCGGAGTAGCTATTACCCGTGAGCAGGCAGTGCATGTCCAACAAGAATACTTGGATCGACAGTACCGAATTGAGTCTTTTGAGGGGGCTACCTCATTAATCGATGAATTGAGCTCGGCTGGCTATTTGGTCGGTTTGATTACGAACGGTCTTGAAGAACATCAGATGAGCAAAATTAAAGCTATGACACTGGAAAATCATGTTGCGGCAGAGCATATTTTTGTGTCTGGGACTGTTGGTTATGCCAAGCCTGATCGGCGCATTTTCGAAATAGTGAACGAACGGACAGGAACTTTAGCAGAGCATTGCTGCTACATTGGGGATTCCTGGCGTAATGATGTGGCGGGAGCTATAGCTGCAAATTGGCGGGTAATTTGGTTCAATCACAGGAATGCTATCCCGGAATCTGATGTGTCGGGAGCCTATGAAACTGCGGCAAGCTATGCAGAGCTAAGAAGGCTGCTCCTGCCCGACGCACGTTAGACGCGGTACATATCGTGTCATCTAAAAGAATCCAACCTATTTTGAAGCTATTTCAAAAGCTGGTCCGTAATACTATTTATCTGTTATAGATCTAACTTCATTTGAAATGGGTACAACAGAGAAGGAGGGATCGCGCATGGTAGAACAATGGAGGCAGGCAGACGACATCATAAGTCAAGTGACCGTATATAGTACGGAGGATAATGACCCAGTTACCATTAAAACAGCCACCCAAGGCGTCCGCTGTATCGGCATTGGGACAGATGCGGCCGTATTTACGCTCGATACGTTGCCAGGCTACGCGTTTAAGGTGTATTCAGACATGGCGATCGAAAAAAAAGATGCAGAGGCCGATGTATATGAGCGTTTGCAAGGTTCTGATTTTTTTCCTCATTATTACGGAAAAGGCGATAAGTATATTGTCATTAGTTACGAATCTGGTATTACGCTGCTGGATTGCCTGTTGCAAGGAATTCCGGTGCCGGAGCAGGTCATTGAGGACGTGGAAAAGGCGAGGGAATTTGTTCGGTCCAGGGGGCTGAATCCTCGTGATATTCATCTCAAAAATGTACTCATGCAAGATGGACGCGCCAAGGTGCTAGATGTATCTGAATATGTAAAAGAAGGCGATGACAAGCGTTGGGAGCATTTGGTGTGGGCGTATCATACGTTCTATTCCGGTTTCTCCGAGGTTAAGGTTCCTTCATGGATTTTGGAGACGATCAAAAAATGGTATTACAAGCTGGACAACTCTAGCATCAACCTGGAGGAGTTTGCCCAACGTGCCAGTCAATTGTTTTCTAAATGGAAATCATAACCGCTGTGAAGGATACCGAAATACAGCCCTATCCTTCTATACAAAAGGATTGCACCCGCTTTACGGGAGCAATCCTTTTCTTTTATCTGAAATCTCTAGGCACTCTTCTGGCCGTACCGCTCGCAATCGCGGCTTGAATCACCTTTTTACGCACCTGTTGTACGGCGCCCTCGTTAAATACACCCGGGATAATATACAGTTTGTTTAATTCATCGGGACGGATTGTGCTTGCGATAGCTTCTGCGGCTGCCAGCTTCATCTCTTCGTTAATTTCACGGGCGCGACAGTCCAGTGCTGCTCGGAATATGCCGGGGAAGCAAAGTACATTGTTAATCTGGTTAGGATAGTCTGAACGTCCGGTAGCGATGACCCCTGCAATGTCCTCGACATCCTCTGGGTTAATTTCAGGGACCGGGTTTGCCATGGTGAACAGGACAGGAGCTTCCTTCATGCGCTTCACGTCTTCTCGTTGCAATATTCCGCCTGCCGACAGACCGATAAACACGTCCGCGTCCTTCAGAACCTCAGATAGCGTGCCGGACAGCCGTTCGGGGTTGGTATGCTGCGCATACCAGTCCCACATCGGATGCTCATAGGTTTCATCAGCTGTAAGCGCACCGTTCCGGTCTACACCAATAATGTTCACTGCCCCTGCAGATAGCAAAATTTTGGTACAGGCCACACCTGCAGCCCCGATACCGCAGACGACAATTTTGACGTCAGACAGAGCTTTGCCAACCACCTTGAGTGCATTAATCAGCCCTGCGTACAAAACGACAGCTGTGCCATGCTGATCATCATGAAAAACAGGTATGTCCAGCTCGTCACGTAACCGCTGTTCAATTTCAAAGCATCGTGGCGATGAAATATCCTCCAGATTAATACCGCCAAAGGCTGGGGCCAGTTGCTTAATGGCTTTAATGATTTCTTCCGTGTCCTGCGTATCCAGGCAGATCGGGAAGGCATCGACGGACCCAAGCTGCTTGAACAGCATAGCTTTGCCTTCCATTACCGGCATGGCTGCATATGGACCGATGTTGCCGAGTCCGAGGACAGCGCTTCCGTCAGAGACGACAGCGACAGTATTGCGCTTGATCGTTAACCGGAAAGCTTTGTCCTGCTCCTCATGAATGGCCATACATACGCGCGCCACATCAGGAGTGTATACCCGGGATAAGTCGTCACGGTTTTGAATCGGGACCTTGGGCTGCATTTCAATCTTGCCCCCGAGATGTAAGAGGAAGGTGCGATCTGAGATGGACAGTACCTTTACACCTTGTGCTTTTTTAATCCGGGTGATCATTCGGTCGATTTCTGCTGGATCAGCAATGGTGACTGTAATATCTCTTACAGTGGTCTTCTCAGAAGTGCGGATGACGTCAATGGCAATGACATCTCCGCCATGTTCGTTTACCAACGTAATCAATTGACCAAACTGGATGTGCTCGGTGGAAATTTCCAGTCGTAAAATAATATTTTTACCGCCAATACCGCCTTGCATACAAATTCCTCCTTTGTCTTTCATAACAAAATGGTGAGATCAATTGATTGCGTTTACATTCGGGAGCAAGTCTAACATCTGGGCTGATAGTTTAAATTAGTGGTTTCTTTCCCTATCATAGTGAACATTCTTCCACTTGTACAGATCAAGCTGAGTAATATCCATGATTTTGTATCCAAAAAGGACGAAAGCTCGGCTGAATTCCAGTCCAAGCAATCGTCCTTTGTACAACGAAATGATCCATTTTTTGTTTACGTCATATTTTTGCCGTAGTAAATTTCATCCATTTCGATTTTGAGCCTTGTTGATATATTCTGTTGTTCTTTTTCACTCAAACTTTCCTTCGTGTAGCCGAACAGATAGTTGTCCAAATCAAATTGTTTTAGTTTGCATTTGGTATGGAAAATATTTTCCTGATACACATTCACGTCGATCATGTCATACTGATTGCGCACTTCGTCGGGAATATAGTTTTGAATCGAAGCAATGTCATGGTCGATAAAAAGCTTATGACCATTCGTATCACGTGTAAAGCCGCGTACCCGGTAATCAATGGTCATAATGTCAGTGTCAAAAGAATGAGTCAGATAGTGAAGTGCCTTGAGCGGAGAGATTTCCCCACAGGTAGAAACATCAATATCTGCACGAAACGTGCTAATCCCCTCGTCTGGATGATATTCAGGGTAGGTGTGAACCGTAATATGGCTTTTATCCAGTTGCATCACGACAGACTCAGGTAAGGGGCCTGGTGACTCTGCATACGATTCATTCGGTACCTCCACAATCGGCCCTTCTGATATAAGCACTGTCACGCTTGCTCCTTGAGGGACATAATCCTGCTGAGCAACATTGAGTACATGGGCGCCGATAATATCGGATACATTTTTTAAAATAGCTGTCAGTCGATCCGAGTTATATTGTTCATCAATATATTCAATATACGCCTCGCGTTCCTCTTTCGTTTTGGTGTAACAAATATCGTACATATTAAAGCTCAATGATTTGGTCAAATTGTTAAATCCGTGCAGGGTAATCCGCTGTTCCGGTGTTATGGTCATAGGCTATTTCCCCTTATAGTCGCAGTATTCATACGTAATATTCCCAACACGCCTCTTCATATACCGATTCATACAATCCGTTCTGTAACGGACAAAATAGAGACTTGAATATGTATGTCTTACCCGTTTGGCATATTTAAAAACAGGCAGGGTCACTTGAGATCCTCTCGATTTTACATGTATGGGAATTTAACGTTAATATACTTTATTTCTTACTCAGCAATTTTTAAGTAACAGGCCTTATAATGTGGACTATGTATACAGGAAAGGAACGAAATTGACAGTGGATTCGTAATGTAATAGAAAATTTTAGGTTCGTAATTCCTGAATTTAATGTATCTTATCTTCATAATGCCCAAATCTTAACCGAATATGATTATAGACCCTCAAAAATAGTGACTTTGTACATTGCGTAAAATGAGAAAAGCAACTTCAGCTAGTGATATGCGTATAATGAAATAAACGTAACAAGCTAAGAATTATGATGTTAAATGAATTTTTGATAGCAAACTCATTTTATAAATCTATCTCATGTTACTGTAAGAAAACGGTGAAAGGAGTATCAAGATGCTGGCTTTGTCCGATCCGGTCTGGACTCTGCTCCAAGGCCCCTACGGTTCTTCTCAATACGTCCCAGAAATGTTAAAACAGCTCCAAGCCGGATATGATGGCGAAATAGCTGACACCTTGTATTGGGAGGAATTGTATCACCAAAATACGTTGTATACTTGTACATTTGCGGCTGTACCTTACCTAGTAGACATTGCGCTAAAGAGTTCTGATATAGGAATTCGGGCAGATATATATAACATTTGCGGAATATTTGAAGCGAAGAATAATAATCCCTTACATACCAAAATCCCGTTGGAATTTGCAAGGGATCAGGTAGAAGTGGATTCTAGCCTGGCAGAATATATCTACGCGCAATATCGAAGTGCCATCGTTCGCCTTGCAGAATTGACGGAAGAAATGGTGCTCTATGCGAAAGAACATGAAGAAGATGTCGGCAAGCGCTATGTCCTTGCTGCGGCTGCCGCCTTTGAGGGGTATCATTGCGTAGCCTATATGCTGCAAACCTATGATACAGGTGACGAATATATGCTGGATTGTCCCCATTGCGGTACCCCGCTCTATATTTGGCCTGATGAACAGGGTGACACTCTGGTTGTCTATGATAAAGACCCTGTCAGTTCAGGCGATCTAATCCCCTATCCGATTCGCCCCCGTTCATTGGACCATAGAGGTGCAAATATACAGTGGCTACACGAATATGCTCAAAAAATAGATGAGAAATTACTTCTTGCCCAGCTACCCTACTTAAACGGTTGGGTAGAATGTCCAGTGTGTAATTCACCCATATATATATGGGATGAATTGATGAAAATGGCTGATGGTGTTCGGAGGTATACCGCTTAACCAACAAAAAAAGGGGGCTGTTTTTTTACAACCCCCTAATTTTCTTTTGTATTATTACACTCTTCTTCGTGTGCTTTACTGCAGTCTACTCTCTAAACGGATTCAAAAAGGTTTTAGGAATGTCGGATTCAAAACGCAGCAATACTCCGGTGACGGGATGTATAAACGACAATACCTTTGCATGCAGACCAAGGCGGCCAATCGACTTGGACTTAGAGCCGTATTTTTTATCCCCAACAATCGGATGACCGATATCCTCCATATGCACGCGAATTTGATTTTTGCGTCCGGTCTCCAAACGTACTTCCAGCAAAGAAAAATGCCGATTGGCCTGAAGCCGCTTGTAATGAGTGACTGCGTGCTGTCCGTCATTCGGATAAGGACTAGAGTACATTTTTAGCGTCTTGCTTTCTTTCAGCCATGAGGTGATTGTGCCCGCTTCTTTTTTTACCTGTCCTTCCACGAGAGCAATGTATGTTCGTTCATACACAACTTCCTTCCACGCTTGTTGCATTTCCTGCTGTATGGCTTCGCTTTTCGCAAACATCATCACTCCTGATGTATCACGATCCAAACGATGCAGTACAAAAATACGGTTGTACGGATGCTCGCGTCGTACGTGGGCTGTAAGCTGGCGATATGCTGTGACTTCCTGCTCCTGCGCAGAAGCGACAGAAAGCAACCCGGCATCTTTATGGATAACGATAATAGCTTCGTCCTCATGCAAAATACGCAGCCCGGTTAGCGGCACCACAGGAGCTACCTTTTCCTTGGAGAGCGCGACAGTCTGTCCTTGCTCCAGCGGAAAATTATGCACAGTACGAGGAATACCATTGACGGAAACTTGTCCACGCGCCAATGCTGATTTAATGGAATTACGGCCCATGCCAGTCACATGCTCAACTAAAAAGCTCAATAGCTCGGCAGGCTCCTGAACGATGTATGTTTTGGCAGGTGCTTTATCCAAAGTATGGGTTTTCCGTTGAGCTTCCGGTCTATAGGAGCCAGATTTTCCGGCGGATTTGTGGTTGCGTTTGGAATGGCTTGAGTTTGAGGTTGATTTTGTATGATTTTTCCTTTGAGGTTTCCGATTATTCATGGGTTCTTTCTCCTTCTTGGAGCCGTATCTCTTCATAGTTATGGACCATTTGCGGCACCGTGTCCACTATATCATGAGAAAACAGCGAATGCCATAAAAGACTAAAACCCGATTGACAGACTTCCAGCGGTTGAACATTACCCTTAACCCCGGTAAACTAAAGGTAACGAAAGAAAAGCCGATATGCGTCGAGGACGCTAGAAATATGAGGAGTTTTGAAACTATGAGTGTACAAGCACCAACATTGGAACGGGCGCAGGACTTGCTGCAAAAATTTTATGGCTATCCCGATTTCCGGGAGGGACAAAAGAAAATTGTGGCCAGTATGCTGGAAGGCAACGACACGTTGGGCATCATGCCAACAGGTGGCGGAAAATCGATATGCTACCAGATTCCCGCGTTGTTGCATGAGGGGCTGACCATTGTTGTGTCACCACTGATCTCGTTAATGAAAGACCAGGTGGATGCGCTGACCACGATGGGGATTGCAGCTGCCTACATTAATAGCACGTTGAGCGGTCGAGAAGTCAACGACCGTATCCGCGCCGCACGGAACGGAGATTTGAAGTTGCTGTATGTCGCCCCTGAACGGCTGGAACTGGATTGGTTCCGTGATGAGATGGCTCAGTTACCGATTTCCTGCGTTGCGGTAGATGAGGCTCACTGTGTATCCCAGTGGGGTCATGATTTTCGTACCAGCTATCTGGCGGTGGCTCCATTCGTGGACGGGCTGTATGAACGTCCAATCGTAGCTGCGTTTACGGCAACGGCTACACCACAGGTTATGGATGATATCGTACGCCTGCTTCGTCTGCGTTCACCGGAAACGTTCGTTACAGGTCTTGGAAGGCCGAATTTGGCATTCAGTGTGCTGCGTGGGGAGGACAAACGTAGCTTTTTGCTAAATTATGCTCGTGAACATGAGGGTGAATCGGGCATTATTTATGCGGCGACACGTAAGGACGTGGATGATTTATATCAACGCCTGCGCGACGCTGGCATGGCAGCAGGACGTTATCATGCAGGAATGACTGATCAGGAACGTGCAGACAGCCAGGAAGGGTTTCTTTACGACGATATCCGTGTTATTGTCGCAACCAATGCCTTCGGTATGGGGATAGATAAATCAAACGTACGTTATGTCATTCATTACAATATGCCTAAAAATATGGAGGCGTATGTACAAGAAGCAGGACGCGCAGGACGTGATGGTGACCCAAGTCAATGTATTTTGCTGTTCGGACCGCAAGATATTGTGACCCAGAAGTTCCTGATTGAGCAAAATCCACAGGATGAAGACCGCAAGCGCAACGACTACCGTAAGCTCCAACAGATGGTTGACTATTGTTACACGACTCGCTGCCTACGTTCAGCACAGCTGGAGTATTTCGGAGAAGCGCAGGAGCATGAAGCCTGCGGCATATGCAGTTCATGTACAGATGAGCGGGAACTGGTGGATATGACCATAGATGCGCAAAAGATTTTTTCGTGCATACATCGTATGCGGGAACGGTATGGGGTTTCAATGGTAGCCTCGGTGTTGAAAGGCTCGCGCAACAAAAAGGTGCTGCAGTATGGTTTTGACAGCCTGCCAACCTATGGTGTGATGGGCAACCGAACGGAAAAAGAAATTGCTGAAATTATCAATGTTCTTGTTTCGGAAGGCTATCTGATGCTATCCGAGGGGCAATATCCGGTCGTACGCTTGCAACAGCTTGCTGCTGAAGTACTGAGAGGTCAGCGCGAAGTCATGCAGCGTGTGGTCCGGCATGCCACTGCTTTTGCAGGTGGAGCGGGATCACGTGGACGAAAGGGACGCGATACCTACCCTGCCGCAGTCAACGAAACTGTGTTCGAGCAATTGCGCCTGATCCGCCGTGATCTGGCCGCTCAGGAGCATGTACCGTCTTATATCATCTTCAATGATGCCACGCTGCGAGAGATGAGCGTAGCGAGTCCGCAATCCGAGGCAGACATGCTGCGGATCAAGGGTGTTGGTGAAGTGAAGTTCCGCAAGTATGGCAAGCCGTTTCTTGATTTCTTTCAAAATCAGGGGAATACTGGCGGAATGGTGATCGAGGATGAGATCTTTGCAGATAATGTGTACGAGGATTTTGAATAGCTATACTAAGGATGTAAGAGTCCATGCAAACTTATAGAAGGTTGTGACCTATGAAAGTCATTTTATCAACGTTAAACGCAAAATATATTCATACCTCGCTGGCCATCCGATGCCTCAAAGCCTACAGTGAAAAGGATTTTGATATCGAGCTGGCGGAGTATACGATTAAGGACCCGGTGATGAACATCGTATCCGATCTGTTTCAACGAGGGGCAGATGTCATCGGTTTTTCCTGTTATATTTGGAACATTGAAGAGACGATTAAAGTCATTGATGTGTTGAAAAAGATTATGCCCGAGGTCAAGATTGTTTTGGGTGGCCCGGAGGTATCTTACGATACAGAGCACTGGATGAAGCGCTTGGCGAATGTGGATTTTATCGTTGTTGGTGAGGGAGAGGAAACTTTCCATCAACTGCTGCAGGAGCTGGAAGGGGATCGCAAGTTCCATTTTGTATATGGACTGGCTTACCGTAAGGGAGAAGAGGTCATTATCATGCCGGGTCGTCCAAAAGCGGACTTGAACGAGCTGCCGTCACCATATCGTTTTGCAGAGGATATCCCAGAACTCGGGAAACGGGTTGTCTATTTTGAAACGAGCCGGGGCTGTCCGTTCAGTTGCCAATTTTGTCTGTCCAGCATTGAGGTCGGGGTGCGTTATTACGATATCGAGCGCACCAAGTCGGATATTCTGTATCTGATTGACAATGGGGCTAAATTGATTAAATTTGTGGACCGAACCTTTAATATTAAACGCGATTATGCGCTGGAAATGTTCAAGTTTTTGATTGAAAATCACCGTGGCTGTGTCTTCCAGTTTGAGATTACGGCAGATATTATGCGTCCCGAGGTATTGGATTATTTGGCGGAGAACGCGCCACCGGGGGTATTTCGCTTTGAGATCGGTGTCCAGTCAACGAATGATCCCACCAATGAACTGGTTAAGCGCCGCCAGAACTTCACCAAGCTTTCCCGGACTGTTACAAAGGTCAAGCAAAGCGGGAAAATCGACCAGCATCTGGATCTGATCGCCGGATTGCCATTGGAGGACTACAACACATTCCGTAAAACGTTTAATGACGTTTTTGCGCTTGGACCGGAAGAGCTTCAACTGGGCTTCCTCAAAATGCTGCGTGGTACTGGTCTGCGCATTGATGCCGATAAGTATAACTATACGTATATGGATGTTGCGCCGTATGAAATGTTGAGCAATGACGTCCTTTCCTTTGCCGATATCGTACGGCTCAAACGCTTGGAAGATGTATTGGAAAAATACTGGAACTCTCATCGTATGGACCATACGGTGAACTACCTGATTGAGCGTGAATTCTCGTCCGCCTTTGATTTCTTTCAGGAATTCGGAGACTACTGGGAAGGACAGGGCTGGCAAAAAATTGGACATCAACTCGAAGACTTGTTTACGCGCCTCCAGTCCTTTTTGGAATCGCGGGGAACCAAGCGAATGGATATGGTGCTTGGGCTGATGAAGCTTGATTATTTCCTCAACCATAAATATAAGCCGCGCAAAATCTGGTGGGAGCATACTTTGGAGAAGGACGATTGGTCCAGCTATATGAAAATGGCTCTTCAGCACCCGGATGCGCTGCTGTCCCCTGCGGCGGCAGATGTGAGCAAGGAGAATACGGGTGAGACGGATGTGGCTAGCCAACAGCCGCAGCCATACCGCGAGATGATCCCAGCCTTTGCTTCTTTGAAGCTGGGTGAAAAGGAACTGCAAAAGCACGCTGTGCTGGATGTGCTGCCGTTCAGTCTGGATCATATCCTGAGTGGTGGTAGCCCATTAACAGCCGAAGGCCGCACATTGCTGCTTGTAATCTATCAGCAAAACGGACAGCAAAAACCGCTGTACTACACCATGCCCATCGGCAAAAATATCGCCGCGATGTAGTATAAACAACAGAAGGCATCAACTCTTGGTATACCATGAGTCGATGTCTTCTTTTTTTATTATAAAAACATAGCTGACCACTTCAATTTTTTACATTCGGGAAACCTAGTGCTTTACGATTTTTTACAAAACCAATATATGATGAAATTATCATATATGAATATTAAATTTATTGGAGTGTGACCTTGTGAAAAAGCCTTCCATGAAAAAGAGTATCCTTGCGTTAAGTGCTGTGACCGTTTTGACTGTACCCTTATTATCTGCTGATATCCCTACAGCTTTTGCAGCCGCGACTTCTCCGAAGTCCACTGTTGCAGAGTCCAAGGCACAGAAGGCTGTATCAGCTAAAGCGGATACTCCTAAAAACGTCATTCTTTTTATCGGTGATGGTATGGGGGAAGCCAGTCGCAACGCGATTCGCTTAGCAACGGTTGGAAAATCGGGATTGCTTGAAATGGACAAGATGCCTATAACGGGTCTGGTTAGTACGAGTTCAGGGGACAACCTAGTTACAGACTCTGCCGCTGCTGCGACTGCCATTGCAACAGGTGTGAAAACGTATAACGGCGCGATCGGAATGGATTTGAATAAAAAACCAGTGACAACAATTATGGAACTGGCTAAAAAAGCAGGCATGTCTACAGGAGTGGTGACGACAAGCCAAGTGACAGATGCGACGGGCGCTGCCTTTGGTGCGCATGTTGAGAAGCGCTCCGCGCAAAGCGAGATTGCCAAGCAGTATCTTGAGAAAAGCAAGCTGGATGTGATTCTGGGCGGGGGTGAGGATTTCTGGTACCCTGCAGGAACAGCAGGTAAACATCCAGATACACCGGCAGAAGATCCTGAGGAAGCTAGTAAGGGGACTCAAGGAAATTTGGTGGAACAAGCGAAGAAGTTGGGCTATAGCTATGTGACAGATCAGGCTGAAATGAAAGCAGCCAAAGGCTCTAAACTGCTAGGTCTGTTCGCCAATGAAGAAATGTTCCAAGCTCACAACAAACTAGGCAATTCTTACAACCCAACGGTTTCTTTACCGGATATGACAGCGAAAGCGATTGATGTTCTCTCCAAAAATAAAAAAGGCTTTTTCCTGATGGTAGAGGAAGAAGGAACCGATGAGATGGCGCATGACAATGAGGGTGAATTAACCATTAAAGCTGGGCGGCAGCTGGATAAGGCTGTCAAAGTAGCTAAGGACTATGCCAAAGCGCATCCAGATACTTTGGTGTTAGTGACGGCAGACCATGAAACAGGCGGTTTGGCCATTGAAGGCGAAGATGCGGAAGATGAATCCGGTGAAGGTGTCTCCAAAGAGGACGGCCCTTTTACCGTAAAAGGTTCTGATGAGAAGTTTTATATCGACTGGACCACAGGAGGACATACATCCGTTGATGTAGCGCTAACTGCAATGGGTCCGGGTTCCTCCCAATTTAGTGGAAATTACCCGAATACGGCTATTCATGACAAGCTGGTTAAGCTGCTTCAATTAAAAAAATAGCTCAGGGTGAAAGCTGCCCATAAAAGGTTTTCCATATTGTCAATATGGTTTTTCTTGTGATAAACTATAGCCAATAGGTATATACTTAAAAAAGAGTAAGGATGCTCTAACATCCTCACTCTTTTACAACAGCCGCTTATAAGGGCGGTGGCTGTAGGGTTGGATTAGTAAAATAGACCGCTAACCTTTTCCAGAGGGCGGTCTATTTCTTTTTGTTGAAGGAAATAATCAAGATCACCAACGTTGCAAATTGAATCATCAACATCAGCGTATCTTTAACCTCCACAGGCATCACCTCCTTTGCAGGAGACTAGCCGACCGCCCATCTAAGCCATTCTGTTGTTAGTTTATAGTATATCATATGGATACTATTGCTAAAAAGGACAAAAATGAAAACGCCTGTTCTAGGCGCTTTTTTGTTTTTTCATAAGATATATTTTAAAAGTTGAAAATCATTATGAGTTCTTAACCAGTATAGGTGTTACGTAACTCATTTAAAAATTGCACAGCATCTTTGAATCCCTATAAATATATTTGGTATATTCGAGATGTATTTTGTCGATTTCAGAAATCCGGGGGCGGTGGCGATGGGAAGCACCATCCGTCTGCGTAGTGGCACGACAGGTAACTTTTAAATTTATGAACATGCCGAATAGACTCAACCTTTACTCCTCCGTTGTTTTCTTCCCCCACACAAATTTCATTATAAAAAATATAATTGTCAGCATGATGAGAAGCAATGCCACCTGCAAGCCATAACGATGAATCAATTCTCCTACTGCTTGTACATGGTCACCAAAGAGACGTCCGAGCAGGAAGAAGATCAGCGTCCAAATCAAGCCCGTTGAATAAGAGAAGAGGGCATAGCGTTTGAAGCTCATTTTATTGATCCCCACAATATAAGGGACAATGTGGCGAACGATTGGCAGCAAGTAGCTGATGCATATCGTGAAGTTTCCATACTTATGTACTAAATTTTCTGAAAAAGTAATATACTTGTCCATTTTTTTCTTTCGACGCAAACGATCCAAAATGGGTGTACCCAAGCTTCTGCCCAACACATAACCTAAGGATAGGCCTGATACAACCCCAAGATATACAATTAAAAAAGCAGGTAACGGATGAAGTATCCCCATGCTTGTTACGGCTCCGCCAGTCATCACTATAACTTCGTCTGGAATGGGCAGTCCCACAATTCCGAGCCATAGAGAGAAGAATAATGCTGCATAGCCATATTGTTCGATAATGGAAATTAAATATTCAACATCCATCCCCATACTCCTTTCTTAAGCTTTCTTTCGGCATACATAGACGAATGCGGGTGGAACATTCATAGGTACAAACTTGATTTCTTCAATATCAAACCATTCACCTAACTGCTGCTTCATCTGTTTAGAGTATTGAAAGGCAACAAACATTCCTCCATCCCTGAGTGATAGATGAATTTGTTCTACGATTTGATCTCGCATCGCTTGTGGAAAGTTGAAGAATGGCAGCCCGCTGATTATACAGTCAAGCTGTTCAATTTGGGCATTTTTCATAGCAAGCTGAAGCTCACGCGAGTCGGAATAGCACAGATAATTCGGGAATCTTCTTTTTAAACTCTGCTGCATGGTCGGGTCCTTCTCAAAGAGCAGAACTTTGGGATGAATTTTTGTCGTAGACGGAATGTATTGGGTAATTGCGCCTGTTCCAGCCCCGAGCTCAGCCACGGCATGAACTTCACTCCATGGAATGGATTCTATCATATTTTTAGCTAAAAATCTGGAACTGGGTGTTACGCTACCTACATATGCAGGTGAGTACAAAAATTTGAATAGGAACATAAGTCTCTCATGAACCAAATGACTAATACGGATCATACACCTTTCCCCTACCTTCAATTTTCAATATACGTTCATTTATTCTCTGCTAAGAGTAACAAATTATCCCTTTACTTGCTCCTGTCTGGAGTAGGGTTCAGTTCCCCGTCCTGCGGAGGGGTCTTTCCTTGACTATGGTCTAGGAAAAAAGAAAAAGAGTACGTATGGGTCAGTCCGTATTCATTCAGTTATCATTCAGCATTCCCTCAGGCTGCCTTCAGTTTTGCTACCGATGAAAGAGAGGTGGGCAGCTAAAAACACTATGTACATTGAGAGGGGATCTACTTTGTCACTATCCATTAACAGGCATCTCATCAAGACTTCGACTTCCTACGATAATTCGAATACGCTGAAGTCAAATGAGAATGGACTAAATAACACGGGGCATACCACACACAAGAAATCTAACGATTCACTCGAATTAAGTGCGGAATTTATGGAATATGCCGGGGGTATGCAGACTCCACTTCCTACGGAAAACTACAGTTATGACTACAAGTACGACCAGGATACTGTGGCGCTGACTACGGATGAACAGAAAGCGTTGTTGTCAGATTTACAAAGTTACTTAACGTCTTCAAGTGCTTTATCTGAAACGAATGAAATCAACAACAGTACGAAAAATCCTTTGGCTGCAGTCAGCGACTTGTTATCCGGGGTGGATCTTTCGACAGCAACAGATGAGGAAGTATCCAATTTATTCGATAAGATAGCAGAATCCATCCAAAATAATCGCCCTGCGCCGCCTGGAGATGACTCATTCCGACCTGAAGTTGATGGCAGTGGTCTGCCTCCAATGATGCAGGCGATGGGTGGAATTATGCCCCCATTTGCATGGAATATTCAGGCGACTACCAATCAAGAGGATGACACCACTACATCTGAAAAAGAGCTTACGGTAGATGAAAAAAGATCCTTACTGAGTGATTTGCAAAACGTCCTGAGTTCCGAGCTTCTATCCGGCTCCGTATCTGCAGAAACAGATGAGCAAACAGATCTGATTTCTGCATTGAAAAACGCATGGGGAAACACAGATGAATCGAATGCAACAGATGAAGAAATATCGGCTTTATTCGATAAAATCGCTAAGATGTTCGAACAATCTATATCATCTTCGTCCTAATCTTTAGGATGCAATAGCATACCTTAGAACCGGTTAGCCCACACCTGTAACCCAAACTTAACTTTAAAAAAGGGGAATTTTTCTATGAATATTTCAGCGACCTCCAGCAATTCTATATCTATTGCAAGTACTTCATCTTCATCCAGTGCCAACAATACAGCCAGTCTGGAAAAGCAAAAAGCTCAGCTTGAAGCAGAGTACAACAAGGTACAACAAAGCAAAGATAATAAAGATACAAAAGAAACAAAAATGAAGCAGCTTCAGCAGCAAATTAAACAAATTGAAGCCCAGATTGCACAGCAAAGTTCTCAATCCAGCAGCACGTCAACACCAAAAATGGAAAAGTCCGCTCCAAGCAATATGGAAATGACTCGCGCCAGCAGCTCGAATGGCAGTGATATTACTGGGGTTGGAAAATCACTGGATATTTCTATCTGATCATCCCATCTCTTCTTCTGTAAGCCTGACGATGATACAAAAGACAGCAGGCTCTCTGTTTCATAGGGAGCCTGCTTTTTTGCGTTTACGTCGGGTTAAAATGAATCATGTGACTAAACTTAGAAAAGTATATACAATAAATAACAGTAGGAAGATGAAAGGTTTCTAACTTTAGTATTTTATAGATTGAATCAGTAGTGTTAGTATACATTCTAAATTGGAGGATTTAAGCCATGACGCTGGAACCTCAAATGAGTCGAAGTAGTAAGGATGAAGCTCGTTTCGTCAGAAACAAGTTGATTGAGTTTAATGCAAAACACGTCCCAGCAGATATTCAAACTCAATATGAAGAGATTAATCTTACGCTGAAAAGTGGAGAAGGTCAGGTCATCGGCGGTCTTCTAAGTGTACTATGTTGGAACTGGGTGGAGGTTGATATTTTGTGGGTAGATCAGGTCCATAGAGGAAAGGGCTACGGTTCGCAATTGCTTGATGAAATCGAACAAATGGCTAGAGATAAAGGATGTAATTTTATACAACTAAATACCTTTTCTTTTCAAGCGCCTGAATTCTATGAGAAACATGGGTATGAAGTAGTCGGTGTCATTGAGGAGGCTCCTAGAGGCTTTAAACACTATTATTATAAGAAAAATATCTACTGAGGACTCCGAATATGCGCGTACAGATCAAGGAAGTAAATAAAGATGAAAAGGTCATCATTCGTAGTATTGGCGAGGAAAAGGTATACGGCTACTGGACATCTTTTTGGTGTGAACTGACCTCGGGATATGCGTATGTTGTTCCGTATAAACAAAGCTTGGACAAGTTAATTCCTGGCTGTGTCATTTCGGTTGAAATTTCTCAATCCAGTATAGAAGGGTTCAGAAGACTGAGGCCTACTGAAAAGACAGGCGTTGTTCGCCCACAACCAAAGCTAGGCGACTATTGGATTCAAGAATTGATACAACAAGTGATGCAAGGCGAAGCAGGCGGGATAGAATGTCTGGAGATTGTTGTAGGAGATGCTACGTTTGTTTTAGATTCGGAAGAAATGAATGGTGATATCCACGTTAAAGCAGGCGATGGTGTCTCCTTTGAAATTATAGGTATGCAGTTGTTTGAAGAGGGACTGTGATTGTTCTGATTGGAATACTATATTTAACCAATTACAATATGTCGGTGAGAAAGTTAAAAGCTAGATCATAGAGAATCGTGAATAAAGAAAGGTATGATTGGATTGGCTACAGAAGTGACACACAAAATATATACTATGTGCATGATTCAAGACGGAACCAAGGTATTGCTTATGAATAGACCCAATCGAAAGGGGTTTCCAGGTTATATTGCTCCAGGAGGAAAAGTAGAGTTCCCAGAGAGCATTGTGAACGGAGCCATTCGCGAAGTAAAGGAGGAAACGGGCTTAACGGTTACGGAAATTGTATTTAAAGGAATCGACGAATATTGTGATCCAAATCAAGGGCTGAGATACATGGTCTTTAACTATTTGGCTACAGCAACGGAAGGTGAACTATTAAAGAATCCCCCTGAGGGAGATCTGCTGTGGGTGGATATGAAGGAAGCACTAAATTTGCCGATGCAGGATTGGTTTAAGCGGAGATTCCCATTGTTTTTCGAGCCGGGGACGTTTGAGGTTAGTTCTGTGTGGCTGGCGGAGACAGATGAAACCCTGGAAGCAACGACTAAGAACTATGGGGTGTAAAGATGACGACCATTAGTAGATATATGGAGCGCTTAAAGAGGAGGTCGTGAGTGGGATGCAGACCGTAAGATTGGTTGAGCCGGATCGGCGCTGGAAGGATACTTATCTTTCATTTTATGAGGAATGGAAAAAAAGCCAGGAGCAAATGGTGCCTTGGGTAATTTCTATAGAACCGTATGATTTTGAAGGTATGCTGACGTTTTTAAATCAACAGAAAAATGGAATTGGCTTGTCTGAAGGCTGGGTTAAAAGTTCGACATACTGGCTGATGGATGCAGATGACCAGGTCGTCGGAGCAGTGAATATCCGTCATGATCTTAACGAGCATCTGTTAAATGCTGGGGGACATATTGGTTATGGTATCCGTCCTTCTGCACGAGGGAACAGGTACGCTGTGACTATGCTGAGTCTGGCATTGGGCAAAGCAAAAGAGTTGGGTGTTTCCAGAGCCCTCGTCGTATGCGACTCCGATAATATCAGTTCCAAAAGAACGATTCTGCGAAACGGCGGAACACCAGACAAGGATTACATAGAGGAAGATGGAAACCGTGTAAACCGGTTTTGGATCGAGCTGTAAGTGAGGGAGGGGAACACAAAAGCTCATGAAAATATGGCCTGAATATGCACAAAATATTATTGTCGGTGTCATTTTTCAGGGACAATGGAATTGGTATGTGACGGAAAGAGAGTATTGGTTTTTGAATACCGAGATGGAGGAACGGTTTGGTATCGCTATTTTGGATGAGACTACCGCGGGAGCATTTTTGGAACACATCTGTGAATATAAGGTGGCTGCGGGAGAACTCACTACAATGCTCCAGATGCTAGATGATGCAATCCAGCATAAGGATGAAGTGTTGGAATTCTGTCCTGCTTTATATGTTGATTTTGACCAGAAAATTCTCTACTCACTATTTCCAGAGCCAGCTTCTTTTGAACACTATGTCCCGGTGGGGTGGAAAGGGGAATATCAGAACTTTTTGGAAGAGGTCCCTCCTGCTGAACGATATTGGATAATCCACGGAAGTGACTTTTTCAAAAAATACAGCTGAAAAGATGAAGGAGGAAATGAACATATGAATTCTTCCATGCATGAATTTACGATCATATCCAAGCACAGAATGTACGATCAATACTTGGTTAAGCTGCGGGCATGAAGGTATGGAGGATAGCTTCAAACCTTCAGTGCAGCATTGGATAATACAGGCTATATAAATATGTATGATGTTTACCATGTGGTTGAGCATACGGCTTATCATCTCGGGCAGATCATAGATCGAGTTCAGAGACTGGCAGGCCACCGTTTTCAATTTGTACAGACTGGGTTGAATGAAAAAGCATTGCATGCAATAGTGAATCAATCCCTGCCTAATACACAAGATTAACAAAAGCAATAGCCAGATAACTGTATAAAATGTAGTTCCAAAATCACAAAAACCTCTGTCACAGATATGTTTTTATTTCTTAATTGATATTGATAATTATTATCACTTATAATAGAAGCAGACATATTAAGTTATGATAGGGAGAGTTGCAGAGTGACAGAGTCCTTGGAATTATATGATGTAACGATCATCGGCGGCGGTCCTGCCGGTATGTATACCGCGTTTTACAGTGGAATGAGAGATATGAAAACCAAGCTTATCGAAGCCAAGCATGAGCTAGGCGGACGGATGCGCATATACCCTGAGAAGATGATATGGGATGTTGGAGGCGTTACCCCGATTTTATGTGAAAAGCTGATCGACCAGCTGGAGCAGCAGGCAAAAACGTTCGAGCCTACCATTGTATTGGGGCAACAGATTACGGGGATGGATCGGCAAGAAGATGGTACGTTCCTGCTGACTTCTGCCACAGGGGAACAGCATTGGACGCGTACGATCGTTCTGGCCGTAGGCTATGGTATTCTCAAAATGGCTAAATTGGAGATTGAAGGCGCTGACCGTTACGAGGTTACAAACCTGCATTATACCGTACAAGAGCTGGAGCCGTTCCGGGACAAGCATGTCCTGATTTCCGGTGGAGGCAACTCAGCGGTAGATTGGGCGAATGAGCTGGAATCTATTGCGGCGAGTGTGACAGTTGTACATCGTCGGGATCATTTTGGCGGACATGAGAAAAATGTAGCCCGTATGAAATCCTCTTCGGTTCGTGTTCTCACACCTTACGCGGTAGGTCAGTTACATAGCAACAACGGAGAGACGATTGAGCAGGTGACGATCAATCATGTAGATACGGGCGAAACAGAGATACTGAATGTTGATGCAGTTATCGTAAATCATGGTCTAAAATCCGATTTCGGTCCTCTGCGAGATTGGGGACTGGATATGGGAGAGTGGCATGCCCGCGTAAGCGACAAGCTGGAAACGAATCTACCGGGGATTTTTGCTGCAGGCGATTTTGTCGAGTACGGAAGCAAGCTGTATCTGATTGCAGGTACGTTCACAGACGCCGCCCTTGCCCTCAACAGCGCCAAGCTGTACATTGATCCGACAGCTGACAAAGCGGCATATGTATCTTCTCATAACAGCCGATTCAAGGAAAAAAACCGCGAGCTTGGTGTCGTGGAGTAAGATAAGGGAATCAGTGTTTAATAAAGAACTTCCGTTAACTACAGCTGATGTGGTTGAGGAGGTTCTTTTTTTGCATAGTTAAGGACTTCTCGACCTAAGGTTGGATGCCACACACATATAGAATAAAATGAAGAAAGCCTGTCTTTTTCGGGACTTAAATAGTAGATTTGGAGTAGAAAAGATTAGGAGTGTGAAAAAATGAGCTTACGAGAGGTGTTTGAGCGTCTAGCGATTTATCTGCCTGACGATACGCTGGAAGCTTTACTGATCCATAGTAAGAAGCAGAAAGGGCAGAAGGTTCAGCTACGATTACTGAGTGAACAGGAGCTTGCTGAGAGTACTGAGTGGATGGCGCAGATCGAGGTGTTCAAACATATCGTCCCTCTATGGACGGATGATCATTCTAATTATGTAGGCCTATATGTAGAAGGACCGTTGGCATATAAATTATGTTATATAAATCACGAGGAAACAGATTTGTCACCGATATACCGAAGCGCGGCTTCGTTGATTGCAGAGTTGGAGCAAAAACCGGAGCTCGATTGGGAACAGCTGCATAAGGATTACCCATCTGACGAGGACATAAGCACCGAACAACTAGCAGAAGATATTCGCTGTATGCATGAATTACAGGCTATACTGGAAAAGGATTCATTTATGGAGGATGACGTGAGGTGTCAGCTTCTTTACAGCTTAATGGCGATTACACCTGTCAGTGAGGTGGATTCATTGCTTTCCTATGTGGATGATGAAGAGATGTATGTACAGGAACGGGCATGTATTCTTTTGGGATATCATGGGTATGAACCAGCGACCGAAATATTAAAAGAAGTAGTGAAGCATGGAAGCCCAAATGGGAAGCTGGCAGCCCGTAAGGCGCTCTCGATGATTCGCGCTAAGCAAATGGACAAGCATATAAAAAAATAAACCAACCTCTCACATAGCAAATATGGACGGGATTGAAAGGTGACTTATGAACAGACGAACAGAGCAACAGGAAGCGATAAGAGTAGATATCATTCAAAAGGCAGAGCCGTATGTACAGCAACAGTTGGAGCATGACCACAGTGGTCACGATTGGTGGCATATTGACCGGGTGAGGAAGCTGTCCATTGAAATCGCTGCAAAAGAAGGTGCAGATCCGTTCGTGTGTGAACTGGCAGCACTGTTGCATGATGTAGCGGATGAAAAATTGAATGATTCCAAACAAGCGGGGCTGGATAAAGTTGAGCAGTGGCTGCATCTGCATGTAAACGATCCGGACGTGATCACACACGTAATGACCATTATTGCTACAATGTCCTACAATGGTGGACAAAACCCGCCTATGGAAACGCTGGAAGGTCAGGTTGTACAGGATGCAGATCGGTTGGATGCCCTGGGAGCGATTGGAATTGCAAGAACCTTTATGTATGCAGGCTCAAAGGGCAGTATCATGCATGAACCAGGTCAGGACTATTCACAGTATGAATATCGCGCCGCAGGTAAAAGTGCTATTTACCATTTTTACGAAAAGCTGCTCAAGCTCAAGGATTTAATGAACACCACTTATGCCCGAGAGCTAGCGGAGGTCCGGCATCAATGGATGGAGATATATTTGGAGCAGTTCTATAGAGAATGGAATGTGAATGATATCCAACAGAACAGGGGAGGCTGATGCTTCCTAATTGCAATGATTCCAGGAGAAGTCAGCTCTCTTTTTAATAAATATTAGAAAAAATATTGCAATACACCGATTTCTCTCCTACTATTGATAATAGTTATCAATGATAATGATAATTATTATCTGTAAATTCAAGTAGGTAGAGGGGAGTCTTTTAGATCATGAAGAAATTTGCAGTATGGATGTGTACCTTGTTATCGGCAAGTTTGCTGTTGACGGCATGTGGTGAAAAGGTACAGGAGGTGGATAGCTCAGCCCAAAAGAATACCAATGCATCGACACAAACGTCTGTTTCTGACGGAGAAAGTGCCAAGACGATTACATATCTAGATAAGACTTATAAGCTGGCCAAAACGGATCATATTATTATAGCTAGTCTGGAAGCTATGGAAGATGCAGCTGTCCTGGGAGTGAAACCAACTGGGGCGGTTACTTCGGGCGGAAAATTTCCTGAGTTCATGGAAAAAGCGATGGAAGGAGCCGCAGACGTTGGTGACCGAATGCAGCCTAGCGCTGAAACGATCCTGAAACTGAAGGCAGATGTGATTCTTGGGAGTTCTAAATTTCGGCCTGCGGTGGCAGAACAGCTAGGGAAGGTCGCTACATTGGTTCCAGTATCCCATATTTCAACGAACTGGGAAGCGAATCTATTAATGTTGGGACAGCTTACAGGCAAAGAGGCGAAGGCGAAGGAGATCCTGGACAAGTACAAGCAAGATGCGGAGGCGGCCCAACAGAAGCTCAAACCAATATGGGGAAATAAAAAGGTAATCATGGTACGGATTCGTACAGGCAATCTGTATGTATACCCTGCGGATGTATATTTCAATCCTTCGCTGTATGCTGATCTAGGAGCTAAGGTACCGGAAGAGTTAAATACAGTTAAAGCACAAGAGGCGGTTTCTCTGGAGAAATTGGCTGATATGAACCCCGATTATCTGTTCGTGCAATTCTCCGAAGGAGAGAACAAGGACCAGCCGCAGGCATTGGCAGATTTGGAGAAGAATCCGATTTGGAGCAGCATCAATGCCGTCAAGAATGGGAAAACCTTCGTCAACATTGTAGATCCCAATGCTCAAGGTGGTACTTCATGGAGCAAACTTG
The DNA here is from genome assembly GCF_025846815.2 of Paenibacillus sp. BT-177. Lineage (NCBI taxonomy): Bacteria > Bacillati > Bacillota > Bacilli > Caryophanales > Paenibacillaceae > Paenibacillus > Paenibacillus sp. BT-177. Next base: position 242,312 of record NZ_JAOYTP010000002.1, on the reverse strand, counting down.
CCTTTTTGGAAGCGGTTATGAACCGACTTTCGCAGTAAAGGTAGGAACATGGGAAAAAAGTTGATCTCTCCTTATGTTGTAATCTTCGTCTCTCCCTTATTTATCGTATTAACGCTACTGCTGTCTGTGATGTATGGAGCCAAAACGATAGAATGGGAGACGGTAACTGCTAGCTTTTTTCATTTTGATGCTGGGAATGTGGATCATCAGGTCGTTTTAAACTCGCGTCTGCCCAGAGCGGTCGGCTCTATATTAATCGGTGCTTTTCTTGCGATTTCAGGAGCCATTATGCAAGGAATGACGCGGAACTTCTTGGCTTCACCCTCAATTATGGGCGTGTCGGATGGGGCGGCATTTGTGATCACCTTAATGATGATTCTTGCGCCAAACTCCACTTCGATGGGCCTGATCGGAAGTTCTTTTGTGGGGTCTGCTTTGGGAGTGGCTATTGTGTTCGGTTTAGCCTGGATGATTCCCGGCGGTCTTGCTCCGGTTCGTATGGCCATTTTGGGAACGATCATCGGCACGTTTTTAAGCAGCCTGTCGGCCGTTCTTTCCATTTATTTTAATGTATCGCAAAATGTAAGCTTCTGGTTTAACGCTCGTCTGCATCAGATGGATCCCGATATGATTCAATTGGCAATTCCCTTTGCTCTTGTGGCAATTGTGGGAGCGATGCTGCTGGCCAAGCCAATAACACTATTGTCGCTGGGCGACGACGTGGCCATAGGGCTGGGACAGCGGGCATTACCGGTCAAGCTGGGGGCCATGCTCTGTGTAGCATTGCTGACAGGTGTTTCTGTTGCGCTGGCAGGAAAAATTGCCTTCGTTGGCTTGTTGATTCCGCACATTACCCGATATTTAATCGGTGTAGATTACCGTTGGGTCATTCCATGCTCTGGATTGATCGGTGGTGTTTTTTTGGGCATGTCTGATGTGTTGAGCCGTTTTCTTAATTATCCGTTTGAAACGCCTATTGGTGTGGTTACCTCGGTCATTGGCATCCCTTTCTTTCTGTACTTAATACGTAGAAAAGGAGGGGGGGAGCATGCGTAAAATCAGTGCGAAACGTCTGTGGTTCGTACTTTCAGGCGGGGCTGCGCTCATTTTAGCAGCTTCCTATGTCAGTCTGACCCATGGAGAGTTCGACATGACCCTACAGGAAGTAATTCAGACCTTGTTCCGTATTCACCCTACTCCGCAGTTGGATTTGGTGATTTTTGATTTTCGGCTACCGCGTATTGTGATTGCGGCCTTGGTCGGCTTAGGTCTGGGGATTGCTGGGGCGGCAGTACAGGGAGTTACACGGAATGGTTTGGCCGATCCCGGCATTTTAGGCATTAACGCAGGGGCGGGGGCAGCCATCGTCATATTTATGTTCTTTTACCAGGGACAAATGGAAACGACCGGCTGGACTGCAGCGCTGGCTATGCCCTTTTTCGGCTTGATTGGAGGTTTGATGGCTGCGCTGCTGATCTATTTATTTGCTTGGAAAGCAGGTCGTCTGGATCCGCAGCGGTTGCTTCTCGTAGGTATCGCGATTGGCTCTGGCTTCGGTTCCTTAAGCTTATATCTGTCGCTGAAAATGAAAGCCTCGGATTTCGAGATGGCGACAGTATGGATGTCGGGCAGTATTTGGAGTGCTGATTGGAAGCTGGTTGCTGCCGTAATTCCGTGGCTTGTCATTTTAATTCCTGTTATTTGGCTGAAGTCATATGTTCTGGATCTATTTCAATTGCATGAACATACAGCTAAAAGTCTCGGGGTTGCGACCGAAAAGGAAAAGTCTATTCTTCTGTTGTCCAGCATTGGACTGGTGAGTGCCTGTGTGTCTGTTTCGGGAGGAATAGGCTTTGTAGGATTATTGTCTCCTCATATCGCCAGAAGGCTGGTTGGCCTTCATCATCGTTTTGTGATTCCTGTATGCGGTATGGTCGGTATGGTACTGGTGCTATTATCTGATTTTATTGCCAAAACGGTGGTTGCGCCTGCGGAAATTCCCGTTGGGCTGATTATTGCGGTGATCGGGGTCCCTTATTTTGTAGTCTTGCTTATGAAAAAAACGGCCTGATTTCATTAGAATTCAGGTTCTACAGGAGGTTATTTTCATTAAAAACGTATTTACGCAAGCTAATCATTCCAGCGATGCTCACGGAGCCGTATGCGTTCCTCGTAGTCAGCATCGAGTGATGCACTCGCAGGCTGAAAACCGTGAGTATCATATTTATATTGCCATCCCTGCCGAGGAACCTCCTGTATCTGGTCATCCTATTATTTATGTGCTGGATGCCAATTCTGTTTTTGGAACCATGGTGGAAGCAGTGCGCGTTCAGGGTAGACGGCCCGACAAAACAGGGGTTGTTCCAGCTATCGTTGTAGGAATAGGCTATCCATCAGAGGCTCCATTTCATCCTTCACGATATTACGATCTTACACTGCCGGGGACGGCTGTGGAGCTTCCAATAAAGCCAAACGAAGATGCAGCTATAGAAAGCGGGGGCGCCGAGCATTTCTTATCATTTATTGAAGATGAGCTTAAGCCTATGATTGAGCGTGATTTTCCTATCGACCGCAGCCGACAGACGATCTTCGGGCATTCGCTTGGAGGACTGTTCGTATTACATACCCTGTTTACAAGACCAGACTCTTTTCAGGTGTATGTGGCGGGAAGTCCGTCTATACACTGGGGTGGACAAGCTATTAAGGATGAAGAGAAACAGTTTGTAGCTTCTATAGCTCAGAAGCATTGGACTAAAAAGCTGTTGATTGCTGTAGGGGAGTTAGAGGCTGGGCATTTTAGTGGCATGCAGGAAAAAGCCAGGGACTTAGCTGCGCGTCTAACGACTAGGGACAATCTAGGACTACACGTAGAGTACCGGGAATTTGCAGACGAAGGTCATATATCCGTGCTGCCGGTCTTGGTTAGCAGAGCGGTTCGTTTTGCTAGTGATTCTATCTAAATATGCAGATAGGTATACATTTTTGAAAGTGTTTTTATTAAAAAAATGCAAGAAATCTGAGGCTGTTTCCCCAACCGAGCATATCGGAGGGGAGCAGCCTTTATTTTTTTGTAAATGTCATATTGATATTATTGTTTAGATGTGTTATTTTGTTGTTAATAACAAATTGATAATAACAATTAATAATTAACAATTAACAAGATGATGGATACTATAAAGAAAGCGAGGAAGCGACGATGTTTGGATTTAATTTTGTTAAATTTCAACCCAGTGAATATGTCATGAAGGTGAAGAACGGGAAGGTGGTTCGAGAGGGTGTGGGGTTATCTTTTTATTACTATGCTCCGACAACCTCGGTTGTCGTCGTGCCGGTCTCTTCCATTGATGTACCGTTCATGTTTGAAGATATGACGAATGATTTCCAGGCAGTGACAGTGCAGGGACAACTGACTTATCGGATTGTGGATTACCGCAGAACGACGCAGATTTTAAACTACACGTATGATTTGAAGGAACGACGCTACATTTCGGACGATCCAAGCAAGCTGGCCCAACGGGTGATTAATATTGCCAAGGTGCTTACCAAAAAGTATTTGGAACGTGTCCCACTCAAAGAAGCAGTTCAGTCCAGTGAACGTCTGGCCCAAAACATGACGAAGGATATTGCTCAGCATACAGAAATGGAGAAACTGGGCATTGAGGTCATGGGGCTGTCCATTTTGGCGATTTTACCCAATAAGGAGACGATGAGAGCACTGGAAGCGCAGGCGAGAGAGGAAATTCTTCGTAGTGCGGATCATGCTTTGTATGAGCGTCGTAACGCATCCATTGAGCAGGAACGCCGTGTAAAGGAAAATGAGCTGAATACGGAAATTGCAGTGGAGACGAAAAAAAGGCAGATCCGCGAAACCCAACTGGATGCCGAGCGTTCCGTAAAGCAAAAGCAAAGTGAGATGAAGGAGGAGCAGCTGCGGTTCGACACGGCCTTGGAAGAGAAAAAACGCGAACTGATTGAGCTGACCGTAACGAATAAAAAGGCGGAAGCCGATGCCAAGGCCTATGAGCTGACAGCGGTGATGAAATCGTTGCAGGATGTCGAGCCCAACGTACTTCAAGCTATGGCCAACATGGATATGAGCCCGGATAAGCTGATCGCGATCGCATTTCAGGAGCTCGCAGAAAATGCAGGGAAAATCGGTCAGTTGAATATTACACCGGATCTGCTACAAGGTCTCATGTCAGATACGGGAACAAACGGATCAGCAGGATCGAGAGGATCTGGAGGAAGAGCACGATGAACAACCGAATGACAGAGCAGAAGATTATTTTGGTGAAGCGTAAAACGCGACTGGAGGAACTGATTGTCAGATACAATACGGTGCAGCAGGCTCGCTTCTTTATGGAACGATTGGGTGCGGATTTCAGTGATTATGTGCTGGAGGATGAAAATTACCGCAGGGCGGTGGCAACGGCAACGTCCGAGTTATCGGCCTTGGGGCGTGTGCAGATTGTGGAGCGGGAGCATGTACCGAACTTTATTTTTGGTGAACAGGATACGGTGGTGGTACTGGGTCAGGATGGGCTGGTAGCCAACACGTTAAAATATTTGACCGAGCAGCCGCTAATCGGCGTGAATCCAGATCCATTGCGCTGGGACGGGGTATTGCTTCCATTTACTGTATCTGATCTGCGCTGGGTGGTGCCGGATGTGTTCGTGAACAGACGGCCGATTAAAGAGGTTACGTTGGCTAAGGCCCAACTAAATGATGGTCAATCCTTATATGCCGTGAACGATTTGTTCATCGGGCGCAAAACTCATGTTTCTGCGAGATATGAGTTGAGATTGGAGGATCAGGTAGAGCAGCAATCGTCCAGCGGTATTATCGTTTCCACGGGACTGGGGGCGACGGGCTGGCTGACCAGTGTGCTGGCTGGAGCGGCCGGTATTGTCGGCAGTGCTACACGGCATCCGGTCTCGCTGACTCCAGATCACCTGGTGTCAGGTGCTGCTTTTAGTCAGGAGGGGACAGTAGAAGGAACGGGGCATGATCATCGTGCAACCTGGAGCTCGCCATCGCTTTATTTTACGGTGAGAGAACCGTTTCCCAGTCGGACGACTGCTGCGGAGCTGGTGTTTGGACAGGTGGCTGTTGAAAGACCGCTGCGCATTGCTTCGCAGATGCCGGAGAATGGAGTTATTTTTAGTGATGGAGTGGAAAGCGACTTTCTGGAGTTTAATGCTGGCATTGAGGCGACCATTGGACCGGCGGAGAAAAAAGGGCATCTGGTCGTGTAGAGGTTTGTACAGGACGGCAATGGGTAATTATGAGTAAGGTACAACCATCAGAAGAAATTAAAAAGGAGGAATCAACATGAGCGACCACACTCAAGACGAAGCGAAAATCCGCAACAAGAAGAACGAGGACGGAGATTCCTTGATGGAGAAAACGAAGCTGGACAACGGCGTGGATATTGAGCCTGAGGCTGATGAATGGATTGCGAAGCCCTCACCAGTATCATACGATGATACGAAATCCTCTTCGCAGAAATAAGACTCTTGTGCTTCAATAGAGCAGTAATGCAAAGACAGATGATCCTTAACCGGGTCATCTGTCTTTTTTACATATATTAATTGAATCTGGAATATACCTTCCATACTAGCTCACGACGGCTACTTACCTCTGTTTTCAAGAAAATCGCTTTCAGATGATCCTGCACCGTGTAGGCCGTAATATGAAGTGCACTTGCCAGTTCCTTAGTAGAAAAGCCTTGGACAATGAGCCGTACAAGCTGTCGCTCTCGTTCAGTCCATGAGTAGATTTCAGCCATAAGCGGCAACATGTCAGTTGCTTTAGCAGGCTCAAACCATACGGCCAACTGCTTCTCGCCCATATGCTCGCGTCCGCCTTGCAGGAGAGTGGCTCTGATCGTGACCCAAGGGGTTCCAGCATCAGCGGAAGGGATACATAGTCTGGCTGGTGCAGTAGAAGTGGATAACGCTCGCAAGCTTACCGCCCGGACAGGGGCTGGCAGCTCGCCATCATGGCTTCCCTCTTGCTGCCGAAGCAGCTTTAGCCACTGCTCTGCTAGTCTATTGGACGAGAGGGGGGTTAGTTGAGTGGAAAGCATCAGAACCCCTGGCTCCAGTTCATGTTCCATAATCATTGCGGGGACTGGAGATACACCGATACTAGTTTGACGCAGATGGTAGGCTATGGACGGCGCTAATGCTTCAAGCAGTTGTTGCTCTTCCGTGCTGAATACAGGCTTTCCATGGTGGCGGAACAACGTAAGAAATCCCCAGCAGCTTCCTTTGTACATAAATGGAACACGCAGCTCATCTCCGAATCCGGCGGGTTGCAAAACATTTCTAAAACGTGTGCTGTGATCCGGCTGGCCTTGTGTAGACCCATGAAGCGTCGCGATGGACTGCCCCTCTCGCACCAATTGATCGTATTTCATGATATCGTCGTGCAGATATTCGTATTCTAGTAGTTTGCTGTGAATGCCCTCTACACCCGACTCCGTAAATGCCCCCGTGGAAAGCAGCGTTCGCGGATCTACTGAGGTACAGCACGCCGCATCAAAAGAAATCTGAGTACGCAAGCGGTCGATTAGCGTGTGCTTGTATGTGGGGGATGAGGGTGACTTACTTCCCATTTCCATGATTGGTTGTCGATTCTTCTTAAGCTGTGCAAATGGTGTATTATGTGCGTTCATCCTTTACTCCTATCGTGAAAGCTGGAGATTCTCAAAGGGCGATTATTAAATCCCACATTTGTGGGATGGTGGATATTCGTATTGTCTATATAATTGAGAATGATTCTTAATTAAATCTACAATAAACGAATGGTCGTTCAAGATCAAGGCTAAATGTTTGGAGGAGAGCACATATGAAGCAACCCCATATTGGAAATACCGACTCAAATCAACCTATGAGCTGGAATCATCCGAATGTGCATAAATACGCGGATACGATTGCTTTAAAAATACCTGGATATACCCATCTGTATGAGATGACAGATTGTTTGATATCCGCACAGCTTGAAGCGCAGGCTCATAACAAAAATATTGATCCGAATGTGCTGATTGTCGGAGCTGGGGGCGGTCAGGAACTGATTACGCTCGGAGGGCGGCATGAGGCATGGTCCTTTAGGGCAGTTGATCCCTCTGAGCACATGCTGGATTTGGCACGTCAACGTGTGACACAAGCGGGCATCGGTTCAAAAATATCATTTGTTACAGGTACGTTGGAAGAGTTGTCTGGAAAATCACCTAAAGAACAGTACGAAAAGCGCAGCGAAGAGTCATGCAGAGAACCGGTCTATGACGCTGCTACCTGCCTGCTGGTGCTTCATTTTCTTCAGAGCTTGGAAAATAAACAGGCATTGCTGCGCCAGATATCCGGTCGACTCAAGCCGGGTGCGCCTTTTTGCCTAGCTTCTATTAATGGGAATCCGCAGGATTCTTCTTTTTCCATCCAAATGCAGGCGTGGAAAGGTCATATGCTGAGTCAGGGCATTTCACTGGAGGATTGGGAACGATTCGCTGCTTCTATCGGTCGCGAGTCAAACCCGGTGTCCAATTCGGCAATTCAGGAACTGTTGATAGATGCAGGCTTTACTCGCATTACCCGGTATTATGGTGCTTTTTTAGTGAATGCATGGTTTGCGGTTAAAGAGGGAGAGACGGCTTATGACAAAGGATAATATCATCATCATTGGCGGGTATGGCCATGTTGGGAAAATTGTATGCACAGAGTTAAGTGAAATGTTCCCTGGCAAGGTATTTGCCGCAGGCCGTAGCCTGGAACGTGCCACTGCATTCAGCCAACAATCGAATGGCAAGATACGACCTTTGCAGCTTAATATTCATGAACCCATAGACCCGTCGATATTAGAGCAAGCTAAAATGATTATTATGTGTCTGGATCAGGACAATACAACCTTGGTACGCACCTGTCTTCAGCATGGCGTGCATTACATGGATATTACTGCGAATGCGGCCTTTTTGAGTCAGGTGGAGCAGTGTCATCAGGAGGCCCGAGCTTATCAGGTCACTTCATTGTTAAGTGTAGGATTAGCTCCAGGGCTAACCAATCTATTGGCTCTGCAAGCGGCACAGCTCATGGATCAGACGGATGAATTGAACATATCTTTGATGCTGGGCTTGGGTGATCGACACGGTCAGGCCGCGATTGAGTGGACTGTAGATCAGATTCATACCGACTTGGAGGTGATAGAACAGGGACGCCCAGTGACTCGAAGAAGCTTTACCGACGGCATAGTAGCAGACTTTGGTACAGAAGTGGGTCGTCATCGGGCGTATCGGTTTCCCTTTTCGGATCAGCAAACACTTCCACGTACGCTCGGTATTCCTACAGTCAGTACACGCCTGTGCTTCGATTCGCGCTTGACCACCCGTCTTTTGGCAGGGCTCCGGACGATAGGAATATCAGGTCTGCTCCGACAGCCAACTGTTCGTGATGCAGTAGTTCGCAGCTTTGGCAAAGTGCATCTAGGAGGAAATGCTGTAGCGGTCAAGGTAGACGCCCAAGGAACTCGCAATGGCAAGGAGACGAGGGTTGAATGCAGGCTAAGGGGACATCATCAGTCTGATTTGACTGCTAAAGCCGCCGTCTTTGCGGCGCTTGCCCTGTATCGTTCAGAACTTCCATATGGTGTTTTTCACATGGAGCAGTTTTTTTCGTGGAATCGCATGCGGGCTTGGCTGGGACAGCAGGTAGACGTAGATATTCAGGTGAACGGACAGCAAGTATAAAAGTCATATATCTGAAAAAAGGACTCTCATATCATCCAAGCTTATTCGGCAATGCCTTGCGGATAGGTCTTGGATTTCTTTTCCTATTGGATTACACTAGAAGGAAGTACATATTTCTGGGAAAGACCAGAGGGGATGATATGAAATGTGGAATCCCTATGAACATAGTAGGCAGCATCCGCACGATTTTATAGTAGAATATCGATTTTACACACCGGAAGAAGGAGGCAGGAAACAACTGCCTATTCAGGGTTATCGCTGCGATTTTTCCTATGAGGGCGACGATATTACAACAACGGGAATTTATGCAATACATCCTGAGTTTGAAGATGAAGAGGGTCAATTGATCATGGATACCAGGCACCCGGTTCACCGGGAAGGTCAGGCAAGAATGTGGATTTTGTTTGGAGAAATGAGGGAAAAGGTACACCGACACCGGATACATGTAGGAACCAGGGGATATTTTATGGAAGGCCCACGCCGAGTCGGTGAAGTTGAAGTTACAAGTCTGGTAGGCCTCTTGACCAATCCGCTCGACTAAGCTGCTAGAATTCAATCAGAAGGTGCAATCAGACAGCGAATAGAGGTGTTCAATCGAAGATGGATGTCGCTTATATTATCGATCTATTACGTAAAGACGATGTAACCTTAACCCCAGGCTTATCCACCCAGGAGATTACTGAAGTCGAAGACAGGTATGATATTCACTTTCCGCCCGACTTAAGAGAGCTGCTGATGAACGTTCTTCCAGTCGGTAAAAGCTTTATTCCTTGGAGAGATACGTCACCACAGCGGATGGGTGTCATTTGGGAAAGGCTGAATTGGCCGCTCGAAGGTATGATTTTTGATGTGGAGCAGAATATATTCTGGCCTTCCGAATGGGGAGAAAGACCAACAGATTTGCAGGAAGCCGTGGACATATGTAAACGTGAGTTTTTGCGCGTGCCCAAGCTGATCCCCATCTATGGTCACCGATATATCCCAGAGCAGCCTTGTGAAGAAGGAAATCCGGTATTTTCAGTGTATCAAACGGATATTATCGTGTATGGAGAAAGTTTGCAGGAATATTTCAAGCAGGAATTTGGAGAGAAGACTTACGAACAGATTGATTATGAGGCCGTAAAAACAGTTCGCTTTTGGAGTGATTTATGTAGTTGAAGCGTCGAATCGCTAGGAAGTTAATAAGTCGAGGCAAAGGAAGGAGAACATAAGGTGACGATGGAGCAGGATTTGGAAGAAATCAAGGAAAGGCTAACCCAAATCGAGACAAAACTCGAACAAAAGTCGACTTCTAGCAAAATCCTGAAGTATATGGTCATCATTTTCTTGTCTATTTTTTTCTTGCTTCTTGTGATCGGAGTTCTTCAATTCGTCTCAAGCTGATCGTTATAAATTTACGGACAGAAAGGAGCTCGTTATGTCTATAGAAGCCATTATTTTTGATCTGGATAATACACTGATTCATCGCAAACAGGCATTTGCTGCATATACTGAGCGTTTTATAGAACGATTTATTGTGGCAGAAGAACCAGCCAGCCACGCGGCTGTCGTTGAGCGAATACGTCTGGCGGATCAAGACGGGTATCGAGATAAGAGGGAGCTGTATACCGAGCTGCATGCAGACCTGAAACTGAAAAATCCCGATACGACAGTACAGGAGATGCTGGGCTTTTGGTACGGTGAATTTCATAAGTTTACGGTCCTGATGGACGGAGCCAAGGAAGTGTTGTCTGAGCTGCGGTCTCGGGGCCTGAAGCTTGGCATTATTACCAACGGCTCACTCCGCGCACAACAGGCGAAAATCGACCGAGTGATGCTGAGAGATTACGTGGATTCCATTATCGTATCGGGTGACGTCAACATCGAAAAACCTAATCCTCGTATTTTCGAGTTGGCACTGAAAGAGCTGGACATTGCCGAACCTGGTCATGCCTGTTACGTAGGCGATCATCCGACGAATGATATTCGTGGTGCGCAAAGTGCAGGATTGCATACCATCTGGCTGGAAGGCTTTATGACGTGGAATGAAATGGACATTGTACCGGATCATCAGATTGGGAGTCTACGTGAAATCACTGGCTGGCTGGATCGTCTCAGCTATCCATCGAATATGGAGGCGGGAGCATCATGAGTAGGGAGCAGCAACCGAATCCCATTCTGTTATCGTTCCCGGAACAATTCCAGACGGAGCGATTGACCATACGCGCTCCACAGTGGGGCGATGGAGTGGCAGTTAATGAAGCGATACGAGAAAGTGTAAATGAGCTGCGACCTTGGCTTCCTTTTGCGAGAAATCTCCCTACGGAGGAGGAATCTGAAATCCGTTCACGCCAAGCCAGACTTAAATTTCTGGATCGGTCTGACATGGTGCTGTATATATTTGATACGGCTTCGGGACAATTTGTAGCCAGTAGCGGTCTGCACCGAATGAATTGGGATGCACGAAGATTCGAAATTGGATATTGGCTCAGAACCTCATGGATCGGAAAGGGGATTGTAACAGAGGCCGTACACGGTATTACGGATTTTGCCATACAGCATTTACATGCTAATCGGTTGGAGATTCTTTGTGATTCCAGAAATACGCGCAGCGCCAAGGTAGCGGAACGGGCAGGTTTTACATTAGAGGGGATTTTAAGGAATGTCGAGTGTGATGAAGAGGGGAATATGGTACACCATATGGTTTTTGCGAAAGTACGTGGTATTGAATTTTAGCAAGCGATTGTACGATATTGCGGGAGCTTATATGATTCATAATATGACGAAAAATACAGACAAGTTGGTGTGCATACAATGTGACATCAGCTTAAGGTTCAGCAATCTTGCAAGCGCAATCCCAAGAGGATGCTTTACGAAGTTTTATTAGAAGCTTGGCAGGTATTTTCCGGTGTTAGGAAAGGTAATTTAGTATGAGAAAATTTAGTAAGAGCAGCAGTAGGGGAATTAATCAGGAAATAAAGGAAAAGTTCCACTGGAAGGCTCGCGCTGCGTATCTGGTTGCCGTGCTGGTCATGATCTTGTTGGGCTTGGGAAGCAGGGCTTTCTCCACCCAGTTACCTGCATTCGTTGCCAATCACTTTGGGGATGCCTTGTGGGCATGCATGATTTATTTTGGGCTGAGAATGTTGTGGGTGAACCGTCAGTTGTCTGTAGCCCTTTGGGGCAGTGTGCTGTTTTGCTTCGCTATTGAATTCAGTCAGATGTACCAGGCTCCTTGGATTAACCGCATTCGGGCGACCACCCTGGGCGGCCTAGTGCTTGGCAAAGGGTTTCTGACCGTGGATCTGATCAGGTACACAGTTGGTATTGTGGTATCCTGGGTACTGGACCAAGGCTGCCAAAGGCTGGTGGGGATCAATAGACGTATGGACGATGACAAACCACTCAAATAATCTGAGAAGCGAGGGTTGCGCTTGAAACAAAAGGGAAAGCATCACAGGTCGTTCGGTAAGATGATTGGGTTATGCGTAGGGTTCAGCTTGTTGTTTGCAACCATACTTATTCCAGGGCAGGCATTAGCGGAAAAGCAGCTTGCGGCGCCTCTTCGTTTTGATTTTGGTCCTGGGGATGTAGCTGACGGCTACACTCAGGTCACTGCTAAGGATGCTTACACGCCTGAGCGTGGCTATGGATTTACCGATCTTTCCAAGGTAAATGAAGAGAACCGTGGTGGAAGTGATGCTATCCGCTCAGATTTTGTTCGTGTTCAAGGCTCATCATTTGTCGTCAATTTACCACCTGCGGATTACACGCTTTCTCTGATTGCCGGAGATATTGCCGGAAACACGGACATTACGGTTAAAGCCGAATCCATTGTTAAAGTAGAGCCTACTGCCAAAACAGCAGGACAATTTGTCGAGGCTGGGTTTGAGCTTGCACTCATCGACGGTCAGCTTGAGTTGTATTTCTCAGGAAATGAAGCGAAGATCAACGCTTTGGTTATCACTCCCAAGGAAGCTCGAACGGCTGGAGAACATCCTTCCGTATACCTTGCGGGAGATTCTACGGTTCAAACCTATAAATCCTCGATGAAGCCTCAGGCAGGCTGGGGGCAAATGATTGCGCCGTTCTTTACAGATGAGACTATTTTTGTGAACCGTTCTATTGGTGGACGTAGCACGAAGACTTTTTTGGTTCAAGGGCGGTTAGATGATATTTTACGGAATATCCGTCCAGGAGATTATCTGTTCATACAGTTTGGGCATAATGATGCCGCGATCAATAATCAGGAGCGTTATGTTTCACCGGCCGACTATAAAGTTTACTTGAAAACGTACATCCAAGGAGCCACTCAACGCGGTGCGGTACCTGTGCTAATTACTCCTGTAGGCCGCCGCGATTATGATGCAGCAAGTGCTTCGTTTCGGATTAGTTTCCCGGAATATGTGCAGGCCATGAAGGAAACAGCATCAGAGACGGGTGTTGCACTGGTCGATCTTAGTCAATTGAGTGTAGCCTACTATGATACATTAGGCCTGGAAGGAACACTTCCACTATTTTTACATTTGGAGCCAGGTGTGTATTCTGCATTTCCTGATGGCGTGAAGGATGATACACATTTTCAGGAGTATGGTGCGGAGCAAATAGCCCGCTTGGTAGCCCAAGGGGTTCGTGATTTGAATATTCCTCTATCCTCTTATGTAAAGGCAGAGAATCTGCAATAGCACCGAGTTTCCATAACCATGATATACTCAGAAAATAAGCTGGCCCTACCCAAACCCAGCATGATTTAGGCTTGGGTGGGGCTTTAATGTTCTGGACTTTAAGGAGGAAGTAGTATGACAGTCGCTCAACTTCATAATCTTATTAACGGTCAACTCCTGCATAATCAGCATCGGAGTTTATTTTATATGCACGAGGGTTCTGTTCTGTTAGGACCTTCAACGGAAATGACGTACTGGCTGACGCAGCGAAGCTCGGAACTGATCCTCATGCTTAAAAGCTTGAAGCGCCAGCATACGTATCATGTTTTTGTGAAGGATGTAGCGGCTAAAATACTGTCCCAGTTTGTAGATACCAATCAGTATCTACATTTTCACACAGATCATGCGAGGGAGCTTACGGAGCTGTATGATCGATTCTTCACCCAGATTGAAAAGCTGTTCCAAAAGAAATCTATAGCAGGGGCAACTCTGGACTTACTGCTCCAGCAGCATTATGGGCATTTGAGAGATTTTTTAACTCGTACCAATGGACGTGAAGTGTTCGCTAAGTATGCAGAGAATGAATATACCTTTTGGGTACCTTGTGAGGAATATACACCGGAGTTGCAAGCGAATCTGCTAGGATTGGACATTGCTCGTTTGCAAGAGCCTGTTCTAGATGTTGGTTGCGGATCAGAGGCACGGTTGGTTACTTATTTACGTGCCTACGGAATTGAGGCATACGGAACAGATCGGCTGGCTGAAACAGACGGTTGTATCACCCAAGGAGATTGGTTAGCGACTACTTATGAAGAAAGTAGATGGGGAACGATCGTTTCACATATGGCATTCTCCAATCATTTTATGCATCATCATCTGAAGGCAGATGGTAATATCCATGAGTACGCTCGTAAATATATGGAATTGCTTAAAGCCATTCGGCCAGGAGGGAGCTTTATCTACAGCCCGTGCCTCCCGTTTATGGAAGAGCTTTTGGATGCCCAAATGGGTTATCAAGTAGAGTATATCCAGTCATATGAAGGTTATAGAGCTACGAAGATAACGCGTATACATTCATAAGTGCTAGTATCAGCCATTTGTCAGATTCACTCTTTGAATGGTAGTATAAGGATAGATATTACTCTATTTGGGATTCTGTTAATGATCAGGATTCTCATGTCGTTGATTTGATAGCATAGTTGCCCTGAATAATAAATTATTGTATAGATAACGGAATTTTTCAGGGAAGATTAAACCATATTTTCCTAAAAGCCGATATATGGAAATGAGGCGAAAACACACTGTTATTATGCCCGCCGCAAAATGGATGTAATAATTGGGTTAGGAGAGTAGAAGAAGTGTCCGATCTGTATACAAAAAAAGAAGTAGAAGATTATGTAACGAACGTGGCTTTCGAACGACCTTTAGGTGTAAGCATTTCAGCTATTTTACTGATTTTTAATGGAGCACTCCTGTTGGTGACACAGCTATTGACGCTTAATGCATTAAATGAGGCTTCTACGTTGTTAGGCATGTGCAGGGGCATGTTTCAAGGATTTATCGCGTTGCTCGGTCTGGCAGGAACGGCTGCCGGTATTGGTATGTTGTTCGGTAAGAAGTGGGCTTGGTGGCTGGCATTATTTTATTTTACATATGAGACCATGCGTTATGCGTGTGCAATTCTGTTTATTCCCGATATCTCTCCAGCGTTAGGCGGTGTGCAGCTAAGTCCTGCTTTTTACTACATTAAATATGGTATGCGTATTATTTGGAATTTATTTTTTACGTTGTTTATGTGTCGTAGTACCGTGACTGGCTTTTTTCAAACAAGTGAAGTCAACAAATGGAGAGCATGCACCGCATTATTCTTCATCAATGGAGTAGTGGTGGGGATCGGCTGGTGGTTGACAAGATAGGTTCTTCGATGTGAAGGAGAGTTGAATAATGACAATGGAAACGTTTCCGGTTTTGGTAACCGATCGGCTTTATTTAAGACAGCTTACATTAGCAGACGCGGAGGACATATTCAACTATTTCTCCAGAGATGAGGTCACAAGATATTATGATTTGGAAAGCTTTACGAAGGTAGAGCAAGCTGAGAAATTTATTCGTTCCATGCTAACCAGATATGAGAAGCAAGAGGGCTTTCGCTGGGGGATTACGTTAAAAGAAGCTCCTGAGCGGATCGTGGGTACAATTGGATTTCACAACTGGCAGAAGGAACACTCCCGTATCGAAATCGGTTATGAGCTGGCACCGGAATACTGGCGGCAAGGCCTGATGACAGAAGCGATGAAGGTGGTGGTGGATTACGGCTTTCAATTGCCGGAGGTTCACCGTATAGAAGCCTTCATTGATCCAGATAACGAAGGCTCCAGACGGCTATTGCTCAAAAGTGGCTTTACTAAAGAGGGGCACTTGAGAGATTACTTTTATGAAAAAGGTCAGTTTGTTGACGCTGTTGTTTTTGGCTATCTTCGCAAGGAGTTTTCTGCGGAGCAGTAAGTTTACAAATATCCTTTGTCCCCGTAAGGCTGGAGTCGATCAAGCCAGGTCTGCTCCAGCTTTGCCAGCGCATCTTTGACATCAAAGAACTCCGAATCCTTTTTCTTCAAAACATCCAGCACCTCAAATTCAAACGAATCTTCGCCGTACTCATTCCATTCCTGTTGTAGTTGTTTATTCTTAAATCCACCCATATTTAGCTCAAAACGCCGTCCATTCAGCGACTTTAAATTCGGCGTGGAAGCAATGAAAATTTTTCCATTATGTGTATTGCGAATGCAATAGATTCCCGCCTCTGTCTTCATCTCCATGTATTGCTGAACTAGTTCTTTTCTTCGATCCATTGTCGAATCCTCCTATTTTATAAGCGCCTAGCTTCAAGATTCCTTCAACCAATATTCACTGCCATCCGGTTTGCGATCTAGTAGACCATATTCAATCATATATCTTCGCACCGTGACATAATCGTCATATACTTCCTGTAAAATCGCATTGATATCTTTCTCATGATATATTTGTCCCTTCACAAAACGACCCACAATTTCACGCAGTACAATCAGCTTGTGTTTTTCTTGCATTTTAAAGGTCTTTAGGCGCCCGTCCGTACCATTCGGAAAATACTTCGTGAGTACCTTGAGCCTTTCGTCTTCCGTAATGTTGTAGCGTTCATCCACCATCCGTGCTTGTACGGGTACTTCTACCATGGCGGGAGCGTGGCGATCTTTCTCCTTTAACAGTTCCATTAATGTGAGAAATATCTTGGCCTGCCGCTCTTTTTCCTTGAGACCAAAGCGATGATTGCGTATGGTGGATGCACTGCCGATTCCGGTTTCCTTTTGAATATCCGCATCGCCCATCCCTTGATAAAATAACTGAAGCAACCGATTTTGATGATCCGTCAGTCCAGTCAGCTTTTTATCCAGACCAATCAAATAGTCGAAGACCGATCCGTACGTCCGCTCAATATGAAGACGCATATACCGCTCCGCGTCATAAAATACCCCTTGATCCTGATATATGATGCCTTGCTCGTATCGTTGTCCGTCCAAGAGGCAAACTACCTGCTCTCCTTGGCGAATATATCCACGCTTCAGTTCTTCAATATCAGCATTCCAGAATAGTTCGGAATGATCCATTTAGCAAACACCTCAATTAAATGATGATTATTTTATAGACAATATAACACTTTGTTTATTTTAAATCAATGAGTGGATATTTTTTAGATCTCGACAATGTTCGCTATATACAAAAGAGAAATAGGATTGTTATTATATGTAAACTAATGAATTGTATTAAGACTGGATAGTTTCTATATATTGTAATAAGATGGGTTGGTAAACAATGGACAAATTCCGATTAGAAGAAGTCATAGAGAGTGGAGATTTAAAGGAAGCGATAAGGATTATAGAGGATGTGGGTGAAAAGCTGGATCATACATTCACTCCAATATTATTGAGTTATTTGGCAACAACGGATAGTGCATTGCTCAGAAATGTAATCGCCATTACGTTAGCTTATCTAGGAGACAGTGAAGCGGTGCTGCCACTTATTGACTTGTTAAGAAGTCCTAAGACGAAAGGGAATAGAGGAACACTGTTATATGCTCTAGAATTTTTTGACGTATCTACTCATGTTGTGGTGCTGGTAGATTTACTGGATGATACCTTTGAAGCGAGTAGACAATCCTATCAACTGATAAGTACCGTGCAAGATAAAATCTCTGAGGCTCAAAAGGAGCTATGTAGACAAATGATAAGAAGAAAGCTGGGCGATCATAAAAATAAATATAAGCGTAACTTTTTGCTAGAATCTTTAGAGCTTTTTACATAAGACCTTTAACCTTATTGGCTTCAAATTAATTGATTATTGCCTATCCTGAAATGCTATATTCCTTAAAATTATTGTTGGGAGGTATGATATAAATTGAGACAGAGATTTGCTGTTATGGACGATGAAAGTGGGCTCACAGTTGGTTATTGTCGAGATGTGGTTGGGTTAACGGGTGATATTATGGTTGGAACGAATGAAAAGGTCATTTTTGAGCAATTTGAATTTAACGAAGAATTCATAGAAAACATAGCAAAGACAAAACAATCTGTATCCAACTTGTACATTGCTATTTTAGATGATGAAGAAAAAGTGATTGGAAGCTATTATTATCACCTACCTGAATCCTATATAATCCATAAACTAAATTATAGTAAAGGAAACTTCAATCTGGAGTTAACAGGCATACTTGAAACGAAGCCCTCCCCTGTGGAATTAAGATTATGGGAGTTATTAAAGTGCGCTCAATCGCTTGAAAATAATATATGGCAAGGCTTTTCTAAAGAAGAACGGTCTGGATGGCTAAACGTGACTAGAATACATTCTGCATCTAATTGTTTTCAATCTTCCAGACTGGATAAACGAGGAGAAGTCTACACCTTAGACGGGAAACACATATTTGATTTTACAACATTTTTTATAGCACTTGGGGAAGCGATTAATGGGCCTGGAGGGTACTTTGGATTTAGCTTGGACAGTATATCGGACTGTCTCTGTGGAGGTTTTGGGGCAGTAGGACCGTTCACAATCCATTGGCAAAACGCACATTATTTCTTGGAAAGATTCGAGGAAGAATGGGATCAAGAAGAGAGATACTATAGATTTTCACCACAGCAATATTTTATGGATCTTTTAACGATCTTAGTATCAGGTGGTGTTACCGTGAATTTTTCCTCGAATTAAGATAGCAAAGCAAAAAGGGAATTTTGAAATGGAATATAAATTAATGCATCCATCTTATACAGGGACGAATATATTTAAAGTTTGCGTATGACTATTTTAGCGAATGTATCAGTTGTTGACTAATAAATATGAGCGGATTTCGAATGAATATAGTGAATTCCACCACAACAGCACCAGCAGGAGAACTAAAACCCCAATCAGCTCCCAATAATATGTTTTGCTACTGCTCTGATGCAGGTGGCTGAGGTTCTTCCAAGCCATATTGCTCTGCTAGTCTCTCTTTCGTTTTTTGATCTATGACAAGGTCATTCTGTGCAAAGGTGAAGCACATAGGAATGCTTAGCTGTACTAAAAAAAGTAATACTACTGCTCGGATAATTATTTTTTTGCTCTGCATGGATAGCTCCTGTGATCTCAGATTTCGGTTTATATTTTTTGTTATTCTGACTAAATTATTCCTTTACAGGTTTTTGTGACCATATTATAATGGTAAATAACAGAAACGATTTACATACACTGGTTTATCGGGGTATAGCGCAGCTAGGTAGCGCGCACCCTTGGGGTGGGTGAGGTCGTGGGTTCGAATCCCGCTACTCCGATTATAATCCAAATGTCCTGCTGGTGCAGATAATGCGCCTGCCGGGCATTTTTTTGTATATTACATATATCCTATCGCTCTTTGTCGCTACTGGGTTTTGACGAGCTAGCCGTATGTAACGAATGTATGTACTTGTGAAGCATTGAGGGGAGATAGGATGAAGCCACTTCTGCACGGGATTGGGGGGCAGAAGTGGCAAATCAACATTCCCTTCAATACTACCATTTATGACTTTTTTAATTTACCTATAAAGATTCCTGAAGGGCCTTAGAAGAAGTGCTGTAATCAGCATAACGGGGAAGCACAATAGTGTAGTATATGCCTACCATAACGGTACAGACCCCAACTAATAAAAACAAGAGCTCAATTGAAATAAATGAAGGAAAGCTTACAGCAATGAAACCTAATGTAAGAGACTGGGACAACATCATTAACGGATTAATCAAACCTTGCACACGTCCCATCATTTGAGGATCTACAATACGAGGCAGCCATCCTCCTATACCAATGTTAATGAACGGAAGGATCAGTGCAATGACAAAATTGATAATCATAAAAGCATAGAGGTGGTTAACAAATCCAAGTATGCACATGCCTATTCCAGCTACCAGAACTCCGGCTGCAATCATTTGGTGTAGCTTTAGCTTGGTGGAGATGAGCGAAGCAATTAGTGTACCAAGCAACACACCAGCTCCAAAAATAATACCTGTCCAAACCATATACTGCTCATAGTTGCCTGGAGCTAGCTTATATTTAAGGATAAACATCGGTAAAACGCTAAAACCACCATTTAAAATACCGAACATAAAAAAGCCTGAAACCAACCAAAGCAATAGTCTGTTGCGTAATATGTAAAGAAACCCTTGTTTAAAATCGATCATGACAAGTTTGAATTTTAATTGTTTAAATTGATGTGCACCGTTCGGAAGGCGTACTTCCTTGGGAATTTTGCAAGAACGAATGAGCAGTGCAGACACAATAAAAGAAATAGCATCAATGAGGATGGCTCCAGTAATTCCAAAGTGCCAGTAAACGACGGCCCCCAGAGTTCCTCCAAATAACATGAAAAGACTCCCCATCATTTGATTGAGGCCTGCGGCAATGGTGTAATCATCTTCGCTTAATATCCCCTGTATAATGGCACTTTCGGCTGGAAAGAAAAACTTGGAGGCAGCACTACGGATGAAGAGGAGGGCAAATACCAAAGGAATCGAATCGATCCAAATAAAAACAAGCAAGCATAAGGATAAAAAGGCGCTAATCCAGTCACAATTAACAGCAATTTTTTGTCTGTCCATCCGATCTGCCAGCACTCCAACCACGAGAAATACTACCAGCATCGGGAGCGAATACATTAACTCGGCAAGTGTTGCATAGTAAGGCTGATTTGTAAACCGTTTCAACAAATAAAACATGAATGCAGTAACTCCGATAATTCCTCCCATTTGTGAGGCGAAGGTTGCCAGAAAAAATCTGACATAGTTCTTGTTTCTGAGTATTTGTTTTAGTCCAGTCACAGTTTCATCCCTTTCGCTTTCAAAGCGGTTTTTAGATGCCTAAGTAAAATAATAGTGAAAAGTAGGAAAATTGTACAGAAAAGTGACTTTAATGTCACTTTAAGTTTGAATTTGCATCGTATCGATAACTTAAATAACCAGCCATCGGTTGATATCCGACAGCTGGTTATTTAAGTTGCCATGTGCTTGATTTCTGAATCACAAAAGGGTGTCAATCTCCAATCTTAATTAAGCTAAATCCTCGCCATTTATAGCGATTACTTTTATATACCAGTCACAGATTTAAGTTCGTGATTAGGATATCCGTTTATATCACATCCTAATCTTTAAATGATAAAGACTACAGAATTACAGAATAGCCCGATTCATCTCATTTACGCATGGATATGTTGAGAAAAAGGAAATGCTCATAGCTAGAAAACTTTATACAATGAAAGAGAAATAAGCACTGTGAAATTCGACTTTTGATCATGGATTTCATATAATGTGAACATAATGTGAATTGCTTAAATTAGAGATTTAACAAAACGACAAAATGAAAATGATTTCCGTCCAGCTATGAATTTCAAAATTTGACGGAGGGAACGAGATGACAATGGAAGAGAGCAGCAGACAGGTACCTTGGCAGACGTATTACGGACCTAATCTAGGTTATGTGCAGGACCAGTATGAAAAGTATGTAGCGGATCCCGGAACGGTTGATCCGGCTTACCGCGAGCTGTTTGATCAATGGGGCGAGCCGCCACAATCCGAATATTCGGCTGCTTCCATGATAGACAACAAATTACAAGGCCCCCCCGTAAATGCTTTGGGGCACCTTGATTCGAACACATTACAGAAAGCGGTTACAGCGGGCAAAATGGTGTGGAATATCCGTGAATACGGACATTTGGCCGCCCAAATCGATCCACTGGGACTGGATGCAGAGCAGGATACACGTCTGCTTGATCCAGCATCTTACGGTTTAACTGAACAAGACCTAAAGGCTTTTCCAGCCTCTTTAATATGGGATAACGCTCCAGCGGGAACACTGAACGGGTGGGAAGCCATTCAACGGCTACGTGTAGCATACACAGGACCGATTGCCTATGAATTTAGTCATATTCATAACGAGGAGGAACGCCGCTGGCTGAACAGCTATGCAGAATCCGGCTGGTCCTCCAAGCCACTTACAACACAGGAACGCAAGTCGTTGCTGGGCAGATTGGTAGAAGTAGAACAGTTCGAAGAGTTTTTGCATAAAACATTCGTCGGGCAGAAGCGTTTTTCCATCGAGGGTAATGATGTGCTTGTCCCTGTACTCGACGAGGTTATTCGTCTAACCACCAATGCAGGAGCAAGTCATGTCCTGATGGGGATGGCGCATCGTGGTCGTCTGAATGTATTGGCACATGTGCTGGGCAAGCCTTATAGCAAAATTTTCTCTGAATTTCATCATTCCCCCAATAAGGATCTGATTCCGTCGGAAGGTTCCACTGGAATTAACTACGGCTGGACTGGGGATGTAAAATATCATCTGGGTGCGGATCGTTTTGTAAAAGATGGGGAAGCCGTTCAGGCCCGTCTGACATTGGCGAACAACCCAAGTCACCTGGAATATGTGAATCCGGTGGTGCAGGGATTTTCGCGTGCGGCACAGGAAGATCGCAGTGAGGCTGGTTATCCGAAGCTGGACGTTAGCAAGGCAGCTACCATTATTATGCACGGTGATGCGGCGTTCCCGGGTGAAGGTATCGTAGCCGAATCACTCAATTTCACCAATTTGCGCGGCTTCCGTAATGGTGGCACAGTGCACATCATTGTGAACAATCGTCTGGGCTTTACGACAGAGAGTGTTGATTCACGTTCGACCCGTTATGCCAGCGATCTGGCCAAGGGCTACGAAATTCCAATTGTACACGTGAATGCGGATAATCCTGAGGCTTGTATTGCAGCGGCTCGTATGGCTGGTGAGTACCGTAATCGCTTCAAGAAGGATTTTCTGATTGATCTGATTGGTTACCGTCGTTATGGTCACAATGAATCCGATGATCCGGAAACAACTCAACCGCTTGTGTATCGCAAGGTAAAGAATCATCCAACGGTGAGCAAATTATATGCTCAAAAGCTGATGAAGCAGGGCATAGTGGATGAAGCATTTAGTGCTGGCCTCATTGAGAAGGTCCAAAACCGACTGAAGGAAGCACATGAGCATGTGAAGAATCAACCGGAGGAGGAGCCTGAATTTACTGCTGTGAAGGCGAAAAAGAATCAGAGCACACCGGTCCGTACTGCGGTTGAAATGAAAAAACTGCGTCAAATTAATGAAAATTTACTCAAATGGCCACAGGCTTTTCATGTATATCCGAAGCTGGATCGAATTTTACAGCGTAGAAAAACCGCTCTGAACGAGGGTGAAAAGGTAGATTGGAGCTTGGCGGAGACACTCGCTTTAGCTACCATTCTAGCAGACGGCAAGCCTATTCGTATGACAGGTCAGGATGCGGAGCGAGCTACTTTTGCTCACCGTAACCTTGTGCTGCATGAGCCTGAAACCGGGCGTACCCATTGCCCGCTGCATACATTGCCGGAAGCACGTGCTTCGTTCAGTATTCATAACAGTCCATTGTCTGAGGCATCAGTCCTCGGCTTCGAGTATGGCTATAACGTGTTTTCTCCTGAGACTTTGGTCATTTGGGAAGCGCAATTCGGTGATTTTGCCAACTGTGCGCAGGTTATTTTCGACCAATTCATTTCCGCTGGCCGTGCCAAATGGAGACAGAAATCCAGTCTGGTGATGCTGTTACCGCATGGTAGTGAAGGACAAGGACCTGAGCATACGAGTGCACGTCTAGAGCGTTTCCTCCAGTTGTCTGCACAAAATAACTGGACTGTCGCCAATTTGAGTAGCGCCTCACAGTATTTCCATCTGCTGCGCCGTCAGGCTGCATTAAGCGAAAGTGAGGAAGCTCGCCCGCTTGTGATGATGTCGCCGAAGAGCCTGATTCGCAACAATCGTGTGGCTTCACCTGCTTCTGAATTCAGTGAGGGAACATTCCGTCCTGTGTTGGAGCAATCTGGTCTGGGATCACGTCCGGATCGGGTAGAGCGCATTGTACTGTGCAGTGGCAAGATTGCCATTGATCTGGAGGAAGCGTTGGAGAAGGATAAAAACGGGAATGAAGCAGAGGAGCGTTTGCACATTATTCGTGTGGAGCAGCTATATCCTTTCCCGGCAGAGGAAATTCGGAATATTTTTAGTCGCTTCCCACATGTTAAGGAGTTCGTATGGGCTCAGGAAGAACCTAAAAATATGGGGGCCTGGAGTTATATGGAGCCTCGTCTGCGGGAGGTTGTGCCACAGGGAGCGGAAATTCGCTACGCAGGCAGACCGGATCGTTCCAGCCCGGCGAGCGGTTATCAGCAAGTCCACAGCCTAGAACAACAGCGAATTATTCAATCGGCGTTGAAGCAGGATTCCAAAAACAATATTACACTGGGGAGGTAGCGGCTGTGAGTGATATTATAGTGCCAGCAATGGGAGAATCCATCACGGAAGGGACAATCTCCAAATGGCTTGTAAAGGAAGGAGATTCCGTAGGACAGGGAGATGTTCTACTGGAGCTGGAAACGGATAAGGTCAATCTGGAAATTAGCGCCGAAGAAGCAGGTGTAGTCCAGAAAATCCTTCGTCAAGAGGGGGATACTGTGGTTATCGGTGAAGCTGTTGGCTTGATCGGAAACGACAGTGGTGCGGAAGCAACTGGTGCCGGAGAAGCCGCAGCGACTCAAGCGCCTGAAGCGCCGTCCGTAGCAACTTCACCGACTTCCGTAGAAAGCGGCGGTAAAGCAGTAGAAAAGTCTGCACCGCCCATCCCCTCCAATAGTGACGGGAATGGTCAGACGGCATCACCATCCGCCCGGAAGCTGGCGCGTGAGCGCGGGATTGACCTTGAACAGGTACAAGGAAAGGACCCGCTTGGACGTGTGTTTCAGGAGGACGTAAAAACGCATAACAGCGCTGAAGTATCACGTACAGCATCTGTACCTGCGTCTCCCGCTGCTGGCAAGTCTGTGTCACCGTCTCCAGCTCAAACAGAGTACAGCAAGCCTGTGGAACGGCAGCGGATGTCCCGTCGGAGAGCGACGATTGCCAAGCGTCTTGTTGAAGCACAGCAAACAGCCGCCATGCTTACCACTTTTAATGAAGTGGATATGACCGCTATTCTTGATGTGCGCAAACGCCGTAAAGATAAGTTTAAGGAGAAACACGATGTAGGGCTGGGTTTTATGTCCTTCTTTACAAAGGCAGTGGTTGGCGCGCTCAAGCGCTTCCCTACTGTGAATGCAGAAATCAATGGCGATGATATCGTACTGAAAAAATACTATGATATCGGGATTGCTGTATCTGCCAAGGAAGGTTTGGTCGTTCCCGTTGTCAGGGATGCTGATCGGCTTGGTTTTGCTGAAATTGAGAAGAGCATTGCCGATTTGGCTAGCAAAGCTCGTTCCAATTCACTTTCTCTGGCAGACTTGCAAGGAGGAACCTTTACCATAACCAATGGAGGTATTTTCGGTTCCCTGCTGTCTACGCCAATTCTGAATACGCCGCAAGTGGGTATTTTGGGAATGCATAAAATCCAACTTCGCCCGATTGCCATCGACGAGGAACGTATGGAAAATCGTCCGATGATGTATATCGCGTTGTCCTATGACCACCGTATTATTGATGGTAGCGAGGCGGTCCGTTTCCTGGTAACGGTCAAAGAATTGCTGGAAGATCCCGAATCATTGTTGCTGGAAGGATAAAATATATCATTCGAGTGCATCTCCCTTGTACGTGCATGACAAAAGCAGACTCTTGCGGGTCTGCTTTTTTTCCTGCATAGTTATAACATAAGGCTATAGACAATTGCAGACATTCAGATACAGAGAAGGGCGGGAACTGTTTTGGACAAAGACTTGCGCTACCCGATTGGACCGTTCGTGGTTCCAGATACCATTACAGAAGAACAGTTAACCACATGGATCGACGACATTGCTGAATTGCCTGGACAATTGCGTCAGGCGGTCGAAGGACTAAATGAGCAACAGTTAAATACGCCTTATCGTGAAGGAGGATGGACGATTCGGCAGGTTGTTCATCATTTGGCAGACAGCCATATGAACAGCTATATCCGTTTTAAGCTAGCGCTGACAGAAGATACACCGACAATCAAACCCTATGATGAGGGGCGTTGGGCTGAAATACCAGACGCTAGAGAGCTTCCACTGGAACCTTCGTTGCAATTGCTGGAAGGACTTCATGAACGGTGGGTGATCATGTTGCGTTCATTGGGGGAAGATCAGCTACACCGAACATTTATTCATCCTGAATCGGGCCAGACGATCCGTCTGGAAAGAAACATTGGCATCTATGCCTGGCATGGCAAGCATCACACAGCTCATATTACTTCGCTGAAAGAACGAAATGCATGGTAATTAACTCCAAAATGATGCCCTGATGAAAAATAAAGGAATACAAAAGAAGCCTTTAAAGCCACTTTTATCGTGCTTTAAAGGCTTCTTTTGCTAATTTCTCACTAGGAAGATGACTTGGGCGAAGCTGATAAAGCGGATGTTTCGGAGGCTCCAGACCCAACGGAAACAGAGGTTGCCCCTGTGTTAATATGACGGTCGAGCCAGTCCACGATGTCACTCATTACCTCGTCGCGATTTGTTTCATGCAACATCTCATGGCGACCGTCAGGATAAAGGCGATACTCCAAGTCTTGAAGCCCTAGGCTTCGATACATATCCACTAGCGACAACACACCTTTTCCGAACAAGCCCACCGGATCACGATCCCCGGCAAAAATATAAACGGGCAGTTTGGGATTAATGTTTTTCAACGAGGAAGGCCAGTGAATTTCTTGCAAAAGCCTGAAAAAATCGAGGAAAAAGCCTGTCGTGCAAATAGCTCCACATAGTGGGTCGTGCACGAACTGATCTACTTCCTCAGGATCACGGGACAGCCAGTCGAACGCTGTGCGCACAGGACGAAAAGCACGGTTAAAGCCGCCAAAGACCATAGCGTTGAGCAGCATGCTACGATGATCCATTCCTTGCAGTTTGGCTTGCAGCAGAGCAACCTGTTCTCCGAGTTTCAGCAGACTACGTCGTCCGTTGGTTCCCGATAAAATAAACCCGTGATACGCCTGCTGATCATCATACATAATTTTCTGGGTTAAAAAGGACCCCATGCTGTGACCCAGTAAAAAACGAGACTGATCAGGGAATTCCTTGGCCGCAATTTCGCCTAGCTCCAGCATGCCTTTTGCCATTCGGTTGAATGCATTGGCTCCCGGCATACCGAGCTTATCAGGATCACCAGCTGTGCGCCCGTGGCCGATATGATCGTTGGCATACACGCCGTAACCAGAAGCGGTAAGCTTTTCGGCCAGCCGAATGTAGCGGTATGATGTCTCACACATGCCATGCGAAACTTGAACGATTCCCTTGATAGGAATGTTCGGCTCGGGCAGCCATCGATAAGCAAATAGCTCTGTTCCGTCATCTTCCGCGATGGTGAAGGTGTATTCCCGCATGATTAGACATCACATCCTTTAAGCTTTAAGGAAGATAAGATCTAAGTACGGTCATTCCGTCATTTAGCGTGTAACCGCCCAAATTAGCAGGGAGCAGGAAGCAATCTCCAGCTTTACAGGAAAGAGACTCCGTATTATTGTCCCATGTTATGGTCCCACTGCCTTCGCAAATTACAAGAATAGTGAAGCTGTCTTCCGTTGTAGAAAGTGCCCAACTTCCATCTACGATACCCTTTTCCACAACAAAATACTCACAGGATGCCAGTTGGAGCCATTCTCCAGGCTGCAGGCCGTCCGTTTTCATCGTTGTTGCGCCTGCACCTTCGTAGGAAGTTACATTAAGGGAGTCCTCGATGTGCAACTCACGAGGTTTGCCGTCCAGACCGGGGCGATTATAGTCATATAAACGATAGGTTGTATCCGAATTTTGCTGAATTTCAGCAACCACTACACCCGCACACAGTGCATGCACGGTTCCAGCGGGGATGAAGAATGTATCGCCAGCTTCAACTGGAACTTGGCGCAAACTGCCCATGATATCTCCGCTTTCAAGAGCTGTACGCAGACTTTCACGGGTTACACCTTCGGTCAGACCATAAATGATTTTGGCATCAGGCTTGGCATCAAGCACGTACCACATTTCGGTTTTTCCTAATTCTCCAGCTGGAAGTCCGGCGTAATCATCCGTCGGATGCACCTGAACAGATAAATCATCATTGCAATCCAGCAGCTTAATCAAAAGTGGAAAACGTCCGCCTTTTTTCGATACGCCCTTTGCCCCAAGCCAATCCTGTCCGTAAGTCTGGCGGATTTCATCCAGCCCTTTTCCAGCCAGCTCGCCATTGATGACCGTTGTTGTTCCGTTCGGATGATCGGCAATCATCCATCCTTCACCAATATGTCCTTCGGGTGGGGTTAGACCAAATTGTTCTAAGGCTCGTCCTCCCCAAACTCTCTCTTTGAACTCAGGTTGGAATTGCAGCGGGTATGGCTTTAGCATGATTTCTCTCCTCCATAATGAGTAATGAGTACGATCTAACAGAATCAGGCAATCAAAACGTGCCGCTGGGCAAAAAACCGGGAGAATAGACCCATATGGCGCTATAAAATATATGTAAGGCGGCTAAAAAGCCGCTCATTACCTAAATATGCGAGAATATGCGAGTTTAAAAACCCGACATTATTTTTTTTCAACCGCCACTACGTAAGGTGAAGCGTCTCGTTGTAGTTGACGGTAAATAATGCTTTGACCGCTGGAGACTGGGAGGGTAGAAGCCCAATGAAGAACCGCTTCCGCTTCTTCCCTGCCTCCGGCGTGTCCTGGATATAATACGGCAGTCAAAATACCGCGCGGGCGCAGCAAATGCAAGGCAGCTTCAAGTGCGACGAGCGTGCTGTCTGTATGTGTGATGACCGTAAGATCGGCGCCTTCGGACGGCAAGTAGCCAAGGTTAAACATGACCGCGGCCACTTTACCATGCAGCAGATCTGGAACGGCCTCCCGCATTTGCTCATGGCCTTGCAGCAATAGTGATACTTCTGCTAATGAAGAGGAAGTATCTTCTTCTAGCCGACGACGAGCGTAATCCAAAGCTGCCTGCTGGATATCGAACCCATAGACGCGGCCCCGTTTGCCAGCAGCTTTAGCCAGAAACAACGTATCGGCTCCTGTGCCGACAGTGGCGTCTATAGCAGTATCTCCTGGCTGCACCCGCGCAGCTACTAATTGATGAGCATAGCTCAGAACAGACAGGAATCCCATTTAAGATTTCCTCCAGTATTTTCCCTGCCACGTTTCACGTGATTTTAGTTCATTATCAATGCCGTTAAGCACTTCCCATTTTTTAAGCGACCACATAGGCCCCATCAGTAAATCACGTGGTGCATCTCCGGTCAACCGATGAACGATCATTTCAGGGGGTAAAAACTCCAGGGTATCTACAATGAGCTTAATGTACTCGTCCTTTTCCAGAAAGCGTAGCAATCCGGCTTCGTACTGCTTGACCATTGGCGTTTTACGCATGAGATGCAGGAGATGGATTTTGATGCCCTGCACATCCATAGCAGCTACTGCACGTCCTGTATCGAGCATCATTTCATGCGTCTCCTGCGGTAGACCATAAATGATGTGGGCGCACACACGGATATTCCGCTTACGTAGCTTTTCTACAGCATCCAGATAGCACTGAGTATCATGAGCACGATTAATCAGCTCAGAGGTCGATTCATGGACAGTTTGCAGGCCCATTTCGACCCATAGGTACGTGCGTTCGTTCAGCTCGGCTAGATAATCGACTACATCATCAGGCAGGCAATCGGGACGTGTAGCGATGGACAGACCGACAACACCGGGCTGTTCCAAAATAACCTCGAAATATTCTCGTAGTTCCTCAACCGGGGCATACGTATTGGTGTAGGCTTGAAAATAGCCAATATATTTAGCATTGGGCCATTTTAAATGCTGGCGATCCCGAATCGTATTGAACTGGGTGACCAAATCATCGCGGCGACGTCCGGCAAAATCACCTGAGCCGCGTGCACTACAAAAGGTACAACCCCCTTTGGCAATGGATCCATCGCGATTTGGACAAGTAAAACCCGCATCCAGCATGACTTTAAACACTTTATTTTGAAATTGCTCGCGCATTTCGTAATTCCATGTATGGAACCGTTTATCTCCCCACAGGAGAGGAGCAGGCAACAAATCTGTTTTCATGGGAGGACTCCTTTTTTTACGATCACCCTATTGTAACAAAATTCAATCTTAAATGGGAATCACTTGACCAAGAAAGTCATTAAAAAGTGCGGATTTTATCGCTTTCCGGATTGAAAAAGGTTACACAATATGTTATATTGTAAGCGGTACCAGACATATGATAAAAGGACTGTTTTTAATCCTGAAGATAAAAACTTATCAGCCGCTAATGATTATTCTTCAGGGAGGCAGCTATGCTGTTTCTATCGCCTGCTTTAGGGGAAGTGCACGTCGGTTCCATCACAAATAACCCGTGAGGTGATCTTTTATGAATACGCAGGATAAGACGCGTATGGATAAAGTTACTGTTGAGTTAACCTTTGATGAGGCGTTAGCATTGACTGGTGTCCGTTTTGGGCAGGATCGTCAGATTGGAACGGCTGCACGTCAAAAAATCAGAGCCGCTTGCCAAAAGACAATTGATTTTTCACCTGCTGATGGGGTAGACTATGAACAATTAAACTAGTTGGACCCCAATCCAAATATATTGAAAAAGGAATTTCATTTCCGTATCTTCAAGCGGGGGTGGAATTCCTTTTTCCTTGATAACAGAGCATATGGAGGAGTAACATGCGTTTACGCGGAAGAAAAGGAATACGTGAAAGTCTGGAAGAACAGCAAGATCTGGTCATCTTGGAGCCATCACAGTATAAGGGGAATTGGCAGCAGCTTTTTGGTAATGATCGTCCCATTCATGTGGAATTTGGTATGGGTAAAGGGCAATTTATAAGCCAAATGAGCTACCGAAATCCAGAGGTTAACTATATCGGCTTTGATATGTATGATGAGCTGGTTCGCCGTGCTACGGAAAAGTCCCGCCTGGCCTGGAGTGATTCAGAGGTTGTTACACCGCCCAATATCAAATTGGCACTGGCAAACATCGAACAGATCGAGAATGTTTTCGAACCAGGGGAAGTAGAACGCATTTATCTGAATTTTAGCGATCCCTGGCCTAAAGCCAAGCATGCTCGCCGTCGTTTGACGCATCCGCGTTTTTTGGACAAGTATCGTCAGCTTCTGAACAGCAAAGGACAAATTCATTTTAAGACGGACTCGGAGACATTGTTTGAGTTTTCTCTGAATTCATTCGCTGATAGTGGTCTACAAATGACGAATATTTCGTTAAACCTTCATCGTGATGGAATCAATGAGGAGCATGTCATGACAGAGTATGAACAAAAGTTCATGGGTAAAGGTATGAATATTCATCGTGTCGAGGTGCTGATTGGTAAAGACGCTTTGGAAGAGTACGAAAAAATACGCCTTGAAAAATATGGAAAGTAAAAGCGGGCAAAATAAATAAAGTAAACAAGACAGGGTGCTTCCTTTTAGGAAAGCACCCTGTTTGGTTCCAGTATATCCAAAATACTCTGTGCGCTCTGAAGAGGATAATATCGCGCTACATTATGGATGTGCTCCTGTCGCTTGCGAACGATTTCTGGAAAATCGTATAGCAGTCGGTTCATCCATTTAACGACAACATCCAGCGAAGTAATCGGTTCTCCGAAGCCTTGAGCCGTAAAGTACTGACAATTTTCCTCTTCCTGTCCAGGGAGAGGCTTGTGAAACAGCATCGGAATCCCTTTGGCCAGCCCCTCGGTGCATGTCATTCCACCGGGTTTGGTAATGAGCAGATTCGACACTTCCATTAATTTGTCGATTTCCCGTGTAAATCCGAAAATATGAATATTTGGATGATTAAACCGAGGATCCAGCTCCATTTTACGACGAATTTTATCATTATGCCCCAAACAAAAAATAAATTGAATCTTTTCTCTCCAATCGGTAAGCGAACGATGTATGACTTCGTCGTTCATCAGGCCCCAGCCGCCGCCCATAACAAGTACTGTCGGGATGGGTTTAAGTCCAAATTGTTCTCTAATTTCATCGTGCCCTGGATGTTCCCAAAAATTAGGATGGACCGGAATGCCGGTCACTTGGATTTTTGATACAGGTACTCCGCGCGCGCGCAGCTTACGCATGACTTCAGGCGTAGATACAAAGTACCGGTCAACCTCAGGACTAATCCATGTTCCATGTGCATCGTAGTCTGTTATGACGGTACACAGCGGGACATGTAAGCCTAAGCGCTTCAAACGTGAAATGACCGCGCTTGGGATGGGGTGAGTACATACCACCAAATCGGGACGAAGCTGCCGAAGAATATTCCGGGTCTGTGTGTAGAACAGACGGTGCAAAGCGAGCGTTGTAAGACGGTTTAATGATTTTTTGTATTGATGACGGTAAACCAATCCGACTAGGCGCGGCTGCGACACAACAGTCTTTTTGTATGCTGTAATAATAAGCGGGGCCATTCTCGGATTCAAAAAGCTCCCCAGCTCCAGCACTCTTGTCTGCACATCCGGAGAAAGCTTCCGCAAGCTGCTTGAGAGCGCGTAGGCAGCTTGAGTATGTCCGGCACCGAAACCTTCCGATAATAATAACACTCGTTTTTTAGCCACTCTCATTTCACCTGTTCCTGCTGGGATGTTCTCAATCATACCATATCGGCTTTAAGGCCAGAATGCAACCGTTCCTATTGCTGCAGACGTTCCGATGACTGCTCCTGCAAGTACATCCGTGGGATAGTGAAGCCCCAGGTAAATTCGAGAAAAACCTACAATTATCGCTACAGGCAACAGCAACAGTGCTAGCATGGGTGACTGCAGCATAAAAGGAACGGTAGCCGAAAAAATAGCGGTTGTATGCCCTGAGGGAAAAGAATGATCCGACAAGGGATTGCGGAATGTATTCGTACCTGGTAGCGCCAAGTACGGGCGTATCCGCGGATACAGCTTTTTGACGATAGCCACGGGAATGTGACTGACCGCAAGAGCGATAGCTCCCTTCATGCCGGAATCTTTCCATGGATACGGAGCGAGCCACCAAATCAGAAGCGTAGAGGCTATTGTAAAGGTAGCCCCGCCTAAATGTGTGAGATAATACAGCCAAAAGTTCAAAAAACGGTTGTGTAAGCGCCCGTTGATCCATTTGAACAATCGCTGCTCCAGATTTACAAGTTTTACGACTAGACGTTGCATTTGGTTTCCTCCGGTTGCCGGTTCAGGTCTGTCGGCAAATATTTTGAATCCATTTGACAGAATTAGATCTAAGTAATTATTCTCTTGCTCTCATCATATTTTTAAACGCTGTTCATTTCAAGAATCACCACTTACCTGGTTCAATTCTACACAAAAATGTTAATGGAATATAAGCCGTTTTGTATAACTTTCTTTGCGTTCATCCGTCTAATAAGATAGAGTGATTAGAAGTGGTTGCTAATTGGCCCACAAAAAGGAGGGACCAAAGAAATAAAAAGTTAGCAAATGGATGAAAATAAGACCTAAGCGTCATGAATGAGAGGTCCAGCGCCGCATTCTCGGTTCAAACGGGAATTTGTCGTGTTTTTTTGCTGCTGAGACCCGTTTAGGGGCTTTGACAAAAGATTGAAAACCAACGAAAATCGTAATGGCATTCCTGTGTCAGCCAAAAGGGGGCTGCGCAGAGCCAAAGAAGAAAGCAAGGGTCGGGTCAAAACTACAGAAAAGGCGCACAAAGCGCCGCAACTTGCGCTACACAGATAGAAAACAGACAAACGCAAGATTTTTAAAGGGGTATAAAAAGGGGGTAACAAGAGATCATGTTAGACGCTATTTTCGTGACGCTCCAGATCATACTGGCGTTGATCGCAGTCTATCAGTTTGCATTCTCCTTGTTCGGATTGGTTCGTAAGAAAAGGAAAGAGCAGGCGGCTCCAGAAAAATCATTTGCTATTTTAGTCGCTGCCCACAATGAAGAACAAGTTGTCGGAGCATTGATGGAAAATTTAAAGCAACTTGACTATCCAAAGGAACTGTACGATGTATTCGTAATCTGTGATAACTGCACAGATAAGACAGCGGACATCGTTCGCGCTCACGGCATGAATGCTTGTGAACGTACGAATCCGAATTTGCGAGGTAAAGGCTATGCTATTGAGTGGATGCTCAAAGAGCTATGGGCTATGCCGCGTCAATATGATGCCATTGTCATGTTTGATGCCGACAATTTGGCGCATACCAATTTCCTGAGCGAAATGAATAATGATTTGTGCTCAGGTGCTCGTGTTATCCAGGGATACATTGATACTAAGAACCCTGAGGACTCTTGGATTACAGCAGCATACGGAGTATCTTATTGGTACATCAACCGTCTGTGGCAGTTGTCACGTCACAACCTGAATATGGCTAATTTCCTCGGTGGTACAGGCATGTGTTTTGAAACAAATCTGCTCAAGGAAATGGGCTGGGGTGCAACAAGTCTGGTAGAGGATTTGGAATTCACTATGCGTTGTACACAACGCAACGTATATCCAAGATTTAATTACGATGCCAAGGTGTATGATGAGAAGCCGTTGACGTTCAAAGCTTCTTCCAGACAGCGTCTGCGCTGGATGCAAGGTCACTTCACGGTTGCTCGTCGTTATTTCTTCCCGTTGCTGTGGCAGAGTATCAAGCATAGAAGCCTGATTAAATTCGATATGGCTCTTTATGGTCTGAACGTGTACATCGTACTGTTTACCTTTTTGATGACAGTAGCGATGTGGGTAGATATTGTATTATTTGGTGGTCCCAATATTGAAAATATCTACGTGCAATTCCCTGCTTGGACCGGTTTTGTGGCTGTGAGTCTGAATATTATCACCTTTTTAATCGCGATGATCTTGGAAAAGGTCACGTTCAAAAAAGTATATCTGTACTTGCTGCTGTTCCCAGTCTATCTGATTTCGTGGTATCCGATTACGTTCTATGCGTTCTTTACACAGAACAACAAGCAATGGAGCCACACCCAGCATACGCGTGTCGTTCGTCTGGAAGAGGTTCAGAGCAAGCAAGGCTAATTAACAATGAAGTAAGACTATGCAATCTACAGCGGATGTGTACACCTAATTTTTTATAAAAGTGTTGACGCCTCTGTATTAGCATGATATGATATTTGAGTATGTTAATTGAAAAGTATGGATTAACAAGTAGAAGGTCCGACTTCTCACCTGTCCGGTATTGCCGGCTGGTCATGATCCAATGATTTGTGAATTGAACTTTCATGATGAATTGAGTATCAGACAGGGATGTCGGCTGCATAGTCGTCATCCCTTTTTTGTGCTTAAACACAATACAACAATAACAGGTTCTGGAGGTGGAGGGTTATTAGTAAGGAACATATGATCAATGATGAGATTCGAGTGAGAGAAGTACGTCTAGTTGGTGCAAACGGGGAACAAATCGGTATTAAACCGACTCGTGAAGCTCTGCAAATGGCTATTGATGCAAACTTGGATCTCGTGAACGTGGCGCCTCAAGCGAAGCCGCCCGTGTGTCGGATTATGGATTACGGTAAATTCCGCTATGAGCAACAGAAGAAAGAAAAGGAAGCCCGTAAAAACCAGAAGATCGTTGACATCAAAGAGGTATGGTTCCGTTCCAACATCGAGGAACATGACTACCAGACCAAGTTTCGCAATGTGGTGAAGTTCCTGAATGAAGGGGACAAGGTGAAATGCTCTGTTCGTTTCCGTGGTCGCGAAATTACCCATGCTAATGTGGGACAAAAAATTCTCGAACGTGTAAAAACGGAAGTTGCTGATCTTTGTACCGTGGAGCGCCAACCCAAGCTCGAAGGACGCAGCATGATTATGATATTGGCTCCAAAGAGTCAATGACAAATTAAGGAGGAAGTTCAATGCCAAAAATGAAAACACATAGCAGCCTTAAAGGCCGCTTCAAAATTACCGGTACTGGTAAAGTAACGCGTTACAAAGCTTACAGAAACCACTTGCTTTCCCACAAATCCAAACGTGCAAAACGCGTTCTGGGTACTAACCCTGAGATGGCACCTGGGGACGTTAGACGTCTGAAACAAGGTCTTGCTAACCTGAAATAGCATTAAGCACGGAAATAAATAAAGTATAAACATTATTTGGGAGGTCTTTTGATATGGCAAGAGTAAAGGGCGGATTCGTCGTTCGTCGTCGTCATAAAAAAGTATTGAAGCTTGCTAAAGGTTATTTTGGTTCCAAACACCGCATTTTTAAAACAGCTAACGAGCAGGTAATGAAATCGCTTGTTTACGCATACCGTGACCGTCGTCAGACGAAACGTAACTTCCGCAGACTGTGGATCGTGCGTATCAACGCAGCAGCTCGTTTGAATGGTTTGTCTTACAGCAAATTGATGCACGGTCTGAAATTGGCTGGTGTAGACATTAACCGTAAAATCTTGGCTGATCTTGCAGTCAATGATATTAATGCATTCAACTCTTTGGCAACTGTTGCTAAAGGTAAAATTAACGCTTAATTAAGGCGTAAAAACCGCGAAAGTGGTAACAAAGGTGTCCCGAGCAGTACGCTGTGTAGGGACGCCTTTTTTTGTACATACTTAACACTAAAAAGGACTTCGTTTTCTTCAAAATACGAATAAATATGACGTGTGATGATAGAATGTATGGATTTTTCGATTTTGTAACGCTTACATTTTTGAGATTCTAAAAAAAATTGACCCAAGGTTATTAATTGTCTAGATTTTAGCCGATCATAATTGTATAATCTCTAAAGTAAGTCTTCTGTACGATCTGTCTCGTCAGTAAATGACATGAAAATGATGTGCATTTTCTAAAGAAAAGAGACAGTCCAGGGATCTAACACTAAGGGGGAACAGTATCAGCATGAAGAAATTGTTTAGTATGTCTTTGGTTATGCTGCTGGCGATCTCGGTCATTCTCGCAGGCTGCGGTAACAAAAATCAAGGTGCGTCCAACGCAAATGGTGGAGAAGCAGGCGGTTCTGCCAAAACATCAAATGTCCAACTTGGCATGGTTACAGATGTGGGTGGAGTAAACGACAAATCGTTTAACCAATCTGCTTGGGAGGCACTTCAAGCTATTGAGAAAGAATCAGGCGTTAAAGTTAAATACCTGCAAAGTAAATCCGACCAAGATTATATTCCTAACCTGAACCAATTCGTTAAGGGTGATTTCAACCTGACTTGGGGAATCGGTTTTAATCTGGCTAATGCGATTGGACAAGTAGCAAAAGACAATCCGAACAAAAATTTGGCGATCATTGATAGTGTTGTGGATGCGCCTAACGTTAAATCGGTTGTATTTGCTGAAAATGAAGGTTCCTTCCTGGTGGGGGTTGTGGCTGGTAAACTTACTAAAACAAACAAAATTGGTTTTGTGGGTGGGCAAGACAGCCCGCTGATCAAACGTTTTGAAAAAGGGTTCGAGGCAGGGGTTAAGGCTGTAAATCCAAATGCAAAACTGATTGTGAACTATACAGGTGCGTTTGATAAGCCGGATCTCGGCAAGGCTGCTGCTGCAACGATCTACAACGACGGTGCTGATATTATTTTCCATGCAGCTGGTGGATCAGGAACAGGCGTATTTAACGAAGCACTCGCACGTAAGCAGCAAGGTCAGCAAGTATGGGTTATCGGCGTAGATAAAGACCAATCACTTGAGTTTGGTGACGAAGTAACACTAACGTCGATGGTAAAACGTGTAGATGAAGCAGTAAAACGCGTATCCCAAGAAGTAATTGACGGTAAGTTTAAGGGCGGTGTCGAAACACTGGCTCTGAAGGATAACGGAATTGGTTTGGCAGATACATCTACGAAAAACGTTCCTAAAGATGTGCTTGATCTTGTAGAACAATACAAGCAAAAAATCATTAAAGGCGAAATTACAGTTCCTTCGAAATAAGTTAGGTGAAGAATATAAAGGTGGCGACAAGGCTGGTTCATAAGACTAGCCTTGTTCTTACGTCTGGAGTTATAAGATTATAACGGTCAATATCAGCTCATTGGAGCACATACTATAAAGTGTATAAGGGTGATCTCATGGATGCAGCGACCCCCGTCGTTGAGTTAAAGCAAATTACAAAACGATTCCCCGGCATCGTTGCCAACGACTCCATCAGCATCAAGCTGCATAAGGGAGAAATTCATGCCCTTTTGGGTGAGAATGGCGCGGGTAAATCTACGCTTATGAATATTCTTTTCGGACTATATCAGCCGGATGAAGGGACCATTGAAATGGGAGGGAACCCCGTACAGATTGATAGTCCAAATAGGGCGATTGATCTGGGG
Organism: Paenibacillus sp. BT-177; assembly: GCF_025846815.2. Taxonomy (NCBI): domain Bacteria; kingdom Bacillati; phylum Bacillota; class Bacilli; order Caryophanales; family Paenibacillaceae; genus Paenibacillus; species Paenibacillus sp. BT-177. The sequence goes on along the minus strand of NZ_JAOYTP010000002.1, from coordinate 204,134 downwards.
ATCGGCATGGTGCATCAGCATTTTAAGCTCGTACAGCCGTTTACCGTAACCGAAAATATTGTCCTTGGGTCGGAGCCACGTAAAGGTCTGAAAATCAATTATAAAAAGGCTGCCGCAGAAGTACAGCGGTTGTCTGAACAATACGGACTCCAGGTAAATCCGAATGCCAAAATTGAGGATATATCTGTTGGTATGCAGCAGCGTGTGGAAATTATCAAAACGCTCTATCGCGGTGCAGATATTCTGATTTTCGATGAGCCAACCGCGGTGCTGACACCGCAGGAAATCTCTGAGTTGCTGGAAATTATGAAGCGCTTAGTAGCTGAAGGCAAATCAATCATTCTTATCACTCATAAACTCAAAGAAATTATGCAAATTGCAGATACGGTTACGATCATTCGCCGAGGTAAAGTTATTGACACGGTCAAAACATCTGAAACAACACCAAATGAGCTGGCGGAGAAAATGGTGGGCCGTCGTGTGTCCTTTAAAGTGGATAAGAAGCTTGCTCAACCAGGACAAACTGTACTGGAAATGAACAAAGTAATTTCTAAAAATAAGGATGGCATTCATGTTCTGAATGAATTGAACCTGCAGGTTAAGGCCGGCGAGATTTTGGGGATTGCTGGAGTAGACGGCAATGGACAGAGTGAGCTGATAGAAGCTTTGACAGGATTACGCAAGGTGGATAGCGGAAGTATCCGTTTGCTCGGAAAAGAACTGGCAAATCAGCCGCCGCGCAAAATTTCAGAGGCAGGCGTTTCACATATACCGGAGGACCGCCATAAGCATGGATTGGTGCTCGATTTTTCCATGAGTGAAAATATGGTGCTGGAGACGTATTATCAAGCGCCTTACAGTAAAAATGGCTTCTTGAACAAGGACGCTATAGAAAAGCAGGCAAAAAGTCTTATCGAGAAGTTTGATGTTAGAACACCAGATATTCATACCAAGGCAAGATCGCTATCTGGTGGGAATCAGCAAAAGGCAATCATAGCGCGTGAAATTGATAAAAACCCAGACCTTCTCATTGCGGCGCAGCCTACACGCGGGCTGGATGTCGGGGCTATTGAATTTGTCCAGAAACAATTGATTGCCCAGCGGGATCAAGGTAAAGCAGTACTGCTCATTTCTTTTGAGCTGGACGAGATTATGAATGTATCCGATCGAATTGCTGTTATCTATGAAGGCAAGATTGTCGGGGAAGTGCTGCCTGAAGAAACGAATGACCAGGAACTGGGGCTCATGATGGCAGGAAGTGCAGTGAAGAAAGGAGTAGAGAATGGTTAACCTATTGAAAATATTCACAAAAGACTCCTTTGTTCTGGCTCTGGTCTCTATTATTTTAGGCCTCCTTCTGGGTGCTATCGTGATGTTGATTGGCGGGTATGATCCTATTGTGGCTTATTCCGCTTTGTTTAGCCGTGTGTACGGAGATTCCTACAACTTTGGCGAAGCGATCCGTGAGATGACACCGTTGATTTTAACAGGATTGGCATTTGCTTTTGCGGCTCGTGCCGGGTTGTTTAATATCGGTGGCGAAGGGCAGTTTTTGGTCGGTATGACAGCTGCTTCGATTGTGGGCATTAAACTTCATGGGCTGCCTGCTATCATTCATGCACCGCTGGCTGTGATCGCAGGAGCAGTTTTCGGAGGCTTGTGGGCAGCGATTGCTGGTTATTTGAAGGCCAAGCGAGGCGTGAACGAAGTTATTACCTGTATTATGATGAACTGGATCGGCCTGTATTTGGCTAATTTGGTGATTAATCAGTTTGCACTTATGGAAGGCGAAAATCGCTCTGTGGATATCCAACCTTCCGCTTCCATTTCCATAGATTGGCTGTCCCAGATGATGGGGAATGCTCGGGTTCATTGGGGCACAGTTATTGCTGTGCTGGCGGCAGTGTTTTTCTATATTTTTATGTGGAAAACAAAGCAGGGCTATGAGCTTCGGGCTGTCGGATTTAATCAGGATGCATCCCGTTATGCAGGCATGAATGTAAATCGCAATATTATAAAAGCGATGTTTATTAGTGGTGTTTTTGCCGGATTGGCAGGTGCTTTTGAGGTGCTGGGGGTTTTCCATTATCAATCTGTCATGGCAGGGTCACCGGGAACGGGCTTTGACGGTATCGCTGTGTCTTTGATCGGGATGAATAATCCGTTCGGTGTACTGCTCGGTTCTGTTTTGTTCGGAACACTTACGTATGGTTCTGCGGGGATGAGCTTTAGCGCGGATGTACCGCCAGAAATTATCCGAGTAGTCATTGGCTCGATTATTTTCTTCATTGCGGCCCAAGGTATTGTGCGTTGGGTTGTAAAGCCGCTCTACTCCAAGCGGAAGAAAGAGAAGGTGTTGTAAAATGAGTTGGTTAACACTTGGTGAATTAATCCATACAACGCTCGTTTTTGCGACGGCGATTATTTTTGCGTCTCTTGGCGGAGTTTTTTCGGAAAAATCCGGTGTAACGAATCTGGGATTGGAAGGACTTATGGTATTTGGGGCGTTTGCGGCAGGTGTTGGCGGATTTTATGCCGAGCAAGCGGGACTAGGAGGCACCTCTGCGGCCTGGGTAGGTGTGCTGTCAGCTGCGGTGTTCGGTATTCTGGTTTCGCTCATTCATGCTGTTGCCTCTATTACGTTTAAAGCCGATCAGGTTATTAGCGGGATTGTCATTAACTTCTTGGCAGCAGGCAGTACACTGTACATGGTTAAGCTGTTATTCGAGGGTGATGGTGACACCGGTCGAATTCAAGGCTTTAACGAGATATCCATCCCTTATCTTGTGGATATTCCGATTGCAGGAAAAGCATTTTTCCAAGCCTACCCAACGACATATCTGGCTATTCTATTAGTTATTATTGGCTACTTTACTTTGTATAAAACTCCGTTTGGCTTGCGTTTGCGTTCAGTAGGGGAGCATCCGGGTGCAGCCGATACCGTGGGGATCAAGGTCAATCGCCTTCGTTATATCGGTGTTATGATTAGTGGTGCGTTGGCTGGGATTGGTGGAGCAACAATCACTTTGACTACAACCAATATGTTCTCACATAATACCGTTTCGGGGCAGGGCTATATTGCTATTGCGGCTATGATTTTCGGTAAATGGAATCCGCTCGGTGCTTTTGGCGCGGCAGTGTTTTTCGGTTTTTCACAAGCCATTCGCAACTATGTGCAGTTGTTTGCATGGTCGCAAAGTATTCCCCAGGAAATTATTTTTATGTTGCCGTATCTCCTGACGATTATTGTGCTGGTGGCGGCAGTTGGACGTTCACGCGCTCCGGCTGCTTTGGGTCAACTGTATGATCCGAGCAAGCGTTAATAACTCATAGACAGCTGAATGTTTTTAAATATATGCGTTAGTGTATATGAGAATCTGGTATCTGCATGTGCAGGTACCGGATTTTTTTACATTGTGCAGGCATTTAAACATACGCTTCTGGCTTGAATGGAATAGACTGTGCTATGCAGATTGGACGGACGCTCGGCCCCTGTCAGCTCCAGTCTATTTTGTGGTGGTGGTAAGCTATCAAGGAGCCGTTCAATCTGTCCATCCGTTGAGAAAGAAGGAGGAAATACGATGAAACAGGCAGTAACCAGAAAGCAGGTGGAGAAGCTTGTCGGCAAAGTCATCTTCGCTACACGTAAGGATGGCTCTCGGGTCAGTGGCAAGCTGATTCGCATTTCAGGTAACCGACTGATTCTCCAACCAAACCGTAAGAAAAAAGTAAACACGAAGGCGATTATTCCTCTGGTGCTTTTTGATTTGCTTGCCATTGGCACAGCTCCATACGTTGGTGCCTACGGTGGCTACGGTCCAGGTTATGGAGGACCAGGCTATGGAGGGCCAGGATATGGTCCACAGTATGGACCGTACACAGACGGGGGCTACCCAGGGGTAGGCTATCCTTTTTACCCTAACTTTTTTTAGTTTTACAAAATCACGACCCTGAAAACCATACTTTTCACAGTGACTTTTCGAGTTCGTGACATCGGCTTAGAGCCACATATCGTAGCATGTGGTATTGATGGCGTAGATAAAAATGGATCCCTCGCACATTGTCTTCGTCCACCATCACTTTAGCCCGCTTGCAACGTCGCAGTCGGCCGTATTGCTCGGCATACTCCAGCAACTTTTTTCCGTATCTTTTACCTTGATGAGCCGAAGAAATTGCGATCAAATCAATGTATAATAGTTCTCCATGCAGCATAACATGAATGAAGCCAACAACCTGTGCATTATCCGGTCTGCAAGCTACAAAAGTGATGCCCCGGTTTAAGCGCCGGGGTAATTCTTTACGTATTTGATCCATTTCTTGGGCACTTAAATGCGATAAGGGGACAAGCTCTTGCTCAATTAGACGGAAGATTATTTTGTCATCTTGGGCGCATCGTTTGCGAATCATAAACGGGCCTCCTTTTTTACCCTTTTAACAAGATATGACTTGGTCTTTGGAGGAGTACAAAATCTCACTGTGCGATCTTTTTTATAATATGCGGGTACCTCTTACAAGCGTGCGACTCAGAGGGGTTTAAGCGGAGAAACATAAATTTTTATGAAATATGGGTATTGACTATCCCAGATGGGGGACATATAATGTGTCTAAACATTTGAAAGAATGACATGAACACAACGGCAATGAAGAGGACGAAGTGATTAGGGCTCTTTTGTTCAGAGAGTGAGGCATTAGCTGCAAGCTTCACCAAAATCCCTTTTTAACGAGCTCACCTTGGAGCTGTTTTCCTGAAAAGTATTTGGGCCCCATGATATTAACGGTGCGCCGAATCGCCTATTAGGGAAAATCGTACGGTCTACGTTACAGACGCCAGATATGGAGATCCTTTGTGATTTCTGTACCTGCCAAGGTTCGATATTGCGAAATATCGGGCAAACACGGGTGGTACCACGGAAGCTACAGCCTTTCGTCCCTCAGTAACAGCAAGTCTGTTCTAGGGATGAAAGGTTTTTTTGTTTTTACAAATGTCAGCTGTATGTAAATTTTGTAAAGGAGGATGACCAATGAGTGCACAAATTCCTGAAGTTAGGTCAACCGATGAATTACGTCAAAAGTGGATGAAGCCTGAGGTGATTACAGGTTCGGAAATTTTACTCCGTAGCCTTTTGCTGGAGGGAGTAGAATGTGTCTTTGGATATCCAGGTGGTGCAGTGCTTTATATCTATGATGCCATGTACGGCTTCAAGGATTTCAAGCATGTCCTCACTCGTCATGAGCAGGGAGCTATTCATGCGGCAGATGGTTATGCACGGGCAAGCGGTAAAGTTGGTGTCTGTATCGCGACTTCCGGACCTGGAGCGACAAACCTGGTAACTGGCATAGCGACAGCTTATATGGATTCGGTGCCGTTGGTGGTCATCACGGGTAATGTTGTATCTTCCCTGATCGGTACAGATGCTTTCCAGGAAGCTGATATCACGGGAATTACAATGCCGATTACGAAACACAGCTATCTGGTGAGAGATGTAGAGGATCTGCCGCGAATCATCCATGAGGCATTTCATATTGCCAATACAGGTAGAAAAGGACCAGTACTGATTGATATTCCGAAGGATGTCTCCGCAGCCCAGACGTTGTTTGTTCCACAGACGGAACCTGTGACCATGCGGGGTTACAACCCGAATGTGTTGCCCAACAAAATTCAACTAGACAAGCTGACTCAAGCTATCGCCGAAGCAGAACGTCCATTCATTCTGGCAGGTGGAGGAGTTGTATACTCCGGTGGACATGAAGCACTTTACGAGTTTGTTCGTAAAACGGAAATTCCGATTGCAACAACATTGCTTGGTTTGGGAGGATTCCCAAGTGGACATGAACTCTGGACAGGGATGCCGGGAATGCACGGAACATACACTTCTAACCAGGCGATTCAACAGTCGGATTTGCTGATCTGTATCGGTGCCCGCTTTGATGATCGGGTGACAGGCAAGTTGGATGGATTTGCTCCTCAAGCCAAAATCGTACACATTGATATCGATCCTGCTGAAATCGGAAAAAATGTTGCCGCGGATATTCCAATCGTAGGCGACGTGAAGGCAGTATTGGAATTGCTGAATCAGGATGTGAAACGCGCGGATCTGGCAGATGCATGGAGAGCGCAAATTCAGCAATGGAAAGCTGCGAAACCTTTTTCTTATAAGGATTCTGAAACAGTGCTTAAACCACAATGGGTTATTGAATTGTTGGATAAAACGACCAAGGGCGGAGCAATCGTTACGACGGACGTAGGACAGCATCAAATGTGGGCAGCACAGTATTACAAATTCAATCAGCCACGTTCATGGGTCACCTCCGGTGGACTGGGTACGATGGGATTCGGTTTCCCTTCTGCCATCGGCGCTCAGATGGCCAATCCCGACAGATTGGTAATATCGATTAACGGAGACGGCGGCATGCAGATGTGTTCGCAGGAATTAGCCATCTGTGCAATCAATAACATTCCGGTCAAAATCGTAATCATCAACAACCAGGTACTTGGAATGGTTCGCCAATGGCAGGAATTGATCTATAACAATCGGTACAGTCACATTGACCTGGCTGGAAGCCCGGATTTTGTGAAACTGGCCGAAGCATACGGTGTCAAAGGACTGCGTGCTACGAATAAGGAAGAAGCACGTCGGGCTTGGCAGGAGGCGCTTGATACACCCGGACCGGTCGTTGTCGAGTTTGTAGTCAGCAAGGAAGAGAATGTATATCCGATGGTGACGCAAGGTTCGACAATTGATCAAATGCTGATGGGGGACGAGTAAAATGACGACAAAAAATACCATTGCTGTACTGGTAAATGATCATCCCGGCGTTTTGCAACGTGTGTCCGGACTGTTTGGTCGCCGTGGCTTCAACATTGAGAGCATAACTGTGGGTCAATCGGAGGAAGTTGGATTATCCCGTATGGTCATTGTGACTGTAGGAGATGAGAACAACCTGGAGCAGATTGAAAAGCAGCTTTACAAGCTGGTTGATGTGATCAAGGTCATCGATCTCAGTTCCAAGCCGATGGTTGCTCGGGAATTGGCAATGATTAAGGTAAAGGCTGAACCGCCTCAGCGACCAGAAATTATGGGCGTGGTAGAAACGTTCAGAGCAGCTGTAATTGATGTTGGAACGACAAGCTTGATTGTTCAGGTCATTGGCGATACTGAAAAAATCGATGCGATGATCGAATTGTTGAAGCCTTACGGTATTCGCGAGTTGACCCGAACCGGGGTTACAGCTATGATACGTGGAAATGCATAATATAAAGCTTTAACGATTTACCGCTTATAGCGCATTACATCATTAAAGAACCGCCCGCATAAGAGCGGGTGCTCGAAGAGATTTTTAGATACCAATCATGAGGCGAAGTCTCTTGGAGTACCCGCTCATTATGAAGGGTCCAATTAAAAGGAGGAAATTAACCATGGCAGTTACAACGTACTACGAAAAAGATGCAGAACTCAGCGTATTGAAAGGAAAAACAGTGGCCGTAATTGGTTACGGTAGCCAAGGACATGCTCAAGCACAAAACTTGCGTGACAGTGGTGTAAATGTTGTTATTGGTTTGCGTGAAGGCAAATCAGCTGATGTCGCAAGAAACGACGGTTTTGAAGTTCTGAACGTAGCTGATGCAACAAGCCGTGCAGATGTGGTTCAAATTTTGTTGCCTGATGAAACTCAAGCTTCTGTCTACAAAAACGAAATCGAACCTAACCTGAAAAAAGGCGCAGCACTTTTGTTCTCCCATGGTTTCAATGTTCATTTTGGACAAATCGTAGCTCCTAAAGATAGCGATGTATTGCTGGTTGCTCCAAAATCCCCAGGACATATGGTACGTCGTACCTATGTGGAAGGGTTTGGTGTACCAGGATTGATCGCAATTGAACAGGACGCAACAGGCCAAGCCAAAGAAATCGGTCTTGCTTACGCAAAAGGCATTGGCTGTACACGTGCAGGCGTAATTGAAACCTCCTTCCGTGAAGAAACGGAGACGGACCTGTTCGGTGAGCAGGCGGTATTGTGTGGCGGTGTGAGCGCACTCGTAAAAGCGGGCTTTGAAACATTGACTGAAGCCGGATATGCTCCTGAGATGGCATACTTCGAATGTTTACATGAGCTTAAGCTGATCGTTGACCTGATGTATGAAGGTGGATTGGCAACAATGCGTGATTCCATCAGTAATACAGCAGAATATGGCGATTATGTAACTGGACCACGTGTGGTAACAGAAGATACGAAGAAAGCCATGAAGGATGTATTGACTGACATTCAACAAGGTAAATTTGCTCGTGACTTCATCCTTGAAAATCAATCTGGACGTGCATTCCTGACGGCTACTCGTCGTAATGAAGCTAACCATCCGATTGAAGTGGTGGGCGGACAATTGCGTGAAATGATGCATTGGATCAAAAAGTAACAACCTTTTGTACTATAAGCTCGACAACATGAATTATTTATAAATATTAATTACAATGCGGCCCTGCTTATTGCGTGAGCCGCATTGTAATTTAAGGGTCCAAATCCTGAGGAGGTGCGTTAGGTTGCGCAAAATATATATATTTGACACAACGTTGAGAGACGGAGAACAGTCACCTGGCGTGAACTTGAATACTCGTGAGAAAGTAGAGATCGCTCATCAGCTGGAAAAGCTGGGAATCGATCGTATGGAGGCTGGGTTCCCGGCTGCTTCTCCGGGTGATCTGGCGGCTGTTAATGCAGTAGCAAAAGCTGTTAAAAATTCAACCGTTATTGGCCTTTCGCGTGCAAGGGAACAGGATATTGATGCGGTTCGCGAGGCGCTTAAGGGAGCACAGGACCCGTGTATCCATATCTTTTTGGCAACCTCTCCAATTCATCGTCAGCATAAGCTGCGGATGGAGAAGGCACAGGTATTGGAAACTGCCCGTGCAGCCATTCGTTATGGATTGAAGTATTTGCCAAAAGTGGAGTTTTCATTGGAGGATGCAGGGCGTACGGAGCTTGATTTTGTGGTTGAAATGGTCACCATGGCTGTACAGGAAGGGGCTTCTGTCGTCAATATTCCAGACACGGTAGGTTACTTAACACCCTACGAATATGGAAATATATTCAAACATATCAAGCAAAATGTGGTCGATGTGGAGAAGATTCAGTTGAGTGCACATTGCCACAATGACTTGGGAATGGCTACTGCTAATACGCTTGCTGCGATCCTGAACGGTGCAGATCAGATCGAGGGGACTATTAACGGTATCGGTGAACGTGCTGGAAACACGGCCATTGAGGAAATCGCCATGGCACTGGAGACGAGACAGGAATTTTTCCAAGCCAAAACGTCTCTGCAACTGTCTGAAATTGCACGCACGAGCCGATTGGTTAGCCGTTTGACGGGGATGGTAGTGCCGGGCAACAAGGCGATCGTGGGTGCTAACGCTTTTGCGCACGAATCAGGTATTCACCAAGACGGCATGCTGAAGGAAAAGACGACCTATGAAATTATGACACCGGAAAGTATCGGTCTGAAAGAAAGCAAGCTGGTACTGGGCAAGCATTCAGGGCGTCATGCTTTCCGGGAGCGTTTGGTTGAGTTGGGCTACGAATTGAACGAAGGAGATTTGAATCGCGCTTTTGGGCAGTTTAAGGATTTGGCTGATAAGAAGAAGGAAGTATCGGACGATGATATCCTGGCATTGCTGGAAGAAAAATTGGCCGATGCACCTGAAGTCTTCAAGCTGGAAACCATTTTCGTAACTTATGGGAACAAGGCTACGCCTTCCGCACAAGTGCGACTGGTTAACGATGAAGGTAAGGTGATTGAGACAGAAGCTGAAGGGAATGGTTCAGTCGATGCGATCTATAACGCGATTGATCAAGCCAGCAGCGAGAGTGTTGTACTTTCTGATTACTCCATTAAATCTGTTACCCATGGCAAGGACGCTCTAGGGGAAGTACATGTGGTGCTGACTCAGAACGGAATATCTGTACAGGGACGTGGGGTAAGCACTGATATTTTGGAAGCAAGTGCACGGGCTTATGTGGATGCACTGAACGGTTTGATTGACAAGCGTAAAAATTACAGCAATCGCGTAGACTATAAATCCTAATTTTATACAGGCCCAAGGAATGAGTATAGACAGGATCGGTATCGGTCCTGTTTTCTTATTCTCTGATGAAAAAATCAGCTTATAGGCTGAGCCTATTGAATTGATAGATTCTATATCTTGGTCAAAGCCCTCCCAAATATGTTACAAAGAAGGTATGAGAAATACGGCTGTATAGCTGTATAACAAGAGGAGTGTACGTGATGGCAGACGTTAAAAAGATTGCAGTAATAGCGGGAGACGGAATCGGACCTGAAGTGGTCGCAGAGGCAGAGAAAATTTTGAAACGTACGGAAGAAGTGTTTGGCCTCTCATTTGAAACAGAGCATGCGCTGTTCGGCGGGATTGCCATTGATAAGAAGGGGACTCCATTGCCGCAAGAAACACTGGCCGTATGTCAATCTGCAGATGCCGTGCTGTTGGGAGCGGTAGGTGGACCACAATGGGACAACAATCCTAAGGAGCTTCGTCCTGAAACCGGATTGCTCGGTATTCGCAAAGAGCTCGGTCTATTTTCAAATCTTCGTCCTGCTGTCGTTTTCGATTGTCTCAAGGACGCGTCTACATTGAAACCAGAGGTATTGGAAGGAACGGACTTGATCGTGGTGCGCGAACTAACGGGCGGTATTTATTTCGGTGAGAAGTACAGACGAGAGAGTGCTCAGGGGGAAGAAGCGGTCGATACTTGTGCATATAATGTAACAGAAGTAGAGCGTATTGTTCGCCAATCTTTCGAAATTGCACAAAAGCGTCGCAAAAAGCTCGCATCGGTGGATAAGGCTAATGTACTGGAAACTTCCCGTTTATGGCGTGAAGTCGTTAACCGGGTCGCTGTAGATTACCCAGATGTCGAGCTTGAGCATGTATTGGTCGATAACTGTGCCATGCAATTGCTGCGTCGTCCATCCAGTTTTGACGTCATTGTAACCGAAAATATGTTTGGTGACATTCTTAGTGATGAAGCAGCTATGCTGACTGGCTCCATCGGTATGCTCTCCTCTGCATCACTGGGAGAAGGCAGCTTCGGTCTGTACGAGCCGGTGCACGGCTCAGCACCTGATATTGCTGGTCAGGGACTGGCGAACCCCATTGCAACGATTTTGTCCGTTGCTTTGATGTTCCGCCTCACCTTCGGGTACGAGAAAGCAGCTGACGCTATTGAGAAGGCGGTAGCTGAGGTACTGGATGCAGGACACCGTACGGCAGATATCGCGGTGGATAAATCACAAGCGATCTCGACAACTCAAATGGGCGATTTGATCGCAGCAGCTATTCGCTAAAGTCCCCAGAAACGTACTTGTTCTGAAAAAAAGCTTCCTATTATATAGTGAGGTTATACAGTATAATTTTACAGCAAATGTTTGACACAGTAGCTCCTGAGTAATCAGGAGCTACTTGCATATCAGAAAGCTCTCAAAATGTGAATGAATTGTGAATTTTTAAGCTAGTTTAAAATAATTATAAAAAAGTAATGGTTACAATGTTGACTTTGATTTCAGCGAATGATAACATTTATCAAGTAGGTGGTTTATTACAATACAGATGATTGAGGAAAACACAATTGGTGTTTTTCTTACATATTTTAAAGGAGGATTTCACATTATGGCAGAAAGATTGGTAGGAAGACCCGCACCTGATTTTGCATTGGAAACAGTATCTGGAGACGGTCAAGAATTTGGCTCGGTGAAACTTTCCGATTACCGTGGCAAGTGGCTCGTATTTTTCTTCTATCCACTGGATTTCACTTTTGTATGCCCAACAGAAATTACAGCATTGAGCGATGCAGCTGACCAATTCAAAGAGCTGGATACTGAAATTTTGGGTATCAGTGTAGACTCCGTGCACAGCCACAAAGCATGGATCAACACAGCTAAAGAAAACAACGGTCTGGGCAAACTGAACTTCCCGTTGGCTTCTGACATCACGAAAAAAACAGCAAGCGACTATGGTGTTCTGATCGAAGAAGAAGGCGTTGCATTGCGCGGCTTGTTCATCATTGATCCAGAAGGCGAACTGAAATATCAAGTGGTTAACCACAACGATGTAGGCCGCAGTGTAGAAGAAACATTGCGTGTACTGCAAGCTTTGCAATCCGGTGGCTTGTGCCCAATGAACTGGAAACCAGGCGATAAAAATCTGTAATATTAGCTTTACAAGTTGAATTTAAACAAGCAAGCCCCCAACAAGCGGTTACTTTACCGTTGTTGGGGGCTTGCTTGCCTGCGCTATACAGCGGAGATATAGGAATAGCCTGTCTGAATCATGTAATAATGAGTGAAGTAACAAATAATTATGGAAATGTTGTTGTGTTCTGGAGGAATTTTGCCTGATGAAAGCGAATAAGGTATTGTAGAAGATAAACAAGGCAGAACAGGTTTTGTTCAGAGGAGGCTGAGCCCGGATGAGTTATTGCTGTGGAGCAAGCATGGTAGGAACCAAGGGAACGCTGAAGCATTACCGCACCCAAGTCCATAATGTTCCTTTGCTGTTTTGCCCGGTATGTCGTCGCATTGAAGTTCATTATAAAGTTGAAAATGAGTATGAAATTTTGGCTGAGTATGCACATGGTGATGGGGCATCCGAGATTGATTTTCAGGATTATGTCATGGAAGACGATGATACGATATTTGAAAACTGTGTAAATCGTGAGAGTGAAGATGCATTTGAAATTGTGAAGCGCCAAATTGACATGTCGCTGGATTTATTGACGGTAGCGAAACAGATGAATGATGAGAAATGGCAGGGAGAGCTTAAGAGAAGACTGGCTGTTATGAGTCAAAGACGATCCCGGCTTCAACATAATAAGAGCGGCAGTTGACATCCTACACACCAAAGAAGCTCTCCAATCTGGAGAGCTTCTTTGGTGTGTAGGGCGCTTATTTTTAACTTATTTTTTTATTTTGTAATGTTGCGCAGATATTATGACGAAAGAAAATAGGATAAAAATGTGGATTCGACACTTTTTCCGATTGACTGTGATCCTTAATCTTGTCTATCATAAAATAAGACTCGAATCGAAAAAAATGGTCGGAGTTGATTGAAACTGTTTTTTACACCATTTGAAGGGTGATCGATAGATGCCTTTCTCTTCTTCAAGAATATTACACGTCCGATACGGCCAGTTTATCATTCCGATACAAGGGGGAAGCCTGGCATGATCAGTGAATTCCAAGAAGCCTTGCTTGATACCGTGGGAGCTTGCCCTTCCACACAGATCGCCAATAATAAGTATGAAAATGTACTGGAGAACCTGGATAGTGGTATCATGCTGTTTGACAGTGACGGGGTACTGACCTTTATTAACGTGCAAATGGCGAGATTACTGGAGCTACCACGTAGTTCGCTCGCGGGTCGCAACCTGATGCAAATTTTGCATCATCCTGAGTTAAGTCGGTTTAAGAAGAAGAAAATTATGCGGATTTATAAAGAAACTATCTTTCATAGAAAGCGCTATCATGAGTTGATTGATGAGTATGGTCGGCATTGGTTGATAACAGTGACCTACGGTGATCAGATGGATGGCGATTTTTTGTTTAGTGTAAAGGATGTGTCGGATTATAAGCAGATTGAGCAGACAGCGTATCAAAATGACAAGCTGGCAATGCTGGGACGTATTTCGGCATCTATCGCCCATGAAATCCGTAACCCGCTTACTGCAATCCGGGGTTTTATTCAATTGCTTCGGCCGCACTTGGTGGAGTTGGGCAGGGATGAGTATGCCCGCATTATTTTAACCGAAATTGATCGTGCGAACGACATTATTTACGAGTTTTTAAATTCGTCCAAGCCTTCGGCTCCGCAAAAAACGGCTGTATCTGTGATGGGACTGTTGAAAGAAGTAGTGATGCTGACAGAAAGCGAGGCGTTGATGAAGGGCTGCCAGATCGCACTGGATGAAAATGATGAACTCATGAAGGTTTCCATTGACGTGAAGCAGATTAAGCAGGTTATCCTCAATATGATTAAAAATGCGATGGATGCCATTGAAAGCATCGGCGGGGAACGAGAGGGATGCATTGATATCCATACCGTGCTTGAGGGCTCTTATGTCCACATTTGTATTGAAGATAACGGATTAGGGATGGATCACAATACATTGGCGCGTTTATTTGATCCTTTTTTTACAACAAAAGAAAGTGGAACCGGCTTGGGATTGGCTGTGAGCTATCGTATTATCAAAAATCATGGAGGCTTCATTCATGTAGACAGTAAGCATGGAAGCGGTACACAATTTAAAATCACACTTCCTGTAGTCTAATATGATGAGATTTTCTCAGAGGGGTCCTGTACATACTATTTCTGTTGTGGTGTGCAGCGTTGGGGTATAGGTATCACCTAATTGAAAAATGTCGTCTGAAGCGCATGATCTGAAAAGATGATGCGCTTTTTTGGTACTGTAAGCTCGTGCATTTGCGCAAATGCGAAAATAAATTCATGAATATAGAACAAAAAAATGATTCACCTTTCACAGATTAAATGCTATTATATACCAGAATACAACATTTTTTTTGATACTATAGACTTAAACAACGGCTTCCAAAGCTGTCAAACGTCTTAGATGATCGGAATCTCCGATATGCAGGGGGCTGAAGAGGCTGAATGAATATACGGCTGGAAGTAAAAAAAACGATAGGCATTGGTATTGCCGCCATAGTTTTGTTTGTCTTAGTTCAGTTATTTCACGTAACTTTGAATAAAATATACTCCTATAATGTATTTTTCTTGTTATATCCGATTATAGGGTTTGCCTGTGCTGCGATTTGTTTTTCTATTTTTTATCAATCCTGGTCCGTTTTGCTGGAACAGTTGACCTGGCAGAGACTTCTTATTGCCCCAACGTTTCTGGTGGCTGGTCTGCTTTACCTTGTTCATATTGTTTCGTTTAGTTTCGTAAGCCTGACGGACTTTGCTTTGTCTCCGGGCATTTCGTTGTGGCTACTATTTGTAAATCGTGCCTTTACCTCTGTTATGCTCCTATTCGTTTGTTCTCTCCCATTTAGAAGGACGAAGTCTGAATACAAAACAGTGGCTTTGTGGGCAGGGATAGGTTGTACGTTGCTGATTCTAGGAGTTATTAAGGCATATGATGCAGGCTTACCAGATCTACGTATACGGTACGAATTAGGTAACCTGGGCTGGACGTTGAATCTGGTTGTCATGTTACTGCTGATGCTTACATTTATTTTTGGAGTACGAAAATACCGAAAAGTCCGCCCTGCGGAGTTGGGCATGTTGCTTATCGTTCGTGGGATTGGGCTGTGTGTTGTGAGCCAGTTATTCTATTTATTTGCTAAGCAAATGAGTGATATCAATCATCTTATAGGACTTTTGACAAACGTAATTGCATTTTATAATCTGTTGAGCGGTCTAGTCCGGCTTATGGTTCTGGTTCCTTATCGGGAAAAACAGGCGGCAGAATCTGAGTTTAATCATATTGCTTATAACGATGATATAACAGGCCTTCCCAATCGCCGTCGTCTTTCCCAGCGCCTGGATAAAATATTGCGCAATTCACTGAAATCTGATGAGACAGTAGCGCTTTTAGTGCTAAATATTGATCGTTTTAAAGCGATTAATGATTCGCTTGGGCATACGGCAGGCAATTATTTGCTGTATGCGGTAGGCGAACGCTTGGGGCATTTTTGCCGTGAGGGGGAAGCTGTCTTTAGCATGGGTGGAGATGAATTTGCCTTTCTTCTAATGGGCTACGAAGATTCAGATGCCATGAGAAATCGTATTGATGATATGGTGAAGCTGTTCGATCAGCCTTTTGATATTAATGGGGAGTCTTATCATGTGATGGTGAGCGTTGGCATAGCTTTGTACCCGTCGGATGCGAATCAGAGCGAACAACTTATTCAGCAGGCGGATACAGCCGTTCATAGTGCCAAGGAGCAAGGAGTGAATTTTCAGCGGTATGCTAGTGCGATGCAGATGCGAGCGCATGAAAGGCTCCAGCTGGAGAATGATTTGCGGCGAGCGCTTGAAAATGAAGAATTTTCATTGGTGTATCAGCCACGCGTCCATCTGCAAAGTGGCGAGCTAACGAGTTTGGAAGCGCTGGTGCGTTGGAATCATCCTCATCGCGGGATGGTGATGCCGGGTGATTTTATTCCAGTAGCTGAAGAAAGTGGCCTGATCGTGCCCCTGGGGGAATGGGTGTTGCGTGAGGCGTGTCTCCAAAATAAGCAGTGGCAGGAGCTAGGGTATCCATCGATCCCGATTTCGGTCAATTTATCCATGCGCCAATTCCAGCAAAAAAAACTGGTGGATGTAATTCGGGGCATTTTGGCCTATACGGGACTGGAGCCACGCTATTTAGAACTGGAGATTACTGAGAGTATGACTTTTGATAAGGACCGGGCTTTTGAACAGTTGAAAAAAATAAAGGCTATTGGTGTTGCAATCAGTATTGATGATTTTGGAACGGGTTATAGCTCATTGCATTATTTGAAGAATCTTCCGATTGATCGTCTTAAAATTGACCGTTCCTTTGTAAATGAGGTGCTGGTTGACAGCAAAAATGCGGCCATTGTATCTACCATTGCCTCTATGGCTCACCATTTGAAGCTGAAGGTTACGGCTGAAGGGGTGGAAAATGAGGAGCAGCTTCAATTTTTGCAGGCGCAGGATTGCCATGAAGGGCAGGGGTATTATTTTAGCCGCCCCATTCCGGCAGAAGTTTTTGAAAAATTGTTTTTACGTAAACCTGTCAATTGGCTGGTTCAGGATGGTATGTAGTATGCTTGCATTTTGTGGAAAGATAAGTTATACTGAATAACATCCTGATTCAGTTGGTTGACGAGAGCTTAAGTGTGTCATACATATGGATCAAGATGTTATATAATGCGGGTGTAGTTCAATGGTAGAACTTCAGCCTTCCAAGCTGATAGCGTGGGTTCGATTCCCATCACCCGCTTACGACTTTAAAAATTCCGAAACCCTTGTAAATTCAAGGGTTTCTATTTTGTTTTTAATAAGAATATATTTTAGCCGGGTTACCAATGGGGAATCCCGGCTTTTTTGCGTTCCTACGAACTATTTTCACGCTGTTAAATAATATAATTTAAATATTTCTCTTATATGCTATAAATAAACAGATAAAAAGAACTATTTACCATTTTGCAAAAAAAGTATAGTCTCGTAATTGGAATTTAATATAAAAGAAGGATGGTGTAGCTGCGATGAGAAAAATCTCTTTTCTTTTAGCTTTGGCCTTTGTGCTTTTTACCTTTTCAGCAAGTGC
The DNA here is from genome assembly GCF_025846815.2 of Paenibacillus sp. BT-177. NCBI lineage: Bacteria > Bacillati > Bacillota > Bacilli > Caryophanales > Paenibacillaceae > Paenibacillus > Paenibacillus sp. BT-177. Next base: position 186,815 of record NZ_JAOYTP010000002.1, on the reverse strand, counting down.
TACGTTCGCTGCGACTGATTTCCCAAATACGTCGACGAATGGCATGATTGGTTTTGCTGGACAGGCTAAAAGCGAAACAGGAGCTTCAAAGCCTGCTACAACAGGGGGCAAAAATGGTCAGGTCATCTATATCAATAATCTAAACGAATTGAAAAATCAGCTAGGGGATTCAACTCCCAAAATTCTGGTCATCGAAAAGAATATTTCTGCTTCTTCTAAAACCGTGGTCAATATCGGTTCTAACAAATCTCTAATCGGCTCTTATGCGCAAAATAAGCTAGTCAATATTCATTTGAAAACAACAGCTAACTCGGGAAATGTGATCTTTCAAAATTTAACTTTTGAGCACAGTGCCAGTATTAATGGTAACGATGATATCCAGCTATATCTTACTGCAGGTACAAATTATTGGATTGATCATGTTACTTTTGCAGGTCATAATTATAATGCAAATGGCTCGGATTTGGACAAACTTTTGTACATAGGACAATCGGCTGATTATGTAACCATTAGCAACTCCAAATTTTCGAATCATAAATATGGCCTTATTCTGGGTTATCCAGATGACAGCAATAAAAATTATGACCGCATGCCCCATATTACAATTGCCAATAATTATTTTGAAAACTTACTTGTACGCGGTCCAGGTCTGATGAGATATGGATATTTCCATGTGAAAAATAATTATATTAATAATTTTCAGTTGGCTTACACAATAGCAACCAATGCACGAATTTATTCCGAGAATAATTATTTTGGAAAAGGTAGTGAAAAGGGCGGTATTCTGGATGATAAAGCCAATGGTGAATTCAAAGATGTAGGTAGTTTTCCAGCCATCACTAACCAAAAATCGCCTGTGACCCGATGGAACCCGAGCAAGAACTACAGCTATCAAGTTCAAACTCCTGAATATACTAAAGAGTTCGTAACTAAGTATGCAGGTTCGTCCAATACAACTTTGGTCTTTGGAAAATAAAGCGGGTATTGGAAAATATGCTGTGGTCTGCTATACTGACTGCAAGTAAGTATCCCATGAAAAGGAAGGTAACCATACGTCCGATGAAGTAAGCACACTGATTTTCCCACTTAACTGCACGTTACTGGCAGGCGGCTGCAAGCTGCAACGGGAGAAGTGTGTCTGAAATGAAAGTAGGGACGTATGCGTTGAAGATCCGTAACGAGATTTTCTTTTTCGTTCGCGGTGTTATTTTTCATAGGTGTATGTTCTGAAACCATTCATAACAGTCATTCTATATTCCTGTATGCAAGCCGCAGCCTTCTGCGGCTTTTTTTGTTGCTTCCGGTATAAAAACCGGACCGGGAAAGGATGATCGTGGTATGAAAACCATTTTACGGGTTCGCAATATAGTCAAGGAATGGAACGGGACATCTTTATTTGAGAATGTGTCGTTGGACGTGACGGAAGGAGAACGGCTCGCGTTGTTTGGAAGAAATGGGGCCGGTAAAACGACGTTGCTACGAATATTGCTGGGAGATGAAGCGCCAACCTCCGGTCAAGTAGAGTATGATTTGCCGCTGGAAGAGCACGGCTGGCTGAAGCAACAGGATACGGTGGATGGGTCTCGAACCGCACTGGAGACCGCACAGCAGGCCAGCCCTAAGCACTGGGATCTCAAGCAAGAGTTGGGACAGCTGGAAGCTGATCTAGCCGATCCTGAAAAGGACATGGAGCATCATCTGGAGCGTTACGGCGAGCTGATGGATGAATATGAGCGTCTGCAAGGCTTTGCCTGGGAGTCTGAGGTGGAAAAGGCGCTCACCCGAAAGGGGATGCCTGCACAGACGTGGTCCATTGCTTATAGTGATCTAAGTGGTGGACAGAAGACAAGAGTACGACTGGCTGGACTGATGGTCAGGCAGCCGAAGTTGCTGGTGCTGGATGAGCCAACCAACCATTTGGATGCCGAAAGCTTGCTCTGGCTGGAGCAGTGGCTATCCACGTATCCTGGAACACTGTTGTTTGTATCGCATGACAGAGCCTTTTTGGATCAGGTGGCCACGAGTATAGTCGAGCTTACATCCACAGGTATTGGGCGCTATAAAGGCGGTTATAAGGAATATAAAGCACAAAAGGAGCGGGAACAACGAGAGCAGGAGGCGAGCTATCGGAAGCAGGAACTGGCGAGACAGGCGCTGGAGGAAACGATTCGAAATTACAGGGAATGGTTTCACCAGGCACATCGTAGCGCATCCAAAGTCGAAGTGGCTATTACACAGAGCTTCTATAAGGCCAAGGCTAAAAAAAATATCTCCCGTTATCATGCGAAAGAGAAGGAACTGGAGCGACTGGAGGCTAACAGGGTAGAACAACCACGTGAAGCTCCGTCTTTGCACATGAAATTAAGTGATAGCGGTTTTCAGGCTAAATATTTGCTGCGTACTGAACAGGTTGACTTTAGCTACGACGACCATGTCATTGTGAAAAATCTAAATCTGAACGTTGCACGTGGGGAACGTTTGGCTGTTCGGGGACCCAATGGAATTGGCAAAACCACGCTGCTTCGGTTATTAACAGGTCAGCTCGAACCGCAGATGGGGACAATTACAGCCAACCCACAGTTGAACATCGGATATTTTTCACAGGAGCTGGAGCAGCTTCCAGAGGATCAGACGTTGCTCGACAGTCTGCTTGCGCTCCCTACAATGACCCAAACAGAAGCGAGAACGGTGCTGGGCTGTTTTCTATTTGCCAAAGAGGACGTATTCAAAAGGATCGGAACGCTCAGTATGGGAGAAAAATGCAGGGTAGCTTTTCTGCGTCTGTACTTTAGTGGAGCCAATCTGCTGGTGCTGGATGAACCGACGAATTACTTTGACATTGAAACCCGTGAAATTGTAGAGGATTCTTTACGCCGATATGATGGGGCGTTGGTACTCGTCTCGCATGACCGGGAGCTGGTGCGTTGTACGGCAACTCGGTTACTCGATATGAAGCCGGGCGGCGGATATGAAATCTATGAAGGGACGGCCGACGAAAAACAAGAAGATGAACGGAACCGTATCCGAGAGCCTAAGGATCAGCAGGAGCGGGAGGAACGTCTTCGATTACAGTTGCGTCTTACCGAACTGATGGGAATGACGGGGACGAGTGAAGAAAATGAGGAGCTCTTGAGCGACATCAGGCGCATTCGTGCCAAGCTGGATCAGTTAAATGATCCCGATATCTGAAGGAATGAAATATAGGCGCTGCTTGCCAAAGTGCAGTAGTTTGCATATAATAATGAACAATAGTTCGTATTTAGAAAATGTCTTGATGGAGAAGAGTAGGCAGTGTCCGATTGAACAGGGAGGAAGCGCCGTAGGATTGAGAGCGTTTCTGCAAATATTGGGCTGTTGAAGTTCGCTCCGGAGCAGTTCCTTGAACCTCAAGCGTCATGTAAATGGCGGTTGTGCAAGTAGGGGATACCGGTTCACGACCGTTACAACGTGCAGAGCGAGATGATGATGCATAGCATGAATGAACCCCCGTACTGATTGCCACAAAGCAACGCATCGGGTAGCTAACTTCATTGTCTAACGAGGGTGGTACCACGGTCTTTTCGTCCCTTTTCGGGAGAAAAGACCTTTTTTTTGTTGTCTGAAAAGCTGGATATGAAGAAAGGGGACTGAACAGGCGATGAGCGAAACCATCCAAATGAAGGAACATCTGCTGGCCTTGAAGGAAGAAGCACTGGAAGTATTGGAGAAGGTGGCAACACCCAAGGAGCTGGCTGATCTACGAGTTAAATATTCGGGTAAAAAGGGTGCACTGACCGAAATTTTGCGCGGTATGGGCAAGCTCAGCGCGGAAGAGCGTCCAGTTGTTGGCCAGGTAGCCAATGAGGTGCGCGAGGCGATTGAAGAGGTCGTTAACCGTAAGCAGGACGAGTTCACGAAAGCAGAAACGAATGAGCGCTTGCAAGCAGAAAAAATCGACGTTACCTTGCCTGGACGCGCAATGCCGCAAGGCGGGCTCCACCCACTTAACAAAGTGATCGAGCAAATCGAGGATATTTTTACAGGTATGGGATATCGAGTGGCTGAGGGGCCGCAGGCAGAGACCGATTACTATAACTTCGAAGCATTGAATCTGCCTAAAAACCACCCGGCACGCGATATGCAGGATTCATTTTACCTGACCGAGGATCTGTTGATGCGTACTCATACGTCACCAGTTCAGATTCGCGCGATGGAGGCGATGAAGGGTGAAACGCCTATTAAGGTGATTTGTCCGGGTACGGTATTCCGACGTGATGATGACGATGCAACGCATTCCTTCCAATTCCACCAAATTGAAGGCCTTGTGATTGGAAAAGACATTCGTATGAGTGACTTGAAAGGAACCTTGCTGCAATTTGCACGCGAAATGTTCGGGGAATCGACCGAAATCCGCTTGCGTCCAAGCTTCTTTCCGTTCACCGAGCCAAGTGCTGAAGTAGACGTGACTTTTGTGAAGAAAAACGGCGAGCGCGTGTGGATTGAAATTTTAGGCTGTGGTATGGTGCATCCGAAAGTGCTGGAAATGGGTGGTTTTGATCCCGAGATATACAGTGGCTTTGCATTCGGTATGGGTGTAGAACGGATTGCCATTTTGAAATACGGCATTGATGATATTCGCCATTTTTATAACAGCGATCTGTCGTTCTTGAAGCAGTTTGCGCGTCAATAAACAACTATATCAAGGGAAGTGAACCCATATGAAAGTATCATTCGAGTGGCTGTCCGAGTATGTATCACTGGATCAAGTGAGTGCGGAGGACCTAGCAGAAAAAATCACCCGTTCGGGCATTGAAATTGATGAAGTCGAACATCGTAACCAAGGAATTACTGGCGTCGTTGTAGGCTATGTCAAAAGCAAAGAAAAGCACCCAGATGCGGATAAGCTGAATGTGTGTATTGTCGATGCGGGTCAGGGAGAAGACTTGCAAATTGTGTGTGGTGCCAAGAACGTGGATGCAGGTCAAAAGGTTCCTGTTGCAGTTGTAGGTGCCAAGCTGCCAGGAGATTTTCATATTAAAAAGGCCAAGCTGCGTGGTGTTGTGTCCATGGGCATGATCTGCTCGGCCAAAGAACTGGGCATGAATGATAAGCTATTGCCAAAAGAATTGCAGGAAGGCATTTTGGTGCTGCCAGAAGATGCTGAAATTGGTACGCCAATTACGAAGCTGCTTGCCCTGGATGACCAGGTGCTGGATTTTGATTTGACACCCAACCGTTCGGATTGCCTGAGCATGCATGGAGCCGCTTATGAAGTGAGTGCTATTTTAGGACGTGACATTTCGCTGGCTGACCCCGCTAAGGATCTGGTGGAAATTAGCGATGCAGCGGCAGATCATCTGTCCGTAAAGGTAGATACTCCTGAACTGTGTACGCACTATGCAGCGCGTTATATCACAGGTGTAAAGGTGGGGCCTTCCCCGTTATGGATTCAAAATCGTCTGATGGCGGCAGGTGTTCGTCCGATTAACAATATCGTAGATATTACGAACTACGTTATGCTGGAATACGGCCAGCCGTTGCATGCTTTTGATGCGGATAAGCTGGAAAATGGAAATATTGAGGTTCGGCTTGCTCGTACAGGCGAAACTTTGATTACACTTGACGATCAGGAACGTAAGCTGGAACCGCATATGCTGCTGATTACGGACGGCGTGAAGCCGATTGCATTAGCAGGCGTAATGGGCGGAGCCAACTCTGAGGTTACGGATGCGACGATTAGCATCGCGTTGGAATCTGCGAAGTTTGACGGCGGTACCGTTCGTAAAACATCACGTCAACTGGGACTGCGCTCGGAAGCAAGTCTGCGTTTTGAAAAAGAGGTTGATCCAGGAGCTGTTATACCTGCTGTAAATCGTGCAGCTGCGCTGATTCAGCGTTATGCAGGGGGCACTGTACACCAGGGCATCGTAGAGTCTGCTTCTGCAAAAGCTGAAAATCATATTATCAAGCTGTCGCTAGATAAAATAAATCGATATTTGGGAACCGAACTGTCACTGCTTGAGGTGAAGACGATTTTTGGTAGACTTCATTTCGGATGCGGCGACACAGAGCCAGGGGTGCTGGAAGTTGAAGTACCTACACGCCGTGGAGATATTACCATTGATGTGGACTTAATCGAAGAAGTAGCACGTCTGTATGGTTACGATAATATCCCAACCACGCCGATTGAAGGTCCAACAACTCCAGGAGCTTTGACGGCATCGCAATCTCTGCGTCGCTCCTTGCGCAGATTGCTGGCTCATGGTGGCTGGCAGGAGACGATCAGTTACTCTTTTGTACATCCGCAAAGCACGGCTTTGTTTAACGCTCTAACAGAAGGCAGCCATCCGGTACGTTTGGCTATGCCTATGAGTGAAGATCGTAGTGTGTTGCGTACAAGTATCATTCCGCAGATGCTGGATACAGCGGTGTACAACATGAATCGGAAGCAAGATAATCTGGCGATTTTTGAGATGGGAACTGTATTCTATACAGAAGAGCAAACATTAACCCGCCAGCCGCAGGAAATTCAAGTGCTGAGTCTGCTGCTGACTGGAGTGCGCCGTGAAAAACAATGGAACATCGGAGCCGAAAAGGTCGATTTCTTTGATATTAAAGGTACGCTTGAAACAGTGTTCGACTATTTTGGACTAAGTGCCAGCATTCGTTATGTGGCTGACCAGCCGCAAAGCTACCACCCAGGACGTTCCGCTTCGGTATGGCTGGATGCGAACGGAAACTCCCAACGGATCGGTACAGTTGGGCAGATTCATCCTGAACTGCAACAGTCCTATGGGCTGAACGATACGTATGTAGCTGAAATCGCGTTGCAACAGCTCGTTGAGCACGCAAACTCCCATATTCAGTTCAGAGAGCTGGCTCGCTTCCCGTCCGTGGAACGTGACATTGCCCTCGTGGTGAATAAAGACGTTGAGGCAGGTGAACTGCTTCGTGTTATTCACGCTGCAGGCGGAGAACTGTTGCAGGATGCACGGGTGTTTGATGTATTTACAGGCAGCAAGCTTGGTGAAGACAAGAAGAGCGTAGCTATTTCCCTGACCTATCGTCATTGGGAGCATACGTTGACGGATGAAGAGATTAATGCGGCGCATTCTCCTGTCGTTACGTCTCTAGAACAAACTTTTGGAGCGGAATTGAGAAAGTAGCAGGAAATGCGGGAAGCCGTATCGAATCTTAGTGACAGAGGTTCGATACGGCTTTTTGGCCTATCATCATAGAAGCTCTCTACTCTGATATTCACCCGCTGCGGGGAAGCCGGACTAATAAGGTTGAACGCTTCACGGAAGGCGGGTTACCCTAGTACCGGACACACCTTAGAATCAACATACAGTAGTATTGAAGGAGGGCATAATTGTGACTACACCAGATCGTACTCGCGTCACTGTAGAGATCTACGGTACTTCTTATAAACTTGTCGGCAGTAATAGTGATTATATGAAGCAGGTTGCCAATTACGTAGATGAACGTATGCACAGCATTTCTCAAGCTCATTCGCGTCTGGATATGCCCCGAATTGCCGTGCTGGCTGCGGTTCATATGGCTGAAGAAGCTGTACAAATTCAGGAGATCCAGAGCCATATGAACCGCTTGGCAGCGGAACGGGCGGAGCTCCGGGGAGATCTGGCCCAACTCCAGACGGCTCTAGGGGAACAACAGCAGAAAAATACAGATATGCATCAAGCCCTCGTTCAATTGAGGGAAGAAAAAGAAACGACGCAGAAAAAGCTGGTGGAGACTGAATCTGTGTCAGCCAAGGAAATTGCCGAACTAAGGGCAAAGCTTGAACAGCAGGAGAAAAAAGCGACTGAACTTGAAAATGCACAAAAACAAGCTAAGCGTGAATTGGAAGAATCTCGCCAAGAAGCTTCTCGTAAGCTGAAAGAGCAGCAAGAGGCTGCGAATGCGCGTGTCCGGCAGACAGAAGAGCAGTTGAAGAAGGAAATAGTCGAAGCGGCTAAACAAGCTGAAGCTAAGCTTTCCGCTGCGGAAAAGGCTCATCAGGAGCGAAATCGCACTGAGCTAGACAAGCTGCGATCTGCTTTGCAGCAAGAGCATAGCCAGAAGATAAGCGAATGGCAGATCAAGTGCTCCGGGCTGAATGAACAGCTGGAGCAGGAACGTAAACAGGCTGAATTGGCTCTAAATGAGCAAAAGCTCCAGCATGAGGAAGCACAGAAACGTGCCGAGGAAGCTGCACTGGAGCAGGAGATTCGGATGGAGGAGCTTCAGGAGCAATTAGAACAAGTACAGGCTGGTAGTGCAGAGCTTTCTTCTCGTTTGAAGGAGGCTCAAGAGCAAGCTACAGCATTGGAGCAACAACAGTCCGAACTGGAGGCTGAGCTGCAAGCACAGCAACAGGCGGCAACAGAGCGGGAGCAGGCAGATACGCTTGCGCGTGAAGAACTGCAAAACAGATATGATCAATTGCTGGATGAAGCCAAGGCTACGCAGCAGCAGGCGGCTAAGCTGGAGGAAGAGCAGCGCCGGATGCAGAAGCTGCTGGAGCAAGCTCATGTATCTTCTCGCAAGCTGCAAAGCGAGCTGGCTACGCTCGCTGAAAGTGAGAAGTCATGGAAGAAGCTTGCAGAAGAACGTCAATTGGCAGCCGACGAGTTGGAGCTTTCCCTGCTGGAAGCGCGTGAACAGAAGGAAGCAATAGAGCAACAACTACAGCAGACTGTGACTGAGGTTGAAGCTGCTAATGATAAATATTCTTCACAGCAGCAACGTCTAGTTCAACTTGAAGCGAAGATCAAGGAGCTATCGCCTGAGCTGATTCGCGTTCAGGACGAGCTTGAGAAAGCCAAAGTCCGAGAGCAAGAGGGCGCGAAGGCGTATCAATCGCTTCAGGAGCAATATGGAAGCATGAAGAGCCGAGCTGGACAGCTGGAGCAACATATTAAGCAACTCCAGCAGGAAAATCATGATCGGCAAAGTGAACTGGAACGTGCTGAGAAGGCATCTGTGGAGTGGCAGCTGAAATATGATCAGTTGAAGGATGAAGCGGAACGTCTGGAAGCTGAAGATGCTGCCCGTAAGGAAGAATTTGCTTCTTGGGAACGGGAGATAGCGGTAACGATTGAACAAAAGGAACAACTTCAGGAAGAGATTCGTTCTGCAGTTGAAGCTGCCAACACCGCAAAGGCAGAACAGCAGTCCATAGAGCAGGAACGGATGGCCTTGCAGTCTGAATTAGACGAAGTGGGTCAAAAATATGAAATGGCAGCTCATCAGCTTCGTTTATTACAAGTACAACAGGATGTAGACCGAGAAAATGCAGAGAAGATTTCGACTGAATTACGTCAACTAAAGGAAGAATACACCAAGCTTCAAACCGAGTATAATGAATGGATTGAACTTATCGAACAGGATCAGTAGATACGGATTATAATTGTAAGGCAATCCCCGGCTGCTCATGGCCGGGGATTGTTTGTTTATGGATCGCTAAGAAGTGTAAGTGACAAAAAGCTGTCCTTTGGCAGACGAATCTGCTTCGGGACAGCTATACTGGAAGTGTCTGCTGAAATTATTTTCCTTCCTTGCGCCCGGCTTCAAATGGTGTCGATACCGGAATAAACAAATCGATAATCCCGATAACCAATGCAGCGAGCAATGCGCCCAAAATAGAAACACTAACATGGGCCACGACATATTGAGCGACCCAGATAACCAGAGCGCTCACTAGAAAACCGACAATACCGCGTCCAAATGGAGAAACGCGTCGACCAAACACCGCCTCGACGATGTAGCCAATCAAGGCAATGACAATGGCAAGGATCAGCGCGCTCCAAAAGCCGCCTACACTAAATCCGGGAACGATCCAGCTTACGACCATCAAAACCAGAGCGGCAACGATGAAACGTACAATGTGCCCAAGAATGCTCACGGAATAACCTCCTTTGTTTTTTTGAATTAACAGGGTTAGACAAAGGTTAGTGTGTGGCATGAAGAGCTTTCTTATGTGTAAAGCATAGTTGGCAAATAGCGTAAGTTTGCTGCTTTCGGTATAATATAGATATAAGTGAAAGGAGCAGTGAAGTTGGACTCTAAAATTTTCAAAACCCTTGAATATCAAAAAATTCTAAATAAACTAAGTCACTATGCCCAAACGGCAACGGGACAACAGACAGCCCTTCGATTACAGCCCAGCGATGATTTGGAGCATATCAAGAAATTGCTGAAAGGTACGGACGAGGCCTATGCTGCTGATCGACTAAAAGGGGTACCTTCATTTAACGGAGTTGTGGATATCACTCCGGCGGTGAAGCGTGCCCGTATTGGAGGAACGTTAAGTCCGCAGGAGTTGCTTGGTATTCGGACAACGGTTCAAGCTGCACGCCGTATACAGGTATATGTAACAAGTTTGCATGAGGAAAATCCTGTTGAAACTTTGCTGTATTGGAGTGAGCAGCTTTCGGAACAAAGAAGTTTGGAAAACTCCATTAAAGGCTGTATTGACGAAAATGCAGAAGTGCTGGATTCTGCCAGTACAGAGCTTTCACAAATTCGCCGGGAGCTGCGCTCCGGTGAAGTGCGTATTCGTGAGAAGCTGGATTCCATGATTCGCTCCTCAACTGTGTCCAAAATGCTTCAGGATCAGTTGATTACGATTCGTGGAGATCGGTTTGTCATCCCGGTCAAGGCCGAATACCGTTCTTATTTTGGCGGAATTGTGCATGATCAATCCGGGTCTGGCGCAACATTGTTTATCGAGCCTGAATCCATCGTGGCCATGAACAACAAGCTGAGGGAAACCAGGCTGAGAGAAGAGCGTGAAATTGAAGTCATTTTACAAAAGCTGACTGCACTTGTCGCAGAACAAGCGGATATGTTGCTGTATGACGTGGATATTTTGGGCAATCTTGATTTTATTTTTGCGAAAGCGCGTCTCGCTCGTGAAATGAAGGCAACGCTGCCCTTAATGAATGATCGTGGGTACTTGAAGCTGAAAAAGGGTAGACATCCTCTAATTCCGTTGGAACAGGTCGTTCCCATAGATGTGGAACTGGGTAATTCGTACACCTCCATTATCGTTACCGGACCGAACACAGGGGGGAAAACCGTTACCCTGAAAACAATAGGTCTGCTAAGTTTGATGGCGATGTCTGGACTGTTTGTGCCTGTTGAGGATGAAAGCCAGCTATGCGTATTTGATGCAATCTATGCCGATATTGGTGACGAGCAGAGCATTGAGCAGAACTTGAGTACATTTTCGAGTCACATGACCAATATTATTAGCATCTTGAAAAATATGACACCCAAAAGTCTTGTATTGCTTGACGAGGTGGGGGCAGGAACGGATCCGGCAGAAGGTTCGGCTCTGGCTGTGTCTATTTTGGAGCATATACATGCTCTGGGTTGCCGTATGGTGGCGACGACTCACTATAGTGAATTGAAGGCGTATGCCTATGAGCGCAAAGGAATTATTAATGCAAGTATGGAGTTTGATGTCGCTACATTAAGCCCGACTTACCGTCTTCTGGTTGGTGTACCTGGGCGAAGTAACGCTTTTGCCATTGCCGAGCGATTGGGATTACCAGGGCGGATATTAGATTATGCCCGTGGCGAGGTAACGGAAGAAGATCAGCGCGTCGAGCACATGATTGCATCACTGGAGCAGAACCGTTTGACCGCTGAGCAAGAACGGGAAAAAGCAGAGCAGCTGCGTAAGGAAATGGAAGCATTGCGTACCCGTCATCAGACCGAGCTGGATAAGCTGGAGTCACAACGGGACCGCATGCTGGAAAAGGCTGAAGACGAAGCAAGAATTCTCGTAGATAAGGCTCGTAGTGAAGCAGAAAAAATTATTACTGATTTGCGCAGATTGGCTCAGGAAGAGGGAGCCTCGGTTAAGGAGCACAAGCTTATTGCAGCTCGTAAAGAACTGGATGAAGCTGAACCGAAGCAACGCAAGAAAAGTACAGCCAAACGTTCAATCACTACGCGTACTCGTTCCATCATGGCTGGCGATGAAGTATCCGTTCACAGTCTGAATAAAAAAGGCCATGTGGTTGAACTGACTGGCAGCAAGGAAGCTATCGTTCAACTGGGCATCATGAAAATGAAGGTCAGTCTCGATGATCTGGAGCTGCTGCAACCTGCCCAAACGACGGCTCCAAGGGTCCAAAAGCCAGTGACTGGCGTTAAGCGAACACGGGATGATAATGTGCGAAGTGAACTTGACCTTCGTGGGGCAAACGTGGAGGAAGCGCTGATGGAAGTGGACCGCTTCATGGATGAAGCGTTTTTGGCCAATCTGGGTCAGGTATACATTATTCACGGCAAAGGTACGGGGGTCTTGAGAACCGGTATTCAGGAGTACCTGCGCAAGCATAAGCATGTGAAAAGCTACCGTATCGGTAACTACAATGAAGGCGGCACGGGTGTAACGGTTGCTGAATTGGAATAGATATGGATTGCTGACCGAGAACGCTTGGTAGAACGGGAGGGACGAGGTGAAGATGGCGATTGATGAATTGCTATCACATCCGTTGGGGATGATGCTGGGTTATTTCTCCGTGGCGGTGCTGGAGTTAATTGTATTTTTGTCCTGCTTTGAGCTGGTAACCCGTTATAAATGCTGGGAAGAGATCAAGCGAGGCAATGTTTCGGTAGCCATGGCAACGGGTGGGAAAATGTTCGGTATTTGCAACGTGCTCCGCTTTGCGATGGAGGTAAAATCCAGCGTGTATGATACGATGATCTGGTCATTCGTTGGTTTTTTACTGCTACTTGCGGCATACTTCCTTTTTGAATTTCTGACACCGGTATTTTCTATTGATCAAGAGATTAAAGAGGATAACCGTGCGGTCGGTTTGTTCTCTATGATTATTTCAATATCGTTATCTTATGTGATTGGTGCGAGTGTAACTTGACACATCCTGTATACTAGAGCTTGGTATACGCTTTGGAACGGAAGGATGATAAGCTTGGAAATGACTATTTGTCCATGGTGTAACATGGAAATTATTTGGGATGAAGAATTAGGGCCTGAAGAAGAGTGTCCTTATTGCCATAATGATCTGAAAGGATATTCAGACATAACAGATGATGAAGAGGAGTCTGAGTCTGTTTCTCCATCTGTTCACAGACATACGGATGGGCATGAAGATGCGACACATGATCATGCGGTTTCTGTAACCCCGGCGCTCCATGCTCATGAAAAAGAAGACCTAAAGGGTTATCGTACATTGAGTATTCAGCTTGGCGATGATGACGAGCAGGATATTTTATACGAGGCAGAGGATGAAGTCGTATCTGAAAAGCCAGCTGATGCACCGTTATTGCAGGATAATGAGCTTCATAAGCTGCCTGTGCTGCATACTTTACAAAAATTCGAAGAAAGCGGTGCGGATCTTATGGCTTATGAACAAGGGGCTGAACAATTACTCGACAGGCAAGATGAGGTTCTTGAATGTTCCCAATGCGGAGAGTACATGCTGCATGCGGGTTCGCAAACAGTAACCAGAGAAGGCTTCGAACCATCGATATCTCCAGTGCTCGGCAAGCCTGTTCTGGATTTGCCGTTCGTCTTGAATGTTTATGTGTGTCCTAGCTGCTTCCATGTTCAGCAGACTTTGTCAGAGAATGACCGACTGCGAATGCTGGAGAAGCTCAGCGGTATTTCCAATATTTAAATAGCGATTCCCCGGATAGGTCCAAGCTCAATACGGGCATGTTAAATCAAAGAAATCTTTGAACAAGCTGACTCGTAATAAGCTGATTGGTGATCTTTCCGTTAGGGGGAACTGCATTGAAATCAAACCTGAACGGACAATCCATTCTGCTATTAAGCTTGAATGGATTGTTTGTGTTTGCAGCAGCATTGTCCGGCACATTTCTTAATGTGTATTTGTGGAAAAGCAGGCAAGATTACGCGATGATCGGATGGTTTAATGTCAGTCAACAAATTGCGCTGGGAATTATGGTCTGGGTAGCTGGAAAGTGGGTCAAGGAACATAACAAAATGAATGCCCTGCGCGTGGGAACCGCATTGTCCGGTCTATTCTATCTAATCGTGTTGTATACGGGACCGCAGGCTGTAAACTACATATGGCCGCTCGGAATGTTGTTGGGTGCAGCGTTAGGTTTATTTTGGCTGGCGTTTAATGTCATTTTTTTCGAAGTCACGGATCAGGGAAGTCGCGATCATTTTAACGGATGGGTGGGCCTGCTGGGCTCATTTTCCGGTATAGTGGGTCCTTGGCTCTCTGGTTGGATTATTGCGCGTATGGAGGATGACGCGGGTTATCGCGTGATATTCAGTATTTCCTTGGCCTTTTATGTCGTAGGAGTGGGGCTAAGTTTCTTTCTTCGCAAGCGTAAACCGACAGGAAATTACAATTGGAAAGAGCCTAAGCAGCGATTGTCACAAAAAGGAAGTATGTGGCGTCCGTTGTCGTTATCGCTTGTTACGCAGGGCATTCGCGAAGGGGTGTTTGCTTTCCTGATTACGCTGCTTGTGTATGTAGTTACTCAACAGGAATGGAAGCTAGCACAGTTTTCACTTATTACATCGGGGGTTTCATTTTTCAGCTTTTGGGCTGTCGGAAAATGGCTCAAGCCACACTATCGCTCGGCTGGTATGTTGTTGGGTGCCGTGTTGTTGGTGATCGCGCTTTTACCGCTATTGTGGCGTATGGAATATAGCACGCTGCTGATTATGGGGATTGGTACCGCTTTATTCATGCCCTTGTATTTAATTCCTATGATCTCTGCGAGCTTTGATCTAATGGGTACGAGTGAAGGAGACGCTAATCAGAGAGTGGAACTGGTGGTATTGCGCGAACTATGCTTAATGATAGGTCGGTTAACGGGAACACTGATTTTCTTGGGTGTCCTAAGTATCAGCAAGGCCCCTGAGGCGATGATCTGGTTGTTGATTGGACTTGCATTGATGCCAGTGATTGGATGGATTTTCATGCGAAGTGTACTCAAAATGGAACAAAAAACGAAGCAAAGCAAGTCCGATTCCCATGCACGACGCTTGCACAAGCAAACCGAATAATTGAAAATTCCATACAAATGACCTCCAAATCCATTTATATAGGAAAAGGAGGTTTTGTTATATCCCAATTAAATCATCGGTTCCGTTGTTTCGGGCGAGGGTTTGGTAGAACGAGTCAGAGAATAAAGCTCCATTTCAGGTCGGTGTATGCCCGTCAGTTCATCAGCCAATAGCTGTGCTGCCATCATACTCGTGACTGCTCCATTCCCTCCGTAACCCTCCAAAAAGTAGCAATTTGGAAAACGCGGATGTGGACCAATATACGGCAAGCCGTCATGAGAGGAACCAAATACAGCTGCCCAAGCATAGTCGATTTGAAATGGGACACCGGGAAAAAATTCCTTTAGCGATTGTAGCAGCTTTTGCTGTTGATGTAAGAGCCTGATTTCACGCTGGCTGGCGTCCAATATAGGTTCATCCAAACCACCAATAATGATCCGTCCCTCCGGTGTGGAGCGCATATATAGATAAGGACGAGCAGTTTCCCAGATCAGACACTGCTCATGCCATAAGGGAGCATCTTCGATTGGATTGGTGACGATAGCATAAGAGCTCTCTAGAACGGCCCCGCGATCGGCTTTAATCTCTTGTGTTTCATAACCTGTTGCAAAAACAACTTTTTTTGCTCGGATCATTCCACCGCTGGTATGACAAACGACCTCATTATCGTTGAAATCAAAATGCTTGGCTTCCGTATGCTCATATAAGCGAACACCAAGACGGTTGGCAGATTGCAGCAGCCCCTGGGCAAAACAAAATGGATTCACTTCAGCATCTTCATGTGTGTACAACGCCGCTGGTTTTCGAAAAGGAAATCGGGCAGCAACTTGTTGCTCATCCCAGAACTCCACTGGAAATCCAAACCGGGTTAGCTGTTCGTACTCTTCCTGAAGCATCAGTACATCCTCCCACGTACTTGCATAGTACAGGCTGCTGCGCCGAATAAAGGTAGGGTCTGTATCCAGTGTGGTGGACAGCTTTTCTAACTGATCCAGAGCATCTTTGCACATGCGGTAAAACAGTACGCCGTTCGTTTCACCAAATGTGTGGATGCAAGAGGTTAAGGTCTTGTCATTGCTATATTGCAGCAGTCCTGTATTGGCCAAAGAGCTTCCGTGTACCAGCTTGCGCTTGTCAATAACCACGGTGTCTACCTGTTGTTCTCCCAATATCCTGGAGCAAATGGATCCGCTCATCCCTCCCCCGATAATCAATACATCACAATTTAAATCCTCTGCCAAAGGCGGAAAACCCAGCGTCTGCTCCAAGGTATTAGGCCAATATGTTTTCCCGATTATCAACTCCATATAAAATAGCACTCCTCATAGGTAATATGTAGTATCTCTTATGCGTACATAGTATTTCGCCAAAGGGACAAGATAACCAGCGTGCAACAAAACATTTAAGGAGGCACAGAGATTATGCAATCTACGAACATGCAACCCTTGTCAGGCAAAGAGCTGGAGTACATCGTGGACTCCATTTCCAATGAAGAACTACTACTCAAACAATGTGCGGCCACAGCGGCGTCTATTCAGCATCCAGCCATCCAACAAGCCTGTTTGCAACTGGCAAGAACTCATGAGCACCACTTGAATCTGCTTTCTAATGCTCTTCAACAGCATCAGCAGCTTGCTCCAATGCAGCCGCAGCAGTAATTTGGACTAACTAATAAAGGAGGTTTGACAGAATGTATTCACAAAACAATATGTCATTTATGCCCGAAGAGGATTTGCTCTATACCATTCTTGCTGATATGAAACGTACAGTGCGCGAGTACACAACAGCGACGACAGAATCCAATTGCCCGTCTGTGCGTCAGATGTTCACCGACCTCACGAATGATACATTGCGTCTGCAAGGTGATTTGTATCATCTAATGAGCCAGAATAATATGTACACTGCTCCGACTAAAGCGCTGCGCATCGATTTGGATAAACAGATTCAAGAAGCTCGCAAGACCCAACAGGAATGCCAACAGTTCATTCAGCAGAAGTCGTCATCCGCGGGAGTATATGGTCAACCTATGCATCAGCAAGGCCAATCTACTCATCAAAGCAACCCTTATTATATGTAAACGGGATTTTCCGTTTTTGAAGCAATTTCCCATAACAGCCGTCCGTCTGCCGGGTTTACCGGGGCGGACGGTTTTTCTTTGCAGGTTTAAAGTGCGTATTGTATGATGTATAGTAATCTCTTTCGATGGAGGCCTTATGTAGAATGACAGAGCTGAATGAATTGAAACTAAAAGTGCTGGAATTGTTAAAAGAAGATGCAAGAAGAACACCGACTCTATTGGCTACTATGCTGGGGGTAGACGAGCAAGACGTACGCACCTCAATTAAAGAGCTTGAAGACCAACATGTGATCGTCAAATACGCCGCTGTAGTCAATTGGGACAAAGTCGACGACGAAAAGGTTACCGCTTTGATCGAAGTGCAGATTACACCTGAGCGTGGAAGAGGATTTGAAGGGATTGCAGAACGGATTTATTTGTATCCGCAAGTTAAATCTGTTTATCTCATGTCCGGAGCATATGACTTGCTGGTAGAGGTGGAAGGCCGAAATCTCCGTGAGGTCGCTAATTTTGTGTCGGAGAAGCTATCCCCTATTGACTCGGTATTGTCTACCAAGACTAATTTTACGCTTAAAAAATACAAGCAGGACGGAATTATCTTTGAGGACCATCAGGAAGATAATCGTCTGATGATTTCGCCGTAAAGGAAGATCATGATGAATTTCAAAACAGAAGCATTTACCGACAGTAACAAGGCCATGAGTTCTTATTTATCCCCATTGGTACGCGAGATTCCATCATCGGGTATCCGTAAGTTTTTTGACCTGGTGGGTGGTAACAAGGACATTATTACCCTGGGGGTAGGCGAACCGGATTTTACAACCCCTTGGCATATGCGGGAAGCCTGTGTCTATTCATTGGAGCGAGGCTTCACCAGCTATACGTCTAATGCGGGAACGCCAGAACTGCGTGAAGCGATTAGTGAGTATCTGAATGAGCAATTTGACGTCCGCTATGATCCTAAAAATGAGATTATCGTAACAGTAGGAGGTAGCGAGGCAATTGATCTTGCGTTGCGCGCCTTAATTGTACCTGGTGATGAAATTCTCGTGCCTGAGCCGTGCTACATTTCCTATTCTCCAATCACTTCGATTGGAGGCGGAATTCCGGTTGGCATTGAAACGTTTGCCAAGGATGAGTTTAAGCTGACGGCTGAGGCGCTAGAAGCAAAAATTACACCAAAATCCAAGGTGCTGATTTTATGCTATCCGAGCAACCCGACCGGGGCTACGATGACTTATGAAGATTGGCTTCCGATTGCGGAAATCGTGGAAAAGCATGATTTGATCGTCATCTCTGATGAAATCTATGCCGAATTGAATTATGGCGACAAGCATGTCAGCTTTGCTTCGGTACCGGGTATGATGGATCGTACGATTCTCGTCAGTGGTTTCTCCAAAGCCTTCGCCATGACTGGCTGGCGTATTGGATATACCTGCGGGCATCCTGATTTGATTGCTGCTATGCTCAAAATCCATCAGTACACTGTTATGTGTGCGCCTTCTATGGGCCAAGTTGCAGCACTGGAAGGCTTGCGAAATGGTATGGGTGAGAAAGATCGAATGGTAGAAGCCTATAATCAGCGTCGTCGTCTGATGGTTGAGGGATTCCGTGACATTGGTCTGGAATGCCACGAGCCAAGAGGAGCTTTTTACGTTTTCCCGAGTATTCAAAGCACAGGACTCAGCTCGGATGAATTTGCGCAGCGCCTATTGGCAGAGGCCAAAGTTGCAGCTGTACCGGGCAATGTGTTTGGTTTGGGAGGCGAAGGCTATCTTCGGTGCTCATATGCGACTTCTGTCACTCAGCTGACGGAAGCTCTGGATCGGATTGGTCATTTTGTTGAAAAAGTTAAAAAAGAAGGTTAAAATTATTTTTTTATGGGTAATTCATAAAAAATAGTCTTTTATTTCTAAATTTCTATGCTATAATTTGAAATCGGAAGCAGGAAGTTCAATTTTTCAATTACAGGAGGAGTGCTCATGTCATATGTTGGATATAAGTCGCCGAGTTCAATAGGATACGACATTTCCCTGGAAGATGAAATTTTGTTCCTGCGCAATGAGATGATGCGGACGTTTCAGGAAGAGCAGTCCTTCACCTCTGATCTTGTCATCGAGATCAGCTGCAAGCTTGATTTGAAAATCAATGAATACATGAAGCTGTACGGTATGGAATGCAGAGTGTAACTGTGTGAAGTCACCGTAGCTACGAAGAAGGCCGCAGGGCCTTCTTTTTTTGCATTCACAACTTATGATATATTAGTGGCATGGAAGAGGGGGCGTACATATGAGAGCAGGGCTAAAAAGGATATCGCCATGGATTATCGGAATCATAGCACTTGTACTATTGGCTGGATGTGGGGGACGGGACAAGGACAGCTTCTCCATATTTATTATGGATAAAGGGGATGCATCAGTTATTCGTGACAAGCTGGCACAAAAGCTTAAGGATAAGCTGGGCGAACAGGCTCCGACGATCGAGATTTCAGTCAGCCCGTTGTATAACCAGCAGAAACTGGTCGTAGAATATGCGGCCGGAGAGCATGATTTGTTTCTTTTGCCGGAAGAGGACATGAAGTTGTATGGACAGAATGGCTCGAATCTACCGTTAGATGATGCCTTTGACAAAAAGACGTATGCCCGGGGTGTGTTCGAGGGCGGCGTATTTAAGAAAAAGGAGCAAGGGGAAGAAGGAACGGATGTAATCAAGGAAACCCATTTGTTCGGAATTCCGGTGGAGCAGATGAAGATGTTTAAGGACCTAAAATATAACTCAAACACATTATTTGCTACTGTACCGCCACGCACTAGCAATAAGGAAGAAGCCATCAAGGTACTGAAAGCACTCACAGAATGATAAAGGGGATGGAATGATATGGGTATTTATACCAGAACAGGCGATGAAGGACAAACTTCTGTGATCGGCGGCCGAGTGTCCAAAGATGACGACCGTGTGGAGGCGTACGGTACCATTGACGAGCTGAACAGCTTTGTAGGACAAGCAATCAGCTTTGCCGAAGGGGAGAAGTTTGCGGACATTCGGACTCAATTGGAAGAAATACAGCAGGAGCTGTTCGATTGTGGTTCGGATTTGGCGTTTGTTAAAATTAATGAAAGTAAATATAAGGTAAAAGACGAGCTGGCAGAGCGGTTGGAAGGCTGGATTGATGCATGCCAGGAGGAAAATCCAAAGGTGGAGCGCTTTATTATCCCGGGAGGAAGCACATTATCTTCGACGCTTCATGTTTGCCGCACGGTTTGCCGACGCGCGGAACGCCGTGCGGTTACACTTGGTAAGCACACAGATATCAATCCCGCGGTACGTCGGTATTTGAACCGCCTGTCCGACTACTTCTTTGTTGTGGCTCGCACAGCGAATGTGCGTCAGGGTGTGCCCGATGTCGAATATGTGCGCAGCAAAAAAGTGTTCCGCAAATAAGGAGGCAATCGGGAATTTGTGATGAGCTTGTACTATGAACCTATCGTATATATGATCCCTCCTGAGGAGGAGGGCATGTTGTTGAAGACCATTCTCCAAAAACGTATGAACATTTCTCGTAAGCTCATATCCAAACTCAAGCTGACCGAACAGGGGATTATGCTGAACGGGATACGTGTGTATATCAGCGTAAAGGTAAAGTCCGGGGATCGAGTAGAGATTCGCATGGAGCGCGAGCGTTCCGACGATATTTTACCCGAACCCATTCCTTTTGAGATTTTGTTTGAGGATGAACATCTGTTAGTGGTGAACAAGGCGGCGGGCATGATTGTCCACCCGACTCACGGCCATTACACAGGGACGCTGGCTAACGGGGTTGTGCATTATTGGCAGACCAAGGGGGAGCTGTTTCGGTTTCGTCCTGTTCATCGTCTTGATCAGGAGACGACGGGCGTGCTAGTTGTAGCTAAAAATCCGTATGTTCATCAGCATATTTCCGAACAGATGATTGCGGGAACGGTGGACAAGCGCTATACAGCCTTGGTGCATGGACGCCCTCAGCAGCAGGAAGGCAGGGTGGACGGACCGATTGACCGCAACCCGGATAATCCGCATTTGCGCATGATGACCCCGGATGGTTATCCTGCTCTTACGCTATATAAGCTGGAGGAAGTGTGGAGCGGAGGAAGCCGCATCGGTTTAAAATTGGAATCTGGACGTACGCACCAAATTCGGGTGCACATGACATATATCGGATGCCCGTTGATCGGAGATAAAATGTACCGGATTACACCTAATGACGCTGTGCAGCGTGAGCTCTATGATCAGCTTGATGCGAGGATGCCTCGACAAGCCCTGCATGCTTCGGAATTGTCCTTGGTACATCCTGTGACCGGGGAGCGGATGACGTTTTACGCTCCTCTGCCGGACGATATGATCGGAATGCAAGAGCTGTTAAGAGCTCAATATCATCCAGAATAAAATATTCAATAATAGATTGAAACTAAATGGAGGTTAATCTAGCGATGAGCCAACTGAAAGTATATCAATATTCTAAATGCAGCACCTGTCGTAATGCAGTGAAATGGCTGCAAAACAAGGGGCATGAGACGGAACTGATTCCTATTTTTGAACAACCGCCCGGCCCGGAGGAACTGGAAGACTTGATTAATAAAAGCGGGCTGGAGTTGAAAAAGTTTTTCAATACAAGTGGTGAAGTATACAAAGAGTTAAAGCTGAAAGATAAGCTTGGAAACATGAGCCGTGAAGAGCAAATTTCGCTTTTGTCCTCGAATGGAAGATTAATCAAACGTCCAATTGTAACTGACGGGAGTAAAGTAACGGTAGGATTCAAAGAGGAAACATTTGAGGGGACATGGGGAGCTCAGTAACGCCCAATTTACCACCATGATATGTTATACTGTGGGGGTTAAATAATATGATGAATGGGAGCAATACAATCTGTGACACAACGCAATGAACAATCCGTAATGCTGGTTGACGGCATGGCCCTGCTTTTTCGTGCTTATTATGCAACCGCTGCAAACGGTTATATCCGTCGTACAAAAGCTGGAGTACCAACGAACGCCATATATGGTTTTATTCGATATTTTTGGGATGCAGTCCAAACCTTTAATCCTACACACGTCATTTGCTGCTGGGATATGGGCGGAACGACATTCCGTGGGGAACATTTTGCTGCGTATAAGGGAAACCGAGCCGACGCACCAGATGATTTGATTCCTCAATTTACTTTGATCCGTGAAGTGACGGACAGCCTCGGCATTCCCAACATTGGGGCGGAAGGCTTTGAAGCGGATGATTGCATCGGTACGCTCGCACGCCATTATTCGCAAAATGAGGACATGGATGTCATGATTCTATCGGGAGATCATGATTTACTTCAATTGGTAGATGAGCGGACACAAGTCATTATTATGAAAAAAGGACATGGCAATTACATGGTATATACCCCGGAGACGCTGTTGTCTGAAAAAGGGCTTAAGCCGCGCCAAGTGGTGGATCTCAAAGGTCTGATGGGTGATGCAAGTGACAATTACCCGGGAGTACGCGGAATTGGTGAAAAAACGGCCCTCAAGCTGGTGCAGGAATACGACTGCATTGAAGGCATTCTGGAAAATCTAGATCAATTGACACCGTCGGTCCGTAAAAAGATCGAGAGTGATTTGGATATGCTGCATCTTTCACGCAAACTTGCTAAAATTCACTGTGATGTGCCTGTTGCATGTGCTTTAGACAGCTGTCTGTTGACACTGGATCACGTGCAAATTGTCGACAAATTTGAGCAACTTGAAATGAAAAGCTTGTGTACGTTGATGGGTGTCGCAACCGGATCATAATGAAGAGCTGTTAGGCTGGGGATGTACATTTCAGGTAGACTAAGTTATATAGGGATGCTGACGCTTGGTGCGTGAGTGTCCTTATTTATATGCCATTATGCCAGCGAAGATATATAGCCATGTGAAGGATTTTATACAATTGTGATAAGGGGATTGACCTTAAGCTCGTTTCAGGTGAATATAGTGAAGAGAGATCATGGAGAGGGGATTACAACAGCTATGACAGTATTGGGAGCAATTGAGGCAGGCGGCACCAAATTCGTATGTGGAATCGGAAATGAACGTGGGGAGGTCTTGGAAAGAGCAAGCTTTCCAACAACAACTCCAGCAGAAACCATGGAGAATGTCATCGCATTTTTTGAAGGCAAAGGGATTGAAGCGCTGGGTGTAGGCTCATTCGGACCAATTGATCCTATCGAAGGCAGTGATACATATGGTTATATTACAACAACGCCAAAGCCGCATTGGGGAAATTATAATCTGATTGGCAAACTGAAGGAGCATTTCGATGTACCTATGGGGTTTGATACGGATGTAAATGGAGCAGCACTGGGTGAATCCATTTGGGGTGCTGCTAAAGGATTGGACAACTGTCTGTATATTACAATAGGTACAGGCATCGGAGCGGGTGCTTTGGTTGGCGGAAAGCTGGTACATGGATTGTCCCACCCGGAAATGGGACACATTCTGGTACGTCGTCATCCAGAGGATAACTATGAGGGCACATGTCCATATCATGGAGATTGTCTGGAAGGACTGGCAGCCGGTCCGGCGCTCGAAAAAAGATGGAAGGTTAAAGGACACGAGCTTTCTGTGGATCACCCTGCCTGGGAAATGGAGGCGCATTATCTGGCACAGGCTCTAATGAGCTATATTTTAATCCTCTCACCGCAAAAAATTATTATGGGCGGCGGAGTAATGAAGCAGGATCAGCTGTTCCCGCTCATTCGTACCAAGCTTCAACAACTTTTAAACGGGTATGTACAGCATTCAAGTCTGACTACAGAAATTGAGCAATATATCGTATCTCCAGGATTGGGTGACAATGCTGGATTGTGCGGAGCTCTGGCTTTGGCCAAGGAAAAGCTGAATTCTTAGAATTTATGGTTGACGGTACTCCAAGGTCCGGTTATCATATAGGCAACAGCATAGTACGGATCAAAAAGGGAAGCACCTTTCTTGCGAATACGCGGGATAGGTGCTTTTTTTTGCGTTTTGTATTGTGCGGGTCAGTAATCTAATTATATGAGGGAGGAAGAATCATGGAGATTGTATTTTTAAATCGCTTGTCCAAACGGAATGAACAGGGCTGTGAGGACTTTGCGCAGGTATGGATTGGACAACATGAAGGGGGATGGAGTGCAGGCTGGAGCACACACCATGTCCCAGATGAAAGTATAGACGATCTTTGGTATGAGGGGAGTTTGTGGCAGGAATTACTGCATGTATACCGTCATGAGCTGGCGCTCAAGATGGCTGAGGGCTACAGGCCTCTAATTCATGGCGTTTTTCATGAACAAGCAGGATCATCGGGACGTGGACAAACGCTACAAAAGCTGTATTGCTATAGTGATTTGTTTCCGCGTGATGAGGTGTATGAACAATTGACAATGTGGAGACGGCAAAAGGCAGCAGCTGAGCGAAAAGCACCTTATTTTATCGCTACGAATCGACTACTTCGACTCATCAGTGTCTTTCTTCCTCATACCGAAGAAGAATTGTTAGAACTGCCTGGTATGGGCCTGGGTAAGGTGTCGCAATATGGGACGGAGCTATTGGCTATTACGAAGCAAAATGATCGGACTACGCCATTTCCGCTGAACTGGGTAACAGAGGCACTTGAAGAAGAAGTTTTTTTGTCATGGCTGTACAAGCAAAAAGAAAACCAGTACAGACAGGAACTAAACAAGTTTAGCCTGACTAGAGCGATTATCGAAGGCATTTCGGACGGTCTTTCACTGGAGCATATCGGAATGAAGACAGGCTTGCACCGTCGAGAAATGATTGAAGCTGTGGAACATTTGGATAGGGATGGAATGGATATGGAGAAGCTGATCTGCAAGGAATTGGCACATGTATCTGAGGAGGAGCAAGTAGCCATCTGGTCTGCTTATGCAGAGTTGGGAGATACGCTGCTCAAGCCCATTATGCTAAAAGTGTATGGAGAAGAAAAAGCGACGGAAGCAGGACTGGATCAAATTTATGAGCGATTGCGACTGATTCGTATACGGTTCCGCCATCAGGAGGTACCTGACCGACATGTTGGATAATATAGAGACGGTTGGAAGTGTCCTAAAGTACAAATAAGGTGCAACATAAAAAAGCAGCAGCGAGTTCTTCATAGGACTCGGCTGCTGCTTTTGATGACCAAGCTTGAAAAATTGGAGTAATCACCCAACTTGGTAGTTTTGGTTTACTCTCTTCTTTTCAAACCCAGTCCTTCTTGCGGAAAATACAGAACATACTGACACCTAGTGCCACCATAATCCCAATGACGACAAAATAACCATAACGTGTATGAAGCTCAGGCATATTATCAAAGTTCATCCCATATATTCCGGTAATGACCGTCAACGGCATAAATACGGTTGTAATGGCGGTAAACACACGCATGATTTCATTAGCACGGTTGGCGATACTTGACTGATAAGCTTCTCTAAGGTTCCCCATCAAGTCGCGATAAGTTTCGAAAGTCTCCGAAATTTTCACAGCATTTTCATAAATGTCGCTAAAATATTTTTGTAGTTGATCGTCGATAAGTCGCAAATCCCGTTTGTTCAGGGTATTGATGACTTCCTTTTGCGGGCCGAGCACTTTTTTTAGCCATAGAATCTCACTGCGCAAGCCGATGATTTCGTTCAAGTGCGACTTTTTCGTATGCATTAGAATGTCTTCTTCCAGCTTTTCAATACGAACCTCAATCCGGTCACCAACCAGAAAATAGTTGTCAACGATCAAGTCGACCAACAGATACATAAAACGGTCAGGCTGGCTGACTTCCTGCTCCCACAGCATAGGCTTGAGAGTACGAAGCTCATTGATTTTCTGCTTGGTCACCGTAATGATAAAATGGCGGCCGAGAAAAATGTTCAAAGCACGCAAAAATATTTCTTCATCATCAAAACGAATACTATTTACAACGATAAAATAATGGCTTTCATAAATTTCAATCTTTGGACGCTGTTCTTCTTCACTCAAACAGTCTTCTACTGCAAGATCATGCATAGAAAATAAGGGCTGGAGCACTGTCAGATCCTCGACATCGGCATCAATCCAATAAAAGCCTTCTGCCGGTGCAGTGAGCGCCATTTCAATTTCTTCGACAGGGGTAAAAACCCCGTTGTTAACCAAACGGATTTTCATATATGTCACTCCTTATGCTCCGTCGTAACGGAAATACGTTTACCTTAAGCATAAGGAATGGACTCAGTTAGCCAGTTAGCCGGTTCGGGTAAGCGTGCATACCATCAAAAGCAGAAGGCTTTTGGAGCGTGCAGAGCCTGGCGTCCCGTCTTTCGGCAAGCTGAAGTCATTCCTATGCTGTTGTTCAGGGATCGCCGCCTATTCGGACTCGGGTCGCCTTCCATTCCGGATTCACCTCACAAATGTTCTTTTTTAGATTGCCACAGTATCGCAGAAAACACTCTAATCTACACTGCTGCACCATATTTTTGCCTATTAGCACTTGTATAGTATAACGCTCGGCCTACGGCCTTTCAAGCGCAAAATCATGGGCAAAATCAACAGCAGTCATATGAGCTTCTGCGACAGCGAGGATATGATTTAACCTATGGAAAAGGTAGACAAAATGTGAATGCAGGGCACAAATTTATAAGTCCATCTTGACGAAGCCCAGCCGATGCATTAAAGTGAACAACAAGAACTTTGTGAACCCAAAATGAATATAGCGAAATCTTATCAAGAGCAGGTGGAGGGACTAGCCCGATGATACCCGGCAACCGGCGATTTTTATCGCACGGTGCTAATTCTTGCAGGACTCGCGCTTTGTACAAAAAAGCGTAGCCCTGACAGATGAGAGAGGCGCATATGGATACAAATATGACCTTTCTCTAACTGAGAAAGGTCTTTTTATTATATGCCCGGCATCTCTACCAGACGATTTTCGCACAACTTACCGATCAAGGAGTGAGTTTACATGCCGATTAAAATCCCAGACACGCTGCCTGCCAAGGAAGTGCTGGAGGGCGAAAATATTTTCGTAATGGATGAAAGCTTGGCTTATCATCAGGATATTCGTCCGTTGCGTATCGCCATTTTGAATTTAATGCCTACCAAGGAAACGACGGAAACCCAACTGTTGCGCTTAGTCGGTAATACGCCGCTACAAGTAGATGTCACGTTGGTGCATATGAAGTCTCATATATCCAAAAATACATCGCAAGAATATTTGAACATGTTCTATAAAACGTTTGATGAGATCAAGAACAGTCGTTTTGACGGCATGGTCATTACAGGAGCTCCGGTTGAACAGCTTGAGTTTGAGGATGTGAACTACTGGGAAGAGATCCGGCAGATCTTTGAATGGACGAAAACGAATGTAACTTCGACCATGCATATCTGTTGGGCCTCACAGGCAGGCTTATACCATCATTTCGATGTCCCTAAATACGGGCTCGACACCAAATGCTTTGGCGTATTTCCACACACCGTAATTAAACCTAAAGTAAAATTGCTACGCGGCTTTGATGAACTGTTTTATGCTCCTCACTCCAGACATACAGAAGTTCGGCGGGAAGATATTGATCATATTGCCGAATTAGAAGTCTTATCCGAATCCGAGGAAGCTGGAGTATACCTAGTAGCCACACTTGACGGTAAACAAATTTTTGTAACAGGGCATTCTGAATATGACCCGCTTTCACTGAAATGGGAATACGACCGCGATGTGGCCAAAGGACTGGATATTGACGTCCCCAAAAATTATTTTCCTAACGATGATCCTGAACGCATACCACCCTCTATCTGGCGAGCTCATGCCAATTTATTATTTTCAAATTGGCTTAACTATTATGTATACCAAGAAACACCTTATGATATCGGACCTCAGATTTAAAAAGGGGCTTGTCGTTTACCCTTATACAGTAACACCTTGCAGTAGCGCAGCAGTATAGTCTTGGACATCCATTTTTGCAGCATATGTTATAGCACCTACTATGGAAGTGAACAGGAGGATTCATATGAGTGAGAAACAGTGGAAAATCGAAAGCAGATTGGCACAAATTGGTTCAATTGAGGAGCCAGTAACTGGGGCTGTTAATTACCCGATTTACCAATCTACGGCATTCCGCCATCCCCGTCTGGGCCAAAGCACTGGGTTTGATTACATTCGGACGATTAATCCCACCCGAAAGGTACTGGAAGAGGCTGCTGCTGCACTTGAATCTGGTGATGCAGGCTTTGCTTGCAGCTCAGGTATGGCAGCGCTGCAAACTGTATTTGCATTGTTTGGACAGGGAGACCACCTCATTGTATCGCTGGATCTTTATGGCGGGACCTATCGTTTGCTAGAGCGTATTTTATCCAAATTTGGTGTGACCGCAAGCTATGTGGATACAAACGATCTTGAAGCACTCCAACAGTCATGTCGACCGAGTACCAAAGCTGTATTCATAGAAACGCCTACAAACCCGTTAATGATGATAACTGATATTCAAGCGGTAGCTTCATGGGCATCACAACATGACTTGCTTACTATTGTAGATAATACGCTGCTAACACCATATTTCCAGCGGCCATTGGAACTGGGTGCGGATATTGTGGTACATAGCGCAACCAAATATTTGGGCGGGCACAACGATGTGCTGGCAGGGTTGATTGTAACCAAAGGAAAAGAGCTGTCAGCTGAAATTTCCTTCCTGCACAATTCCATAGGGGCCGTGCTTTCCCCGAGCGACTGTTATCAGTTGATGAAGGGGATGAAGACGTTAGCGCTGCGCATGGATCGACATGAGCATAATGCAACGGTGTTGTCTAATTATTTACTGACGCATCCGGCAGTGGCGGAAGTATTTTACCCGGCGCTTGAAGGTCATCCGGGTCGTGAGATACAAAATAAACAATCCAGCGGAAACACAGGGATTTTCTCCTTTAAAGTAAAGGATGCTCGTTATGTGGAGCCTTTGCTTCGTCATATTAAGCTTATTGCGTTTGCCGAAAGTCTGGGCGGTGTGGAATCGCTAATGACTTATCCTGCTGTGCAGACACATGCGGACATACCGGCAGAAATTCGGGATGCAGTCGGGGTAGATGACAGGTTGCTTCGTTTCTCCGTAGGTATCGAGCATACAGATGACCTGATTGAAGATTTGCGTTCGGCACTGGAAGCGGCACGTCAAGAAGTAGAAGGAGGGGAGCAGCAATGATAGAGGATGCGAGGAAGATCGGAGAGGATCAGGACAAAGGGCGGAAATTCGCAACCAAGCTGCTGCATTTTGGCTCTGAAATTGACAGTGTTACAGGGGCATCGAGTGTCCCGATCTATCAAGCTTCGACCTTTCACCATCATGATATTTTTAATCCTCCACAGCATGATTATAGCCGCTCAGGTAATCCGACACGACAAGCTTTAGAAGATTATATCGCATTATTAGAAGGCGGAGCTTGCGGTTTTGCCTTTGCTTCTGGTATGGCTGCTATCTCCACTACATTTATGCTCTTATCTGCTGGTGATCATGTCATTGTTTCGGAGGACGTATATGGAGGAACATATCGACTGCTGACCTCCATCTTGAAACGGATGAATATCGAAACGACCTTCGTCGATATGACGGATCTCAACCTTGTGAAAGAGGCGTTGCAGGAAAATACAAGGGCTGTGTATATGGAAACCCCCTCTAATCCGACACTTAAAATTAGCGATGTGGTAGGAATAACCTCTTGGGCAAGGGATAATGGGCTGTTGACGTTATTGGATAATACTTTTATGACACCTTATTATCAACGTCCGATTGAGCAGGGAGTCGATATTGTATTGCACAGTGCGACCAAGTTTTTGGGTGGACACAGTGATGTACTGGCAGGACTTGCGGTAGCTCGTACTGAATCATTGGGGAGACAAATCAAGCAGCTGCAGAATGGATTGGGTACCGTGCTGGCTCCGCAAGAGTCTTGGTTGCTTATGCGTGGGATGAAGACACTGGAGGCGCGTATGGCTCACAGCGAAAAAAGTGCAGCTAAGCTTGCAAACTGGCTAAACGAGCGCAATGACATTGAAGCGGTATACTATCCGGGTTTGGAGAACCATCCAGGGCGTGCAGTTCATGAGAGTCAAT
The DNA here is from genome assembly GCF_025846815.2 of Paenibacillus sp. BT-177. Lineage (NCBI taxonomy): Bacteria > Bacillati > Bacillota > Bacilli > Caryophanales > Paenibacillaceae > Paenibacillus > Paenibacillus sp. BT-177. Next base: position 156,638 of record NZ_JAOYTP010000002.1, on the reverse strand, counting down.
CGAGCGGTTATGGTGCAGTGATATCGTTTGATGTGGGTTCTGGTGAGCGTGCAAAAGAGGTCCTCAGTCGTGTACGTATTCCCATTGTGGCGGTGAGTCTGGGAGCAGTGGAAAGTATCCTGTCGTACCCGGCAATGATGTCACATGCGGCTATGCCGCAAAGTGTACGGTTGGAGCGCGGGATTACGGACGGTCTACTCCGTTTTTCCGTAGGTCTGGAGGACATTGATGACCTGATCCGTGATCTGGATGAGGCGTTGCGCTAGAGCGTTAGCACAACCGCAGCAGCTTAACGTTATACGAAGGAAGCAAATAGGTACAGCCTTAAGCAGCAGGTTTCCGGTATTCAGGAGACTTGCTGTTTTCTATATGAATGACATGAAAGACAGTGTGAAAAAAGGCACTTTTCAGTCTAAGTATGGTTCCTTACCTAAAGATATGTTAGTATTATCATTAGGTTTTACTATGCTAAATAGCACAGACAACATACAAGGCTAGTCATGAACATACATTACGGCAGGGTTCGAACGCAGGTTTGTGAAAGCATTCTCGTTCATAAGTCCTGTCTTTCATTTCGTCGCCCTGTGACAGCGAAGGAGGATACACCATGAGTGTAATCGACCATATTTTAGATAAAGCCCTACGCGGCGAACGCCTGAATTTAGAGGATACCGTTGCTTTGTTCGAATCAGACGAGGTTGAAAAAATAGGTCATGCGGCAAATAAAGTCATGAATCGCATGCATCCCGATCCCATAAAAACCTTTGTCATCGGACGAAATATTAACTATACGAACGTGTGTGACGTATACTGCCGCTTTTGCGCTTTTTACCGTAGACCGGGTTCCGATGAAGGTTATGTTTTGCCGGATGAGGTAATTTTTCAAAAAATTAAGGAAACGCAGGAAGTAGGTGGCACCGAAATCCTAATGCAAGGCGGTGTAAATCCAAATCTGCCGTTCAGCTATTATACCGATTTGCTAAAAGCTATTAAGAAACGTTTTCCCGATATCACGATGCACTCCTTCTCACCAGCTGAAATTCATAAAATGAAGGAAAAATCCGGTCTATCCATGGAGGAAACGATTCGGGCCATTCATGAAGCTGGGTTGGATTCGCTGCCAGGCGGAGGCGGAGAAATTTTGGACGACCGCACACGCCGCAAAATTAGCCGTCTCAAAGGCTCCTGGCGTGATTGGATGGATGTTATGCAAACAGCTCACAAGGTTGGGATGAACACGACAGCTACGATGGTTATCGGCTTTGGCGAGTTGATGGAGGAGCGTGCACTGCATTTGTTGCGTGTCCGTGATGCTCAGGACGAATGCATTGAAAACAAGTATAACTCTGAAGGATTTTTGGCCTTTATTCCATGGACCTTCCAACCAGACAACACCAACCTGAAGAAGGAACGCCAGACGCCAGAGGAGTATTTGAAAACTGTAGCGATCAGTCGTCTTGTTTTGGATAACATCAAGCATATCCAGTCTTCATGGGTAACCATGGGACCGGAAATCGGTAAAAAATCGCTGTACTACGGTTGCGATGATTTTGGCAGCACCATGATTGAGGAGAACGTAGTTTCCGCTGCAGGTGCAACGTATAAGGTCAACATTGAATCCATTTTACAGTTGATCCGTGAGACGGGTCACATTCCGGCACAGCGCAATACCCGTTATGATATTATTCGTACTTTTGACAGTGCCAGCAGTATTGAGCATGACTTTATTATGCAAAATTAAGACCTGTTATTAGGCGCTATAACCAGAACGCTTATCTATCACTAATCCAATGGAGGGATTGATGTAGATAAGCGTTCTTTGTCGTCTGTTAGAAACAACAGAACTTTCCTTCAACAAAAAGAAATAGACCGCCCTCTCCAAAGGTATACGGTCTATTTCGGTGAACAAATCTTTGAACTGCCACCGCCCTTGTAAGCGGCTGTTGCTAAAGAGTAGGGATGCTACAACATCCTTACTCTTTTTTAGTGTCTACATATTAGCTATATTTTATCATTATTGCCAATCCGCATAACAATGGAGTAAAAGCGTATTTTGGTTAATATATTGGGCTTTGCTACGTTTCCCAGCACTTCATATGCATGATCTCAGCCTGTGGGTCTGCCATTTGGATGACTGCCTTAAAGCGCTGCAAATCTAGAAGATGAACGCTGTAAACGATGACCATTTGTTCTTTTTTATCTGATTCACTTTTCATCTTACCCTTTATCTGGGCAGAACCTTCAATAGGTGTGCCGTGTAAACGCAACCTGCGATATATGGCATCTTCGACAGTTTGCTGTTTTTTGCTGACAATACAGACCGTGCGTCTCAGACCAGTAAACATCAGCCGGGTCGTTTCGTAAGCAGCGAGACAGGATAAGGCGGAATAAAGGGCTGGCTCCCATCCTAACACAAAGCCAGCCGTAATGAGCAGCAGGCCATTACACAACATTACAATCTGTATTAACGGAATTTTCCGATGGGTTAGTACCAAAGTGGATGGACGGCCATCGTCAGATTCGCTAAGTCCTAGTGAATCAAGCAGCCCCCCGTGACGAGCTGTCAGTGCTGCGCCAAGCCCAATACAGATTCCGCCTCCCAAAGCACATACGACCGGATGGCCGCTCACTGCCGGAAAAGGCGAGAGAATGATGACTGAGCCTGAAAAGGCAAACAAGCCGGGGAGTGCGCGAAGCAGCATGGGCTTGTGAGTAAACAAAGAATACAGAAGCATTAGTGGCAAGTTTAATACGAATAGCAGCAATCCAAAATGCTCCTGTGTGTAAAGCGACATGAGTCTGGAGATTCCTGTAACGCCTCCAGCGATCATATCGTGCGGATGTAAAAACAATTCCAGACCGACGGATGCCGTAATTCCGCCAATCACCGTATAAAAGACAGGGAACCTGCTCGCATCTCCTGAAGCGGGCTTCACAAGCCGCCTCATAGAGTTTCGGCATGTTTTACAGCGTGCGGCATAGCCTTCCCTCCTATGGATTGTCGTATCCAGCTTTTACAGTTACGCCGATTTGCTTTCTTCCTTTCGTAAGCGAGGGTCCTTAAATTTGAATATTTTGTTTAGCATATTAAAGATAGGCTTTGACTGCTTTGTCAGAAGTGGTCCAAGAATTGCCAGTATGAGTACATAGATGGCTGCAAAAGGTTGAACAATATCAAGCAAACCGCCTTCTTTACCCAAGTTGGCCATGATGATCGAAAATTCGCCTCGCGCCACAATAGTTAAACCGATATTTGCGGATGCTTTGGGAGATAAGGACGCCGTACGCCCAGCCAGCATACCCGCCCAAATATTACCAAATAGTGTGAGGAGGACTGCCGCCAGCGCAAGCCATATGGCGTTACCTCCTAAGGACAGCGGATCAATGGACAGTCCGAAGCTGAAGAAGAACAGGGCACCGAAGAAATCACGGAAAGGAACAATTAAATGCTCAATCCGTTTGGCGTGTTCCGTTTCGGCCAGTACCAGACCAACCAGCAGGGCTCCAATAGCTTCCGCTACATGAATTGTTTCCGAAAAGCCAGCCACCAGAAACAGTGAGCCAAAAACAACAAGTCCGAATACCTCATTGGAGCGGATACGGAGAATCCGATTTAGCAGAGGGACGGCCTTTCGACCGATAATAATAACTGCAAGCATAAAGCCAAGCGCAATGAGTGCCGATAGCAATACACCCCCGAGCGAGGAAGAGTCGCTAAGAACCAATCCGGAGAGGATGGAGATGTAGACGGCGAGGAAAACATCCTCAAACATAATAATACCTAAAATCATTTCTGTTTCAGCATTAGCAGTACGCTTGAGATCGACCAGCACCTTGGCTGCAATAGCACTGGATGATATTGTCGTAATTCCGGCAATAACCAGTGTCTCTGCTACAGGAAAGCCGCTCAGGAAGCCCAGAGCCAGCCCCAGTGTAAAATTGATGCCAATATAAATGGTACCGCCTATAGCAATGGAACGACCTGATTTAATCAACCGACCTACTGAGAACTCCAACCCTAAGTAGAAGAGAAGAAACAGCACTCCGATTCTCCCCATAAAATCAATAAACGGGGCGCTTTCGATAAACCGAAAATCAAAATGCCATAGCTCCATCGCATGCGGTCCAACTGCCATTCCGATCAGAATATAAAAAGGGATGACCGAGAAGCGCAGTTTGGAGGATATCAGCCCGACTGCAGCGATTAGAGCAATAGCCAATCCAACCTCAAATACCAGATGATCCATCCAATCACCCGCTTCCGTTCATAAGGATTTGTTTAAAGCGTTTCTGCTGGTCACGTTCTCCAACAACAACTACAGTGGCATCATCGCTAATAATCACTTCAGGGCCAGGATTTACATACTTTTTTCCCTTTTTCTCCACAATGGCAATAACCGTGGCACCCGAATTTTGCCTTACATCCAGTTCCCCGATGGATTTGCCAACACTTGCATAGTGGGATTCCACTCTATACCATTCGATAATAAAATCGTCAAAAGTCATTTCTACACTTTCAAGCTGCTTGGGCTTATAAGTCATACCACCGATGATAGAGGCTACCAATCGTGCTTCCTGATCATTCAGGGTTGTCATAGAAATGCTTTGTTCCAGATCCTCGTAATCAAAGTGATATAGTTCACGTCTGCCATCATCATGAATAATAATGACAATTCGGTCACCACTCTCCGCATCTATTCGATACTTAATTCCGATTCCTGGCAAAATAGACTCTCGAATATCCATTTATAAAGCCTCCTGTATAATACGTTTATTTAAGTGAATGATATGGGAAATAAATCACATACTTTGGGAGTGACATGATAAAATTAGAATTCATCAAATTTTAATTAAAAAATGGAAAATTAAATTTTACGCATTAGATGAATAGGAAAAGTTAGCAAAGAGACATGCAAATGTGGTGATATGCATGCTAAAAGGAGGTTAAGCCACGTAACTAGAGGTGAATTTGATGGGGAATAAGAATAATTGCTTCTTTAGCTTACAGATGACAGGAATAAAAGGCAGACGTAGCTTAGGAATGCTCATGAGCAGCACAAGCGCTATCAAAATGACAAAGGGAAGTGATTTAGCCGCAGCAATCACCAGATGAAGTAACGGGGAGGATTTGCGCACCGCTGGTTTGGAATGATGTTCCAGACCGTGAGAATCCGTTTCTAACGAAGTAACATCAGCATGAAGCATAAATGAAGATCCCGAAGTAAACTGAAGGGATTGAGTGGTATCTTCCGCGTGAAACGTCACAGGAAGGGACAAAATCTGAACGAGGCTCAATATGACGATCATGAATGTGCGCAGCATGTTCAGCATCGTTGACATCTTATCTCCTCCCTCTTGTGAAAAATTCATATCACTATAACCTTAACATACCCCGCCCTAAATATTCAAACGTCTTTCGGTTTTTACCTAATCACGGTAATTGTTTATAACACGCTTAACGTCTCTTTGAAACCTGATCGGCCTCTTTTGCATATGTCTTTTTGTTTCCAGTCGTTCACTTCGTATAACCCTTCAGAGGCCGCCATATACTGAAAGCAGTGATCGAAAGGAGTGAGCCAATGGAACTGTTTACAGTGTGGACCAATACAGACGGAGATCAAGAAACCGACCGTTTTTACGAAGTGGTCAAAAGTAGAACCAAGGGACTACATATGTCACGGCGCGGATTTCGATTCACTTTCAGACAGCTGGACAACAAAGTGGCATGGACCTGCAAGGGCACTGAAAGCAATTCAGCGTTTGAAAGCTTTCTTCCCTGTGTATACAGCATCATGTCTTCGGCCATAGCGGATTATATTATCGAAGTCAGGGAGTGGGGGATTCTCGATCATATTCTCAACAAAGCCTGCTCGTTGCTGGAGAAAGAGGACGTTGAACAAATTCGTAGCATGATTCGCTCACTGTTAAATGATGATGGTCCCCGAGGACGTTTAAAGCGTCATGGTAAGCTGACCACTCTCCTGGAAAAGGATTTCAAGGAGCTTCGTGTGATTAATTTGGAAGGGCTTATTCAATTCAGACTGCATGCGTATAAAAAAGAGCTTGAAGAAATCGTTGACTATGCCATGGAAGAATTCTGGGCAGATCGGCAATACGAAGAATTTATGGGGCTGCTTAAATATTTTGTGTTTTTTCAGGAAAGCAAAGTTCCACTCGTGCATGTACTTCACCAAGGGGGGCATGATTTTACCATTCTCGATAGTGCCATGGTGCCCATACCGACTCCTGATGCAGATGATATTATTGTGGAAATGCCCGGTATTGAACTGGAGATGGAGGTTGAAGATCGAATCGTCAGTACCCTTATTTCGATATCTCCTGCTTCCATTATATTGCACACAGACGATGAGCACACCCCTATTGTGCGGACGCTCCTGCATATTTTTGAAGATAAAGTGAAGCTAAGCAGACTTTATCCGGGGCAGGATGTTCAAAAATAATCAATAGTTCGTATAAACCCATGGATTTCTGGAAAGCCTTTGCCTCAAGGGGAGGTTTTTTATGAGATCCATGTTGGTATGGAAACGGGTTTTGGGAACCATGTTAATCGCAATTTGTCTGGTATTGCCCGGCAATGAGGTTTACGGTCACAAAGAACCGGTCCAGCATAAGAAATGGCAGTCTGCACCTGTTTTGGCTCCACGCGAAGAGCAGGTTATTACGACCATGACGGTCACGGCAACAGGATATACAGCAGGCTATGAATCCACTGGCAAACGGCCGAATCATCCCGGTTACGGTATTACGTATTCCGGTGTAAAAGTGCGTCGTGACAAAAATACACTGTCCACGATTGCGGCTGATCCGAAGATGTTTCCTTTGGGCAGCATATTGTACATTCCAGGTTACGGCTACGGGATTGTAGCAGATACAGGTTCAGCGATTAAAGGCAATAAAATTGACTTGTATTTTAAAACAATCCGGCAGGTGTATTCTGAATGGGGCAAGAAAGATGTGGATGTTCAAATCATAAAAAAAGGAAACGGAAAGTGTACAGAAAAAATGATAAAATCGCTGCAAAAGGCGATAGAAACGCATAAGACCATTCCGCCCGAGACACTGGATGCTTCCATATAATCCTTGAATATTGTTTTTCCTGACTTCACATACTATGTTTCGGGATGAGCTTATCCCGCAAAACCATACTGGGAGGTTGAGGAATATGCCAAATCAAGGCGGAAGTTCTTTCACGAACAAAGGCTTCAAGGCAAACACAGGAAATCAGTTCAAAGCGGAATTTGCACAAGACGATACGGTAGGCGTCGTTTCTCAAAAGGTAAAGCAGTCTGAACAAAATAAAATTCAAGACAACTTCCAAACACCAAATGAGAAGTATGACGAAGAATTTGCGACAGATCAAGGCGGTACAAGTGCAGTAGCGCAAAAAGTTCAAAACTCCAGTCGCAGCAAAATTCAAAGCAATGCACAAACACCGAACGAAAAATTCGACGAGAACTTTAACACAAAATAAAAAAGCATACTCAACGCGAAATGCTCCGGATTGAATTCCGGAGCATTTCGCGTTGAGTAAAAGTGGCTAGATACAATAGGTCTGAGGTTTTATCTCCTTTTTAATTTTTTTTAAGGTGGAATTAAGGTTTAAAGTGCAAAATAAAGTCAGTTAAACAACACCACCTTGAAGCATAGGGTTTGGGAGGAGATATACAATGGACGAATTTAAAAATAATAATTCCGGGCGCCGGAACGACAATGATCAGGTTGATAACGATAAAGCAACTCGGCAAAACGATTCAAACGGTTCCTCATATTATTATTCCTATGGCCCTTTTTCCTCAGTGCAGTCGGACGGACAACGCAGGGAAGGGCAGTCGGTGGAGGACGTTGAGATTACGCCACCGCAGGCAGTGAGACCGCTTCCTTCCTCTTATCAACGTGCTATGCCTGAGCAACAGGATGGTTCTGGTCGGAATAGTGGAAATTGGCAATTTAAACCCAATAAACCCAAGTCGCAGGTAAAAACGATCTTATTATCTTTTTTAGCCGGAATGCTGGTCATTACGGTATTGATGTATACAGCTGACCGAACCAATATGTTCACACCGGAGACAGCGTTGACTTCGGCGGCAGCTGAAAGCGGAGAAACGACGAATTCGGGAACCACTAACTCGTCTCCAAGCGCAGTTCCAGCTGTGATGCCTTCAGGTACGGCTGATGTTCAATCTGTTGTGGCCAAGGCTGGTCCGGCAGTCGTCAAAATTGAAACGCTTGCCAAGCAATCGAGTGCTGGCAGCGGCAGACAAAGCAGCCCTTATTACAATGACCCGCTGTATCAATACTTTTTCGGTAATCAGTATGGCGATAGTGGCAGCAGCGGCAATAGTAACGAAAATGAAGGTAGCAACAGTGGACAGCTGACTCCGCTGGGTATTGGTTCCGGTTTTATTTTTGATAAATCGGGTTACGTCCTGACCAACAACCATGTTGTGGAAGGCGCGAGTGTGGTTCAGGTTACAGTAGAAGGAACCAACAAGCCTTACGAAGCCAAGGTCTTGGGCAAAAATGCAGATCTAGATTTGGCAGTTCTTAAAATTGAAGGAAAAAATAACTTCCCTACCGTAACCTTGGGAGACTCCGATAACGCTAAGGTCGGCGAGTGGATGGTTGCAATCGGTAACCCAGAAGGCTTTGAACATTCAGTAACAGCCGGTGTGCTAAGTGCGAAAGAGCGTACTATCACCATTAACAGTGAATCAACTGGAAAACCGACGCAATACAAGCATCTCATTCAGACGGATGCCTCCATTAATCCTGGTAACTCTGGCGGACCGTTGTTAAATCTTCAAGGGCAGGTTATCGGTATGAACGTAGCTGTGAGTGCAGATGCACAAGGGATCGGGTTTGCGATTCCGTCCAATACGATTTTGGAAGTCGTCGATAAGCTGAAAAATAACCAACCTATTCCGAAAGAACCTGTACCTTTCATTGGTGCAAGTCTGCTAAACTTGAGCCCTGAAGTAGCCAAGGAATTGGGTACATCTCTGACCGAAGGCTCGGTTGTTCGGGATATTATTTACAAATCACCAGCTTATCAGGCCGATCTGCGTCCTTACGATGTAATTATCGGAGCTAATGGCACGCCTTATAGCACATCACAGGAGTTAATTCAATTTATCCAAAAACAAAAAGTGGGTACAGCACTTACGCTTAACATCGAACGAGCCGGGCAGAAAAAAGATATTCAGCTGAAAATAGGCAACAAAAATGATTTTAGCTCGACTCTTCAGCAGTAAGAGAATAACTCTAAAATTGAACATGAACGTAAGAAACGGAAGGAAGACGCCCCTTCCGTTTCTTGCTGTATGCGGTGGCAAGATGCTACACGCGTCTACTCCTGCTACAATAGAGGGAAAAGAAGAAGAGATAAAGGAGTTTGATCGTGTATGCGTTCTACTATTCTGATCATTGATGACGATGAAAAAATCGTATCCATGCTGCGCAGAGGGCTGGCTTTTGAAGGATATGAAGTGCTGACAGCCACCAATGGAGCAGAGGGATTAAATAAAATGCTAACAGCTGAGCCTGATTTGGTCGTACTGGATGTAATGATGCCGCAGGTCGATGGTTTTGAGGTTTGCCGGCGTATGCGAGAGGGAGGAAGCACGGTACCTGTCCTAATGCTTACAGCCAAGGATGAGGTGGAGAACCGGGTGAAGGGTCTGGATCTGGGGGCTGATGATTATCTCGTGAAGCCGTTTGCTCTGGAGGAGTTGCTGGCACGAGTGCGAGCGCTTTTGCGGCGTAAAACTGAACAGCAGGACAATAATGGGAACCGGCTTACCTTCGAGGATTTACAACTGGATAATGAATCGCGTGAAGTGGTTCGTGGTGGCAAACGCTTGGAACTGACGGCCAAAGAATTTGAACTGCTCCATTTGTTCATGCAAAACCCGAAACGCGTTCTGTCGCGTGATCTGATTATGGATAAAATTTGGGGCTATGACTATAGCGGGGAATCGAATGTGCTGGAAGTATATATTGCCATGTTGCGACAAAAAACCGAGCAGGATGGTGGCAAACGGCTTATTCGTACCATTCGGGGAGCTGGCTATATTTTAAGAGGTGATGTGTAATATGTCTATTCGGTGGCGGCTGACAGCTTGGTATTCGAGCATCTTGGCTATAGTGCTTGTCATTTTTGGTCTGGCTATTTACGGACTAGTATATTACTACACATATAATGAAGTGAAAAGTCAGCTTATGACTCAGGCGCCACAGATTAACAAGCAATTACGCCTTATTATAAAAGGGGGATTGTTTGAGGTCCCTAACCTGGATCTTGGATTGGAGCAGGGGCGTGGAATAGATGACTCACAGCTATATGTTCAAATTTATAATTATACGTCCGGTGTAACTAAAACGACCCAAAATATGAAAGACCTTAGTATCACCTTCCCTGTTCCGTCTACAGCGGCAGGAGCAGTTCAAAATGAGGGAGTTCGGCGTGTGAACGTAAATGGTGATTCCTTTATGATTTATCAACAGTCGATTAAATCCGAGGAATTGGGCTTGGTGGTCGGGCTGCTACAGGTAGGGCAATTCACGGGCTCTCAGGACCGACTCATGAACAGGTTACAAAATGTGCTTGTGTACGGTTCGTTATTTGCCTTACTGGCTGCTGCGACCTCTGGTCTCTTCCTGGCTCGTAAATCTATGAAGCCGCTGGTTAAGGTCATTGAGGGGGCCAATCAGATTCAATCGAGCAATGATTTGAGTGTTCGGATTGAATATGACGGTCCGCCAGATGAAATAGGACAATTGATCGGGACAGTTAACAACATGCTGGGGCGTACAGAAGTGTTCTACAAGGAACTTGAAGATGCATATGGTGCGCAGCGCCGCTTTGTGGCCGATGCTTCCCATGAACTGCGCACACCCTTGACGACGATTCGTGGCAACGTTGATTTTCTGCTCAAAATGTGGACTACTGAACCGGGCGAGCGGCCGAATATGGATGAAGCGATGATTCGCGAGCTTTCCATGGAGGCGCTGAATGACATGGCGGATGAAGGCAAACGAATGAGCCGCTTGGTGAGCGATATGTTGTCACTCGCAAGAGCGGACACAGGGAAAACGTTCGATAAGATGCCTGTTGCGCTAGAGCCGCTCGTAAACGAGGTTGCTCGTCGAGCTCAGTTTTTGGAGCGAACAGCCGAATGGAATGTGGGCGACTTTTCATTGTTGAATGGTATTTATATGGACGGAAGCAAAGATTATTTGCAGCAAATGCTATTCATTTTCATTGATAATGCTTTTAAATATACACCTGAAGGCACAGTCCGATTTGATGCGATTGTATATCAGGGACAGGTGGGGCTACGAATCAGTGATACAGGCATTGGTATGGACAAAAGTGAGGTTCCCTTTATTTTTGACCGGTTTTACCGGGCAGATGAGTCACGCGGCGTGACAGAGGGAATTGGCTTGGGATTATCGATTGCCAAGTGGATTATTGATGAACATCAGGGGTCTGTGGAAGTGGTTACGCGCCAAGGAGAAGGAACGACCTTTGTCATTTGGCTTCCAGTCAGCTTTTCCGCGCCTTTGGAATAGGCTATAATAGGAGGGGAACTACATCATAGAATTGGCCGGTAGAGGCATAAAAGCCCACAGCTGTCCAGTTATTGGAGCTGTATACTGTGTCGAAGAAAGTGGGGGCTATTTTTGGAGGTACTCAGAATTTCGCCCCGGGGTTACTGCTACGGCGTAGTCGATGCCATGGTATTGGCTCGTCAGGCAGCCAGAAATTTGGATTTACCCCGGCCTATTTATATACTAGGCATGATTGTTCATAACAGTCATGTTACCAATTCCTTTGAAGACGAAGGGATCATTACATTGGACGGACCGAACCGCATGGAGATTTTAAGCCAGGTAGAGAGTGGTACTGTCATCTTCACTGCTCATGGCGTATCACCAGAGGTTCGCAAGCTGGCACGGGATAAGGGATTGACTACGGTTGATGCAACCTGTCCTGACGTGACGAAGACACATGATCTGATTCGGGAGAAGTCAGCCGAAGGCTATCAGATTGTTTATATTGGCAAAAAGAATCATCCAGAGCCAGAGGGAGCTATCGGTATTGCTCCTGACCATGTTCATCTGATTGAAAAGGAAGAAGAGATTGACGGTCTTACACTGTCAGCAGACAAAATCCTGATTACGAACCAGACAACCATGAGTCAATGGGACATCAAGCACATTATGAAGAAGCTGCTGGAGAAGTACCCAGGTGCCGAGATACACAATGAAATCTGTTTGGCAACGCAGGTACGTCAGGAAGCGGTAGCTGAGCAGGCAGGACAGGCGGATCTGGTAATCGTGGTCGGTGACCCGCGAAGCAACAATTCCAACCGATTGGCTCAGGTGTCGGAAGAAATAGCTGGTACCACGGCTTATCGTATTTCTGATATAACCGAGCTGAAGAGGGAGTGGCTTGAGGGCGTAGCCAAAGTAGCTGTGACCTCCGGGGCTTCAACACCTACGCTGATTACCAAAGAGGTCATTACGTATTTGGAACAGTATGATGCGGATAACCCGGAAACATGGGAGATTCGGCGAACCATTGATATGAAAAAACTATTGCCTCCTGTACGAGAAAAGTCAAAAACGACGAAATAGTATGTGATTGATTACAGCCGTTATTCGGATACAAACGTCCGGGTAGCGGCTTTTTTTAAACTGTTTAAGTGCCGATATTATCCAATTAGACCAGCTACACTAATTCAAAAAAAATAGAACAAGTCGGGATAATTAAGCCTTGACGAGTCGAGCTAAAACAGGTATAGTTGCTTTAACGAATAAAAGCTTAAAAGCGAACAAGCGTCTAAGTGTCATAATATCATCTATGTGATTGTAAAATATGGTTTTTAGAGAGGGAGAAAAAAATGATCGTTATCGCTGGTGTTCAAACACCTGAAGAACATATTCAAGCTATTGTTGAAGTTATTGAAAAAGAAGGATTGCAGGCTCATATATCGCGAGGATCGGATCGTACGATTATCGGGCTGATTGGAAGCGTAGAGCCGAAGCTGGCAGAACATCTACGCCAAATGAAGGGTGTAGAGAATGTGGTTAAAATTTCGAAGTCCTACAAATTGGCCAGCCGTGATTTTCATCCGGAAAATACAGTGATCTCCATCAAAGGTGTAAATATCGGCGGGGGCGAGCTTGTCGTTATGGGGGGACCATGTGCTGTTGAGTCTGCTGCACAGATCGATGAAATTGCCGGATTGGTCAAAGCTGCAGGAGCGCAAGTCCTTCGTGGAGGTGCTTTTAAGCCGCGTACAGGGCCATACAGCTTCCAAGGAACGGGTGTAGAAGGTTTAATCATGATGGCTGAGGCGGGTCAGAAGCACGATCTCTTGACCATCACAGAGGTCATGACACCTGAATACGTAGACATTTGCGCGGAATACGCTGATATTCTGCAAGTAGGTACACGTAATATGCAAAACTTTGATTTGCTGCGCAAGCTGGGTACTTGCGGCAAGCCAGTATTGCTCAAACGCGGTTTCAGCTCGACTTATGACGAGTTCTTGAATGCTGCTGAGTACATCTTGGCAGGCGGCAATCCGAATGTTATGTTGTGTGAGCGCGGTATCCGTACATTCGAAACTTACACGAGAAATACGCTCGACTTGTCCGCGATCCCTGTTTTGCAACAGTTGAGCCATTTACCGGTCATTTCCGATCCTAGCCACGGCACAGGTAGACGTGAACTGGTTGTTCCTATGACGAAGGCTTCGGTAGCTGCCGGAGCGGATGGTTTAATTATTGAAATGCATACAGACCCTGACAACTCGATGACGGGTGATGGTGTACAGTCCCTATTCCCGGATCAATTTGCAGATTTACTAAAAGATTTGGAACTGTTAGCCCCTGCAATTGGTAAAACATTCCACACGCCTAGTATCGTATCTAAAAACTAATTATTAACATTAATGCATAAAAGTTTTGCCGCAATGCAGTAAATGAGAGTAAAATCACTTAAAAGCCCGATGTTTCGGGCTTTTTGTATTGTTCAAATGTTATCAAGGGCGTAAGCATATCTAACATTAGTTTAAAAAATACCTTACATAGCTATTGACCCGTGTCATGTTTGAGATTTATAATGACGACAGAAAAAAACATTCGATCATGAACATTTCAGGGTTGTATAAGACTTAATGTTCGGAAAAATTGGGAGGAAGAAGACATGTCCGTTGAAAACGTATTGAAAACAATTCAAGAAAATAATATTGAGTGGGTAGATTTTCGTTTTGTAGATTTGTCTGGTCGTGCTCACCATATTTCGTTGCCAGCTTCCGAAGTAGATGAAGAAACATTTGTTAACGGTGTTGCTTTCGACGGTTCTTCCATTCCCGGCTATCGTGGCATTGAGGAATCCGACATGGTTATGCTGCCCGATCCAGAAGCGGTTTTTATCGACCCTTTCACTCAGCATCCTACACTGAATATCCTGTGTGACATTGCTACGCCAGACGGCGAAAAATATGACCGTGATCCTCGTGGCATTGCCAAAAAAGCTGAGGAATTTCTGCAATCCGCAGGAGTGGGCACAGCGGCATTCTTTGCACCTGAATCTGAATTTTTCATCTTTGATGATGTTCGCTACGAAAGCGGCATGAACAGCTCCTCCTTCTTCGTAGATTCCGAGGAAGCAGCTTGGAACACGAACCGCAAGGAAGAAGGCGGCAACCTGGGCTTTAAAGTGGGAGTGAAGGGCGGCTATGTACCTGTAGCACCAGTAGACACCCAACAAGACATTCGTAGTGAAATGTGCCGTTTGCTTGAAGAAGCAGGTCTGAGAATTGAGCGCCATCACCATGAGGTGGCTACAGCAGGCCAAGCGGAAATCAACTTCCGTTTTGATACACTCAAGAAAACAGCAGATAACCTGCTCGTTTATAAATACATTGTACACAACACAGCTCGTCAATATGGTAAAGTGGCAACATTCATGCCGAAACCAATTTTCGGGGACAACGGAAGTGGTATGCACGTTCACCAATCTATTTTTGACGGCGATACTCCTTTGTTCTACGAAAAAGGTGGTTATGCTAATCTGAGCGAAATGGCTCTTCATTACATTGGTGGTATTCTGTACCACGCACCTGCGTTGATCGCTTTGACCAACCCAAGTACCAACTCGTTCAAACGTCTCGTTCCTGGTTACGAAGCGCCGGTTAACCTGGTATTCTCCAAAGGTAACCGTTCTGCGGCTGTACGTATTCCAGTAGCGGCTGTTACTCCTAAAGGCTGTCGGATCGAGTTCCGTACACCGGACTCCACAGCTAACCCTTACCTCGCCTTCTCAGCAATGCTGATGGCAGGTCTGGATGGCATCAAGCGCAAACTGAACCCAATCGAATTGGGCTATGGTCCACTCGACACTAACATCTATGAGCTGTCTGATGCTGATAAAGGCAAAATCCGCAGTGTACCTGGTACACTGGATGAAGCTCTGGACGCTCTGGAAGCCGATTACGAATTCCTGACTGAGGGCGGCGTATTTACGAAGGACTTTATTGATAACTATGTAGAGTTCAAACGTTCTGAAGCTAAATCGGTGAATATCCGTGTTCATCCACATGAATACAGCTTGTATTTTGACTGCTAATACTGCATCGATAGCATAGCTGCTTTTGAATAACGCTCATTAGCCTGCGGGGAATAGTTGTTGTTCAAGATAGGTCTCCGGTCTCACGCCGGAGACCTTTTACCATTAAGAAGAATATTACAAAATGAAGATGTTAAATATATTAACATTCACAGCTTTGTCACATCGTAAAGGAATTCGGAAACATTTTTATACAAGTCTTGAACGCATTTATGAATACTGCTATCATAGCGATAATATCCACACCAGAGTAGAGAAGGGATGGGAAATTGTTGAGTAAGAGAGCCTACAATTTTAATGCAGGACCGGCGGCATTGCCGCTTAAAGTACTGGAACGTGTACAAGCTGAATTCGTAGATTTCCAGGGAACAGGGATGTCCATCATGGAAATGTCTCACCGTGGAGCCGTGTATGAATCTGTTCATAATGAGGCGCAGGAACGTTTGTTATCTCTGCTGGGCAACCCACAAGGCTACAAGGTGTTGTTCCTCCAAGGGGGCGCAAGTACGCAGTTTGCCATGCTGCCTTTAAATTTCTTGAGTGAAGAGCAGATCGGAAGCTATGTAATGACAGGTAGCTGGTCGGACAAGGCATATAAAGAAGCTAAGCTATTGGGCAAGGCTCACATTGCCGCCTCCTCCGCTGATGAGAAATACATGCGTCTTCCGAATGTGGATTCCTTGGACTTGCCTGAGAATACTGCATATGTGCATATGACATCCAATGAGACGATTGAAGGTACACAATTTAAGCAATTCCCGGATACGGGTTCCGTACCGCTGATTGTGGACATGTCCAGTGATATTTTTTGCAAACCTTTTGATGTTACTCAATTTGGATTGATTTATGCTGGTGCGCAAAAAAATCTGGGACCTTCTGGTGTAACGGTCGTGGTTGCCCGTGAAGAGCTACTGGCTTCCTCACCAGGTAATATTCCTACAATGCTGCGTTACAGTACTTATCAAAAGAATAACTCTCTCTACAATACTCCCCCATCCTTTGCCATATACATGGTGAATGAAGTGCTCAAATGGATCCAGGAGGAAGGCGGTTTAGAAGGCATCGAGCGTGTGAATCAGCAGAAAGCTGCTCTGCTATACGATCGTATTGACAGAAGCGAAGGCTTCTATCGTGGCTGTGTGGACAGCGCTGATCGTTCTATTATGAACGTAACCTTCCGCCTTGCAAATGAGGATCTGGAAAAACAATTTATTAAAGAATCCGAACAAGCCGGTTTCATCGGATTGAAGGGGCATCGCAGTGTAGGAGGGCTTCGCGCCTCGATCTACAATGCGGTTCCACTGGAGAACTGTCAAGCATTAGCCGAGTTTATGGATGGATTTAAGCAACGTAACAGTTGATTACACAGACATATATTTCGATACACGATATTTGAAATCGAAAAGTAAAAATAAAGCCTTCCCTGAATGTGTATAGGGGAAGGCTTTTAGTGGTGTAGGGAAAATGATATTTTTTTGTTGTTTGATGTCTATATCCCTCTGATTTTGTTAAAATGAAGAGAGTGCATGCTTTCAGCGTACACATTTTGGTTAGACTTTCGGTGATTTGTCTGATGAATTTAATGATGAAAGGAATGAAAAACTGATGCCATTACATATTGTGCTTGTCGAGCCGGAAATTCCAGCTAACACAGGGAATATTGCCAGAACATGTGCTGCAACCGGAACTCATCTGCATCTGGTTAAGCCACTGGGTTTTCGTACCGATGATGCTACGTTAAAACGGGCTGGGCTTGATTATTGGTATGCTGTCCACATTGAGTATCACGAGTCTTTTGCTGAAGTACAAGAGAAATATCAAGCAGGTCGCTTTTTTTATGCGACGACAAAGGCGAAACAGCAGTATAGTGATATTGAATTTCAGGATGGAGACTTTTTGGTATTTGGTAAAGAAACGAAAGGTTTGCCTCCTGAGCTGCTAGCTGCTAATCCTGATACATGTATCAAGATGCCAATGTCAGATAAAGTAAGATCTCTAAACTTGTCGAATTCCGCTGCGATTATTGTATATGAAGCGCTGAGACAATTGGATTTTCCAGGTTTATCGTAATAAACATCAATCGATCAAGTATAAATGCGAATAAAGAACCAGGACCTTAGTTGCTGATAAAAGTTGCACTATTATTGCTCGAAAGTACATGACAGTAGAGCTTGAATAAAGGATATATGGTCATAAATTTGCGGAAATTCTCTGTGAAAGCTAATGATAATTAGCTTTCCGGTCGATAAAAATATTATAGACATTCTGTACCATACTTTGATATGGTTCATGATTTTATGAAAAAATGTAATAAAATTTCCTGCGATCAGCAGGATTCGACAAAAAGACAGCGAATACTACATAAAGAATAGTGTCTTTGTACCTAGTTTTTCGCCTGGAAAGAAATTTGAAAGCTAATACTCAATAGGAGAGGTGTACGATCACGATGAAACCTGCCGGTGTGGTACGTAAAGTTGATCAGTTGGGGAGAATAGTTCTGCCTAAGTCACTACGTAAAAGATATCAAATGAATGAGGGAGATCCTGTCGAAATTTTGGTTCAGGGCGACCATATTATTTTGGAGCGTTATCGTCCAAAATGTGTATTCTGCGGCTCAATAGAACAAGTGAACGATTTCAAAGAACGTTATATTTGTGCTCAATGCCTGACAGAAATGACACAGTACTCCTCCTAAATGAGGCAAAAGCATCACGACATTCGTTCGTGATGCTTTTTTTCGGATAGAGTTATGCCTGAACAGCATATATTTAATTGGATAGTAAACTACACCTAACTATTTATAGAACAAAAAATGAGTAGGGACTGGACGCAAATTACCATCTGACGGTTTGTTTACGATTCTGCCGTTTAGTATAAGGGACGAGGAACCGCCGCCGTCCAAATTATAAGCATCTTGAACACCCAGATTGAACATCTTCCCTTGGAGTTCTTCGAGCGTTGCACCTGAACCCCCACTTTCATTGTAGCCGTCTACGACAATAATGAGCAACTGATCATCTTTATAGTTGCCAATGACTGTACGTGGAGCCCGCTTGGGAGAGACTTTCCATTTATCAGGAATAGGCACTTTTTGTCCCCTTTGTAACAGAACGGGAACGAAGGTAGCTCCAAAGGCAGGTTTTAAGCTGTCAAGAGCACCTTGATTGTAAAATTTGCCCCCAATAAGCTTGCCGTCGTTACTCAATCCAACGAATGACAAGTCCTTGAAACTCGACTGAAAGCCAGTAAGGTAGCGGCCGTTCAAGACAGTAGTGCTTAATGGATAGCGTTTGCCGTCTCCATCGGCAAAGCCGCCTGCGTTGATGCCTGCAATAGCTCCGTGTCTCAAGACTGCACGCATGGTCGTTTCTGAGCCACCCAACTTGTCATTTCCCAAAGACATTTTCATTGCCGTAGGATCTTTAAGTTTGACTTTCATAGCGTATCCGTGATAAATTCCCGGGTTTACTTTAAACAATTCGATGGTAATCCGGTTGCTATCTACCTGGTAATAGGGAACACCCAGTTTGGCAGTGATGCGCCGATTATAGATAACCGCGGGTCGCTTGGACTGCGCAGAGGCAGTCACGACAAGCTGATTCATCGTTTGGGTCGTTTGTTTGTAAAGCTCAGACGTCCGGCGAATCGTAGATAAGGTATACGTTGCTGTTTGCTTGGCTTCATCAAGCTGCTTGCCTACTGATTGCGCTTGTAGAGTGATTTCGGCTTTTTGCAGACTCGGAGATGTAGATTCAGGAAAGCTCAAAGGGGGATGCACTAACAAAATACACCCTAACAAACCGATAAAAGGAGCAAGGGCCAACATAAAGAACCGGTTTACTAGCTTTGCATCTACATTCATTTTAGCAAGTCCATTTTTTTCTGAAGTGTATTGAGTTGCTGCTTGACTTCATTTAATTGAGTATACAGTTTATTGCTATTATCGGTCTTGTTATTGGCATTATCCTTTGTAAAGGTCAGTAGTTCGTTGAAGGACTGAACTTTGCCCTGCAATCCGCTAACTTCCTTGGAAAGTGCAGTCAGTTGCTTTTCATAGTCGGATTTGAGTGCCTGAATCTGTTGGTCTGTATGGGTTTGCATTTCGTTTAGCATTTGCTGCTTCAAGTGATTGCTATACAGATAGGTTGCGAGAGCACCTAGTATAATAAGAATGAACCAAAATAGCAGAAAAGTCTTTACGGGCAACCCCTTTCTTGAATTGCTCCGCCGGGCTTCGGCAGGAGGACGTTCAGGTGAAGCTTGCATGCGATTTTCAACTCCCGTGTAAATTCAAATTTCCAGTCTTTATTTGCAGTACCAATTCTATCATGGGCCTATTTATTTCGCAAAAGCGAAATAGTCATATAAAAATATTGGAAAAAGAGATTGCATCGGAAGGAAGTCCTAGGATACAATTTCCTTAAATCGTTTTCGCTTCCTATACGTTCACATTTACGCAATTTCTACATAAGCATTCTTTAGTTTTATGATTATTTTCGTTAAATATGTATTTTTTTGTAAATCAGGAGGTTTAGATATGAGAAAAGTATGGCAGGTGGTCATCATAGATATTCATCCTACAAGTATGCTGGGAACAAAGCTTATTTTGGAAGACCAGCAGGATTTGCTTGTTAGAGGGATGTCTTCCTCCGGCACAGAAGGCCTGGAGCTGGTTTGCTCCATTCGCCCGGAAATTATTTTAATGGACTATAGGTTGCCTGAGGGAACGGCGGAACCGTTTTTGACACAAATGCGGGTCTTGTCTCCGGACAGCCATATTGTTATTATGACGGATGAGGACAATATTACGTTGTTCCAGCAGTTAATCTCGCTTGGTGCAAATGGAATGCTATCCAAGCAGGCATCACCGAGCCAGTTAATTCACCTGATCAACGGTTTGCGCGAAGGATTTGCTTCATTACCGATGGATTGGATTCGTTGTGGAAACTGGCCATTTATGCCGTTAATGGCTTCGGAGCCTTTTGACGAATTGACGCAAACCGAAGTTTTTATTATGGAACGTATTGTACAGGGAATTACATATGACAAAATTGCTGTCGAGATTGAAGTTAGTCGGCGCTCCATTGATAATTATTTACGTAAAATTTATGCGAAATTAGGTGTGTCCAGCCGGGCGCAGGCGATTGAACGTTATGCCTTATATGCGCGTCAGATGAAGCAGTTATATGCTTGACGCGTCAGCCCGGAGATCATGACTATTTTCAGGAGAAGGAGGATGTTCATGCAATATTCCTTTGCTTCACGAACGGCTGCGATGTTGGCTTCTCCAGTGCGTCATATCCGGGAAAATGCGAGAAGACATTCCTTTATATCTTTGGCTGAAGAATTGCCCGCACAAGAGCTGTTTCCGGTGAAACTATTGGAGGAAGCGGCTCATGATGTGTTTGGCTCCGGCCCTGACGCCCTCCAGTATGGTGAACCGGAGGGTTATTTTCCGTTGCGGGCATGGCTTGCGGGAGAGTGGGAACAGCGTAAAGGAGTAAGAGTACCTCCAGGTCAAATCCTTCTCACCACAGGTAGCCAGCAGGCTATTGACTTGATCGTAAGGCTGATGGTGGATGAGCGTGATCCGGTATTGGTCGAGAACCCGACATCCCCTGGATGTTTGCAGGTGCTATCTATGCAAGGGGCGCAGGTCGTTCCTGTAGAATCAGATGGAGAGGGCGTTATTCCCGATAAGCTTGAAGCTTTAATGATCCGTTATCGCCCCAAGCTTTTTTTTGCTACGCCAACGTTTACGAATCCGACAGGCTCCTTATGGAGCGCGGCTAGACGGCAGGAAATTTTGGATCTGTGCAGTCATCATGAGGTGTTGGTCGTTGAAGACGATTCTTACGGTGAATTGCATTTTAAAACAAAACACGAAACTTATGATAAGAGTCCGCATGCCCAGAGCCGAAAGTTTGCAGAGGCTTATCCCTCACTATTCGCGCTGGATCATGCGGGTCAGGGCGGTCAAGTGCTATATATCGGTTCATTTAATAAAACAGTTGCCCCTGCACTGCGAACTGGCTGGGCGGCTGGTCCTGCGCCGCTGATTGAAGGGATGTACGCCTTGAAGCAGCTGGCTGACGTGCAATCCAGTACGATGAATCAACGGCTGCTATTCCAATTGCTTACCAACTCGCGTTTTCAATGGCACGAGCACTTGGCAATGTTAAACAAGGAATATTCAACTCGGCTCCAATTACTCTTGGAGCTGCTCAAGCGTCCGTTTTGGAAAGATGTGACGTATCATATTCCATCTGGTGGGATGTATGTGTGGGTGAAATTGCCCGCTGGGCTGGACAGCGCCTTGCTGCTCAAAGCGGCGCTACCCAAGGGCGTAGCCTTTATGCCAGGTGCGTTGTGTGCGGTTGGCGATGAAGGTGCGTCCCATATTCGCCTTAACTTTAGCCACCCAGGCCGAGAACAGCTGCTTATGGGCATGAATCTAATCGGTGAGACGATCGGAGAATTTACTGCGCGAAGCTAGTCAAAACAACTCCGAGGGTCAGTCATCCTCTGCTACCGCTACAATGGTGGAGTAACCGACGGATGCGTCCGCAATCTGCAATTGCTCGCTACTCTCGTTAAACTCTGCCGCCATTCCAGCGGCAGTTTCAATCCCCTGCTGCTGCAGCACTTCCGCATACTCGCTCAGGGCGGCTTCACCGAACGGAGTCAGCCGATAGCGGCCGCGAGCTACACGTTCAAACCATCCGTAGTAATTGCGCTGGAGCACGGCAGCAGCATCGCTGACGGCTGCTGTACGGGCAAGCTGCGCTGGGGCGGCTTCTCCCAAGCCCTGCAAAGCAGCGGCTACGCGCAGCGCCTTTTCCCGGTAGGCAGTGACCAGCTTGCGCCGGGTGCTACCGCCGACATTGTGGTCACCGCTGCGTGCGTGGAATTCCCGCAGCAGCTTTTCCTTGCGCGAGCCGCGACGAATGGCAGTCGTTTTGTAAACATCATCACTAGATGCCACGGGCTTACACAGCACCTCAACGAGCGGAGGCTTTGTTTTAAAATGCGTGACGGTGAGCAAGCCAAGCCCCAACTGGCGGCACAGTCCGATCAGCTCATTCCAGCGTTGATTCACCGCCCCTTTTTTGGCACGGTTCCGTTCTACGGCTACATATACATTGCTGCTTAGCTTCAAGCGCTGCATACCTTGCAGTACCAGCGCCAGGTTAAACGTCTTTTTTATCTCCACAATCAGTGGCGTTTGCTGCCCTGGCTTGATTCCCACCAAATCGCAGTTACGCACTTCTCCTTTGACTTCATATCCTAAATTTTCAAAAAAGGCTTTGACTGGAGCGTACAGCTCCGTCTCATGCCGAACCGCCATGGATTCTCCCGCTCCTTTATCCCATTATTCCGAGCTTATATTGTACCATAATGCGTCAGGTCCGCGTCGTTGTTGTCTATTTTAACATAGTGAATCCCTTTGTTTTTGGAAAAAGCGTAGAGACCTGTCACAAAAAATAGGTCAATTCTGAAATCAATCTGCATAGGTATGTATTACACTTTTTTTAAGAGGATCGCATCATATCCTGAAAGGCGTGACGAGTGTAGCCATAATCATCAAGAGTGGAGGATAGTCATTACGCAGTCATGGGAGGAACCGAGCATGAATATTTTTGACCGCCTTGCGGAGTACCGAGCGGAGAACAACCGCTTGGCCTGGAACGGCACTTTTAGAGAGTATATCGAGATACTCAAGAAAGACCCGACACCGGCGATGACCGCTCATGCACGGGTTTACAAAATGATTGAATCTTTTGGTGTAGAAGAGGTTGGGGGACATAAGCGATATAAATTTTTTGAGCAGGAGATTTTTGGGCTGGATCGTGCACTGGAGAAGCTGGTGGAGGAGTACTTCCATTCCTCAGCCAGGCGGCTCGATGTCCGCAAGCGTATCCTTCTTTTGATGGGACCTGTTAGCGGAGGGAAATCGACACTGGTCACCTTGCTAAAGCGTGGGCTGGAGAAGTTTTCAAGAACAGATCAGGGAGCTGTGTATGCTATAGAGGGCTGCCCTATGCATGAAGATCCCCTTCATCTTATTCCTCATGAGTTGCGTCCCGAATTTGAAAAGGAACTGGGTGTACGCATTGAAGGTAATCTGTGCCCATCCTGCCAGATGAGATTGCGTACGGAATTTGATGGCGACATCGAAAAGGTGCGTGTGGAGCGGGTCTTTATATCGGAAGAAAACCGGATCGGCATAGGTACGTTCAGTCCTTCTGATCCAAAGTCACAGGATATTGCCGATTTGACAGGCAGCATCGACTTTTCCACCATTACGGAGTATGGTTCGGAATCTGATCCGCGCGCCTATCGATTTGACGGAGAACTGAATAAAGCGAATCGCGGACTGATGGAATTTCAGGAAATGCTGAAATGCGATGAGAAATTTTTATGGAATTTATTGTCTCTGACCCAGGAGGGAAATTTCAAGGCCGGACGGTTTGCGCTCATCAGTGCAGATGAATTGATCGTAGCTCACACGAATGAATCGGAGTATAAAAGCTTTATTGCGAATAAAAAGAACGAGGCGTTGCAATCGCGGATGATTGTAATGCCCATTCCCTATAATCTGAAAGTGTCCGAGGAAGAAAAGATTTATGCCAAACTCATTGAGCAAAGTGACATGCGTCATATTCACATCGCTCCTCATGCGCTGCGAACGGCTGCCATTTTCTCTGTGCTCACCCGGTTGAAAGAAACCAAGAAGCAGGGTATGGATCTGGTTAAAAAGATGCGCATGTATGACGGTGAGGAGGTCGAAGGCTATAAGGAGGCCGATCTGAAGGAGATGCAACATGAGTTTCTGGAAGAAGGCATGTCCGGCGTAGACCCAAGGTACGTCATTAATCGTATTTCCAGTGCCCTGATTAAGCAAAATGTGGAGTCCATCAATGCTCTGGATATTTTACGAGCCATTAAGGATGGTTTAGACCAACACGCTTCCATCACCAAGGAAGAGCGGGAGCGTTATCTGAATTTCATTTCGGTGGCTCGTAAGGAATATGATGAATTGGCGAAAAAAGAAGTACAAAAGGCCTTTGTGTACTCTTTCGAAGAATCAGCCAAGACGCTGTTTGATAACTATTTGGATAACATCGAAGCTTTTTGCAATTGGGCGAAAATCCGCGATCCGCTCACAGATGAGGAACTCGACCCGGATGAGCGGCTTATGCGCTCCATCGAGGAGCAAATCGGGGTGTCGGAAAATGCGAAAAAGGCATTCCGTGAGGAAATATTAATCCGTATTTCCGCCTATTCCCGCAAGGGGCGAAAGTTTGAGTATCATCATCATGATCGGCTGCGAGAAGCCATTGAAAAGAAGCTGTTCGCTGATTTGAAGGATATTGTGAAGATCACTACTTCGACCAAAACGCCTGATGCTAATCAGCTCAAACGGATGAATGAGGTGATTAAGCGGCTGATTGAGGAGCATGGCTACACTGGAGCCAGCGCCAACGATCTATTGAGGTATGTAGGTAGCCTTCTGAATCGGTAAGGGGAAATAAACAATTGTGTATGAAGCTATGGATTGAAATGGATGGTGAAGAGAATCCGGCAGGCACAGAGCGTTTGAGGTGCTGGCGGGTTCTTTTTTTGTATTATTAGGGAGTTGTGTTTATAAAATTCACTGAAATTAATATGAAAAAAATCACAATCAATCTTCTTCTTTTTTAACATTTTCTAAAAAGTTGCCGATAAATATGGTAATGTAAAATCTATGTAAACTATTATTTGGAGGAACTTATGATTCATGTCGCTGAGAGTAGATTAAAACAGATACAATATATTGGTATTACTGATGGTGATTTGGCTTTATTGCACCACTATCAGGGGCTATTCCAATCTATTGTAAATGAGGTAGTGGACCGTTTTTATGAGCATGTAGAAAAGGTTCCCCATCTCATGTCGATTATCTCTAAATGGTCGAATATTGAGCGACTAAAGCAAACACAACGTGAATACTGGCTTTCTCTTGCAGATGGGAAAATAGATGATCAGTTTATCGAACACCGCCTTTTTGTGGGGCAGGTACATTCCCGGATCGGATTGTCTTCCGATTATTATTTGGGTACGTACATTGCTTATCTGGATATTGCAGTAGACATTTTAAAGCGTTCGGGGATAGAGGACTGGTATTCTATTGTGCACGCTCTTTCCAAAATGTTCAATCTGGATTCTCAGCTTGTGCTGGAAGCTTATCAGGAAAAGGAAAAGGAGCAGATTAACGAGCTCGCCGATGAACAAACGCAGATGCTGACTGTGGTGTCCCGAATTGCACAAAATTTGACGGGGATGATTGCCGAACTTAGGGAAAATACCGATAATATCGCGGAGAGTGCCTGCAATACTGCTTCTTCGCAGGAACATACAGAGGAACTAGTATTGCAATTGAGTGACGAGATTAAGCATATTGAACAGATGAGCAGTACCATTCGAGAATTGTCCGATCAGACTCATCTGCTAGGACTGAATGCGGCGATTGAGGCAGCCCATGCGCAAGAAGCAGGGCGTGGATTTCAAGTGGTGGCGCAGGAAGTGCGAAAGCTGGCATCTAATTCAAAGCAAGCACAGGAGCAAATTCAGCGCAAGGTGCTGGATATTGCCCGTATGCTTGACAGTGTGCAGTCCGAGACCGCTACCACAACAGCCAGTGCCCGGCAACAGGCCTCCAGCTCGGAAGAATTGGCTTCATTCACAAAGCTGATTGAAAACATGGTGAAGGAATTGGAAATGCTTCAGCACTCCCCGGAAATGCTGGAGGTGTGAGATGTAGTTTGAGCGGTATATCGTGGGGAACTGGAAGTTTTGGGCGTTAGCTGGCTGGATACTGGCAAAGCGATGCTCTTCCTGTGTGGCAGTCCAATCAACGCAACAGAGGCAACAGAGGTAGTGCATATTCCTATGAAAGAATGAATGAATCTTTGAACAAGGAATTAGAGGAAGCTTCTCTATTGTAACGCTTCAGTCAAAGATTTTTTTCCATTCCATATGAGCCGCAAGTACTCTTTTCCATAACTCGTCCCGTTCCTGATGACTGTAGTTAACGAGCGGCTCACCAAATACATCTGCCAATACTTCCAGCCACTGCGACTTCTTATCCAGCTCTATTTTTTCCAAACCGTTTAGCCCACGTTTTTTCCAAATACATCCTCTGAGTTCATTCGCTTCTAATGCTTGCCTTTGCCGAATTAGAAACAGGTTAAACCATGGAGATTCCACGGAGCGGCTATAGAAATGATGTTTCGGCCTGAATTCGTCCAAATCCTGAACAACCGTAGGGGCAAAATCAACGCCAACAAATGAAGCAAGCGGGTCGTGTTCTAAACGCCAACCATTAGTAACAACTTCAGATTCCATAACTTTATAACGAAGTGGGGGTTGTTCATAAGTCCCCATCAGGAGTGGAAGAGGCTCATATGGCATATCGCCCAGTCCGACATCTACAATCCATACTTCATCTTCTTGCTGCTCATTTAGCAAGTTCACTGTTAATCCAAGATGAAATGAATTAATGCGTGGCTCAGCTCCTAAAGGTTGTACCCCAGCATGATGCAGAGAAACTTTGTACCCTAGTGAATGTAGTAGCGCACTAAAGGCACCATTCAGATGAAAACAATAACCACTTCTCCCATGTAGAATGAGTTGAACAGATTCTTGAAAACCAATGGCAGCCGGCTTTCTTGCAAAAATGTCTAACGTTTGCCATGAAAGATGTTTTACATGTGCCTTATGCAACTCGACTAAATAGAATAGGGTAGGAGGCTGAACTTCGGGAATTCCGATTCTGTTCAAATAAGCTTTTATTTCTTCTTTTGTCATGGTGTACATGTACAGTCACCTCTATTGTTAGTTTGCCAAATTCTCTTCTCGAAACAATTGAGCATTGAGTCTTAGCATCATTGTAAAAGGGGGGCGTGCTGTGTACAATGCTATAAATTTATGGCTGTACCGGTACAATCAGCAAATCGATTCGTTTAGTAACATGTCGATTTCCCGTAGATGGCTGTCAGAACACAAAAAAACAGACCTGATTATCGGGTCTGTTTTTTTTATTTTCAAGCTAACTAATTATAGCAGTGATCTAAGTTCACGTCGGTATTTGTTCAAATGCACGAACGATGGAATGACTCGCTTCGCAGAACGGAAGCCACCTATTCTAAGGTTGCGGACCACATGATAGGGAGAGATCAATAGCGTATGAAGCAGATGCAAATCCTGAGTGCTCAACGGTCGATATCGCTGATAAAATTCTATCGCGCGCAGCATCTTTGTCGCGTTCCATAGACAATTCCGATGAAGAAGATGGGAGAGATCCTTCATCCTTACATGTAGGGAACAATTTTCGAAGTCGATCAAATGGATTTTGAGCTGCCTGTCTTTGACCAGATTGGGATAGTTATAGTCACCGTGTATTAATGCAGCTGCTCTTTGCTCCTGCTGGATTGCTGCTCGAACTTTGGGTTGCTGTAGACGATATAACACTTCTTCACAAAGAGCTAGGAGATGTGCTGTGCCTTTGTAAGGACTGAGGCGCTTTTTATATTCAGCTATTTCATCGCTCAAGCCTTCATAACGGATTCTGGAAGGCGGCGCTTCCGTGACAGGAAAGCCTACGGCACTGGTGTGGAATTTGGCTAAAGTAGAAATTCCTTTTTTGAAGTCTATTCTTTTTGTGAATTCCGGCCTGGGTCCATGAACCCAATTGGTTAATGTATACGAAACGCCTTCATAGGTCATATAGGCTGTTTGCTGTACGGTTGGATAGACCTTTTGGCTACGTGTAAACCCGCGTTCATCCAGGTAGGACAAGACACGTGTAATAAAACGAATCTCTTCTTCCGGGAATTTATAGGGTTTTAAGCAGTAAGTTGTATTGGCAGTTTCAATCTTGTGAATGTCCTTCATTTGACGGCTACGCTGAATTTTGATTCCGTACATTTGCTCAACATTCGATAAAATCGACATTTTGCTCCTCACTTTCTTTTATACACGGGCCCACTCCTGCAAAATATGGATGATTTGTAATCGAAGAGGCCACGACTGATCCCAGTTGTCTAGGATTTCGCGGTCTCTTGAACGATTTGGATGTCGGGAAGCATGCCAAGCCTCTCGTGGCAGTTTATATAAAGCTGTAACAATCTTCCGCTCAGTTCGGCTGAGTGGCTTGCGTTTTTGGTATCCCCTCAACAAGGATTGCACAAATTCAGGATTGAATTGAGTTGTATTCATAAGAGCCTTTGCCAAATCAGCATAGACTGAGCCAATCTTAGCCCGATCCCAATCAATGATTTTAAGATGACCATCATCTGAAATAATGACATTCGGGGTGGTGATATCACTGTGTATCAAGGAGGGGTGCCGACGTTCCGTCCGAAGCAGTCTTATAATGGATGCGTCCTGCAAATCCTTCCATGCACGTCTGGATAAACGTTTACAGTCCTTGCCATGAGTGTTGTACCAGTTGCGGTACTCTTTATTCTGGCGGCTGATTTTTATCATTTTTTTTTGGAAAAGACGATCTTGGTTTTTCCATATCCGCAATTGTTGAATGGTCGGAGGGGACTTTCCTTTCTCCATCCGATGCAAGCCCGTGGATGTAGCGTGAAGTGTGGCAAGAGCCAACCCCAGTTTTTCGAAATCTTCAGCGGTCTCCAGTCCCCGTCCTTTGATCCACTGACTTACATAAAATGGCGTCTCTTGATACAAAGTCCATAGCTTGCCGGAATGAGTGGGGAGCCATGTGGGCATATAGGTATACTTTCTCTTTTTCAAAAGCCTTATATAGCTCGCAGCTCGTTCCATCTGTTGAATCGTATTTGAACGAGCCATCTTTGAACGACTAAAGGGTTTTAATGCATAAGTTCCCTTTTTCGTTTTTACTTGGATTACTGCATTCTTTCGGTATAGTGATGAGACTAAGCTTGATTTTAAGGGGATCAGGCCGAAACGACGGGTGATTTCGCGAATCTGTGCTTTTGTATAGGATTTCGCCATAAGAACCTCACTTGATTTTTAATTGAAGAAAAAGGTAATCCTCTGTTAGTTATCAGTCTATTCATGAGGAAATAATAGGTGCAGTTTTATGGGCTATTCTCGTTCTTTTCCTGTTCACGTTAGTCAAAAAAACGGAGCAGCGAAAGTTCGCTGCTCCGTTTTAATTAACACTGTATTATGCAAGTCTGGTCATGAATGGTGGGTGATTAGTTATCGTTGTTGTCATCATCTTCGTCTGTATCCACGATCGCTCCAGATGATGCATGGATTTCAAGCTCAACAGTTCCTTCGTTGGTGAGTACCTTGACCTCATAGATGAACTGTCCATCTTCCTTATCTAATTTAGAAGACAGAAGGGTACTCCCAGGCACATGCTTAAGTGCAATTTGTCCAGCCTGCTTTTCAGTTAGAGTGACGTGGTTGGGTTTGTAAAGGGAAGACTCGTCATTCGAGTCATGATCAAGCTCGGAATGGGAACGGATGGTTTTCCCAGTATAAGCATCAACCTCTATATCCCAATCTTTATCTCCTTGCTGAAGATCCACTTCATAGTAGACTTTTCCGTTCTTGCGCTCCAGTTCGACATCCTCAACTTGCGCATGATCTCCCACAGCTTTTTTGGCAATATTGGCAGCAGTAGTCGCTCCAATTAGTCCTGTAGGCTTAGCAGCCCATACGGCATTTGCCGAGACACCTGTAGCCGTAACTCCAAGCAGAACCGTGGCTGCTATTATTCCTAATGTATAGTTTTTTTTCATTACATAATTCCTCCTTGAGCTGTATGCTTGAATACAGCTTAACCCTTGAACATGAGAGGAACATAATAGAATCATGAGAAAACAATGAGAAGACATAAGCAAGATCATCAGGACGTCATGATTCGTCGTGATCCTGTTTTTCTTTTTCCCAAGTGATAGAGTCGATTGAGCCTGATACTGCATTGATCTGCACCACAGCCTCACGCCCATCGTGTATCTCAACCTCAACAAGATAATAGAGGCCTTTGTCATTGCGGTGCAGTTCAATGTCATCGGATGTTCCATTCACTGCTTTTGCAGCAAGCTTGGCTGCTTCATTCTCTGTAATGACAAGAGAAGCCGGGTCAGTTTTATGGATTGGATTTGATTGGTCACTGGGCTCTGAGGAACCGGGCGTGTGATCTTGGGGTTCCTGCTTTGCATCTGTATACATCTGTGTCCGCTTTATGGATTGGATGACACCATCATAGGCGTTGACTTTTATTTCGTACTTCCCTTTGGCGCGTTCTAGCTTGATCACATAAAAATTATCCAAACGTTGGGATTCGAGTACCTCGCCGGGATACTGATGCAATACAGATTGGACCACGGCTTTTTCTTCCAAGGGCGAAGCTGCTAACGATTGTGCCCAGGGCCACTGTAAAAGGCAAATGGTGATCAATACAGCCGCTACCGTACCTCCAATCATCCAGGCATAGATCGTTTTCATCGGTTTTCCCTCCTTTGGCTTATTATTTTGGAACAGCAGGGAGGATGATCGTTGCAGTTGTTCCGCTTCCCTCTATGCTTTCTAGCCCAATTTGTGCTTGAATAGCTTGAGCAATTCCTGTAGCTAATGATAAGCCTAGCCCGGCCCCACCTTCCTCGCGGCTTCTGGCTTCGTCCACACGATAAAAGCGGTCGAAAACTTTAGATAACTTTTCTTCAGGAATTCCAATTCCTTGATCTGTGATTCTTATGCAAGGTTGAACCGTACCGCCCACAATATCAATCATCAGGTGTATCGGCTCGTCACTGTATTTGCGTGCATTATCCAAAAATATAAATAGAAGTTGTTTTAGTTTATTCTCGTCCGTATAGGCAGTGCAGTCTGTCTGTACATCCAGTTGAATTTGTCGGGCGAAAGCATTTTCAAATGTAGCTTTCAGTTCTGTCCCTACTTTGGTCAAGCGTACAGGTTCTAACACGACATTCCATTGTTCTTCGTTTCTGGCCAACAGAAGAAGCTGTTCTGCCATATCCTTCATTCGGATCGCCTCAGAATGGATTGCTTCAACGGATTCGGCAAAAATACTGGGATTCTGCAATCCCCGTCGTTTAAGCAAACTAGCATAACTTTCAATAATGGTTAGAGGTGTTTTCAATTCATGGGACGCATTCGAAACGAATTGTTCTTGGCGAACGAAATTCCGCTCCAGCAATTCAATCATGTCATTAAACGTTTCTCCCATTTCGACTAACTCGTCACGTGATGACGAATTGAGCGGAAGACGTTTGAATTTCCCGCTACGTTGAATCTCTTTCATCGTGCTAATCATGGATGTAATTGGATGTGTAATCAGTCTGCCCAGCAGTCTTCCCGATATGACGACAGGAATAAGAGCAATTCCTGTGACTGCAATAAGTACGATTTTGAGTACCTGGAGCGTCTGCATCGTCGGTTGCAGACTTTCGGTCACCTGAAGATTGACAACCTCTCCATTCGACCAAATCATGGGGACCGAAACGAGAATATAACGGTTGCTTTCATGGGTAATGATGCGAACCTGCCGTGTTTCATTAAAAACGCCCTTCATCAAGCTGAGAGACTGCTCTGATGAAGAGGTGATAGGAGCAAGAAAATCGCCTTCCGGTCTCATCAGACGAAGCATGCCGTCCAGAGGCACATAGGCTCGTAGCAGATCCTCAGCGGCTATGGATACTGGAGCACGTTGAATGCCATGAATCATGTTCTCTGCTGCGGCCTCTACCTGGTTTTTTCGACTGTCTATTAAAAGTTGGCTGAATAGAAAATAGACTGAGAAATTAATAGCCACAAGTAAAATCCCGAATAATAACGAGGTGTACGTATGGATTTTGTTCTGCAGCTTCATAACGATTCCTTCAGAACATAACCAATACCGCGCACTGTATGAATCAGCTCAGGGAGCTGGCGCGTGGGGTCAATTTTATTGCGTACGTAGCGAATATACACATCGACGACATTGGTATCACCGATATAATCAATGCCCCATACATTTTCCAGTAATTGTTCACGACTAAGGACCTGCCGCTGATGTCGGAGTAAATGAACGAGCAAGTCAAACTCTCGCGGCGTAAGCTCAATGTTGTGCTCTCCCCGAAGCACTTCACGTGTACCCTCATGAAGACGTAAATCTCCGGCACTAAGCCATTGATCTGCTACTTGTGAAGCCATGTCTTTCGTTGCACCTACCCTGAGCGCGGCCCTTACACGTGCAAGCAGCTCTTCGATCACAAAAGGTTTGGTAACATAGTCATTGGCTCCCAAATCGAGTCCCTCGACCTTATCCGCAATGGAACTTTTAGCCGTCAGTAAAATGACAGGAACGTTCGCATCATGTTTACGAATCCTCCGAAGGAGTTCGATGCCATTGATACCAGGAATCATAATATCCAGCAAAACTAGATCCCAACTACCTTTACAATAGGTCTCCAGCCCATCAATCCCGTTCTTTTCTTTACTTACTTGATAGCCTTCAAATTCAAGTTCGATCTCTAGAAGTCGGGCAATCTTCTCTTCGTCTTCTACGATCAAAATGGATTGGTTCATAATCATGCCCTCCTGTAGGCGAATAGCCGATACGGAAGTATTTTAGCATATACGGACAGGTAAGACACTTCAAAACACAGGGCTGGGAGAGAAAGAGATTAGTATAGTGTGTTATATTTATCGACATTAAAAAATGATAATAGCGCTATAAGTTTGTTTTTTTATCCTGTGAGCACAAGAAAAAGATCCATGTTTTGGCCGAAATGAACATTGTTATGCTAGAAAAGTTGCATTAACATAAACTAAAACTCATCAATTGGTGAAAACTGCGATTTCTTCAGCTACTTTCGGAACGGCCAATAGCCTGCTCATTCCAATTTAAGCTCCTATCTTATGGAAACACCTGATAAGGGCAGGCGGCAGGCTTGCCCTTTGTCATCAGGAGCGTAAAATAAAATGAAGCGAAAGCAGGGATTCAAGATGTATAAGCTTGGAAAGATTACGATTGGACAATCCCTTCTTCGGTCAGATGTAGCCCCTATCGTAGAAAGGGCATTAGAAGGACGGACCGAGCTGGTGAAGACACTTGGGGCAGCGGCTGGAGCTCGCCTGGCAACTATGCTTGGCATGACCGATGATATGTTCATGAACGTTTTTTGGGCAGGGAGGGGAGGACATGGATAAAAGAGTACTGATAGCGGACGATGAGGCGAGTATCCGGAATGCACTGGCCTATGCGTTAAAGCGGGAAGGTTTTTTGGTGGAAACTGCCGTGGATGGGGAGGATGCATTGGAAAAAGTACATTTGTTCCACCCGGATGTGCTTATATTGGATGTGATGATGCCCAAACTGGGCGGATATGAGGTGTGTCGCCGTTTGGAAAGCCGGAAGGGCGTTGGTATTCTACTGCTAACCGCCAAAAATGATATCGTCGATAAGGTGCTTGGACTGGAGCTGGGAGCAGACGATTTTATGAGCAAGCCGTTTGACCTGAGAGAACTGCTCGCACGTATTAAGGCATTAGTACGGAGACTGGAACGAGAAGGAGCACCTGCGCCGGAAGGAACGGAGGTAATACTGGGTCCATTACGAGTGCGTCCATCTAGCCGAACGGCCGAACTCGGAGTAAAAGCATTGGATCTGACCCCCAAGGAGTTTGATGTACTGGCTCTGCTGGTGTCCCATACTGGGAGGGTGTATACAAGGGACGATCTGTTGGAACAAGTATGGGGCATTGATTATGTGGGAGGAACGCGGACGGTGGATATTCATATTCAGCGCTTGCGCAAAAAATTGGAACCGCATCAGTCGATGCTGCAGACCGTATATGGAATCGGCTATAAGGCGGAGAAAATGACGTGAACGAACATCATTCACTCCATTTACAAGAAAGATTGCAGTCCACTGACCCGCAGAAGCGCAAACGTAAGCGTACAGGCTTGAGCCTGCGCTGGAAATTTCCGCTGGTCCTGGCGGCTTTACTGCTGTTTACTGTCGGTGTGCTGAGCTGGCTCGTGCTTACTGGTATTCGTGCCAATCAGACAGACCAAATGGAACGCGGCTTAAAGCGTCAGGCGGAAATCGTGGAGATGCGCGTCAAACAGTCTTACCTGTTGGGAGCTGGCCAATCACCCGAAGACTTCATGAAAAAGCAAGCGCCACAGCTTGCCGTGGAACTCGGTGTGTCCAGTAATATGCGCGTTATTTTATATGATGGCCGGGGACATGAGGTCGGGAATTCTCTACCACTGGCTTATAGAACAGATATCAGTCAGGCGCTTTCTTATGCGCTCCAAGGGAAAATTGCGTATATTACAGAAGGTAGCTCAGTGACCTATCTAGCTCCGCTTCAAGGTCCAGACGGCTTGCTGGGAGTGATACAGCTTCATAGCTCAATAGAAGCACAGCAGCAGTTTTACCAGGACATTGCCCGCTTGTTTTTATGGACAGGAGGTGCGGTGCTGGTCTTAAGCTTTATTCTTGGCTTAGGCTATGTCAGCCGCCAGACGAGGGACATCGGACGACTGACTCGCGCTTCTGAGCAGATCTCGGCAGGGCACTATCCAGAAGCCAGATTGCTGCGACGGCAGGACGAGCTGGGAAGGCTGGATGAAGGGATGCTCCAGATGAGTCATGTGATCCGGGCAAGTATTACCGCGCTCGAAAATGAAAAGCTTCGGCTGGAAGAAGCGGTTCGGCGTTTGAGAGAGCTAGAGCAGCAGCAAAAGACCTTTATTGGCAATATCAGCCATGAACTGAAGACTCCGTTGACCTCTATTCAGGCTTACGCTGATTTGCTGGATATGTATGGGGATGATCCCGAATTGGTGCGTGAAGCCAGAGAAAGTATCGGTAAGGAAACCAAACGGTTGTATGAGCTTGTCGAGGATTCACTGAGACTATCTGTGCTGGACAAATATGATTTTGAATTACATACGGAGGAAGTGGAGCTGCATTTGCTGCTCGAAGATGCAGGTAGCCGAATCCGGGGGAAAGCTGCGGCGCGTGGACTGAATTTTTCGATGGATACCATTCCAGCCAAGGTGTGTGGAGACCCTAAGCATCTGATGCATATTGTGCTGAATTTGCTGGATAATGCAGTAAAATACAATCAGGACGAAGGCTGGATTACGTTATCTAATCGAGTGGAAAAGGACACCGTGATAGTGTATATACGCAATTCCGGTCCATGGATTCCTCGGGAAAAATGGGACATGATTTTTGAGCCGTTTGCTACCTTAAGTCGTGATCGTTCTCGTCAAGACAGTGGCACGGGACTTGGCCTGCCTCTGGCACGCAGACTGGCGGAGCGCATGGGTGGAGAGTTGCAGCTCACAGCTTCAGACGAAACCGGGTTGGAAAATGGCAATGGTCATTCAGGTGCAAGTGGCAATGAATTTTCGCTCAGGCTACCCCTGTTGGTTCACGATGGCTTCCAGTAGTTGGACCGCTTGATAGCTATAGAACTGGAAATGTTGGCTTATTTACAATTTGGAAACAATTCGATGTATTCACGAGATGTTCAGGCATTAAGCTGGGGGTAACGTTAACAAGGAGGCCGTTGTACATGATGAAGAAAAACCTAGACAGCCACGGGCAAAAGAACGGCTTTCCTCGTCTCAAACATCCCTATGCACGCTTTTTCAGACACAAAGTCACAGGATTGCTCATGACTGGCTTGATCGCTGGAGGATTGCTCGGCGGCTGCGGCATAAAAAGCGCAGGAGAGACAATTCCAACATCCGGTATGAAACCGGGGCAAAAGCTTACTGTGATTGACATGGAGGCAGCTCGGCAGCAAGTATCGGACGAGCTGGTGGTACAGTCCATCGACAAGCTGGGAGATGTCTACGCGAGGTCATGGCTGAGTGATGAAGAGCTGATTGTGGAACGTCAAAATCAGTTATGGATTCATAATGTAAAGACCAATAAGGAACGAGTTTTAACACCAGGTCGTAAGGCTCTACAGTTACTTGCTGTGGTTTCTCCGGATCAGCGCCATGTCTTTTTTACGGAGGGCAGCACCAGCAGCAAGTATGATATTCAGGGCTATATCTTAGAGCTAAGCAGCGGCAAGGTTACATCGGTTGGCCAGCTGGACATGACTAACGAAGTGAGCTGGGGCGATAAGGATCATCTCATTACAGGTACACCAGACGGTAAGATACATCTGATTGGACTGAACGGCAAAGCTGAAGAATTGAGTTTTCAAGATCCAAATCACTCAGAATTAATTGCTCATGTCGAAAAAGTGGGTAACGCCATATTTTATACAGGCAATGATAAACAAGGGTATCCGGTGCTGAATCGGTTCACTCTCAATCATCCTCAAGCTGTGACCATTGCAGAGGGGGCCATGTCTTTTGCCGTGTCGCTTGATGGTAAATCTATTGCTATTGAAAAGCGGAAATGGAATACATCCGAACCTGCTCGTATGATCATTTTGGATGAACAAGGCAAAGAGAAAGGGATCGTGGGTCAAGGGACTTTAATGAGTCGTGGAAGCTGGTCCAGCGACGGGTTCAAGCTTGCTTTTTCCATTTATGATGAGGATCAGCAAGGTATGAGAGGGTTGTATGTGTTTGACCAATCCACGGGTAAAACCACTCCCGTTACGACCGATATCCAGTCCTATGACAGTCCAACAGTGTGGAGCACTTCCGCCCGGTTTTTATCCATGTACCAGAACATTTCGGAAGGTGGAAAACAACTGAATCAGAGCTACATCGTCGAATTTAAGAAAAAGCAGTAAAAAAAGGCGCATTTCCTTCTTCGGAATGCACCTTTTTTAATTAGGCTGGTTATTCGATTGTGTATCACTATACAAATTTGCGATGGTGTTTCTTACCGTCATATGAAAATAAGGCGAGCTTACCTTCAATCATTGTTTCCAAATGAACGGTGCGCCCCCATAGCTGATATACATACGGAAGCGTACGCTCCATATATTTTAAATCCAGTTCAATGCCTTCATACTGGTGCTTGAGTTTTAATTCACCTGTATGCAGATAATCTCCGTCTTCAACAACGATATAAGGGGAGCCTCCATTTACACGTGAGAACACAAGCTGATCCCGTATGTTTTCCCAGGATTTATCGGTAATTTTCCAATCCGGTCCCCGTTTCTCAAACACGTACAGATCCAAATCCTCCGTTAGTTGCTTGGTCATGTAATTGCGTATAAAGGAGGTATCCGAGTCAAACTCTCGCACCTCGAATATTTTAGCTCGACCTTCGCCCGGTTTGCGTCCTTGGCGCTCTTGCTCCTCGCGGGTCGGGTTATCCCATCGCTTTTCAATATCTTCAAATATTTTCAGTCCCAAATAATACGGATTCAAGCTTTGCTTGGAAGGCTGCACAACGGAAGCATTCAGCATGGCAAATTCAACGGTTTCATCCCCAGTCAAATCCAGTTCTCTGACAATCCGTTGATGCCAATAGGAGGCCCAGCCTTCATTCATGATTTTGGTCTCCATTTGGGGCCAGAAATACAGCATTTCGTCCCGCAGCATCGTCATGATGTCCCGCTGCCAGTCCTCCAATACCTCGGAGAATTCCTGAATAAACCAGACAATATCTTTTTCAGGTTCCGGTGGGAACTGGCGTACCTTAATACCCTCGGTCTCGGCTGAATCATGCTGCTTTACTGTGTCCAGTGACCACAGATCATCGTAAGGTCCGATGGGACGCTGGTGTTTTTTAGGTTCTTTTTGCTCCTTGATTTTGAGTTCCATGTAGCGTTGTTTATCCAGATGCCTTGGTTTGATGAGCTGTGGGTCTACATGTTCCTGTATCGCCAGTACAGAGTCAATGAAGGATTCCACGGCCTTTGAGCCGTACTCCATTTCATAGCTGCTGATCCGTTCTGCGGTGGCAGACATGCTCTCTACCATATTGCGGTTGGAGGTCGAGAAGCGGGCGTTGTGTTTAAAAAAATCGCAGTGTGCCAGTACATGGGCGACAATCAGTTTATTTTGCACCAAAGAATTTCCATCCAGCAGGAAAGCGTAGCAGGGATTGGAGTTAATGACCAGCTCATAGATTTTACTCAATCCAAAATCGTACTGCATTTTCATCTTGTGAAATGTTTTTCCGAAACTCCAGTGGCTGAAGCGCGTGGGCATACCATACGCCCCGAATGTGTATACAATATCCGCCGGACAAATCTCATACCGCATCGGGTAGTAGTCGAGCCCGAATCCATCTGCAATCTCCATAATTTCTGATATCGCGTACTCAAGCTCTTTCTGATCGGTGCTCATCCTACCGTTCCCCCTTCCCGTTTGCGAAAAAAGGTACGTAAGGCTTGGTATACCTCACCTTTTTCCTTGATGACGTAGTACATAAACTGATCCGTTTTAATATTCTTGTAGGCTGACATCAGCGTACTGCTGCGATTATATTGGTTCACCTCTCCATAGCCGAATATATTGCTGCGCTTCATAAGCTCCTCGATTAGTTTCACACACCGTTCATTGTCTGAGCTTAGGTTATCGCCATCGGAGAAATGGAAGGGATAAATATTATAAGTCGAAGGAGGATAGCGTTTATCGATAATCTCCAATGCTTTCAAATAGGCAGAAGAGCAGATTGTGCCGCCACTTTCACCGCGAGTAAAAAATTCTTCCTCCGTAACCTCCTTGGCTTCGGTATGATGCGCAAGAAAAACAATTTCTACCTTTTCATATTGGCGACGCAAAAAGCGGGTCATCCAGAAAAAGAAGCTGCGGGCGCAATATTTTTCAAAAGATCCCATACTGCCTGAGGTGTCCATCATAGCGATAATTACCGCATTGGATTGGGGAATGGTCTTCTCTTCCCATGTTTTGTAGCGAAGATCGTCCGGACTAATATGATGAATGCCCGGATTCCCCTCACGCGCGTTGCGGCGCAGATTTTCGAGAATCGTTCGTTTCTTGTCAATGTTCGCTTGCATGCCTTTTTTGCGTATATCATTGAATACGATAGATTCAACCTCAATTTGATCCTTATCTTTTTGCTGCAAATGCGGCAATTCCATTTCCTCAAACAGCATATCTTCGAGTTCTTCTATGCTGACTTCTGTTTCCATAATATCGTGTCCCGGTTGGTCGCCTGCTTTCTCACCTTTACCTGGCTTTTGGGAAGCAGGATCACGTCCGATGACATCTCCCACCTGACTGTCGCCATCCCCTTGGCCTACATGCTTTTGCTTTTGGTAGTTATAAATGAAGCGATATTCATCCAGACTGCGAATGGGCACTTTGATAATCTGTTGACCGTCCGACATTATAATATTTTCTTCCGTAATCAGATCGGGTAGATTTTGCTTAATGACATCTTTGACCTTCTGCTGATGGCGTTGCTGGTCCTGGTACCCTTTGCGATGCAGCGACCAATCTTCGCGGGATACGACGAATGAATATGGCTGGCGTGGTTCCGTCATTGTTAGGCACCCCCCAAGTGGATACACGGCACAGTTTGGCCTTGTTGGTTATTAAGTATATTCACGGGGATGTACGATATGTGATGGAACTCGATTTTAATTCTGCCCGATTGCTTTTATAATGAAAGTAAAAAATGTAAAAAAAGAATGGAGAACCTTGGTTATGGAAGAAATTGCAGTGCTTATCGTAGACGATGAACAGGGACTGCGAGATATGCTGACAAAAGTATTAAAAAAAGAAGGATTTCTTCATGTTAAGCATGCAGCCACGGGCCACGAAGCGCTGCAAATCGTGATGGAATCTCGTATTGATGTGATTGTGCTTGATGTTATGCTCCCTGATAACGATGGATTTGAGGTATGTCGTCAGATGCGTCTATGATGGCCATGCCTGTTCCTAGAAGCTATATTTATGTATCCAAAATAGTGTGGATCGTGATTTTGCAGCTTGGCACCGCCTTGATCACGATAGCAGGGATGAGTCTCATCTGGGTGTTGTATACAAACGAGCCCATTCCTTGGCGAGTTATGCTGCTGCAGCCGATTAATGCCAGCTTGGCTACCCTGCCTGTACTTGCAATTCAACTTTGGTGGTCTACCCTTTTTACTAATCAGGCATTTCCGTTAGCGTTTGGCATATTTGGTTCTATTGCCAGTTTGTTTTTGGCACGAACAAGTATTTTTTGGATTAAATTATTACCTTGGTCGTATCCGGCACTATCAAGTCCTCTGATTAAGGAATACGTAATGTGGGTGGTCATTGCTTTAGGTGCAGGGATCATCTTCACAGGACTCGGTACTCTACAGTTTACAAAGCATGAATTCAAATAGAGAGGGGAATCTG
Organism: Paenibacillus sp. BT-177; assembly: GCF_025846815.2. Lineage (NCBI taxonomy): Bacteria > Bacillati > Bacillota > Bacilli > Caryophanales > Paenibacillaceae > Paenibacillus > Paenibacillus sp. BT-177. The sequence continues at coordinate 115,693 of NZ_JAOYTP010000002.1, read as the reverse complement.
CATGGGATCCATTTTACGCGTGGAAGCGATGAAGCTTCAATGGGTCATGGTATGGATTCTCATTATATTGGATGCGGTTATCAATTCTTTAATGGGAGTCCTGGAACTGAACGATTTGAAGCAGTTTTATGAGCCTAGCTGGTTAATGTTATACACCTATGCGGCGCATTTTCACTCGATGTTTTTTTATCCGTTTTATTGTGGAATTATTGCTTCTCTTTTGTGTGCATACGAACATCGAGATGGGGGATGGAAGATTTTATTGAGCAGCCCGTATCCCCGTCAGCGAATCTATTATGCAAAATATATATTGCTCATTCTCATACTGTTTCTTGATCAGCTTACATTCATAGTAGGATATTTTGCAGGTGGGTATATAGCAGGTGCTCCAGGAGAAATCCCTTGGACTCTCGTCCTTTCTACCGGATGGGGAGGGTGGTTCGGAATTCTTCCATTGGCAGCCCTCCAGCTTATGCTTTCGGTAAAAATCCGCAATTTCGGAGCTTCACTAGGAATGGCTATTTGCTGTGTAGTGCCTAATATTGTTATGACAGGCTTTCACTCTTCTATAGGAGCATGGTTTCCCTTTACGATTCCTTATTATATTATGTTGCCGCAAACAGCGAGCTATGCTCCCAGAGTGGAGCCTTATAGTCTTGGTTTGATTGTACTTTTTACGTTTTTAGCCTATCTATATGGTGGAAGAAAAATGTTTGTGAATAGGGACTGGTTGTAGCTAGGATATCATGAGGCTGTAATTCATAAGTATCCATTTTAAGTGATCCTTTCAGTCGACAAGTTAATTGAAATAAACAATGATTACAAAAATAACGACAAAATCTTGCGGAAAAATTGCGTTGTTTACTTTCAAATCAGATAGTAATATATAGAAGAAAGAGCACTCCTTTTGGAAAAAATGTGAAAATAAAAAAGTTTTAAATAATATTATAGGATACTCTATAAGGGGTTGGTATATTGGTGGTTTATATATTGAATTGTAATAATGTTACAAAGAAGTATGGTAGTAAAAAAGCTCTTGACTCGTTAACTCTTTCAATAAAGCCTGGAACTATCTTAGGACTTCTTGGCCCTAATGGAGCAGGGAAAACGACATTAATGAAACTCATCGTATCTCTGCTGAGGGATTATAGAGGTGAAATTCGTATTAAAGGTTTGAAACCTAGTGTTGAAACGAAGAAGATCGTTTCTTATTTGCCTGACAGAGAATTTCTTTACCAGTGGATGACCATCGAGCAAGCTATTGCTTTTTTTGAACATTCTTTTGTCGATTTTAACCGAGGTTTAGCATACAAAATGGTGAAATCATTGGGTTTGGATATAAACGACAAAATTAAATCTTTATCTAAAGGAATGCAGGAAAGATTAAGTATTTCCTTGGCTTTTGCAAGGAAAGCAGCGCTGTATATTTTGGATGAACCTTTGGCTGCTGTGGATCCTTCTACACGGGATAAGATTATACAAATTATACTTGATAACTTTGATCCTACTAGTGCTGTTATTATAAGTACTCACTTAATTAATGATGTTGAAAAATTATTTACTGATGTAGCATTTGTGAATGACGGAAAGATACTGCTACAAGGAAATGTAAGAGATATAAGAGACGAATATAAACAGTCTATAGAGGAAATATTCAAGTCTATGATCTAAGATGAGGAGGAGTAATCTTGCAAATTTCATCTTACAACGAATATTTGCTATTAAATGATTCGGATGAGGAAAGTTATTTAATTTATAACAGCTTATCGAATGGATTCGGTGAAATACATAAGGATTTGTATAATGCCTTTATTCAAAAAGATATGGACTATCTTGAACATTGTACAGAGAAAGAACAATTACTGCAAGGTCAGTTCCTATATGTTCAGCCCATAAAAGAACTAGACCAGATGGAGGAACAGTTTAAAATATTTAGAAACCAAGATCAGACCTTGAACTTAACTATTTTGCCTACATTTAGCTGTAATTTTAGATGTTCTTATTGTTTTGAAAATTTGACGTCTAAATCAGGGAAGAGAGCTTTTTCTCAAAAAATACAGAATGAAATTCTGACTTATATAGAAAAGTCAATTGAAGAATTACATTTTAAACGCATCATAGTGAATTGGACAGGTGGTGAACCATTACTTGAATTTAAAAATATAACCAGTCTTATGGAGCGTATAAACTTTATCGCTAATAAAAATAAAATATCCATTGATCATTTTATGGTAAGTAATGGATACTTGCTTACACCTGACCGGGCTAAGAAATTGAAAGAATTAGGTGTTAAAAGAATTCAAATTACAATAGATGGGTCAAAAAAAAGCCACGATCAAAGAAGGATATTAGCTAATAAAGAAGGCACTTTTGATAAGATAATAGAAAATATTAATAAATCATGTGAATTTATCCACATTACGATTAGAACAAATGTGGATTTGGATAATATTCATTTTATGAATGAGTATATGGAATATATGGGGAGGCAACTTTTCAAAGAGAAAGTAAGCATTTATTTTTCAGCAACTACTGAGTATAGTGCAGGGGGGTGCGTCAGCAACAGCAGTTGTTATGCGAATAAAGATTTTTCAAAGGTAATAATAAAGTTATACGAAAGTGCATTAGAAAAAGGATTGAATATATCTTACTATCCTCAGTATGAACCGGTTGCTTGCGCAGCAATCGCAGCTAACTCTATGATCATTCAGCCAGATGGAGGTATTCAGAAGTGTTGGAATACTGTTGGAAATAAGAACTATTTAATTGGACATATTAGCGAAAATTTTAGTATTGAACAACTTAATTCTAACAAATGGATGGATTATTCTCCTTACAAATTCGAAAAATGTAGAGATTGTAATTTTTTACCTTTATGTGGTGGAGGATGCGCTCAGCAAGCATTTGAAAGTGAAGAGAAGCAGCCTGTTTGTAGAGAATTTAAATAACCGCCTGTTTTTTACTAAACAGGCGGCTATTTCATTGAAAAGGGGCTTAATATGTTATTTTCTCATATATTTAAAGTGGAAATCAAAAGACATTTTATGGTGTTTGCAATTCTTACGATCTTAAGCGGTATATTTAGTCTTCATTTTTTAATTAATAATCATCAACAATTAGCATTCTCTTATCTACTAATCAATATGGTTATAGGGATATTGATACCCATTTACATATTTATGGACTTTTACAATGAGTTTTTTTTAGGAAAAATGACACTTAATCATATGCTACCACTCAAAACATCAAGTCTATTCTTTATTAAATCAATAGTATTTTTAATTGGAATTATGGTTGTATGGGGGGCAACTCTCATAGAGATTTTTCTTAATCCGCAAGGGTTATACTTAACGCGCATTGTGCAGTCAACTAGTCCTTCCGAGGGTATTTTATATTTATTTTGTTCAAAGTTTTTTGGAATGTTAAGTGGGCTTTCATTGATGGGGTTTGCAATCTCTTTAGCAAAATGGGTGAGTAAAAAGGTAGCAACAGGTCACCTATTGATTGCCTTTATTTTTATTGCAGTAATCGGCTTTCAATTTGCTTTAATTATAAAAGGGTCTTGGCATTGGAGCATTGGAACATCATCACTAGAATCGTTTAAACAGTACGCCAATATGCTTACAATAAGTACCTTTTCCAATCGTCCAACCTTTCCCGACATTAAAGAAACAATTCATTGGGATTCAGTCGTAATGAATGTAATTGTTACAATAATTTCAGGAAGTTTTGCAGCTTTATTATTTAATTCAAAAAGGTATGAAATTTATGGTAAATAAATTGGCTTGGCAAAACAAACTCAAAGTATGGATTGAGCCGGAAAAGGACATGTATGCATTTTTTTTTAGATCGTATACTGATTTTATTGAAAAAGGTATATTTGAGGATTATCAACTATTAGTTTGTGATATAGAATTAATTAGTTTGGATGAGCTGGAGCCCATATACAGAAGAGATAGACCAATAATAATAAGCATTTCAAACCATAAGTCTCCCAAAATAAAGCAGTTATTGAAACTTGGTATCTCCGGCATTGTGTATAAGACAGCTACATCGGCACAATTGATGCGGACCATTCGTAATGCTTTAGATGGATTGGCTACGTTACCAATGGAATTATTTCGAAGCTTACATACCATTCCAGAATATGATGATATATTAATCAGCCCTAAGGAACGCTCAATTCTAGAAGGGTTAGCATTAGGAAAAAGCAACAAAGAGCTAGCAGCCCTTTTATATGTTAGCCAGAGGACAGTCGAATATCATTTGACACATATATTTAGTAAATTCAACGTTCATACAAGAACTGAGGCAGTAATGGCAGCTAAGTCTAAAGGAATAATTCATGTGTGAATACTTTTTTCTGGAGGCAGGAAAATGACTTTATTTCTATTTAAATATAAATATAGGTTTTTTGTAGTCATTTTTATGATCAGTCTCGCTAGTTTGCTCGATATTTATCTAGCCTTTATATTCAAAAGTTTAATAGACACCGCCACATCGCAGGGGGAAAAGCAGTTTATTGAAACTTCCTTAATTGCAATAGGCTTTATTATAATTAACTCTCTCGTAAAAATGTTTTCCAATTTATCGCAATCTTCTTATCTCTGTAAGACGGTGTTGTTTTTAAAAGAGATTGTTTTCCAACATATTCTATATAAAGACCATTCTCAGTTTACTTCAAACCATAGTGCAAAGTACATTTCGATCATGAATAATGATATTAAAATGATTGAGGATGATTACTTGAAAAATATATTTTCTTTGACCAGCACAGGAGTTTCGTTTTTGGCGGCTCTTTTTGCTATGTTTGTTTTGAGTCCTAGTATTGTTGTTATATTACTTTTACTTACACTAATATCCATTTTAATTCCACGTATTTTTGAAAAAAAAATCCGAACCAGAAAACGAAATATTGCAGATGCTTTAGAAAAATTTACGATAAAAATAAATGATATTTTTTCTGGATTTGCTGTTATTAAAAGCTATGGAGTAGAGCAACATGTGGAGCAGCAATTTCGTTTTAATAATACGGTCGTTGAAAATAATAAGTATTTATTTTTTAAATTAAATGCTTATGTAAGCTCATTGAGCGATGTATTTGGAGGAGTAATGTTTATCTCTGTATTTCTTGTTGGCAGTTTTTTATCTATTCGAGGAGCTATCACACTAGGTACTATGATCGCTTGTGTACAGTTGACTAATAAAGTTGTCAATCCAGTATATATGAGTATTCAATACATAACTCAAATTAGGGCATTGCGTGATATTTCGGCTAAAATATTAGAAATTTTACACGAAGATCAGGATGGTAACCAATATATAAAAAAAACATCAATAGAACACTCTGTTCGTTTTACAAATGTGAGCTTTGGTTATGCCCGAAATCACCCAAATTTACATGATATTAACATGGTTTTGAATAAAGGGGGAAAATATGCCCTTGTAGGGCCTAGCGGGTCTGGGAAGTCTACTTTGCTTAAGCTCCTAATGAAACAATATGATGATTATGATGGAATTATTTATGTAGATGATTTGGATTTAAAGTTCATATCTGCTGAGGATTGGTGTCGGTTAGAATCGGTTGTGCAGCAAGACGTTTTTTTATTCGATAGCAGTATTAAAGAAAATATTACAATGTATCAATCGTTCCAAGATGAGATTCTATCCAATGTGATAAGTGCCTCTGGGCTTAATAAACTAATCGATAAATTGCCTTATGGTTTGGACACACAGATTGGTGAAAAAGGAGGGAGGCTATCAGGGGGAGAAAAACAAAGAATTGCGATTGCCAGAACCTTAATTAGGCAAACACCGTTATTACTCCTTGATGAAGCAACTTCATCTTTGGATAGTGAAACGGCGAATGCCATTGAAGAGGTGATATTAGGTCTCGAAACTATTACATGTTTGGTAGTAACGCATCGTTTGTCTAAAGCTGCATTGCAGCAATATGATAAGATATTTGTTATGTCAGATGGAAGAGTAGTAGAAGAAGGTTCCTTTGATTATTTAATAGAGAATAAAGGTTATTTTTATCATTTATATAAATTTGTAAATGATTCTTCAATAAATCAGACACAACCTATATATACTTGATTTCACGATTTAACTATAGTTAGTTCTACACCCTTTTTTGATCTACCCCATCCACAAAAGTCGAACTACAGCCATACTCACAATACCGACAACCACAGTAGCCAGCAAATTTTTACTCCACAAAGCGGTCATCAGCGTAGGAAGGACCGCTATAAGCACTTGCCCATTAAGAGTGACCGAGGTTTCGGTTCGTACGAGCAGGTTTTCCATGACCAGTGCCGTGAAAATGCAAATGGGGATGTAGGACAGCCACTGCAACACGGGTTTGGGTAGCGTCAGTTTTTGCAGCACGACAAAGGGAATGATCCTTGGGATGGCTGTGACAATCATCGCACCGATAATGATATATAGCACATTGGGATTAATATTCATTTGTCGGTTAACACTCCAATCGTTGCGGTGATCATGGTCGCTACAATGACGGCGATATGTGATGGCACCCACCAGGATAAAAGGTACATTAGAACGGCCATACATAGCACAAGCAGCAGGCGATGCTTGAGTTTGGAGGTCTGGACACTTTGGAGCTGAGAAATGAGTAGGGCCAGAAACATTGCAGGTAAGGCAAAGTCCAGACCAAAAGCTTCCGGCTGGGAAATCCAATTCCCGAGCACTCCACCAGCCACACAGGAAGCAATCCAAGCGAGATAAGCTGTAATATTAAGTCCGTTCATCCAGCGGTCACTGACCTGCCCGCCTTTAGCCAATTTATCCGACGCTACCCCAAAGGATTCATCCGTTAAAAGGATACCGATGCCTATGTTTTTCCGCAGTGAATATTTAGAAAAGTAAGGAGCCAATGATGCACTTAACAGCAGGTGGCGGGCATTCACAATAAATGTCGTTAAAATAATGACAGATGGAGGACTGGCTGCAGCCAGCATCGAGCACATAATAAACTGGGAGGCGCCTGCGTATACAAGCGCTGACATCAGACCAATTTCCATGGTGCTAACCCCTGATGAAGCGCCTACAATGCCTGCCGCGAATCCAATACATACATAACCAAGCAGTGTAGGAATACAATCTTTAACCCCTTGTAAAAAGCTGAGTGAATCGCGCTTTGTTCCACTCAACTCCGAAGCTATGGACATTTCAACCTTACCCCCAGTGTATAAATTTTATAATAGTATATAACGGAAGTTGTAAAGCATCAATATATTATACGTTTGTATGTTATATTGAATATCTCCTATAGCGAACACGTAGTCTTATTGTACACTCTCGGCCACACTCTTCTAATCAGAAACAGTCTAATAAAGTAGACTACAGGAGAATTGCCTTGAGCCCTTCAAAATGGCAAACGGACAAAAGCTGATGATTAGTCAAAGCAGCTCGGATGTGTTCATACAAGGACTGTTTTGACTGAACGGGGAGTTCGTAAAAAAAGGGCGCCCCAGTCAGTTCATGACTTATGGGACAACCCTAAAGTGGTGGCTTATATAAGCTCCTGCCGTTTTTTCAGATATCCGTAGAGAATAATTCCCGAGACCGCGCAGATGGCTGCGCATAGGCCAATAACTCCATATCCCGCCTGAAGCCCGCGCAATATGCCAAGCTCAGTGGTTGCGCCGTAGACTATCTTGACCCCTTCGATTACCCAGCCGATCACATAGTTGCCAATGACACTACCTATGCCCATCAGCGTGACGACGAACGTAATAGCTGTATCACTGTCCTTAGGATATCTCCGTGCAATGAACGCCATCACGGTCGGATAGATCATTGCAATGCCTGCACCCGATGCGGCAAAGAGAAACGCCAGTCTCTCCCCACCCGCGATTGCTGCGAACGTACATATCGCTGAGAAGGCGGAGAATAAAATCGTCGAAAGCACAAACCCCATTCGGTCTGTGAGCGGACCAAGCAACAGGCGCCCCAACGAGAAGGTAAGAAAGAACGCGGAGAGCATGCTGGACGCCTTTACTGTACTCCATGAATACGCTTTCTCTAAAAAGTTAACTAGCCAGCCTCCAACTGCCAGCTCGGAGACTACTCCAAACGATAGGATCATTACCATCATCCAGAGTGCCGGATCGCGGGTTAGGGTCTTGAGTGAGGTCCGTTCCTCATGCTGCAGATCGTCTCCCGGGAAGGTGCTGAGCAGTGCGGCCACAATCGGCAGCAGACAGAGCGACAACATAGCCAGATACATCCCTCGCCAGTCCAGCGTATGTCCAAATACCGTCAGTGACATGACTCCCGTCGCCAGCAAAGGGGCGACTGTTGAGCTAAGCCCATAGAAAAAGTGGGACAAATTCATCATCGTGCCGGTATTTTTTACAAAAATCCTCGCCCCCAAAATTGCGAGTGCAATCTCCAGCATGCCGTTCCCGATATACATCAAGAAGTAGGACGAGGCGAAGAATGGATACGTGTGCGACAGATAAATGAATACTCCCGAGATGATCATGGAAGCAAAGGAAATAATGCTGACCGCCTTGATTCCCCACTTACGGACAAGGACGGCGGTGAACGAGCAGGCAATCAAATACCCAAGTGCGTTTAGAGACAACAATGTTCCGAGCTGCTGTTCATCCAGATTGAAGTCGAATTGAATGCGTGGAATGGCAGGGCCTTTAATATTTTCCGAGATACCAAATACAATAAAGCCAATAAAAATTGTCGCCAGCTGCATCGTGTACATGTGGCGGGACTTGCGGGTTTGCGGATTCAAATTTAGTCCCTCCTAGATAGTTAACGTTGATTTTCTCACCTGTTGGGTGTTCAGGGACGGAAAAGACATAGGATAGCAACCCCTTTCAAGATATTACAACAGTTTTGAAAAACATTTTAATAAGTGAAGTTTAAGGACATTTATATTCAATGTCAATGTTTTAATTGGCATGTTGAAGTAAACGAGGAACCTGACCATAATAGAGTAAATTGTAGCTACAGCGGGTACTTTTGTGTATTCTTCATATATAGACTTTTGGATATGAGGAGGTATAATTCGGTGGATTCAATGCAATATATTATTGGTTCTAATTTGGCTCAAATCAGGAAGACTAGAGGACTTAGTTTGGATAAGGTGGCTGAACTGACAGGGGTTAGCAAAGGGATGTTGGCTCAAATTGAGAAGGGGAAATCCAATCCTACGGTAACCACGCTTTGGAAGATTGCGAACGGCTTGCACGTATCCTTCTCGACCTTTCTTAAAGAAGACCCGCCGCAAATCACGAAGATTCGGAGAGCAGATTTGCATCCAGTTATTGATGAGGACGGTAACTATTTTGTTTACCCTGTCTTCCCGTATCACTCGGAAAAGAAGTTTGAGGTATTCACGGTAAGTCTGAAGCCAGGCTTTACACACAAGGCAGAAGAGCATCTGGGAGAGGAAACGATTCTCATGATCCGTGGGGAAATGTACTTTGAAATGCAGGGGCAACAGCTCAAACTGAGTTCAGGGGACGCCGTGCAATTTCAAGGATCTGATTTCCATACCTATCGTAATGATTCGGATGAGGATGCCGATTTTTATGTATTGATTTATTATGCGGATTAGTGGGATGATTAACATAGTCTACAACAGACTTCGACACAGGATTCTGCAGAATTCTGAGATATAAAAAGAGAGTAACGAGGAAAAGAGAGGAAAGAACCCATGGAAAGCAAGTACATCCGAGAAACCTACTGCTTTAAGACGTCCCGAGTATTTCCCAACGATATCAACAATCATAACACGCTTTTCGGAGGTCGGTTGATGTCGTATATCGACGATATCGCATCTATAGCTGCCGCCAAGCTGTGCCGTACGAACACAGTTACAGCCTCTACAGATTCGGTGGATTTTTTGCTGCCTATCCACCCGAGCGATTCTGTCACGCTGGAAGCGTTCGTAACTTGGACAGGCCGCAGCTCGATGGAGGTATTCGTAAAAGTGATTCGCGAAGGATTAATGACAGGCGACCGCAAAATTGCAGCCACCGCCTTCCTGACCTTTGTGGCATTGGACGAGAACAATCGTAAAGTGACCGTCCCACAGGTGATTCCGGAAACAGAGGAGCAAATACAATTACACCAGACAGCTCCATCGCGCGCAGCCATACGGCGTCAGCGGAGGGAAGAAAGCAAGCAACTGGCCAGTTTTCTGACGACAGATTTTCCGTGGGAAGTGTAGTGTACTAGACATCACCCATCTTATCGTTTTTGCGTAAAAAGGAGTCGTTTTTCCGTTATGATCACTAAGATCTGTTCGGATGACGGCTCCTTTTGGTAAGGATTTAAGCTATTCTACTTTAACTACACGGAAATGCTGATTCGTCCCGCCATTATCGCCCCATTGAATGGCTTTGGCTCCATCGCCAGTGGCGCCTTCGGAAATGTCGATCAGCTTGCCAGTTGCCCGATTTTTCAGCTTGTAATAGCCCCCGGTTACGGATACGAGCTGCCAATGCTGGCTGGACCAGCCTCCATCATTCCACTGTTCGATCACTGCGCCGTCCGCTGTAGCACCGCTTTCAACACCAATCAGCTTCCCGCTGTTCCGATTCACAATTTTATAGTATCCGCCGCCTGCATCCTTAAGCTGCCATTGCTGGCTTGGTGCTCCGGAATTCGCACGCTGCTCTAGATCTGCTCCGTCTATCGTCGCATTGCCAATGATGCCTAGCGGCTTGTTGCTCTTGCGACTTACCAGCTGATAATAAGCATCCGGGTCGATGACCATCGGCGTGGTTACGCCCTCAACCACACCACTGGCGGTATCAACGTTAATGCTGTCGAACCAATCCATGGCCAATGAAGTTGCAGTTGGAAAACGCAGTGGCAACCACACATATTGCGAATCCTGCACAGGACCGCTCCACGCCCCAGCCCAACGGTCGCCCAAATACAGATATGAGGTCGTCTGCGTACCTTCAACAGGAATGACGTAGGCCGACTGTGAACCGTAAGTCGTCCCGTCCCCGAAGTTCATCGTATTGCTCCAGGTTCCTTCAATGCTGGACGCAGTAGCATACTTGGCCTGATTGGGATTCCAGCCAGTTGCCCCGGATGTAATCAGGAAGTAGACGTCTCCTTTTTTGAACATCGCCGGAGCTTCACGATATTGTCCTGGCCAGAGTGTAGCCACCAGCGATTCAACTTGAAGAAAATCCGGTGTCAGGCGATAAATGTTCAGATCGGCGTTTACACGGGTAGCCGATATCAGGTATGCAGTACCGTTATCGTTGTATACAGTCATATCGCGCGAATCATAATCCAGCGGACGGAAGCTGCCCTGATACGTATAATCGCCGTCTACAGTATCAGATGAGGCAACTGCCACTCGGGCTTCGTTGTAATTAATCCCGTTTTCCTTGTGCATCCATAATACGTATTTGCGTGTTTTTTCATTATAAATTACTTTCGGACGTTCAATATTCGATACATTCAGCTCTACGGCCGAGCTGCTGGTCAGCACGTTTTTACGAAACTCCCAGTTTTTTAAATCCGAGGAACGATAAGCGGATACCGCCTTGAACGTTCCATTCGGATTACGATTTTCACCAAACCAATAATAATAACCGTCCACTTTAATCATTCCGCCCCCATGGGCATGGACCACGTTTCCATCTGTATCTTTAAACTGAATTCCATTTACTACATTCGCTGAAGCAGCTGAAGCAATCTTAGGTGAGAACATCTGAAAAATGCTTAACGAAAGCAAAATAGTGAGCATAATACACAGCAAGCGGGCAAAATCATATTTCATTGTTTCGTCCTCCTCTGTATGTGTTATTTTAAAGCGCTTTCATTAGTGGGTTCTATAGAGTAGCTTTGAAGAGCTGCTTATCCCAATTGTATCCATATTGAATTGAAAGTGCTAGAGTAGTATATTGACCATGTATATGGCAAGCGTCATCCAAATTTGACAGACTTCAATCGAATAGTGAGTGTTACAAACGTATTATATTCATTAGGATATACGGGAGGCGACCATGGAAATATACGCGATTGATACGAGCAAGCCAGAGGCTGAGAATCATTACGAATTACTGGTAAATCGGGTTTCGCTGGCAAAACAGCACAAGTTGGATCGTTTTTTACATCGGGAAGACGCTTTGAGGGGGTTATACGCTGATGTGTTGTTAAGATGGTTGGCTTGTCGACAATTAAAAATACCGAATGCCAGCCTTCAGTTTACATACAATGTTTTTGGCAAGCCCTCCTTGTTGAATGCGCCGGCATTTCATTTTAATGTTTCCCATTCGGGAAAATGGGTAGTATGCGCTATCGATGATCATCCGCTTGGTATTGACATTGAACAGCTCCGTCCTATTGATTTTGAAGTAGGCAGGGTGTGCTTCTCGGACACAGAGTATGATGCATTAATGCATCAGGATGCAGAGAGTCGTTTATCCTATTTTTACGATCTTTGGACGCTTAAGGAAAGTTTTGTGAAGGCCGAAGGACAGGGGCTAACGCTGCCGTTAAAGTCTTTTTCATTCGAGTTGGAAACACAACCGTCTATAGGTTTCACGACAGAGGGCTTTACTACGGAGTATTGTCATTTTAAGCAGTATGAGCTAGACCCAGATTATAAAATGGCTGTCTGTGCAGCTCATGATGACTTTGCACAGGTGGTACAGCAGGTAGATATAAATACACTACGTTTGGAAGTAGCAACCCTGGCGTAATATGCAGCAGATCAAGCGTATAGTTGGAAAAAAGGAGATGAGTGGCGTTGACATTCGTTTTGTTCAAGCACGGCAGGTTATATGGGGACTGGGCTACCAAAGGAGACTCCATCGTTGTACAGCATGGCCGCATACAGGCCATTGGAAATGCTCGGGAGCTTGAATTGCAGTTATCTGGTAAGGAGTATGAAACCGTGGATTGGGAGGGAGCCAATGTATTGCCGGGTTTAACCGATGCCCATATGCATTTGTCTATGCATGGTATGAAGCTAGCTATGCTGGATTTAACATCAGCTACTTCCAAGGACGAGATGCTGGCTATGCTGCGCAAGCGGGTCGCTGTAACACCGCCGGGAGAGTGGATTTTAGGACTTAATTGGAACGAAAATGCGTTTAATCCTGTTGAAATTCCGAATATAGCTGAGCTAGATGCCATTACAGATCAGCACCCGGTATATCTGACTCGTACGTGTTTTCATACGTTTTTAGCCAATTCAGAGGCATTTCGGCGTGCAGGTATTAACGAGAACACCCCTGATCCGGCTTCAGGAGCCTATGGACGGGACGCAGAGGGTCGATTAAATGGACTGATTTATGAGGAAGCATCCTTTGCCTTTACAAGCGTGCAGCCAGAGCCGGATTATTCGGTGAAGAAGGATACGATCCGGCGAGCTTGTCTGGATGCGCTACGGCTGGGGCTGACTGCTGCGCATACGGAGGATTTACGTTTTTTGGGCAGCGTGGAGACAATGCAGCGAATTTACAGAGAGCTGAGAGAAGAAGGTCTTGCATTTCGCACACACCAGCTCATCTATCATCCATTTATGGAAGAAGTGAAAGTACAGGAGCTGCGTGCAGGTACCGGAAATGAGTGGTTCAAAATCGGTGCGATTAAAATGTTTGCTGATGGCGCTATTGGTGGAAGAACGGCTTTATTATCCGAACCTTATAGTGATGCTCCACATACGTGTGGAATGGCCATCCAACCACAGTCAGAGCTAAATCAGATGGTGGCAGCAGCCAGAGCTGCAGGCTTTCCAGTGGCTGTACATGCCATCGGAGATGAAGCGGCGCATATGATTTTGACAGCGATGGAGGCTCATGGATTAACGGAGGAAAGCGGGTTGCCGGATCGTCTGATTCATGGGCAGGTGCTAAGGGCTGATTTGGTCAAAAGAATGGCGAAGCTGCCGCTGATTGCGGACATCCAGCCTCGTTTTGTCGCCAGTGACTTTCCCTGGGTGCTGGATCGAGTTGGGAAAGAACGGAGCGAATATTTGTATGCCTGGAAAAAGCTGCTGCAAGCAGGCATTCCGTGCGCTGGAGGCAGTGATGCGCCGATTGAGCCATTAAACCCATTTCTGGGTATACATGCGGCAGTGACTCGCGCCAAGCCGGAAGAAACGCATGAGGGCTATCTTCCCGCTGAGAAGTTGGATGTTCACGAAGCCATTCATCTGTTTACTATGGGAAGCGCAGTAGCCGCTGGGGAAGCTAATGAAAGAGGGACAATCGCTGAAGGCAAAGCTGCTGACTTTACCGTTATTGACCGCGATGTATCGGAAAGTCACCAGGATTTACTTGATGTTAAGGTGCGGATGACCGTTGTGAACGGGCAAGTTGCATATCGGTCGTAGGCTGATAATACGTATGTATGGCAAAAGCCTTCAACTTCACTTTTTACGTGAGGTTGAAGGCTTTTGACTTTTACAAGCCACGCTGTATAAAGCGGTCCGCATTCTTCACACTGGACCACAGATCAGAGCTTGCGCCGCCTGAATACCAATAGGCGAAGCCGGCAAATCCTTCATCCTGGCCCAAGCGGTACTTACGAGTAAAGGATCGCCCTTCTTCCAGCCATAGCTTATGAAGCTGAGTATCTTTGTATGATACGGTATACTGCTGAATATCCTCGTTCCAGATCGGTTTGGAAGAGATACGGGATACTAGCTGATTTTGCTGGTCTAATGAAATATCAGAGGAAGCGATTGACTGTCCGCTAGTGTTAAGTGTCCAATTCCGTGTAAATAAGGGCAACGCCAAAATCGCTTTCTCCGGATCGGTGGTTTGTACAAAGCGCCGCACGCTTTCACGCAGCCATGGCAGTGAGGACACGGAGCCGGGGATCGAGCTCCCTCCCCAATGCTCGTCATATCCCATCAGGATTAGATAGTCTGCCACAGCGCCAAGCTTTTGATAATCAAAAGCGGCAGTCCAGTCCGTTCCGTAATCAGGAGATACACAAAGCGCCAGTACCGCATTTTGACTTTTCAACTTAGCCTTTAATTGTTGGACGAACAATGTAAGGTAGGCACGATCCTGACCATCTACATTTTCAAAATCAATGACAAGCCCGTCCAAACCATGTACAGACACAGCATTGGCAAGTTGAGTTATGGTTGTAGCCCGTAGAACCTCACTGGACAGAATTTGGTGCGTTAGCGCCAGATTGGAGCGGTTGCCTACCATAGCCCAGATTTTTTTTTGATGCTGTTTGGACCAGGTAAGCAGCGAAGAATTGGTGTAATCGCTGATACTGCCTGTTTCGTTCAGAAAAAACCAGCGTGGTGAGAGGGTGTTGATGTTGGATTGAAGCACCGTATTTTCAAACTGCTGAACGGTTTGGTCATATTGCCAGCCTAATCGAATGGAAGAAGCAGTGGAAGCAGCTTGGCGAGCATGCTGTGCTGAATACGTCAGCAGACGCTCCAATAATGCCGCTGTTTCTTCACGAGTGAGAGAAGATGCCGGGCGAAAATAGTTGTTTTCACCTTTCATAAAGCCGTAACGATTCACGGTGGTTACCCCTTCAAGAGCCCAATCAGCAATTTCATCACGATCTATGAAAGAGGAAATGGCGTTACCTGATCCGCCCGAAGAGCGGATGAGACGTGCAATCATTAAGGCTGCTTCTTGCCGGGTTATAGGACTATTGGGTTGAAATGTAGCGGAAGAACCTCCCTGTACGATATCAAGCTGCGAAGCCGCCTCAATCCAACCGTAGTACCACGCCTGTTTGGGAACATCCCGATAGGAGGAAACAACTGCTTGTACAGGTTCTAGCCCGAGTGTACGGTCCAATGCGGTAACCCATTCAGCTCTGGTAACGGCCTTTTTAGGAGAAAAGTAACCAGGTTGTGTACCATTCAAAATTCCTTTAGCATGCAGGGAAATAATAGACTGATAGGCGTAGCTGTGTGCAATATCCCGAAAAGCTACGCCGGATGCTGCTGCCGGGGCAGCTAAATATGAAGTGAATGTTGTAAATATTGTAATGGCTGTAGTTGCCGATAGAGTAAACCTGGTTAGCCAACGCGATCGTTTGGAACTCATCTCCAATAACCTTCTTTTTATGATAGATTGTAAGTGTATATATTGTTACTCGACGAATAATACTATCAAAAAGAGGAAAGTTATTCATTGCTAAATTGCTGGAAAAATACCAAAAAACCCGCTACCAATGGGTAACAGGTTTGATATTGGATAAACTATGCTTTTTTGGTATACATAATACCGATCGTTTGTGGACCACAATGACTGGATATAACACAGCCTGCTGTTGTTAGCAGTACCTCTTGTGCGTTTGTTTCCTCTTTCAGACGTGCTTGCAGCATCAGCGCATCTTCCTCAGCCAAAGCGTGCACGACAATAATCATATCGTTATCCATCAAATCCCGATGGTTCAGGGCATTTTGCAGCATTTGTTCTAGTGCTTTTTCACGTTTGCCGCGAACCTTGTAGGCGGGCGTCATTTTTCCGTCAATCACTTTGATTACCGGACGAATTTTGAGCAGACTGCCGATCAGGTTTTGCATTCCTGAGCATCTTCCGCCTTTATATAGGTATTCGAGTGTATCAATCACAAATTCCGTGTCGATTAGCGGTCTGGTTGCCGTCAACATGTCTACAATCTGCTCTATCGTACTACCGTTAGCTGCTGCGCGAGCAGCTTTCATCACAAGCAGGCCAAAGCCGCACGACAAATTTAGGGAATCAAAAACCGTAATGCGACCTTCTGGAAATTCGGAGGCAGCGAGCAGCGCATTCTGGTATGTCGATGATAGCTCGGAGGACAGACTGATATATAAAATGTCATCTCCTTGTTCTATGTAGGGCGTAAAGGCTTGAATAAAATCTGCCGGAGAAGGTGCGGCGGTACGAGGTAAGCGTCCCTCGCGGCTGACACGCTGAAATAATTGTTCCGGGTGAATGTTCACCCCATCTTGCAATGCTTCATCACCAAATACTGTATACAATGGTACAATGCTAATCTCGTACTGTTGACGCCAGTGGGCAGGAACATCACTGGTACTGTCTGCAAAAATTTTAATTTTGTTCATACATTAAATCCTCTCTGTGAGATGCAGAAAAATCATAAAGATTGCACAGAGGAAGGATAAATATCCGCTGTGCTATTCGGAATCGAAAGACCGATGGCAAGTAGTGCAATAAAACCTACAATAATGAGTGCATTAATGATTAATCCAGTAATAGCAAAGGTTTTTTTGCGGTTTTTTAACGCAATGCCGATGATCCCGACCACAAGTCCGCTACAATTGAGCAGCAGGCTGGCTAAAAAAATAAAGGGAATCAGCATCGTTCCGGTTTGCTGCAAAGCGACTTCCGGGTTCATTGTTTGGTATTGGCTGAAATGAGCCATCAGATTAATGACCATAATAGCCAAGATAATATATCCGATCAGACTGACGAGCGACATAATAAAAGAAGCAATTCCGGGACCGGAATGCTTGAGCTTGACCGGAGGCTGAAACACAGGAGCTTCTGAAAAAACAGGGTGCTCCTCAGACGCAGCAGGCTTTTGCAAATTAGGATCTTGGTAACTCATTTTTTCAACTCCTTGAACATAGTCCGAACAGGTACTAATTTTCCACAAAATAAACAAAAAAGCAAGCCACTTTACATATTACCCTCCAATAGACAGGGCTTAATCATCGAATTTCGTATGTGGTTTGTTTACACACACTGGCTGGTAAACTTCATGCTGTTCCGATAAAATAAGAAGAACATTCGGGTAAAAGGAACAGTGAAAAGGAGTAAAAAAAACATGCAACGAAGATGGATAATGGTAGGATCTATAATGATGATGTTGGCGGTAGCCATTGGAGCCTTCGGAGCGCATATTGTAAAAGCACGGATCGACGCGGATGCATTGGCTATATATGAAACCGGTGTGAAATACCATATGATTCACGCTGTCGGTTTGCTGATCATTGCATTGGCTGCCGGACAATGGGGCCCTTCGACCCGCTTAAGATGGGCCGCGCGGCTGTTGTTCACGGGTATCATTTTGTTTTCCGGCAGTCTGTATGTGCTGAGTTTAACCGGAATCCGTGTGCTGGGTGCGATCACCCCATTAGGGGGCGTATGTTTTATTGCAGGATGGATATTCCTGGCATGGGCTGCTGCTGGTCTAAAGAAAGAGGCTTAGAAAACTTATCGGTCCATATTAAAAAAGAGAACCGGCAGGAAAGACGCAATGTTTTTCCACCGATTCTCTTTTTTCATGCTTTGTTGTTTTAGTGAGATGTTACACTTATGATGTGATTTCGTCGATCTCATTCATTTTAAAGGAGTATACTTGCTTCTCATCGACATGATACACACTCAGCAGGTTATTATCATGGTCCAGGTTGAGTATGCGGCAAGGAATGCTGCGCTGTCCTCCATAGCGGTTCACAATTAACCGTACAAGCGTATTATCATGTATATAGCGTTTGATCCATTCGTACGTACTAAGGTCTTGTTGTATTGCAGGCTTTGGCTGTACGTGGGATTGTTTGATCTCTTGAACAACGGGTGTCTTGTTCGGAATTGCGGCTGATTTCTTTTTGGAGAATCTTTCCGCAAGCGTAGCGGCTGCATCAGATGGGCTATTAACAGCCGACTGTTTTTTTAGATATAATGCAGCTTCAATTAAATTGCCAAGTTCGATACCAGATTGAATCCGACTATCTGCAATTTGTTCGTTTTGGCTCAAGAGATTAAGCAGGAACTGAAGGGCCTCTACGTTCGAACGACCTTTAACTAATACATCAACATTAAATAAATAACTGGTTTCGTCTTGATTTGATTCCTTTTTCATACATCCTCCAGCCCAAGCCCTGGGTAATTAGTCTTTTGTAGTATCTATCAATATATCATTAAAATGTAATCTGTCATAGGGCCTAGGGCCCTGTTATTGGATATTAACAAAAATTAGCTCTATATAAAGACCTATGCATTACATTTTCTCTGAAAACACAGGAAATATACATTCTGGCATGTGTACATGAACAAGGACTGTATATGAGAAGATTAATAGAGCCAAAGTATGCATATACCGAGAATAAGCGAGGTGGGGGATGAAATCAAGTAATTTAAATTTAAAATATTTTACAAAAAAATATAACGTAACATGTCTGTAAAAAGGATCTCATCCGCTCAGAAGAAAAATGAAAATCCCCCTTAACGAAAGGGGGATTTGGCATAGCGAAAATAGGGCATTATAGTAAGCGAAATTAAAGCGGACTTTAATTTCCGATTAAAATGGGATTCGTTGTGAGTTCATATGATAGTCATGTTCGACTGCCCAGCTCACAAGACCACTCCAGAAATTTTCACAGGCTAAAATGATCTTTGTGGATTCCGCTAAGTCACCGGACATGACCATCTTAACCAGATAATCAAATCCTTGTGGACGACTCGGCAGTTCCAGTGCTTCCGGTAGAACCATTGAGCCCGTTGAGAAAAGCTTCTGATTGTGTAACCCAACTAACATAGCCCCATATTGGGCAAACTGCATGATCAAGTACGGCAAGTAAGTACGAGGGCCATTTATACTGACATTTCTAAGCTTTCCAATAAACTCATACATTTCACCTACAAGCACTTCGTTGATGGCATGCCTGAAATCTTCCTTTGTTGGGGATTCGGCAGCTTCCTTTAATATAGAAAAAAAGTCTTTAGGATCATACAGACGAAGTGGGGAAAAGAAGGGTCCATGTGTCAACGGCCAGTCGCCCTCAACGGTAGAGGCGGTTTTCAGAAGAATGTCTGAACTACAGACGTTCACCTCAGCTTTCCAGGGACCCGCCGACCATTCATGGCTAAAATCTACAGGAGCGTTGGATTCACTTAATACACAAAACATTTCAATATCTGAGAAAGGGCCGTCCGTACCTTTGGCAACAGATCCATAGACCCCTATAGCCAAAATTTTGTCTCTATATACCTCATGCAACCTAGTAGCTATTTCGTGGCAAGTCTGAAATCTTTCAATTCGAGAAATGTGAATAGGTCCATTCATGTTCATTAGTGATTCTCCCTCCGATTTGTTGGGGTGAGTTGAAACTAACACATGGATGGAGGAGAACGGGCTTAACGAGGGACATTTTTTCGATGCATTCCAATTCCTCCCAAGGGATTTTCATACGGACGAAGAGACTTGCCCAATCTAACGATTCGCCATTCAGCGAGGGTTTAATTTTACCTGTGAGCCCTTGCCGCCCGTCTGGATTCCAGTTTCCTTTACGCCGACTTCCTTCAGATCACCCAGTAGACGCTCCAGCACCGCTTTGGCGACAGGTGCTTCTTTTGCGCCTGACGCCTTAACGACCAACTGTACCGGCTTACCAGAACGAAGCTGTTTGTCCGCCTGACGCAGCTTCGTGTCGTAATCATGATCCTCAATGTGAGCGGTGAAGCGGAGCTCCTTGACCTTTTCTTTGCCGCTGCTTCCTGCGGCTCGTCCGTTGTTTGTTTTGCTTGCTGCGGCTTTTTTTTGCGCAAGTGCTTTTCCTTTGCCTTTTGCAACCAAACTGCACGGTGGTGGACTACTCATCAGTGAGGTGCAGACCAGATCCACTCCTTTGGATCGGGCCATAGCCAAGGCTTCTGACTTGGAAACAACGCCGAGGTTCTCCCCTGAGAGTCCAGTGAGCACCACCTCATCAGCTTTAATTTGCTCGTTGATTAATACTGCCACTTCAATGTAGCCTCCCTTAAAACAATGATAAAGCTATCATATACGGAACCTGTGTGCGATTCAATTGAACTTCGATATATCCTTATTGACAAAAATCACTAACCCCTATACTCTTTTACTGATAATGATTATCATTTTCCGATGCATATACATACAGGGGTGATTGAGAGAAATGAAAAAGATGTTGAATGGCCTATTGTTATTTGTAGTTTTCGCGATTGTATTGGCAGGTTGCGGTTCGGCTGGGGATAGCTCAAAGACGGAAGGTGCTGCAGGATCTGAGCAGACATCTACAGCGGCTGGTCCAGTTACGGTTAAGGACGACCATGGAGAAGTCAAGCTGGACAAGCCAGCGGAACGTGTCGTTGTACTCGAATGGACGTTTACCGAAGATCTGATTGCCCTTGGCGTACAGCCGGTCGGCAATGCGGACAATGAAAACTACAAGCTGTGGGTAACACCGGAGGCGAAGCTGGCTGATACCGTAACGGATATCGGCACACGGGGCGAACCCAATCTCGAAGCGATTGCGGCGCTCAAGCCAGACCTTATTATCTCTAACGCCGATAACAATGCAGCGATTTATGCGCAGCTTAAGGGAATTGCACCAACGATAGAGTTCGATCCTTACAAGGGGAACGGCTATGATTACGATCGTATGGTTGAAATTTTCAAGCAAGTTGCTGTGGCTACCGGTAAAACGGAACAGGCTGATAAAGTCTTAAGCGAACTTGACCAGCACTATGTAGAAGCAAAGGCTACATTGGAAAAAGCGGGCAAAGCAGACTTTCACTATGCGCTGACACAAGCCTTTACATCTCAAAATGCTGCCAGTCTGCGAATGTTCAAAGAAAATTCGGTTGTAGTGGGAACACTTGCGAAAATCGGTATGGTGAATGACTGGAAGTCGGACCAGACTGAGAAGTACGGATTTAGTACCGTTGGAATCGAAGCTCTTCCAGCTGTACAGGACAGTAATTTTATCTACATTACGCAAAAGACGGACGATATATTTGGCGCCGCGATGAAGAACAACACGGTATGGAACGGACTGAACTTTGTTAAAGAGAAACGGACCTACCCGCTAGACGGCACAACATGGACATTCGGTGGCCCAATCTCATCCAAAGTACTGGTTGATCAAGTAGTCGGAGCTCTGACGAAATGACCCGAACGGACACAACGGGTTTATCGAAGACTTGGCGTATAGGAAGCATCTTTGGGGGCGGTTTGCTCGTCCTCATCGTGCTTTTTTTTGTAAGCTTGTGTTATGGGGAAGCTTCGATCCCGCTGCATACAGTCATCGAGGCGTTGACCCAGCGTCAGGATACGCTTGAGCATAACATGGTGTGGGATCTTCGGATGCCGCGTACGGTTATTGGAATCCTGGCTGGCGGCGCGCTGGCTATTGCCGGTGCTTTGCTTCAGGCCATCACCAAAAATCCACTGGCGGCTTCTGATACCCTAGGGATAAACGCTGGTGCCTACTTTGTGGTCGTACTTGGTGCAGTGATGTTTCCTGGCTTGCTGCACCAGGCGCCATTTCTATTTGCCGCCGCTGGCGGGCTGTTGGCAGCGGTGCTAGCTTATTTTATGGGTGGAGGAAGAGCAGGAACACCGATTCGGTTGGCGCTTGCCGGCCTGATCGTATCCATGGTTCTTGGTTCATTTACCGGAGCGTTGCATATCTTTTATTCATTTGAAACACAGGGGCTGTTTCTCTGGGGTTCGGGCTCACTGGTGCAAAATGATTGGAGTGGGACGACTTACGCTTGGCCTTGGGTAGTAGGACTCTCGGTTATTGCTGTTATGCTGTCAAGGCAGTTTGATGTGCTGGATCTGGATGAGTCCACATCCACATCCCTTGGACAAAAGGTTAGCTTAACCCGGGCGGTGGGAATTGTGCTGGCGGTTCTGCTATCGACCATTACAGTCAGCGTCATTGGTCCCATCGGATTTGTAGGTTTGGTGGCTCCGCATTTGGTTCGCTTAAGCGGGCTGAAAATGCATCGTTGGGTACTACCCGGTTCCTTCCTATGGGGGGCACTGCTGTTGATAGGCGCAGACGTGTTGGCGAAAATGGTTCACAAATCAAGTATGGATTTGCCAACCGGAGCGGTCATGGCCTTGATCGGGGCACCTTGGTTGATTTGGCTGATTTTGTGGAAGATGAAGCTGCCTTCCGGTATCGGTGGACAGTCTTCAATGAACATAGGTGTACGCTCTCGGAAATTACCGTTTGGCAGACTGGTTACAATATTTGCTTGCTGTGCCGTGCTGTTAACGGTATTCAGTCTAATGTTTGGAGGCATGCGCATTCCGGTGGGGGATCTGCTGTCTGGCCTGTTTGGCGGGGAGAACGCGAATTCGGCTTTGCTACAATTTAGAATACCACGCACGTTGGTGGCAGCCGGGGCTGGTATCGCGCTTGCGATCAGCGGCGTCTTGATCCAACTAGCGGTTCGTAATCCTTTGGCGGATGCCTCAATCATCGGGGTTTCTTCGGGGGCTGGTTTCGGGGCGCTTGCAGTGATTATCGTGTGGCCTGGGCTGCCTATTTATATGTTGCCCATCGCGGCAATTGCCGGAGCGACGGTATCGGCAGCGGTAATCTTCTTTTTATCGTGGAACAAGCAACTCAATCCGTCTGTGGTCATCCTGCTTGGTATTGCCGTATCTGCCATCGGATCAGCCGGTATTCAGGTGTTGATCATCCAAGGTTCACTTTGGGGTAGCACAGGCTATATCTGGCTGACTGGTAGTACCTACGCTCGAAACTGGGGGCAGGTGGCGACCATTCTGGCCTTTCTGCTCGTGTTGTTGCCAGTAGCGTGGTGGCTGGCTCGTCGTTTCGATCTTTTGGTATTTGACGATAGCAGTGCCATGGGTCTGGGACTTCCGGTGCGTCGCACCCGGCTGCTGGCGATGGTAGTGGGTGTGCTGCTGGCAGGTGGAGCAGTAGCCTGTGTGGGTACAATTGGCTTCATCGGGCTAATTGCTCCGCATATTGTGCGTACGTTGATCGGGCACCATGTACGCCGTTCCATTGTTCTGTCGAGCATCTTGGGAGCGGTCATGCTGGTGCTGGCGGATACGATTGGACGGACCGTGCTTGCACCGACCGAAATTCCTTCTGGATTGCTGATTGCATTGATCGGTGCACCGTATTTTCTGTATTTGATGTACCGCTCGAATAAGAGTAAATCTGTGTAGTTGAGATGACACGAACAGGCTGTTTCCAAGCGGATTCTCCGTGAGGAAGCAGCCTTTATTATATTTTATTATGTAATCATCTGAGTAATCATCTGAATTAAATATTTACAAATCTAATAAAGTAGATATAATGTGATGTATGGAACCGTCATTGATTTATAAAGCTTTGTCCAACGAGACTCGTCGTCTAATTATGCAGTGGTTAAAAAAACCGGAAGATTATTTTGATGAACAGGCTTATTTAAAGCAAGGGCTTAATTTTCAAATTGGTGTATGCGTGGGAGATATTCAGGCCAAATCGGGACTGGCACAGTCTGTAATTTCAAGTTATTTATTAACGATGCAAAAATCCGGTTTGTTAGAGTCTGAGCGAGTAGGAAAGTGGACGTACTATCGTCGGAATGAAAAAACAATACAGGAATTTGCCGAGTACATCCAAAAAGAACTATAAACAGAAAGGAGTTTTTTTTCACATAACATATCTACGAATCTATATATATAATTAATTGGAGGCTTATACTTAATATGAAAAAGGTTAACCCGTTACTTATTATCATTCTAGCTTTGGGCGTGTTCGGCATTATTACAACGGAAATGGGGATTATAGGTGTTCTTCCCCAAGTCACTCAAAAATTCAATGTATCAGCTTCCCAGGCTGGTTGGCTCGTCAGTATATTTTCTGTAGTTGTGGCCATCTCAGGCCCGTTTTTGACCTTACTCGTTTCTGGCATGAACCGTAAAGTTACTCTATTAATAGCTGTATTCAGTTTTGTTATTTCAAATATTGTCTATGCCTATACTACTCATTTTGAGGTCATGCTCATTTTTCGTGTTCTCCCTGCTATATTTCACCCTGTCTTTTTTTCAGTTGCCCTCGTGACCGCATCTCATCTTGTCCCCCCTGAAAAGAGCAGTAAAGCCGTCACCAAGGTTTTCGCCGGGATTACAGTAGGATTTGCTTTTGGTGTGCCCTTGACTTCTTATCTTGCTGAGAAGATAGCGTTAGAAGCTGCTTTCTGGTTTGGAGCTGTCGTAAGCATGATTGCATTTGTAGGAATCCTCATATGGCTTCCTTCTCTACCTGTCCAGCAAAAGATGTCTTATGGCAAACAGCTTGGTATATTACGCAAGCCTCAATTATGGTTCAATATTGTGTCTGTTATTTTTATCTTTGCGGCTATGTTTTCAGTGTATAGCTATTTTGCTGAATATCTTGGAGTAATAACTCTTATGAACGGATCATGGATCAGCATGATGCTGATGGTCTTTGGAATCGTTATGATTTTTGGGAACTTTTTATTTGGAGGGTTATTACATAAAAATCTGATCAAGACCGTCATCATGTTCCCGTTGCTATATATGGTCGTTTACGTATTCACTTATGCTCTGGGTACATCTTTCCTAGCGATGATTGTAGTTGTGCTCATTTGGGGAGCTGTGCATTCAGGAGGGCTTATTATTAGCCAAACATGGTTAACTACTGAAGCGAAAGAAGCTCCAGAGTTCGGTAACAGCCTGTTTGTCTCATTTTCTAATCTGGGTATTACGATAGGATCTGCTATAGGCGGATGGTTTATCTCTCATCTGGGAATACACCAGCTCATCTGGAGCGGAATGATGTTTGCGCTGCTGGCATTCTTATCTATGATTATAAAAATAAAATTGTTCAATTCAAATGCAACAGAAGTGAACGTGCGTTAAAATATGGAGAGACATTAAAAGAGACTCTACACGATGACCATAAAATGATGCATGGGGTGAGGTTAATTGCATATTGAATGGACTTCGGTTTTAATAACATTTTTAATAGTCAGTGGAATCTTCGCGTTGCTCATCTGGGGAGTGATATCCTTAATTAAGCGTTTTCGCTAAACGCAATGAGGAGTAGACATCTCTATGTGTTGAACTTATATTATCCAATTGGGAGGAATAGATGAATATTCGAATGTACCACGATCTGGAGGCTCAATTGGAAGAAGAGATTTGGGAGCTTGGAGAGGATGCAGCTCATACACTCCCATTAGATAGCAACTTGGCTGTGGAAAAAGCCCAGAAGGCTTGGGATCTAATACCCGAGCCTAAGCATAAATGGGGCATCACAGGTGTAACCTTGCATCAATACGTTCAAATTCTCAATTATAACGAGCATACTCAGCGATCAGTAGAGCTTTTAAATGAGGAGATTTTAGATTTGGAAGGTACAGGGTACGCATTATACATGCTGAACCTTATATTCAGATGGCGGAAACACTTCTTCATCAGAGCAAACCTGTATTAGCTCATGAATATCTCCAGAAGGCATACTCGATTGGGAGGGCAAGAGCGTTTCGGGACCAGCCCAAGCTTTATCTCGAAATAGCAAAAAGTAAAGCTCTAGATGAACAGGATATACTACTTCAATTTGCGGCGTTAGATGTGAACGCCAAATTTTTAAGCGACTTAAAGGATAATAAACAAACATTGTAATGACCTCATATAGTCTGAGATAAAATGCTGATATGGATTAGACGGACAATGGGTATCAAAATTATTTGTGGGGAGGACCAGTGCATTGAAATTAAAAGAAGTGCTCTTAGGCACCCATAGTTTCGAAGCGATAAAAGCTTTTTACGGCTCTCTCTTGGATTTGCAGGTTGCGGAGGAAAGCCCTTCGCGGCTGTCGTTTCAAGTAGGGGAATCGGCTCTTGCTTTTCAGGAATCCTCCCATATGGAAAATGAGTTTTACCATATTGCATTTACGATTCCAACAAATAAATTCACAGAAGCAAAACAGTGGGTAATCGACCGTGGAATTTCATTGATTTCAAGACTCCAAGAAGATGAGTTTTTTTTCGAAAACTGGAATGCAACCGCGCTTTACTTCTATGATCCGGATCATAACCTCGTCGAGTTCATCGCTCACCATACACTCGACAATGCAGTCACTGAAGCTTTCGGGCCCAACTCTCTACTTCGTATAAGCGAGATCGGTCTTCCTGTCGATGATGTCCCTGAAGTATCTAGGCTAATCACCGAAACGTTCCAACTTGATCCATGGGGAGGGGCTGGACAAAAGTTCGCGCCGCTAGGGAATGTAGAAGGATCATTTATAGTCATAGACAAGCAACGGCCTTGGTTTCCTGATGATAGGCTTCCGGCCGTATTTAATACCAGTGTCTTGTTTGAAGGTCCATACTCTGTCCGTCTTTCACTGCATAATGGTTTGTATGAATTGAGGTCAACCTGAGTTAAGGCTTCATCTCATCGCCATCGCCCCCGGATTTCTGGAATAAAGCTTACGATAAGGGGGGAAATCCGGGGGCCATAATACATTCAGGAGAGAATATATGAATATTAGACTACTTAATTCAAATGAAAAATATCCAATAGAGCTCTTGCTACTAGCTGATCCTTCGCGCCAACTTGTTGAGGAATATTTGAAAAGAGGGCAGTGTTTTGTAGCAGAAATTGACCATCAAATTGTGGGAATCTATGTGCTTTTACCTACAAGACCTGAAACAGTTGAGTTAGTGAATATAGCAGTATCAGAAGATATGCATGGTAAAGGAATAGGCAGACAATTAGTGACACATGCCATTGAAACAGCCCGGTCACAAGGCTATAAAACGTTAGAAATTGGTACAGGAAACTCTAGCATTGGACAGTTAGCTCTCTACCAAAAATGTGGTTTCAGAATTGTGGGTGTAGATCTAGATTTCTTTATCAGACATAACTATGTAGAAGAAATTTATGAGAATGGCATACAGTGTAGAGATATGATTCGTATGTCTCAGGATTTATAGAGCTTAATTTTCTTTACAAACCCTTCAAAGGTATCTTAAGTAAGGTTCTGAAAGGTATATGATATTGTGCCAAAAGATGGTACAATGAATTGCGGAAAGGCTATACAATCATTGGATTGCAATAGTCCTTTTTTAATGAGTTGATATCCTAATAAGTTCCTGATAAGGGGTGGTTACTTTGTACAACACAACAACCACGATACTCACAGAGATAGCAAAACATATGAGAGATCATGATTTAATCCTAAGTGATTTAGCTCGAGCAGCCGAAATGAATCCGGGCACCATGAGCAGTATTATTAATGGGAACCGCACACTTTCAGTGGATCAGTTAGATCGAATTACACAAGCGATGGGCTACCCCGTTGGTTACTACTATGAACGCTATGTGTCTGAGTATTTAGCAGAGGCTAATCCGAACTGGCGTCGGATGAGTCCTTTCATACATAATTGTGCGAGACTCAATAAATTGGACTGCATTCATGATGTGGTTAATTTATTGATGGATAAACTAGGCTATTCAGAATCTTTATTTGAGCTTGCCGAAGAACTTTTTAGAGAAGGGCTTTACGAAGCGGCAACTATTCTATATGAGAATGTGGCTCTAAGTGAGAAAAAGCAATATTCAGAACGTCTGGCTATGTGTCAGTACCGTTTGTTCCATACAAGGCAAGGAGATAATCAAGAGAAAAACTATGAAGCAGCCGTTCAATTTGAAATATACGTTGATCGACTAGATGAGATAGAACAGTTAGATGCCTTAAAAGATCTGGCGAATACATACCGTTCGTTACGAAAATGGGACAAAGTAGAATTATTCGCAAAAGCTTTGGGAGACAAGGCAAAAATTCAATATAACATGGAGCAACAACGGCATCCTTCCAAAAAAGAAAATGCAAAGAAACCAAGCTTTCCTCTGTTTGCTTATTGGGCTTTTTCTCATTTACTTCGCACACAAGTCTGTGGTGAAAGAAAAGACTATGAACGTGCGTTTCATCATATCAAAAAATATGCTGATTTAAGCTGGGTTTTGGATACAGATGAAGAAACATTGAAATGGAAAAATAAATATGAGGATTGGGCGGTAGTAAATACTTATGTAAATAAGCTTCTTTCAGGCGAAGAGAGCGTACTTCCCGAGTATGTAGCTTATATTTCTTCAAGGAAAGATGAGGTTCTTCCCGCACTTGATAATATCTTCGAGGCGGCTAATCGATACCAATTTGATGTAGATGATATTTTAGGGCAATTCAAGGAGGACATTTCATCTTATTTAGAACAACAAGAAATTGAAGGCTTTTATACTCAACGATTCATAACAGAGCGTTTTATACATTTTTCTAAGGAATTATCAGTCTACTTTTTGACTAAAGGAAGATTTTCTGATGGCTTTAAATTTTTATTAAGTTGTTTGGAAAAATCTACATTAATCAATAATAAATCATATATAATTAAATGTATGAGACTGTATGAGTCTTTTCAAGAGTATGCATCCCTTGAGACTAAGAAAGCGTACAGAAAATTGATTAATGAGGTGGATGTAGATGAAATGTAAAATAATTCTAGCCTTTTTAGCAACCAGCTTCATGTTAGTAACGATAGCGACTGCTTCCTTACAATTTCATGATCAAGAGTCTAGTTATCAACCAACATATCATGGCGAAATGTAATTATTTCTAACAGGAAAAAGATGCTTGATATTTAATGCAATTAAATGGGGCAGAATATTAAACCAAATGGATAATGGAACAGGTTAGATGGAATGATCCGTCTAGCCTTTTTATTGCGCGTTTTGCTGTACATAAGCAAAATGAGGAAATCCTCTTTTGAGGAATATATGTAAAAAGTGCAAAAATGTAATGTGTGCTGTTGTAAACAACGAAGGGTATATGACTTTGTTCCAAAAGACAATGATGGGATAAAGTAATTTTTACTAACTGTTTCTCATTACATAGTTTAATTATGTATTATATGTCGAGTTTATGTTGAAAGGGTGGTTTATCTATGGAGATCACACCTACGATTAGAGCAGAAGTACAAACCTATCTGATACGGAAAAGCTTAACCATGACCGAGTTTGGTCACATGATTGATTTGAATGTAGGTACAGTTAGTGGCATTGTGACGGGCAACCGGTCTATTTCTGTTCACCAGCTAGATCGCATCACTATGGGAATGGATTTACCACCGGATTATTTTTATGAACGTTATATTGAAGAATGTATTGAGGAAGAACCGCTCAACTGGCGAAGAATCAGCCCTTTTTTGTACCGCTGCGTGGAGTTAGGACGACTTGATTGCTTGCGAAGAGTTGTAGGTATGTTGCTAGATAATCCTGTTTATCTTCCTTCACTTTTTGAAGTAGCCGAGGATTCTTTTAAAAAGGGTAATACTGAAGCAGCAGCGTTCCTTTATGAAAATGTGGCAGAAGGGGAAAAGTATCAGTATTCAGAACGTTTGGCGGTTTGCCAGTATCGATTGTTTACGATTCGTATTGGAGACGATCAAGAGAAAAACTATGATGCAGCCATTCAATTTGAGCCTTACGTTGAACGGTTAGATGAGGTAGATCAACTTGATGCATTAAGGGCGTTGGTGAATACATATCGTTCTCTACGAAAATGGGCTAAATTGGATGCGTTTGCCAAAGTATTAGGAAATAAAGCAAAAATACAATACAAAATTGATCAACAGCATCATGAAAATAATAAATATACAAAGAAGCCGCTATACCCTCCATTTGTCTACTGGGCATTTTCGCATTTAATACGAGCTGAAGTTTGTGATGCTAATAAAGATTATGATGCAGCGCTCCAACATATCCAGAGATATGCCGATTTAAGCTGGGTAGAAGAGAAAGATGAAACGACCCTAAAATGGAAAAGCCAATTTAAAGAATGGGCAACTGCTAATATTTATGTAAATAGGCTTATGTCAGGCGACTTAGGTGTAATCCCTGATTATGTTGCTTATTTCTCTTCAAAGAAAGATGAAATACTCCCTGCAATAGATAATATAATTGAGGCGGCTAATCGATATAATATTAATGTAGATCACATCCTTGAAATGTTTAAAACAGAAATTCAATCTTTTTTGAATGAACAAAATCAGGTAGGCGTATATACTCAACAAATCAGTTCAGAACGTTTTATTCATTTATCAAGGGGGTTGGCAATCTATCATTTGCGTAAAGGGAAGTTTTCAGATGGGTTCACATTTTTGTTCAGTTGTTTGGAAAAGTCTGCTGAATCTAATAATAGAATACAAGCAATCAGATGTATGAGATTGTTTACACATTTTAAAGAACATGCATCTGCTCACACGAAGGAAGTCTACGGAGATCTGATTAAAGCGGTTAACGAAGAGGAAGAGTAAGCTGATCCCACCATTCCAGTTTATGTTAGCAGCAGTGGAGGCACCTCCTATTGAGCATTGAGAGAATGGCTCGAATTACAGGCCAACGGGTCACCACGTGGCAGTCTGAGAATAAAATGCTCTCAAGTTCAAAATCACAGCCATTAGAAGGAGTAAGAGTATGAAGACAGATAAAATAAATGATACCTACTATGCTGGATTTGAAGGAGAACCAGAAATAAGATTGATTTATACAAATTCAGATAAAAGCTATGTATTGAAGATATGGAATGGATACTTTGATACATTAATGGATTGTTTGGTTCAACTAGAATCTGCACAAAGTAATATACTAAGTGAATATTATGCTCACGAAGGCTGGTATGAGGAAAGTCCATGGGAAGTGGAAAATATTAGAGAGACCCTACAATTGTTTGGTTCATTTGATATTAAATATTTGACCGAGGAAGAAGCGAAAAGTTTGACTAATATATTACCTGTACTTCCTGATCTTAAGAACGATATAATTATATTGTTACAAAAAGCCGTCAATGGAAACGGCAATGTGTTCATTGAGTATGATTAATATTTTATAAGCTTGCTCCTTTAACAATAAAATGGGAGCAAGCTTTTTTCATAGTAATTTATCTGATAAAGAAGATAATTTGCATGCACCTAAGAATTAAGAGGCGGGTTTAAACAGGAGAGTCTTCAATCAGGCTACTAACTTAGCCATATGGGTAAAGTATACGGAAGGTGCGTGAATGTTATGAAGTATGATACATTCTTAAAATTATGTGAAGAACAAAATAGTCTAATGAGACTATTGTTCTGTGAGAATAAAGTGTTAGACTGAAAAACAAAGCATTAGACCGTGAAAAATAAAGTTGTAGACTGGCAGCCGGCATTAGCCAACGGGCAGGATAACGCAACCATTAGATGGACTTATGGTTCTCGTTTGATACAATTTATTCCAGAAGTATCTTCGCGGGTTAATGAAAAGCAGCGGTGATGAACTAATAGGAGACCAACACAAAAAAGTGGTAGTTTTATGGATATGCAATAGTTTACTATAGGATCTTATTCTCGGTTCGTCTGAACCGATTGTAACGGAGATTCATGAAGTGCCTGGAGAGATGGAAGTAAAAGTGTTGTCTGACAATGGACAGAGCGGGATTGGAAGAGCGGAAGTGAAGTGGCAAAGCCCGTAAGCGTAGGTCACAGCTCATAATACGAACGGAGAAGTATAGCTTAACCAAGAAATTACTGGAAAATGCGGAGGATAATTTGGATCGCAATTCGCTGGAATCGAGCGGAGATTCACTTCGCAGACAACTGGTGGCACTACGCGCCGAATGGAACTTGGTACTAAAAGGAGGGGTAGGACACATGCGAGAAGAACAGGAAATATTCGCGGGCAAAGGATATAACAGGTCGTACGCAATTGCTACAGGTCTACCGATTTTGAATATTAGGGGTAGCTTATCGCGTGAAAGTAACGGTCAACTACCGTTTCCGTGGGTGACAACGGGCATCAAGATTGATAAAGAACAGATGCTGGAAACCGTTATGAAGCAGAAGTCACTCGAGTATTTGTTCAAGATGCAATTCAGTAAGGAGGAAATGACCGACCGCAATTTGGTTGTAGGCTGTTATGAATACAGGGATCCGAATGACAAGGAACAAATAACGCTATATGCGCTGGTTTCGTTGAAGGAATTTCTCGCGAGATACGGCGATGAACGGGCATTGGAGATTCTGATGCGAGTTGGCTGCGCATACGAGAAGATTATGGAGGAATGCGATGAAGCCATTGAAGAACACTATGCAGTGTTGCGCCAGGCACTTCATTTGAAGAATCTGAGGGAAAAATATGACGTCGTTTACCAATGGGTTGAAGAGGAAGGGCAAAAGACGTACATAATCAGATACACCAAATCGAGTTATACGAAGATTAAAGCTAAATCATTCGAAGAGTTGACCAAACTCTATGATGAGCAACGGAAGAAGGATGCAAAGAAGACGTTCGCGACTCTGGAGCCGTTAGAAGCATTCATGCAAGCATAAGAAAACCGCCCCTTTACGGGGTGGTTATTCAACATTTCATTGAACGAAGATTCGAGGAATATCCAGCGATAGAGAGGATTCTCGACAGTCGCATCGGAAAGTGCTGACCCGTACGCCAGATATGGTCGAATGGGGACTGATGGAAGACGTTGATCCAGCCGATTATTTCGGCAAAACCAATAGAGGTAGAACGATTTAAGGCGATTGGAAGCCTAGCGATTCAGGGAGAATTTATCGCCTCGGTGTTTCTTACTGACGGTAAGCCGATCGGCAGCACCGAAACGGTTGTAGATATATCGCATGAAATAATTTAGCACCACTTGTTACGCTAACAGAGAACGTTAGTTCAATAAACCAGCGGCAGTCTAGGACTTTATTTTCAGGTCCTTGACTGCCGCTGGTTTTATATTTGGGTCAGTCTAAAACTTATTATTCCAAGTCTGACGATTTAGCAATTCAGAATCAGCTTAGGACCAACAAATCCAGTCTAAATCTTTATTTTCATCGGACAACTATTAGATAGGAAGGATTTAAGAATCGGAAATTTTTTATCATGGATTTGATAAGAGGTATTTTCGGTTATTTTCATTGTGGGGGACTTGCAAAAATATTGGAGGCTTATAACAGATACAGTCTAAGAGGTTTTTTAATTGGTGCTACATTTTTCCTTACCGGAGGTTTGGGGCTTTACTTCACAAGGCGCTATGAATCATCGGATAGGTTATTATAGATAGACAAATATTTTATTAAAGGAGTATACAATGTTAACACTAAAACAAGAAGAGAGCCTCAGTAGGTTTATGAGTAAGATTCTTAGGCATACACCAGAACAGTTTGGTCTTGAGCTAGACCATGAGGGTTATTGTGACATTCAAGACCTGATTCAAGGGATAAGATCAGAGAATAGATGGGCCGATGTTAGTGAGTTGGATATCAAGCAAGTAGTAAACCATTGTTCAAAGCAAAGATATGAGATTGTTAATGGGTACATAAGAGCTAATTATGGTCACAGTACAGACAGGTTAGATTATAAGGAAGCTACTCCACCAACCATTCTCTATCACGGTACAAACACAAAGGTAATCCATAATATTTTCAATGAAGGAATTAAGCCAATGGGCAGAAAGTATGTAGACACAGAAAAGGCATTAGCTAATCAAGTGAAATTTTATAAAGCCAACCATGGTGTTTGGCTTGCTGACCTTGTGCCGTCACAGTACTTAAAAAAGTTAGAATAAAGCGTAGACCTAGTACATTAACTTATGATCAAGAGACTAGATGGAATGATTCGTCTAGTCTTTTTGATTTCGCCTGTTTTGCTGTACATAAATAAGATTTTTAATATTTTGAACGTATCCACGAGTGTCCACACTTACCCGCAAATGCCGCATAAAATATCCCGGATGAATAAAGAGGAGGTGCATGTAATAACCATGATACACATGGAACCCATTCAAGTGGGTGAGCATACATTTATCGGAGTCGAGGTCAGACTGCCTAAAACAACGCTGTTGACGATCTCTAACTCCCGTGGTTACATCATGTGTGGTGCGTCTAAGATGTACCGAATTTGGGGCAGTGAAATTTTTCGCTGTTTAAGCCGTAAAGTCAAACGGGACAAGCTTTCATAGCAATTTTCAATTTACTGATCTGTACTGATTTATTCTATTAAAATCTTATAAATGACTGAATTTTGTGACCGCATTTGTGACCTTTTGAAGGGGAACAAGCATGTGACTGTGCATTGCATTTCCGTTATAATCCTTCAAAGAATAATTATACGCCCCATCATCTACTCCTTTAATGGGGGCTTAGCTACGCTGAATAATTTTATCTTGCTCTTTTAAAATACCTTGCATTGGTTTCGTCCTTAAAAATAACTTGTGTACTAACTAAGGTAGCTTTACCTATTTGAGTTTTAACTGAATAAATTTTAGATGGTTTGTATCCTTGAATTTTTACAAGATAATCGAATACCTTATTTTGAGTATCACTTTTAGTGTAACTACTAAGCGTCCAAACGCTTGCGAATATCATTACTATAAAAATTGCTATTCCATATTTTCTTATAACTATCTTCTTTGTTGGAGCAAGCTAAAGTAGCGCTACCAATGACGTAATATTTGCTTCGAACCGTTACTTAAGAAAAGGAGCCGTTGCGATTTGGACAGCTTCTTTTGCTTTGGAGTTATTCAAAGAATCTACTTATTTCCTCTTATACACAAAAAAGTAATTGTATACACTACTCCAGCAAAGAGGCTTAGTAGAAACGAGGTTGATAATGTTCTAAAAATAAAAGTAGAAGTGGGTACCGTATAAAATTCAAACATACCGTTGATCGGAGTACTCGTTGTTGTTGGCCCTTTAATAAAGGAATAGTATATTCCTACAATAAAACCGTAAGACAAATACTTAATTAGATTTTTTTCAAATTTACTCATTTACTAGCCTCCAATAAGGTTTATGGAAAAGGATAATTTTTGTACTATGAAACCATTCAAATTAGTATAGGGAAAGCCTGGTAATTAAGAGAAATCCTTGTTAAGCTAACGAGAAACATTAGTTCAATGACAACAGTGGGGTTTCAAGACTTTATTTATCAAGTCTTGTGTCCGCTGCTGTTCCCTTTAATAGACTGGTCCATATTTAGCTGGTGTTAGATCTGGAAGAGAAGAATTATGGTTTTTTCTTGGTTTTAGGCAATACTTCGACTGCTATCTCAGCCCATTTGACAGAGCCGTACGGTGAACTTCCTCCCACGAATACATCTGGGCTTAGAATATTGACCAAATAAGTACCAGGTTTTTGAATAACGACAGAACCGCTAAAGGATTTATCCTGTTTGAGGGGGATCACAGTCTTTTTTTTATCTTCAACAAAATTGCCGTTTTGAAATGCTGCTAAACCAAAAGAAACTTCATTGCTTTGGATATACGTGTCCATCACGACTCCAGCAATTGCTATTGAATCTCCAGCCTTTACACGGAGATATCCCTGGCTCGGTTTGGTAAAGCGGATGTCTTGCTCGTTACCGGCATGATTGTATCTGATAGGAATGGATGATGGGTTTAATACTTTGCGATGGACCATTATCTTAACAGATCCTTTATCATTGGTGTGAATTTCTAATGGATTTGGACCGGGACGAAGTTCTACTGAGTATTCAATCCGCTGAAATGTTTGTCCATTCATTATAATCGGCTTTCCAATGTTTTTTTCTTTTCCCTTAAACGTGCTAATGCTACCTCCGATAGAGCTTGTCATGCCACCGTCTCCTGTATTCACCATAAGATAAGCATGCCCGAACTCTTTTTGCACTAATGCGCTAAAAGTGATATTTTCCTTATCCGTTGTGTACGTTGGGTGAAGCGCTTTGATTATTTTATCGTTCCAGGTCCAGTGCATGATACCATTATTCCATGTATAAATTATTCCCATCTTAGACAGGAATGACACTGGAATATACAATTGGCCGTTTTTCATAAACGTTTTAGGAATTGACTCATCTAGTGCTGTCATTTTTCCGTCGAAGTAACTGTAAATCTTTGATTGGTTAGGCATCAATCGTAATGAGGAAAATGGTACCGAGTTCCCAGTGTTAAACTCCGCCCACGTACTGCCTGTCTTTGCATCCCACTTGATGGTTGCCAAATGAGCTGTTTCCAGCCATTTGAACGGGAAATATAAGTGATTATTTCTTTTCAGCAGGGGAGCGGTCTTTATGGAGACGAAATCCAGCGATAAAGAAGATTTGTTCAATTCGGCAGTCAGTTGGTGCGGAACCAGATAGAACACAGCCGCATCCTCTACTACAACGGGAAGATTGGAAGTTGAATTCTCCGCATAACTCAGAGCCGTTGGAAGCAGGCCAGAAATTAGAAGGCAGGAAGATACAAGTAGAGAAACAAAAATTCGTCTCATTGAATAAACACCTGATTTCATTTTTTTATCATATATACCAGAAAAACGAAAAAAAGTTGCACAGATATAAGTATTTTATTCTGACCATTAGCCTTTTTAAATAACTTAGTTCTTTCATTCAACTACTTTCTTATTTTGTTTTATGACAAGCTTTATGATACTTCGACACGACTTTTACTATAAGATAAAAAAGACTAATTTACTTTGGAGGTGTCTGTTTGGAGTTATTTCTATTTATACTTAATATTTTAGTTATCCTCCTTTCTATTGCTGGCGGAGTGCTTTTAATTGGATTAGTGTACAGAGGATATGTACTACTAGGTTTACTTATTGCTGAGAAAAAGAGAAGAATAACGGATCAATCTCAAAATCAGGCTTGACTATTAGCCCAACATCCGATGGCGGTTACATTCAATGAGAATGTCTGCTTTATAGCGGCTACGCTTGTTGCCATTGGCATATCAATCCCTCCTCAAAATGAGTGCAAAAAAGCCGCCATAGCTTTGGCGGCCGTGATTGGTATGTTTATACCGATTATAAAGTTGAGAAATCCAAGCGGACGTCCAAAGTCAACACGGAGTCAATGCTTCGCTTCAACTTTTTCAGCGCAGGATGAATCGAGCGTTTGCTCTTATTCGTCCCGATCATTCTCGAAAAAGCTACGCTGCATCAAAATTTTGACAGTTTGAATATCGGCCTCAAAATCTTGCGAATCCCAAAAGCAAATACAGTCATTGCGGTCCATGAGCTGCGCATATTCTGGATGTATTGATCGTTGATTATATAAGTCCGAGTGGAAGAAGGGCTCTTCAGACCGAACGCTTCCCACTTGGCCGGATCATTCGAACTTCCGAGCCTTACAAGCATATTCGCTGACTCACTATTTATTTTAGCTGGAATTTGCTCGTATGCTTGGATGATTTGCTCATGAAATTCGTCGATCGGATTGCGGCTAGCAAGGCTCTCCAAGTGGATGCCTTCGCGAAGGTAAGAAACGTATGCCAGATGGTCAGCCCAGAACTTGTCAATATAATAAAGCCGTACGCGCTGCTCCGAAGGGCTCATCGGCGTCTCTCCTTTCAAAATTGCGAGCCGCTCCTCGTATAGAATACGTCTCTGTTCCTCCACCATATCCGAATAACGGTTTAGTTCCTGGTGGATATCGAAGTTCTGGCCCATAATAACGCGCTGAATATGCGCGATTTTGCTGCGTAGCACCGGGTCTTCGAGAGTCTCATCCTGCCTGTGGGCACGAATCGCTTTATCGATGCCGAACCGAAGTAACAACTCGTCCTCCAAGCTTACGAAAAATACGGAAGCTCCAGGGTCGCCTTGGCGTCCAGAACGCCCGCGCAGTTGGTCGTCGATCCGCACACTTTCGTTTACATGTGTACCAATCACGTATAACCCTCCCAGCTTGGCGACAACTTCTGCTTGCGTAGGGTTACCACCGCCGAGCCGAATGTCGACGCCGCGTCCCGCCATATTCGTAGACACCGTCACGGCGCCGATTTCTCCCGCTCTTGCAATGACCTCGGCTTCTTCTACGTCGTTTTTCGCATTCAGAACATGGCAGGGTACGCCGGCAACCGCTAGCGCCTTTGCCAGCATGTCCGACTCCTCCACGCTTGACGTACCAATGAGAATCGGCCGTCCCATCGCATGGACGGACGAGATTTCTTGGACAAGCGCCTTAAGCTTGGCTTCCTTATGGGTATAAATTCGATGCGGTTGGTCGATCCGTATGTTTGGCCGGTTCGGTGGAATTTGCACGACCTGCAGCGCATAAATCTCTTTGAATTCCATTGCGGAAGCGTACGCGGTAGCCGTCATTCCGCAAATTTTTGGATACAGGCTAATGAAGTGTTGAAGGGTGATCGTTCCGAGAATTTTCCCGCCGGCTTTCGAGTGCAGCCCTTCTTTGGCTGCAAGCGCGGCTTGCAGTCCTTCTGGCAAATGCCTGTTCTCCGCCACGCGGCCGGTATATTCGTCTATCAGCTTGATTTTACCGTCCCGGACGATGTAATCGACGTCTTTTTTCAATAACGTTTCCGCATACAACGCGCAATTTAACGACGACAACAAATGACTATTATGGCTTTCGTACAAATTACCGCATCCCAGCAGCGACTCCGCTTTCGCAGCGCCCGCCTCATTCAAATAAACGTTCCGCTTGAACTCGTCGAAGTCGTAATACTTATCTTGCTCAAGCTGTCTAGTCACATCTGCGAAACGAATTACGTCGTTGCCGGAAGAATCCGGCTCGCCAGCGATGACTAGCGGCACCCGAGCTTCGTCGAGAAGCAGTGAATCCGCTTCGTCGACGATAACGTAGTGGAAAGGACGATGCACGGTATCGGCTTCGCTTAGTGTAATCGTGTCGCGCAAATAATCGAATCCCGCTTCTTTGGCCGTAACATAGGTTATATCCGCGGCGTACGCTTCTCGTTTCTCGGACAAGCTCATGCTCGCTTGAACCGATTTTACCGTTAATCCGAGGAAACGATAGATCGGACCCATCCACTCCGCATCCCGATTTGCCAAATAATCGTTAAAAGTGAGCACATGAACGCCTTCGCCGGTCAGCGCATTTAGATAAGCAGGCATAACAGCAGAGAGAGTTTTTCCTTCGCCGGTATGCTGCTCAATCACAAATCTCTCGTGCAGAGCGATGGCAGCCATGATCTGGACATCATAAGGCTGTAATCCGAGCTTTCTCTTCGCTGCCTCGCAGACTAACGCATAAGCATCGACAAGCAGCTCATCCAAAGGCGTACCCAATTTTGCTTCTTTTTTCAGCCGGAGAGATTCCGCTTTCAGCCGCTGATCGTCCCATGCTTCCAAATTCCGTTTCCTAATGAGCTCTGCTTTGTCCCGATAGCCTTTCAGCTTATTCTGGGTATCGTGGTCTTTGAATTTTTGCATCAACTTGACGGCTAAATTCATTGGAATTTGATCCCTCCTCGGTAGAAACACGCAATTCTATAGTGGCTAAAGTATAATCAAACTCTATAACAATAGCAAAGTTTGGAATAAAAAACTTCCTTGCTTCATTCTTATTATTAGGCAACGATGTATGATTCATAGGAAAAGTACATCTTGGAGGTTAGAAAGATATATTTTCAGTAAATTGTTAATTTTAACAAAGGGAGAGATGAATGTATGATGAAAAGATTCTTTACGGTTTCCGTATTTCTTATTTTTTCACTTGTATTAAGCGTACAAGCCAGTGCAACAAAACATCCTTATAGTTACACAATTAATGTACAGGTAAACGGTGTTCCTATTAATTTTGGAACTAATTCAGATTCACCTCCTTATATTGAAAATGCTACAAATACAGCTTTTGTTCCTCTTCGCTTCGTTTCTGAAAATCTAGGAGGGAGAGTAAGAGACTGGGACAAAACTTTACAACAAGTCACCATTGAATCAAAGAATGGAACTATAATTAAATTGGCGATCGGTAGTAAGATTGCGTATGTCAACGATGAAAAGAAAATTATGCTGGCGGCACCGCAGATTCCCACAACTCGTGTTCAAGTTCCTTTAAGAATCGTTTCTGAAGTGTTGGGAGCTAAAGTGGATACCAAAAAAATAGGTGAAACATTAAATGTGAACATTACAACCTCTAATTAGTAATTCTTGAAACTAGACTATCCTATTTATGCGGCGGTTTTTCCTCATTTAATTGATTAAATATATTTTCATCGTCAAGCATTTGTTTTTTTTAAAAAAAGGTGCTGCTGTAGTTGCTAACGAGGGGACACTTGTTACAGTTATTCCTAAGAGTAAGTATGATGATGAATATAAAGCACTATCTAAATCGTTATTTGGAGAATAGGAGTCTATAGAAATGAACGATGATATTGTACAAATGATTAATGAATGGAACCCAGTCGAAATATATCCTCTATTAGAAGATGAATATTATTCAGAAATACGTAAAATTCATGAAAAAAGCATGGAAACAAACTCTATTGGAGAATTAGCAAACCAGATCCATTCTGTATTCGCTCAATCTTTTAAAAAGGAATTCGACAAAAGCATTGAAGATTGTCAGTTAATTGCCGAGAAGATAATTAATATTACAAAATAATTTATTTATGAGCTTGCTCCTTTAACAATAAAATGGGGGTAGGCTTATTTTTGCATAATTGGTCAATCAAATAAAGGACACGAGTTTTTGAATACAGCAAACAACAATATCATCCATGATAAGATGGTTGTGCCTGGATAGGTTAATAAGGAATTGGGACAATGGTTTATTTATAGCGAAACACTAGCGTTACCATTGAATTTGAAGACGAGAAGAGCCTTAAACCAAGGAGGAGTATATGGGATATGATTCTTTAATTAAAGCTATTATTTCTGTACCAAAAGATGAATTAACTATTCATTGGGGGAATGGA
Source organism: Paenibacillus sp. BT-177 (assembly GCF_025846815.2). NCBI lineage: Bacteria > Bacillati > Bacillota > Bacilli > Caryophanales > Paenibacillaceae > Paenibacillus > Paenibacillus sp. BT-177. The sequence continues at coordinate 74,244 of NZ_JAOYTP010000002.1, read as the reverse complement.
TTAAAGATTATTGGCACTAGGGACACCATCTATGAAACAAACAATGGTTTAGATGAAGATGATAATGGGTTCCTTGAATATGATGCTGCAGTTATTGAAGTTAAAAAAATAGTATCTAAGCCGATTAACGATGAAGGAAGTATATATAAATGGTTACAAAAAGGAAAAAGCTCCTTTATTGAAATTTCTCTCCATGACGATCCCCCTAGCACGATTACATCTTCAGATGGGTATATTATCTGGAAAAATGAATAGCTTAGGCCATCCTCAATTGAGTTTTTTCACTGAATTGAGGATGATCTTTCGTTTTTATTTGTTTTCATGATGTTTATAAATATAAGCACCATCATCTATTCCCTTAATAGGGGCTTGGTTATACTGAATAATTTTACCTTGCTCCTTTTTATAAAAATACCTTGCATTGATTTCGTCCTTAAATATAACTTGTGTACTAATTAAGGGAGCTTTAGCTATTTGAGTTTCAACTGAATAAATTTCAGATGGTTTGTATCCTTGATCTTTTATAAGATAGCTGAATACTTTGTTTTGGGTATAACTTTTAGTGTAACTACTAAGTATCCAAATGCTCGCAAATAGAGTTGCTATAAAGATTGCTATTCCATATTTCTTCATAACGATCTCCCTTTTTAATTAAAAAAATAGAAGTAATTCAGTTTTTCTTCTAATGCTTTTTAATTATATTTACTCTTACCTTTATTTCCCTTATGATAATTGTAATACTAGCAGATAAGGGGATATATATGAAGAAAGCTATTTTATTAATATTAATGTTTGTTGTTTTAATTCCATCACAAGTATTGGCAGCAACATCTACAAAAGCTATGTCAACAAGTGAAATCGAAAAATTATACTTTGAGAATTATAAAGATCGTGTAAAAGAAATTAAAGCTGCACAAAAAAAGCTTAATGCTGTTCTAGGGGCAGAAGTTCGTGAGCTAACTCAGAGATTAAACCAAGCCTCTGCACGTTATAAAAATGAAGTGAAAAATAAGTCTAGTAAAGCGGTAATAGCTCAAGCGAAGGCTGATTGCGATAAATTAAAGAAGCAACTCAGCGTGGCGAAGGTTGAACTAAGTAAAAGTATTAAAAATTACAAGCGAGAAAGTGACCAAGTTTTAAAGGATATTGCAAAACAGAAAGCAGACCTTATAAAATTCATTAAGAATCACACGGCAGGAAAAGATAAACTTACGGAGTCTCAATTTAGCAAGCAAGTTAATGGAGAAATTATGTCGATCGGCAATTCATTTACTGAAGCTTTAAAAACATTAACGGAAGCTGAATAATAGGGAGTAAGGCAGCAGGTATTACCTGTTGCCTTTTTAATTTAGACTCTTTTTTTGTTTCTAATATGACCAAATCAGAGCTTCTGATAATGATGTAAGAGCAATAGCTGAAAATTCTGGGATGAAAGAAAGTAGAGTTCAAAGAATCAAAAAAACACGTTTTCATAAACGAACACATGAAGTCAAGCGGTTATGGCAGATTTCATTCTGATTACGAAATAGCTCAAGCATGGGATAGATTACAAAAAGGATTACAAACACAAAAAGATATGGATTTCCTTAACCATGAATTGTTTGAATCCCCATTTGAGAGTATATTTAAAACAAGCTAGAGGAGATTTTATAATGGGGGCATTTGTTTTACTTTTTAAAGAACATGAAGATGAGACAGTAGTTATTTATAGATATGGCCCAAATGAACACATTATGGGGAAAGTTCAATTGAACAAGGAGACTAAGTTGTTCTCTGAAATTGAACCTTTATCAGATCCGAGTCATTCAAATAAATTTTATTTTGATAGGGCTGCACAGCAGATGGCACGTTGCTTCGTTAAAGAAAATGGTATATTTCCCGACGAGATGACATTTGAATCATAAAGTAGTTCAAGAAGTTCAATTACTATCTTTGCCTGTTGACGTTTAATTCAATTACACGGTTAGTTAAACGCAATAACTTTTAACGCATGATCCCTCAATTCGGTGAAATGCTCAATACTTTCAATCATGGTGGACTGTTTAAAAAATGAGAAGCTATATCTAAAATTCCAACTTTTTCTGTTGGAAGCGTAACTGACATATAATCCCGTCCATTAGAGTGAGGCTGACCAAGATTTCTTTCGCTAGAAGTGGGATACTCTAAGGATAGTGAGTGGAATTTGATTGTGAAAGTAACATCAGGCAACTTCGCACGACTCATCAAGATTGATCGTTGGGATTAGTATTTAATAATTATCTTGGAAATATATAAAAGCTTGGGAAGAATCAAAATGAATTTTTCTGTCCATGAGGAGGGCGATTGTAATGAAAGAAGGGTTGACACTAGAATTTCATAAGAACAAATTAATTTTTTTTGAATTCAAGAAAAAGGCTGTCACTCTGATACCTGATATTATTCGCGAGGAATTCAAGGATGCGCAAGTGATTAATGAGCACAACAGTAAAGAAAAAGTGATTTACCAGGTATACCTATATGAAAACGACATAGAATTTACCATTCGAATTATCGCTTCTTATTTCTATGATTCCATCATCATTATCGCTGACGAAGTAAATATAACAATCAGAGCTTATCAAGTCTTGCATAAAATACTTGCAAATGGCTCATTGGCTTGAAAGATGGCTAACCTAGCTATATATGGTGAGAGTAAAACAAGATTTGACATGAGAAAGGATAAATAATGAACTACATAATCTTTGATTTAGAAGCTACCTGCTGGGAGAATGATCGAACAAAGCAGAATGAAATTATTGAAATTGGTGCTGTCAAAGTAAATGTAAATTTAGAGATCATAGGCGAATTTCAAACTTTTATTAAACCTAAATTGAACTCACAATTATCTGACTTCTGTAAGAGTCTAACTTCAATTTCGCAGCAAGATATTGATATGGCAACATATTTTCCACAAGCTATCTATAAGTTTCAAGAATGGATTGGTGAAGAACCCTATTATCTTTGTTCTTGGGGATTTTATGATAAGAGTCAACTGAAGAAGGACTGTGAGTTACATAAAATCAGAACTGAATGGATTAGAAATCATATAAGTATTAAACATCAGCATGGAAAACTGATTGGAAATGATCGTGGAGTTGGTATGGAGAGAGCTTTAAAGATGCTTAATTTGCCATTGGAGGGTACTCATCATAGAGGAATTGATGATGCAAAGAATATCTCAAGGATTTTTGTTAAGATATTTGACCATTTGAAGTTTGGATAAATCGTACATTTTATCGCAAAGGAAGCGACGAAAGTGCTGAAATATAAGCAACATGGTAGATGGCAGCACATTTATTCTGGCAGTTATAAAGACAAGAATATCAATAAAGCAACGCAGGGAAAGTATCTATTCTTCTCAAACGATAGAGGCTCACTGATCCAAATAGCTGAAATAGAGATAAAGCAAAATGGATTCTATTGGGCTAAAGTAGTCGATGAACCTATGACACTCTCAAGTGGTTATGTCTTGTGTTTATACTGGAACGATGATTCAAGATTGGATGAGCTTAAAGAGAGATATCAAGACAAAATTAAATGGAAATCCGACGAGGATACTCGAAACGGAAAGTACTCTGAAGGTTACTCTACATTTGGTTTAATGGGATGTGTGCCGTTCGATATAAAGTATAGACAGCTTTACGAAGACTACTATAGAACATGGTTCCATGACAACCGCCACGATGAAAAGTATGACTTTGATAAGATTGTTGATGAAGTAGTAGATGAAATATGCGTGAACTTACCAGAGGAGTACTTATCGAAAATGCCACAATTTGACCTTTCGGTTATATTAATAAAGAAAAATCATCGCAAGGTATATATTGAAGATCTCGTTGAGGCGTATAAAAACTCAAAGGAAAGATGAAATGAAATTTGGTGAAAAGGTAATATCAATTAAAGGTGTTACTGTGAAGGCAGCAAATCGGATGAATTTTCCTTTTACAGAAATGGGGTGTAGTCTTGATCACAACTTTGTCCGTGAAGGTAAAGAAAAATGGCAGCATTGAATTGCTGGATTTATTTGATGCACTTTCACTAGAATTGATAAGCAGAGTCCCCGGTCTTTTGAAAGTAAATCCATTATTTGACGATAAGAGAAAGGATGCATTATTGATCAAGGAAATAAACGAACTAATTTGTAACAAGAAACTAGACGAACAATTATCACTGGCAAAAAACTGTTCCTTGGAATTTAAAATGATGCTTACTGATGTAATTGAAAAGTTGATTCGTTATGAGAACAGATGAAATCTTTCCTTTATTCAAATATGAAAGTTGGACATTAAATGGCTAATGATCTTAATGCTCAAGGTTTTTATGTAGTCGTAGGTGGAAATATTGAAAAATATCGTAAACTTCAAAACGATAGCTTACAATCACTGGCTGACAAGATAGGAGTAACCAAGAAAACTGTTCATCGATATGAGGGAGCGGAAATAAGAATTAGTATTGAGAAATTGTAGCCTCGATACTGAATACGACAGTTGAGGAACTAACAAGTAGAATTTTAAAGTATGATGATACAAAATAAAAGTTTACTTTCTTAAAAGTCTTTGGGACATTTTGTCCTAGAGATGGCATACATATATGAATTGAGTTAGCCTATTAAAGTGAAAGAACATAAAAATAACACCAATAACACTTCCACTCCGCGATTCTTGTTACGATCCACGATAGAGGTTTGCTGTTTTTAAAAACATAGAAATATAAATGTTTTTTCGAATTTTAGTGTTATACAATTTAATTTCAAAAAACTTAAAAACCCCTTGATTCATCAAGCTTTTTTGAACATTTTTCTCCGATATTCACGATACACATTACGATGTTGATCATATTTACCCAAAGTCCTTATCCCACCTATGTTTTAGCTATTTTCTCGATACGGCAACGATGTAAATATATTCAGGCATCATTTTGAACCATAATGGCTCAAAAAGCCATATGGAATATAGTATTTATGCACATATGAGCAATTTTTACGATTGAACTTCGATACGGGTGTAGTTACAGGCTATCTCTACAGTGCCTCCAAAGTTGGTGAAACCCTCATATGGTTGAAACAGCGTCAACTTCCTATCCACTTTACTGAGAACATCAAAATATTACTTTCAAACTATGATTACAAGTAGCTTGAAAAAAAGTAGATCAAATTGACTTTTATTGAATCTATGTATATAATTTGAATATATTGGATAGGCATTCTTATCCAAAAGCTTATACATTTTTAATCAAAATTAGAGATTATAGCACATGTATAGATCGCCCAAATCTATATTTACCATTACATACTTTTTTAACATAAAGCTCTGTATTTAGCCTTAAATAATTGATTGTTATTGGACGGTTACTCTGCCGGACATAAACAATATATTCGCAATTGCTACTTCTTACTTAGAAGGTGATTGCGTAAGCTCGTATTTCTATTTGACTTATGGAGCTAACTAACTAAATTTAACATACATCATCCTCCAAAAAATAGACATACGAGACTCTGTCATATGGAGGGACAAAAAAATGAAGTATGGATAAATATGTAGACAAACTTTGAACAAGTATTCTCTTATATCAATTAAATCCCATTTGGAGGTATAATCATGAAAAAAGTTCTTAGTTTAGCTTTTTCCGCTAGTCTTGCTCTAAGTATCCTTCTTCTTCCCAGTGCAAACATTTATGCCGCCGATGAAACATCGCCTTCCTTCAGTGTTAATGACAATTCTTATCAGAAAATGAAAGATGCTGGAATGAGTGATGATGATATTGAGTTACTCCGTAAACATAATGAAAATGACCTTCGTATCATAAAAAGCGGGGAATTGGAAGAGAAGGCATTGAATGACCAAAAAACTAGCCAATCGCTCACTGATAGCTCGGAGAATCCTAGGTTAGCAGCATCAAGTTTAGGAACAGTCGGTGATATTTTGGTTGCCTATAACGCAAGTTCGTGGGGTATTGATTTCGGATATCCAGGACATGCTGCTATTGTTTCCTTACTAAGTGGTAAAACAGTAGAATCGTTCCCAGCTGATGGAGTTCAATATCACACAAATGATTGGAGAGGTCGCTCAAATGTTTATGGAATGAGCGTTAAAGGGGCTTCGGGTTCCCAATATAGGGCAGCTGCACAATATGCAGCTAATCAAATTGGAAAACCCTATAACTGGAATTTTGTTAATCCATGGACAGAAGCTAAATTTTATTGTTCACAGTTGGTATGGAAGGCTTGGAAAACTCAGGGGATTGATGTTGATTATATAACAATTGATCCTATTGTTACCCCAATGGAGATAGCTAAATCCGGTAATACTTCAATTTACTATAGTAACTAACAAACCTAATCACTCACAGGAATATATATTTTTCCTGTGAGTGATTTCACTAAGGGGGGACATTATGCTCTTTAAAAAAAGAATAAGAATTATTTTTGCAACTTTATTTTTACTTGGATTAGCAGTTTCAACGTTTTGGTTTACTGCAACACATCATTCATTGAAAAATATAACAAAATCCGAGACATTTACTGTTGTTTATTCTAATGCAATGGATGACGGTGCAGAAATTGTGAAATACAGCAATAAAGGCGAGATTTTAGACAAAAAAAACTTAGTTAATGCCCAGTCACTTTATTATTTTGCCAAAGTAAAGAATGACTATTATTTAATGTCTGAACGAAAAAATAGACATTACATACTTAATCAAAATGGAATTCTTCAACCATTTTTTGGACCTAATAAGTATGGAAAAGATAGGAATATCGGAACTTCATTTTTAAAAGAAAGCGACAATCATCTATTTTTCTCCATGAACGTGGGTATTAATCCGAGTTATTCTCCCACACAGTACACGAATGAATTGGTTTATTTCGATAAAAAAAATTTGGAATATAGAAATATTCTTTTGAATGGATATTTATTATCAACCGTTGAATACAATAATTTGGCATACACTTTATATGTGAACAATAATGATAATTCTGTAGGCATTTATGTCATTGATTTAAAAACATCAAAGAAGATCAAACAATTCACTATAGAAAATCGTTTACATGGTTTAAAAGAATACTTTCCGGTAGGCCAGAATGGAGCATCACTACAAATATTTAAAGGCAAGCTTATTGTATTTCTTGATGGCAATACATCTGATACACAATTTCATCCTATAATGCAGATAATTGACCCTAAAAATGGTAAGTTAGAAAATGAAACATCATTGTCAGATACTTCATTTTTGTTTTATGATAGCCAAATTTACAACGATAAATTATATATTCTCTCTGAAGACTTAAATTATACTATTTTCAATGACCTCAACAAAAATCCTAAAAAGCTGAGATTAAAACAAAGCAATTCTGTATCCGAAAAAATACAAAATGAGAAAGGAATAATATCTGGAGTACAGTATCTTGCAGGATCTGTTTTTGTCCTATATGATTATGTCAAAAATTCTCCTGTTGATAGAATAAGAGAAATAAGAGAATATGACTTATTGACAGGCAAAGAATTACATGTCATTCCTCTAGCATTTAAATCAAACAAAGAAATGATTCGTTTTTTTCTGACTAAATAACTTTAAGGAGTGATTATTATGATTTATTGGTTATTTCCAAAACTTAATCCTCTCCTCCCTACTTTTTTACTTTGCCCCATTCTTGCAATCTTGATCGGAGTATTTTTCGCCTATTTCAAAGGAAACATCTACTTAGGATTAATTCTAGCCTTGTTACTGCCTCTTATATTTATTGCCACCAATTTAGAAACCATTGCAGTTAATATAGATGCTTGGATTTTATATGGTTTTATCTACGCAATTATTACGTTTGTGGCTTATAAGATAGCATTTTCACAGTTAGGAAAATCGAGTTAATTTTTTCACACTATTATCAATAGTCACCACGATAACTTTTCGCACACTAACTTAGGTGTAACATACAACGATGCATCTCTCGCTTTCAATCCAGTTTATTTGCTAATTGGAAATCATTCCGAAAATGATGGGTCTGGTTACCCGATTAAATTTTCTGGGAATGGTTATACAAATTAATTAATGAAAGGTTAGGAAGAAGTGAAGGCTATATTAAAATTTTTGACCCTTACTGTTACGTTTGCTGTAGTTATTGGTAATAATGTTTTTGCTAGTGACGATACTTCTGAAGAAATGAAGGGCGTTACAAAAGCAATAGTCCCTGACAGTGTATTAGAAGAACTTAATCATCCTGATAAAATTTATACTAAAGATGGATTATTTGTAAAAAAACCGCAATCTATCCATGATGAAGATAAGTTCAGTCAAGATGAAGTAGTCTACGACGTTTCAAAGACTACTGATGAAACTAAAGCAATCATTCAATATGACGCTACTTACATCAAGGAAGAAGACAGTAAATAGATTTGTGTACTAAAGCATTTGAAAAGTTAAGTTGTATAATTGGAATATCTAGGGCGACTTCGGTTGCCCTTTTTATTATGCTCAATTTAGCCAAATCTTTTCCAACACTTTGTCATTTGGTATCCCATAAGGAATGTATCAAGGGTACATGGAACGGGCGGCTAAACAACATGATTCATGGAATGACATGCTTAATTTCGGTACATTTGGAGTAAGGGGTATGATTCAAGAGGCATTTAACCCAAACAATGCTTGATCAAAGGAACACTGGGCTAATATGATCGGTACAGTAGGATTGTTTGGAGGAGTTAGCTCAGTGATCAAACCCAAGCTTGGATTGAAATCATCCATTAAGTATGAGATTCCAAAGAATAATACAAATTCAAAAGTGGGTAATTCAATAGAAACTGAACCTAAAACAGAAGTACAACCAGGTGGAAGAAACGATCTTTCAATTGATGAATATTATCGTAGAGAAACTAAAGCAGATGAGATATAAGATCAAATCAGTGCTTCTGATAGTGATGTCAGAGCAATAGCTGAAAATTCTGTGATGAAAGAAAGTAGAGTTCAAAGAATCAAAGAACACGTTTTCATAAACGAACACATGAAGTCAAGCGGTTATGGCAGATTTCATTCTGATTACGAAATAGCTCAAGCATGGGATAGATTACAAAAAGGATTACAAACACAAAAAGAGATATGGATTTGCTTAACCATGAATTGTTTGAATCCCGATTTGAGAGTATATTTTAAAACAGACTAGAGGAGATTTTATAATGGGGGCATTTGTTTTACTTTTTAAAGAACATGAAGATGAGACAGTAGTTATTTATAGATATGGCCCAAATGAACACATTATGGGGAAAATTCAATTGAACAAGGAGACTAAGTTGTTCTCTGAAATTGAACCTTTATCAGATCCGAGTCATTCAAATAAATTTTATTTTGATAGGGCTGCACAGCGGATGGCACGTTGCTTCGTTAAAGAAGATGGTATATTTCCCGACGAGATGACATTTGAATCATAAAGTAGTTCAAGAATACGAACCGAGCTTGCTCTTTTGATAATAAGATGAGAGTAAGCTTTTTTACAGTAATCTATCTGATAAAGAGGGAAATTTCCAAGCACCCTAGAATTAAGAGACGATGTTTAAATAGAAGAACCTTCAATTACACGGTTAGTTGGACGTAATAACTTTCAACGCATGGTCCCTCAATTCGTTGAAGGCTTGGTACTTTCAATCATGGCCGACTGTTCAAAGAATTGGATATCTATACTTAAAATTCCAACACTCAATATAGATAGACAAATATTTTATTAGAAGGAGCATACCATGTTAACGCCAAAACAAGAAGAGAGCCTAAGCAAATTTATGAGTAAGATTCTTAGGCATACACCAGAACAGTTTGGTCTTGAGCTAGACCATGAGGGTTATTGTGACATTCAAGACCTGCTTCGAGGAATAAGATCAGAGGATAGATGGTCTGATGTCAGTGAATCGGATATCAAGCAAGTAGTAAGCCATTGTCCAAAACAAAGATATGAGATGGTAAATGGGTACATAAGAGCTAATTATGGACACAGTGCAGGCAGATTAAATTATGAGGAAGCTACTCCACCAACAATTCTCTATCACGGTACAAACACAAAGGTAATCCAAAACATTTTCACCGAAGGAATTAAGCCAATGGGCAGAAAGTATGCGCATTTGTCTGAATCTCTTGAGTTTGCAATTTTAGCAGGCAAAAGACGTGGGGAATTGGTGATCCTTGAAGTAGATACAGAAAAGGCATTGGCTAATCAAGTGAAGTTTTATAAAGCCAACCACGGTGTTTGGCTTGCCGACCTTGTGCCGCCACAGTACTTAAAAAAGTTTGAATAAAGCGTAACCCAGACCGTTAACGATGATCACCGAGACTAGATGAGAAAAAATTCGTCTGGTCTTTTTGCTATCGTCTATTTTACTGTACATACATTCCCCTCCTAATATTTTGAATGTATCCACGGGTGTCCACACTTACCCGCAAATGCCGCATAAAATATCCCGGATGAACAAAGAGGAGGTGCATGTAATAACCATGATACACATGGAACCCATTCAAGTGGGTGAGCATACATTTATCGGAGTCGAGGTCAAACTGCCTAAAACAACGCTATTGACGATCTCTAACTCCCGTGGTTACATCATGTGTGGTGCGCTGGATGTCGGATTGCTCAATGAACGGCTGGCGGATCGGAAAATTCTTGCTGCACGAGCTGTGGGGGTAAAAACATTAAAGGAACTGTTGGAAGCACCGATGGAGTCAGTGACGACTGAAGCCGAGCAACTTGGAATTAAGCCAGGGATGCCAGGCTATGAAGCACTATTAAAATTGGTGTAGGAAGCCTAGTAATAGTTGTTGGATAAAAGCAAAAAAATTAAAAAACCGGGTGCTACTGGTATTATCCCCTTCTAGTAGACAAGAGAGAAAAGACATCTGTTAAGATGGACTTAATCTTGTTGAACGGAGGGGATTTTTCATGGCTAAAAAGGGACAATCATTCCGGCAATACTCCTTAGATGTAAAGATGGAGGCAGTCCGGTTGGTGAACGAAGAACATATGAGTATTCGTGAATATTTAAAAAAGCAGTATCCAAATCTACACAAGGAGTGACGAGGAAAGAAGCGAGGTTTGAAATTATTGAGGGAATGCGAACACGACATTCGTTGAAATGGTTACTTGAATTAGCCCATGTTTCTCGGGCAGGATATTATAAATGGGGAAAGACTCAGCAAACAACCCAGCAGCGTAAGCAAGAAGAAGAGCTTCTGGAATCGCATATGTTGTCGATCCACCGGATCCATCCCTATTTTGGTTATCTGCGGATGACCGTTGCTTTACGTAGAGAAGGTATCTTGGTCAATCACAAAAAGGTGTACCGCCTAATGAAGAAATTAGGGATCCGTTCCGTCATTCGAAAGAAGCGGCGCTTCTTTGGCAAACAGGCATCTGTGGTAAATGCCAACCGATTAGATCGACAATTTCAGGCAGATGCTCCTTTATCCAAGCTGGTTACCGATATTACATACATACGAGCTGGAGAGCGGTTTGTATATCTCTCTGTCATTCAAGATCTGTTTAACAATGAAATCGTGGCTTGGCGTCTTTCGGAACGAAATGACCTTGCTCTAGTTAGCGAGACGCTAGACGTTCTAAGTAAGAACGTGAACATGGAGGGTGTCATTCTCCATTCAGACCAGGGTTTTCAGTATACCTCCAAGCCGTTTAACCGCAAACTTAAGCGGCTTGGAATACTTGGGAGCCATTCAAGGCGTGGAAATTGCCTAGACAATGCCTGTATAGAATCCTTCTTCTCCCATCTTAAAACAGAGAAGATTTATTTAACGAAACCCGGAACCCTAGCGGAGGTAGAACAACACGTACAGGAGTACATTTCTTTTTATAATGAAAATAGATTTCAGAAAAAATTAAACAACCGTTCCCCGATTGAATACCGAGAAACGGTTGCTGCTTAAAGATGTCTTTTTAGTTCTGTCTACTTGACAGGGGTATGACCACAATTAATCGGCAAACAAAGCGGTGAGGTTCTCGCTAAAGGGAGCTTGGACAATTCCTTTTTCGGTAATGATGGCGGTAATGTACTTATGAGGTGTAACGTCGAAAGCCGGGTTGTAAACTTTGATGCCTTGAGGGGCAGTTCTTTTACCAAAGCTCTCGGTAACTTCTTCTGCAGAACGTTCCTCAATCGGAATATCTGCGCCTGTAGCGGTCTGTAAATCAATGGTAGATAGTGGCGAAGCAACGTAAAAAGGTATACCATGCGCTTTCGCCAGCACTGCCAGGCTATAGGTGCCGATTTTGTTGGCCACATCCCCATTAGCAGCGACTCTGTCTGTGCCGACAATGACCGCCTGCACCCATCCTTTGGACATCACCATGCCTGCCATATTGTCACAGAGCAAGGTTACATCTATGCCTGCCTGCTGAAGCTCAAAGGCGGTCAGACGCGCACCCTGTAATACGGGGCGAGTTTCGTCAGCAAATACTTTCAGGTGGATACCGTTCTCCTGAGCTAAATACATAGGCGCGAGCGCTGTTCCGTATTTGGCTGTTGCCAAGCCGCCTGCATTGCAATGAGTGAGTACGCCCATCCCGTCCTCGAACAGAGGTAATGCATGAATACCGATTTGGCGACAAACTTCTTCATCCTCCGCCTGAATGGCTATAGCTTCACGCTCCAGCCCAGCATTCCAGTCTTCGATCTGACTTACCTCAGCCTCTGTGACAAGTTCGCCGGCTCGCTTCTTCATGCGGTCCAGAGCCCAGAACAGATTTACGGCAGTCGGCCGTGAGGTAGCCAAATGTCCGCACACTGCGTGTACATGCTCCAGCCATCCAGCAGCGTCGTTGCCGCGATAGGAGATAGCGCCCAGCACAACACCGTAGGCTGCAGCCATCCCGATGGCGGGGGCACCCCGTACCTTCATGGCATGGATGCCCTCCCATACTTCCTCGGTCGTGAATAAATCCAGCATGACTATCGTTTCGGGCAGTAGACGCTGATCCAGCATGGACAAGTGGTTACCCTTCCACACCAGCGAAGATAGAGGCTGTCCGGTCGCAGATGCTTCTCGGGAGGATGCGGGCGTCCATTCTTTATTTTCACTCATATTCGTGATGCTCCTTTAGTTTGGATCGCTGTTGCTGTCCGGACAATATCCCTCAGCTCCCGAATTGAATGAAGCTTGCGATTGCAGAGAACCAGGGCTTTTCCGATCGCTAACGCGAGACGTTCCGCAGCTTCCTTGATATTAGGATCGGCAATGGTATCGATATCCGCCACATGCGACAGGCTGATGATCCGGCGGATCACTTTGCACCCTGCAAAACCAATCGTATCTTGCAGCACTTTCTGGAGATATAAGTCCTGATATCCGGGCGTTCGTGCCAAATGATCGGTGACGTGCTCGTCCCACAGTGTACGGAACCTGCTTTCAAACTGCTCCCATACTTGAATGGCAGTCTCCAGAAGCCAGTCACGTTTTTCCTTTAGGGGCTTCTCGCCAGAAGTCCATCCGGGCTGTGCTGCGTAGTTCAACAGCAGATTGGCGATGACTGCTCCGATATCAAACCCCATGGGTCCGTAGAAGGCAAATTCAGGATCAATGACTTTAGTCGATTCAGCCGTTACAAAAATACTGCCTGTATGGAGGTCGCCGTGTAGCAGTGCTTCTGTTCGTGTTATAAACCTTTCTCGCAGTAAGGCCACTTCCAGGTGAAGCACCTGATCTGTACGGAGTGCCTCTGCTTCGTCTTCAATGTACACACCATAGTTGTTATTATCTGAAAACCGGTAGGGCTCATCCAAAATCAGATCCTCAGTTATTTTACAAAGTTCAGGATTAATAAAGCGTTTAACCAGCTCTTTTTTATCCTGCTGATTCATGCCTAAATCTGAGGTGAAAAAGAGCGTGCGTGCCAGAAACTCCCCAATATGATTAGCAAAAAGGGGATATGTGTTGCCTTCTATTAGTCCCTTGCGCATGATTGTGTGTGAGCTAAGATCCTCCATCACGGTTAGCGCAAGCTCATCGTCATAGCCCAGTACCGCAGGAACCAATTCGGGGCAAAGCTGGTGTTCCTGCTGAAGTGCCTCACGTTCAATACGGGCACGATCCAGCGACAACGGCCAGGATTCACCCACAATTTTTACATAGGGAAGTGCCTGCTTGGCAATGATACTCTTATTAGATTTGGAATCTGTAATATGAAAAACCAGATTTAAGTTGCCATCACCGATTTCTCGGCATTCCAGCTGGGCTTCCTGACTGAAAAATCCGGGGATGTTCTTCACGAATTCGATTGCTTCTTCGGTCGTTAAGGGATGATATTTGGACAATGAGGTCACCTCCGTAAATTGTGCACATGTAAATGTTAAAAAAATATCACAATATTAAACCAAGTATTTTGATAGGATAGAGAAAGTATAACGAAAATCACTGAATTTTTGTATATTTTTTTTATGATGGATTGGAAAAGAGAGAACTCTTCTTTTTGTTTCGTCTCTGTATAGAAAGGGTAAATATGAAACAGACGTCCGGCAGGTGATACTCAAATGCCCGCTGGCGTCTTACCGTCAGCAGTGACGGTGATGGATACGTAAACGCTTCTGAAAGTCAATTTGATGAAAAAGGAAGGGATTTATGATGGCTAAAACAACAAGTAACTCGAAAAATACGCAAACCAAATCGGTGGAGGAACTTTTAAACCGTCAAGTCGCTAACCTCAATGTGTTATATGTGAAAATTCATAACTATCACTGGTACGTGAAAGGCTCCAGTTTTTATACACTCCATGTTAAATTCGAAGAATTATACAATGAAGTGACATTGAAAATGGATGAGATTGCCGAGCGTTTGCTCGCCTTGAAAGGTTCTCCTTCTGCAACATTAAAGGAATACCTAGAGCTGTCCTCAATTGACGAGGCCACTGGCAATGAAGATGCTCCTAAGATGGTACAAACTTTGATCGAGGATTTTGCGACTATATGTGAGGAGTTTCAGGAAGGTATCGAATTGGCGGAAAGTAATTCCGATCAGCCTACTGCAGATTTGCTAATCGGTTATAAAGCGGATCTGGAGAAACATATGTGGATGCTGCGCTCTTATTTGGGCTAACTCCTCAAGCTTTCGTTCTAAAATAACCCTTTACATGTAAAACGCTACTGACGCATGCTGTCAGTAGCGTTTTTATGGCTAAAAAAGAGATGATGTATCCCATGGTTTTTTGTACTACACTATAACTATATAATCATTCGCAGGATGTATTTAGTCATTTGTGCGCTTGGTAGGATGAACATTTTATGAAGAAAGTTGGATAACGTGTGTCTGTTGGTTGCACCCTTAAAGATATTTATTATAAAATAACTTGAGAATCATTGAGAATCAGTTTAGAATGATTATAAATAAATTTTTAAATATTGCTTGAAATCAGGGGGCTCCCCTGTTTAAATATACTTTCTGATTTCGACACCACACTACATTTTTTGGAGGGTATTGCGAATATGGCTACAAACTTTAAGATTGAAGGTCTCAAAGCGACCATTGAAGGTAAAGAAATTTTGAAGGGTATTAACCTCGAAATGAAGGGCGGAGAAATCCACGCTATCATGGGTCCTAACGGAACGGGTAAAAGTACACTCGCATCTGCTTTGATGGGTCATCCTAAATATGAAGTCACAGATGGCAAAGTAACTTTGGATGGAGAAGACGTGCTGGATATGGAAGTGGATGAGCGTGCACGTGCAGGATTGTTCCTGGCGATGCAGTATCCAAGTGAAATTGCAGGGGTAACAAACTCCGACTTTTTGCGTAGTGCAATCAACGCACGCCGTGAAGAAGGACAAGAGATTTCCCTGATTAAGTTTATCCGCCAAATGGAAAGCAAAATGAAAGAGCTTGAAATGAATCCTGAGTTTGCTCACCGTTACCTGAACGAAGGTTTTTCCGGTGGTGAGAAAAAGCGGAATGAAATTCTGCAAATGATGATGCTTGATCCGAAAATTGTCGTTCTGGACGAAATTGACTCCGGTCTGGATATCGATGCTTTGAGAATTGTAGCTAACGGTGTAAACGCTATGCGTTCTGAAGACCGTGGCTTCCTTGTGATTACTCACTACCAACGTCTGTTGAACTACATTAAACCAGATTATGTACACGTGATGATGCAAGGACGTATCGTTAAATCCGGTGGTCCTGAGCTTGCAGAGCGTCTGGAAGCGGACGGTTACGACTGGATCAAGGAAGAGCTGGGTATCGTTGATGAAACTGTAGGACAAGAGGCGTAAGCCGGAAGCGAGGAGGAAAACTGATGACAACACAAACAATCCTTCCGGTAGATTCCGAGCAACTGCGTGTTCTGTCCGAACGTAAAGGCGAGCCAACTTGGCTAGCCGAAGACAGACAAAAAGCACTTGAGCTTGCAGGCCAACTGGAGCTTCCGGTATTTGAAAAAACAAAAATCGAGCGTTGGAATTTAAACGATTACGGTCAACATAAACTGAGCGAGGTCATTGCATCTGTAGGTCAGGTTCCTGCAGCCATTGCTGATCTGGTCAAAGAACAACAGGAGGGCGGTCTGATCATCCAGCGCAACTCCGGTGCGGTATACGTGAAGCTGAG
The DNA here is from genome assembly GCF_025846815.2 of Paenibacillus sp. BT-177. Classification (NCBI taxonomy): domain Bacteria; kingdom Bacillati; phylum Bacillota; class Bacilli; order Caryophanales; family Paenibacillaceae; genus Paenibacillus; species Paenibacillus sp. BT-177. Next base: position 57,654 of record NZ_JAOYTP010000002.1, on the reverse strand, counting down.
CGAGGAACTGGCGGCGCAAGGCGTCATTTTCACGGATTTGCAAACGGCGGTTAAAGAGCATGCTGATTTGGTCAAAGCTCATCTGAACACTGTTATTAAGGCTGAAGAAAATTCATTGTCGGCATTGCATGCAGCACTCTGGAACGGTGGAGTATTTGCTTATGTGCCTAAAAATGTAGAACTGAACGTACCGCTTCAAGCTGTGTTCCTCACGGATGATGCGACTGCAACGTTTGCGCCGCATGTGCTGCTCATAGCTGAAAACCATAGTTCCGTGACGTACGTAGACAACTATGTATCTGCGGATTTGGCGGCACCTGTTCTTCATAACGGTGCGGTAGAAGTGGTTGCGAATGCAGGGGCTAAAGTACGCTACGCGACAGTGCATCAGTTTGGAGAGCAAGTAACGGATATTTCCATTCGTCGTGCCACGCTCGGAAATGACGCTGCTATCGAATGGATTGTAGGCGAAATGAACAACGGCAATACAGCGAGCAATACCATGTCCGTGCTCAAAGGCAATGGCTCCAACTCGGATGCCAAGGTTATCGCTGTAGGTTCTGGTTCACAAAAGCTGAACTATACGACACAAGCACAGCATTTTGGTAAAAATTCCGCTAGTCAGATGATTACACGCGCAGTTATGCGTGAAGAAGCATCTTCCATCATTAACGGAATTACGAAAATTGAAAAAGGCGCTACCAAAGCAGACGGTCAGCAAACAGAGCGTGTACTGATGCTAAGCCCGAAAGCACGTGGTGACGCTAACCCGATCCTGTTGATTGATGAAGATGATGTAACGGCTGGACACGCAGCCTCGGTTGGTCAGGTTAACCGTGAGCAAGTGTATTACTTGATGTCCCGCGGAATTAGCCGTGCAGAAGCTGAACGATTGATTATTTACGGCTTCCTGGCACCTGTCGTATCTGAAATTCCGCTTGAAGGACTTCAACATCAGCTGCAAAGCCTTGTTGAAAGGAAGTTAGGCCAATGAACACTGCATTGATCCGTGAACAATTCCCGATTTTACATCAGGAGATTAACGGTCATCCGCTGGTTTATTTGGATAATGCGGCCACTTCGCAAAAGCCGCTAGCGGTCATCGAGGCGATCAAGCACTACTATGAATTTGATAATTCGAATGTACACCGTGGTGTGCATACCTTGGGTAGCCGTGCTACGGATGCTTATGAAGGTGCGAGGGAGAAGGTAGCCCGTTTTCTGAATGCCAAGCGCAGTCAGGAAATCATTTTTACACGCGGAACAACAACGGCGCTGAATCTGGTGGCTTCTTCTTACGGTAGAGCTAACTGTAAGGAGGGTGATGAAATTGTCATCACTCAGATGGAACATCACAGTAATCTGATTCCGTGGCAACAGGTAGCCAAAGCCACTGGTGCAACTTTGAAATATATTCCGCTTCAAGAGGACGGTAGCGTTGATCTTGCGGACGTGGAGAAAACTGTCACAGAAAATACAAAAATTTTAGCAATTGCGCATGTCTCCAATGTACTTGGCGTTGTGAATCCGGTCAAAGAGATTGCTGCTATTGCACATCGCAAAGGTGCAGTCATCGTTGTCGACGGTGCACAAAGCACGCCACATATGAAAGTAGACGTGCAAGACATAGATGCTGACTTTTATGCTTTTTCTGGTCACAAAATGTGTGCTCCTACAGGGATTGGTGCACTTTACGGCAAGAAGGCTCTGCTGGAAAACATGGAGCCCATTGAGTTTGGCGGTGAAATGATCGACGATGTGGGATTATATGAATCCACATGGAAGGAGCTACCTTGGAAATTCGAAGGTGGCACCCCGATTATCGCTGGGGCTGTTGGCTTGGGAGCTGCCATTGATTTTCTGGAAAGCATTGGACTGGACGCCATTGCACAGCATGAGAGCCGTCTATCGAATTATGCACTCAAACGTCTCCGTGAAGTGGAGGGCTTGACGATTTACGGACCTGCTGAACGTCATGTCGGGCTTGTAACATTCAACTTGGATGATGTGCATCCGCATGATGTAGCTACTGTACTGGACAGTAAAGGGGTGGCCATACGTGCAGGCCATCATTGCTGCCAGCCATTGATGCGCTGGTTGAAAGCCAGTGCAACTGCACGTGCTAGCTTTTACCTCTATAACACAGAAGAGGATATCGACGCTCTGGTCAGCGCCTTAATCCAAACAAAGGAGTATTTTGGCGATGCAACTTGACGACTTGTACCGACGCGTGATTATGGATCATTATAAAAATCCGCGCAATCGCGGACGTTTTGAGGACGATGCTGTTACGGTGGATTTGAACAATCCTACGTGTGGTGACCGGATATCCCTTCAACTCAAAACGAAAGACGGCGTAGTCGAGGATGCCCGTTTTACTGGCGAAGGTTGCTCGATTAGTATGTCCTCGGCTTCGATGATGACAGAAGCGGTCAAAGGAAAAACGATTGATCAGGCCTTGGATATGGCGAGTCGCTTCTCCTCCTTGATGAAGGGCGAAGCCGTCGAATTTGATGATTATGAAGAATTGGAAGCTTTGTCAGGTGTTAATAAGTTCCCGGCCCGCATTAAATGTGCGACCTTGGCTTGGAACGCGCTGCGTAAAGGAATAGATGAAGATAAATAATTTAAATAGAACAGAGGAGGTTTGAGAAACATGGCCAAGAAAGCACCGGAAATGGAAGAGTATAAGTATGGCTTTCGTGACGAGCACAAGTCCATTTTCCAAACAGGTAAGGGTCTCACTCCGGAAATCGTAAAAGAAATCTCCAAAATTAAGGGTGAACCGGATTGGATGTTGGAGTTCCGTCTGAAAGCATTGAAGCAATTTGAAAAAATGCCAATGCCAAAATGGGGCGGAGACATGGATGAGCTGGATTTCAATGATATCCAGTACTATGTAAGACCTTCCGAGAAACAAGGGAAAACGTGGGAAGAGGTTCCTACAGAAATTAAGGAAACCTTTGATAAACTGGGAATTCCTGAAGCGGAGCAAAAGTTTTTGGCTGGTGTATCCGCGCAGTATGAATCCGAGGTTGTCTACCACAGCATGCAAAAGGACCTGGAAGAGCAGGGTGTCATTTTCATGGATACCGATACGGCATTGCGTGAGCATCCTGAGATTCTGAAAGAGTATTTTGCCACAGTCGTACCTCCTGCGGACAATAAGTTTGCGGCCCTGAACAGTGCGGTATGGTCAGGCGGTAGCTTTATCTACGTGCCTAAAGGTGTAAAATGTGAAGTTCCATTGCAGGCTTACTTCCGTATCAACTCGGAAAACATGGGGCAATTTGAGCGTACGCTCATTATTGCTGACGAAGACAGCTTTGTGCATTATGTAGAAGGCTGTACAGCTCCAATTTACAGCACGAACTCGTTGCATAGTGCTGTGGTGGAAATTATTTGTAAGAAAAATGCACGCGTTCGTTACACAACGATTCAGAACTGGGCACCAAACATTTACAACCTGGTAACCAAACGTGCGGTTGCTGAAGAAAATGCAACCATGGAATGGGTCGATGGAAACATCGGTTCCAAACTGACAATGAAGTATCCTGCCGTTGTATTGAAAGGTCGTGGAGCGAAAGGGATGGTCTTGTCCATCGCTGTTGCAGGCAAAGGCCAGCATCAGGATGCAGGTGCGAAAATGATCCACTTGGCACCAGATACTACATCCACCATTGTATCCAAATCGATCAGTAAGCACGGTGGTAAAGTAACGTATCGCGGATTAGCTTCCTTTGGTCGTCAGGCTCAAGGTGCAAAATCGAATATTAAGTGTGATACGTTGATTTTGGATAATCAGTCAACTTCAGATACTATTCCTTATAATGAGATCATGAATGACGATATTACACTTGAGCACGAAGCAACGGTGTCCAAAGTATCGGAAGATCAGCTCTTCTATCTGATGAGCCGTGGTCTGACCGAAGCTGAGGCAACGCAAATGATCGTTATGGGCTTTATCGAGCCGTTCACCAAAGAACTACCGATGGAATATGCGGTAGAAATGAACCGTTTGATCAAGTTCGAAATGGAAGGTTCTATCGGTTAAAATGCAGTAATCCTTGGTGTGACAAGGTTTTTTTAGACCATCTAAAGCTGTTAATTCTCATTCGTGCCGATTCGGATTTTCTGCTAATATAGGAGGCGAACTTTTTAAGTTCGTCTTCTTTTATTTTTTCAGTGATGTCTAAGTATGTGTCTGCTGTCGTTTTAATGGTCTTATGACCTAATCGTTTCGATACAAATTTAATAGTAGCTCCAGATTCCAGTAAGAGTACAGCGTGAGTATGTCTAAATCCATGAGTTCCCTTATACTCCACATTAGCATTTTTACAATATTTTTAAATTATTCACGAGTTGTAGAAAGGGGCAAATAATTTACCGGATAATTTTGGTGGATTATACCAGAGTAGTAGCAGGTGAGTACACAGTGAAGGTTAACGGAAACTCTCTGTCGGAAAATGCGATAGTAGTTGATGGAAAAAAACATGTACCTTTGAGAGCTGTGTCTGACTCTCAAGGAGTGAACTTAAAAGTGGATGGTAAAACAATTCAGATTACTAATGGATCTGACGATACGAAATCTGTAAGTACAGTTTCAACAGGAAAATATGAAGGATGGCCCAAAGAAAAGCTGAATCGGCGAAAGGTGGAAGGCGGAAGTTGAAAAATATTTATCCGATATCGAAAAAGATCGTGACAAGGCTATTTCTGACCCTTCAGAAGATATCGAATATGAATACCCCAGTGTCTGATGATATTTTGGGATCAGAAGTGAAACCAAGAAGAATACAGAAATCGGCATACAAGAAGTATTTCTTTACGTTTATTTGGCTGGAAGCAATTACAGCAGAAATGATCTCAGTCAAATCTTCAACAGGTCTGGTTAGATCCAATTGAATATCCAATGTGGATTTATCTTTGCCATGGGTTTCATTACCTCCCTCTTACACAAAAAAAGACACCTTTAGTTTACTAAATCTACGGTGATAGATCACTTTACCGTTATCAAGAACTTCTTATTTGATTTCAACATAGCCGCAATCCGCATATCTGCTATACAACAACCATGTGTCATTCTGCCTGAATTGAATCTTTCGATTGCCTAAATCATGGTTAAGAGCAATGGCTGACTTAAATCCGAGTTCTTTGGCAATCTCTGCGGCAGTATAGGTTTTGTTAACATGCATTAGGATTGAATTTGTTCTTTCCGCCTGTACTCTGGCAGCACGTTCTTCCTTGAGCTTAGTCAGTAGTTCAATTCCAAAGTCAGGATAGGCTATTATCAATCACATTATCCGTAGCATATATTCCATGCTTCCTGATCGACGGCAGTATTTCATCAGCTACCTTAATCTGAAAGGCTTCTGCTACTTCATTTTTTGCTTTCATTGCTACGATAAAAGATGTTTTCAGGAATAAACTCAGGCAGACCAACTTTCCCAACTTCATCACTGTGCCCACTTGTGGGTACGCCAAAATCTTGCAGGTACCCTCTCACTCGCTCCCACCTTACAACTTTATTGCCACTGGCTGCTGAACGAACAAGACCACGGGAAACATCCTCTAAACTCAATTGTGTCGTTCCGTTTCCATCAATAAAACCTCGTACTCCGTGAATTGCATGTATATCCATACCTGTTCTCACCTTTCTTTGAACGCAAAATAAGCTCCTGAGTTATCAGAGGCTTTCATACTTATATCTTAAATTGGTTTTGTTACTATAACGCTGCGGATTTTAAAGGGAAACATTGTTCTATTTATCCCCAATAAACGCCAATCCAAGACCACTACAGATATTAGAGTTTCTGAACATTTTATGGTAATATCAAACTATCAGCTGAAATTTATTGAGGGAAACAAAAAAATGGCTAAAAGTAAACTTATTCTCTTTATATTGTTTTTTTATATAGGCTGGACAATTAAGGAGCTAACATTCCATCCAAAAATAACTGATTTGGAGCTTTATTTGATATCCTTCTTGATAAAAATGATTTTTTGGATTGGGCTAGTGGTCATTTATTTCGTATATATCGATCGAGTAAAGTTGCAACAAATCATTGACTACATAAAATTAAAACAAAATATCATCAAGGGAGTATTTACTGGCGGAATTATTGGATTATTATTGGTAGCAATCGAGGTTACTATCTTTAATGATTTTAGATTGGACTTAGGAATCAGATGGATCATTACACCGTTAACTGCATTTTCTGAGGAAGTAGTGTTCCGGGGATTCGTTATGAATAAACTAAGAGACCGTCGGGTAAAAGGATATAACTTTATACAAGCCATACTTTTTATGGGCATACACTTTCCAATAGGTATTATTTCAGGATATTCACTTCTTAACTATGTGACCATATTTCTCGTAGGATACATTCTTGGATTTATATATAAAAAGACTTCTTCGATATGGGCTCCAACGATTGCACATAGTGTCTATAATATTCTTATTTATTTAAGGCAATAAATATACCTATTCCTTTTAGTGCGTCAATCCTTTATGTTTTTACCGATGATGTTATTGAACCTGGAGAAAATGAAGTTATAAAAGAATTGGCCTTATTATTAGAAGAAGTTAGCACGTTCGTTACGACTGAGAAGCTTAATGTTTGGGTTATACGTTTAAAACTCCCTATACAATATCCAACGGACTATTATTATGAATTTATATAGAGCTAACGTGAACAATAACTCAATAAACATGAACAGACGGTAGCCGATAAGGGGGGATAATACGAAGTATAAATACCCATCAGGCAAAGATACAGTAGAATATTTTGGTGACGGGACTTTTCAAATTTTGAGAGGGGGGCCGCAAGCCCTTTAATACTTTATAATCATCTTGCTGATCCACTGGAAAAAGCTGTTGATAATATTGTGTCATATAAGATAAAAAAATATCGTATACGTGGTTGGTGAAAATAGCTTTATTAAATTGGATTCAAGTACCAACACATACGTGAAAAAGAAACGGATTTCCGACTTTACTCCCAAAGATAGAGAGATATTTAATGAATTAATGGAAAAATAAAAGTAAAGTCTCCAGACTTACCTAGAGCCTTTTTGTGGTGTAATCTGGATTGTGTGACAAAACCGCTATAAAGGGCGAGGTGATGCATAGATGCATATTGAATTTATTACATCTGATTCTACTGATAAATTACGAGACGCTTGTTATGAGTATAATTATAAAAAATATGAAAGTGTACAGCGTGACAGGCGTATATGTAAGAATTTCAACGGAAGAACAGACGTGCAAGATCATCTGGAAAGATCATAGTTTGAAATTGCTGACCAATGATGATGTTACAAAATACTTGATAATGATTTTTAGGCAATTTCTTAGAGACATTCTTAGTAAAACAATAATGGCTACTGGAGTATGAAAACAGCTTATTTCTAGAGTCAGGTGATCAATATTGAAAGGAGGTTGTTTTAACCGCTCCTGTGAATTTGGAAAGTAACTTGCGTAAATACATAGTAGAAATGACTAAAGGCCAACGAGCTACTTTGGTTCTGGATGGAGCGCCTGTCTAATATTTGTTTTAAAGGAGGTACTGGATGGGAAAAGAAAGGATGAATGTTAATTGTCAAAAAAACACTATATATAATAGTAGAAAAAAATTAAGCTTTCAGTAAAATGTGATACCACGCATGATACCGAAAGCTATTAAGTCTAAAGAAAAATTGTTAATTTAGCTGTGCGTATAACATTAATCCCCCCAATTGAGCGGTAGTGTAGAAGGCGAACTTTTTAAGTTCGTCTTCTTTTATTTTTTCTGGGACCGCAGATAGTTGCCTAGAACTTATGTATGTTTGCTTAATAGGATGTTGTGAGCGACATAAACATAAGGAGGCAACCAACAGATGCAGAAGAATAAACCTGTAGTAAAGAAGAAGACAATCTCTTCTAAACAGACACAGAGGCATGTACATGAATTTGAAGGTAGTACCAAACTGGCTGAAGAAGGTGCAGACCGACATAATCACCGTTTTGCAGGTGTTACTGGGCAAGCGATTCGAGTTGGAAGAAGTCATGTCCACGAAATTGATCTTACGAAAACTGATTTTGTAAACCATTTTCACAATCTGAGAAGGATTAGAACAGGACCAGCTATTCCAGTCGGAAATGGAAAACACGTACATTTTGTTACGGGCCAAACTACATTAAATGATGGTCATGTACACCAGTTTAATTTCGCAACATTGATTGAGGCACCTCTTGTTTAATGAACAGTAGTTTGACTAAATCAAAAAGCTCTGCTAACCATAATTGGTCGGCAGGGCTTTTTGGTCTTACATTGATTCTATACTTTTTGTTTAGATCAGCTGTGATTTGATGTGCCTTACGATAAGCCGTCTTATGTGCACTTTAAGTATATATTTTTGTTTCATTTTATGGTTAGTGTCACCAATAAGCAATCTTTAATGTTGGGAAGACTCGTCTGTTACAAGTTTATTTATCTGAAGTTTTATGGTCTAAGTCATGATGTAACTCAGTTGCTGGTATTTTGGCATTATAGATCTGGCCTTTGGCAACGGGGTTAGAGATGTATACATAGCTTCCGGTTCCATCCGGCGCACTTCCTGTTGCCCACAGACCTTCACTAGATTCTTCGCCTTCAGACAAGTTCCAAAACTCATATGCCTCAGGCTGAGATTCTTGCTCTGCTTCAGGAGGAAAGGAAGCCGGTACCACAACACCATTTTTTTCTTCTAATTCTTGGATTGCCGCCAGCCATTGATACTGATGATAGCGGTCGCGTGCTAGCATTTTCCGCAATGTAGCCTTAATGCTTTCATCTTGGGTCATATGATATAGTCTTGCTACCTGCAATCGACCTTGACTCTCTGCATGCAGGTTGGACCGCATATCTGCCAAAAGATTACCACTAGCAACAATGTAAGAACCGTTCCATGGAACTCCATTTGAATTAGTAGGTAATCCGCCAAGACCACTCACCAGTAAATGCTGCGGGTTAATTCCCCCCATAATGGCAGCTGTAACAGGGTCTTTGGCAGCTTGCTCCTGATCTTCTGGTTTAGCCCCATCAAGTAATTGACTAATTAAAGCACACAGCATCTCCACATGCCCTATTTCTTCTGTTCCAATATCCATTAACATATCTTTATATTTTTCATCACCGCGACAGTTAAACCCTTGAAACAAATATTGCATCATCACGGTCATTTCTCCGAATTGGCCTCCCAAAACTTCTTGTACCTGTCGGGCAAATAGAGGGTCAGGTCGCTCTACTTTCACTTCGAACTGCAACTCTTTTTGATGTCTAAACATAATTAGTCCTCCTATAGGTTAAAAGCAGTTTAGTGAATCCAAGCTATATTAACCCATTCAATGCGCAACAAAACGAGGAGCTGCTTAACAACAAATAACTCTAATACTAGACTGATAGGAGCCTGCATAATAATACCCTTTCTGTTTCTTTGTCTTGTATAAAAATGATAAAAATGGGTAGCATATGTTTTACTTCAAAATAAAAGCTCTGAGGGGGTTTTGGTATTGTATTTTTATAAAGAAGATTTGATTAACTTAATAGTGCCCGATAAACCCGACCCAGCTGCTGCAAAAGTGATTCAGGAGGTTTTGGGTGGTCGATTTGGAGAAATGCGTACGATGATGCAGTTTTTCTTTCAAAGTAATAATTTTCGTGGTAATGCTGTGCAGTATAGGGATTTGATACGAGGAGTTTTCCTAGAGGAGCTTAGTCATGTTGAACTGGTCCAACATACCATAAATCAACTTCTGACTGGCTCAGGCGAAGACCAAGCCGGCGATGCTGGAATTGATCATGCTCCTTTGGATGAAGCGATAAAACATGCCAATCCTCATCATTTTATTATGGGAGCTCAAAGTTCCTTACCCGTTGATGCAAGTGGTAACCCTTGGTTAGGCAGTTATGTCTATTCCCACGGCAATCTGATTAGTGATTTGCTTGATAATCTCGTACTCGAATCTACAGGGGTTCTGCAAAAATCCCGAATTTACGAAATGAGCTCGAACAAAACATTCCGGGAAACATTAGCTTTTTTGATTGTACGAGATAATGCTCATCAAAATGCGTTTGCCAAAGCGTTAGAGACACTTGGAGTAGATTGGGGCAAATTGTTCCCGGTTCCAAACTACGATATTAACAAGTATCCAGAATGTCGGAAGTATGTTGAAATGGGCTTTCACAATGCACAGTTTAATTTTCGATTGGATTCTACCCGTATTGGAGAAATATTCAATGGGCAAACGCCAAGCAGAAACGGTGGAGATTTGAGTGTCATTGACCCTCCAGAAGGCTTTCCTCTTCCGTATATGCCTGAATTGCCTAATGAACATAGCCCAGGCCTACAAGATCTTAACTCCTAGGATTAAACAAGCAATACAGAGTAATTGGGCTAATGTTCGTAATACAAAAAGAGGCTGTCCTTTGTAGGAAAAACCTACGGATTAAAGGACAGTCTCTTTTTATTCGTGTAGCCTGTGCTTCGGTAAAACATTCCGTACAAACAAAGTAACGCCGGGTGGCAGTGGCAGATCAGGATTCCAGATAAATTTCGTCAATGTATACATGGCGTTCCTTTGACAAATCTATATATTCATTATCGTTAATTCTTACTAAGGGTCTGAAGTAATCCACAGGATTGTTCAGAATAATGGTTCCTGTCTGGCCTGTAGTCAATAGAACCTGCTTATTAATAAAATTCGGAAGCATATGTCTGATGAACACTTGGGTAGTTTCTGGATTCAGATGTCCAAAACTCATACTGTGCAGCTCACGTAATACGGTGAGCAACTCCTGTTTTGTCTGATACACACGGTTGGAAATCATCGCGCTGTATACGTCGGCAACAGCTGTGATGCTGGCAAAAGGATGAATCTCTTCCTTGAACAGTCCGTGGGGGTATCCACTTCCGTCTTCGCGTTCGTGATGCTGCAAGGCGACAATTGCTGAAATATCATCGCTGGTTGAATTGCGAATAATATCATAGCCATACAGAGAATGTTTCTTCATCTCATGAAATTCTTCAGGTGTTAGTTTATCCGGTTTATTTAAAATTTCATCCGGTATCATGGACTTGCCTATATCGTGTAAATATCCAGCTTTTCCCGCGGCATATGCCTCTTCCTCTGTATATCCAAGCCAAGTGGCAATGTAATATGACAGTATACCTACTTGGAGAGAATGGTTATAGGTATAGTGATCTCCCCGTTCCATAATTAACAGCAGAGATACGACATCTTTTTGACGAGCCAGCTCTGAAACAAGAGGGGCGAACAGCTCATCAACTCGATGTTCATCAAATTTTCCAGTTGAGGAAGCTTCGAGGAACATGCTTTCAAAGCCACTGATCGTTTGCTCCATGAGGGGAACGGCGCGTTTGAGGGACTCGGGGGAAGCAGGAACATCGGGGGCAAAGCCAACCGGAATGCTCGTAGAACCAGCATCAATGTCAATATAATCAACACCATGCAAAATGAGCTTGGAAATATCGTCATGCTGAAGCTCGGTGCCCTGAATCAAGACAGGTACACCGTGCCCATTGTATGTATCGGATTTGAGGCGATCTCCCGGCTTGGCATCGGTAACGTGAACTCTCATGCGCTAACCTCCTTATTGTCGTAAATTTGTCGAAAATACGAAACAAACTTAATATATCAAGAATTATATGGGATGACAACGACTAATTTACTATTATTCCAAGCTGTAAAATAGGTCCCAAGGACCCGTCTCCTCTAAGTTATATATAGAAGGTAATGTCAATGATTTTCACTATCTATGCCCACTCATATGTACCATATTGCTAAATAACATGGTATGCTTAAACATTAGAAGCTCCAAAGTCGATATATAAAATATAGAGGAGGGCGGTTATGGAGATGACGACTCGGCAAACGTTGACCATTTTGCATACCAATGATATCCATAGTCATTTTGGCAGTATGCCTTCGATAGCCGCGATGATCAATGAACGAAGAGCTGCATCAGGGGATGCGCTACTTGTACTGGACATAGGAGACCACATGGATCGGATGGCCCCCGAAACGGAAGGAACGCTCGGTGGGGCAAATGTGGATGTGATTAATCTGACAGGATACGATGCAATTACGATCGGTAACAATGAGGGACTAACTTTTACCTCGGATATGATTGAACAGGCATATGCGGGCATTCATTGTCCAGTCGTATGTGGCAATCTAACAGAGCGTGCTACGGGGAGGATTCCTTCGTGGATGAAGGAATCCGTTATTTTGAACAAAGCAGGAATCAAGATCGGTTTACTAGGTGTGACGGCTCCTTTTACAGAGTTTTATCAATTGCTGGGCTGGGACGTGCTCGATCCGTTTGAGGTGCTGGGGACGCAGATCGCGGCACTCAGAAAGCAGGTGGATGTGGTGGTCGTGATGTCTCACCTAGGTTTACCCTCTGATGAGAAATTAGCATCCCAGTTTCCTGAAATTGACGTTATCCTTGGTGGTCACACCCACCATGTGCTGGAGGAACCGCTTCGGATCGGGAACACCGTTCTATGTGGGGCTGGGAAGTTCGGAACGTTGCTCGGTGAAGTGACGCTAACCCGTAACCATAGTCTTGAACCGTTTCGAGTTACCTCAGGCGGCGTAGTTCCTGTGGATCAGACGCTGCTAGACGAAAAAGTGGCATCGGCCATTGTGTTGCATCGCAGACAAGCAGAACGCGCCATGGAGAGCACGGTAACAGTAACAGATCGGGAATTGGAGATCGCCTATAATGAGGAGTCCCCTTTCGGGAATTTGCTGGCACAATCGGTGTCCCATTTTACAGGAACCGAAATTGCCCTCGTCAATGCAGGTCAACTGCTTGGTCCCTTGCCTCAAGGAGATATTAGCAAAGGAATACTGCATTCCTTATGCCCATCGCCGATTAATCCCTGTGTTATGAAGTTGCGGGGTAGAGACATTCGGTTGGCCCTGGAGCAATCTTTGCTGCCTGAATTTACAGACAAGCCCATGTCGGGCTTTGGCTTTAGAGGCAAAGTGCTGGGCACGATGTGTGTGGAAGGGTTGACCATTCAGTATGATCCGGACCGTGCTCCTTATGAAAAAGTGACGGACATTCATGTAGCGGGTCAACCTTTGGAAGAAGATGAGGAATACACAGTGGGCACGTTGGATATGTTCACTTTCAAAGCAGGCTATAAGGTGCTTGCGAACGGAACAGATCTCCGATTTATGCTTCCAGAATTTTTACGGGATTTGATTGAAATGGAGTTGAAGCGTCCGGGCGCGATGGAAGAATGTTTTGCAGCTAGGTGGCTTCAGGTATCAAAACAATCGGGAGAGGGTTAAGCTGCGACTGGTACCTGTTACATTATTGAGAGCCGGCATGAAGCTGGGCAAAAAAATATACAATGAAAATGGAATGGTGCTGCTCTCGGAAGGTGTTGAGCTTACTTCGCGATTGATTGAACGTCTAGGCCAAGTCGGAATTGGATATGTATACATTGAGGATGCTGTGACAGAAGATATCGTCATACCCGAGATGATCCATGAACAGACAAGGGCGGCGGCGCTACAGGAAATCAAAAAGCAGTTTCAGGGTTTGTCATCCTACTCCGTAGATCATAAGCACAAATATTTTGGCAAGTCATTTTATAAGGTCATGGAATCGATTCTGGACGATATTGGAGGCCGCCAGGATGCCATCATTATGTTGATGGATATCGGGGCCGCGGATCAGGATTTGTATCATCATTCTTTGAATGTATGCTTGTATTCACTAGTCCTGGGGATATCCAATGGCTACGATAATAATCAGCTCATGGAGCTAGGGATAGGTTCATTACTGCACGATATCGGTAAAATGAAGATTTCACCTCAAGTGCTCTATAAGCCGGGTAAATTGACGGACGAGGAATATGAGCATATGAAGACACATACAGTGATCGGCTATAAGCTACTTAAAGACGAACCCGGGATTCCCTTGTTGTCAGCTCATTGTGCATTACAGCATCATGAGCGTATTGACGGTAGTGGATACCCACACGGTTGGAAAAAGGACCAAATCCACGAATATGCGAAATGGATCGGTCTGGCGGACTCGTATGACGCGATGACGGCAAGTCGAATCTACAAGCAGGCTTTGTTGCCTTATGAAGCGATGGAGGTGCTATACGCCGGGGCAGGAACGCTGTATGAGCAGCGGATGCTGGAAGCCTTTCGTGACTGTGTAGCTATTTACCCTCTGGGGCTTTCTGTAATGCTCAACACAGGGGAAGAGGGAGTCGTAGTGCGTATACATCCCAAAATCCCGCAAAGGCCTGTCATTCGTATTGTAAGAGACCGGGATGGGCAGGAACTGAAGGCGCCTTATGATGTGGATTTGTCCGTATCCCTTTCGGTCATGATTACAAATACATTAGGCGCTGCTACCGGCCCTTTCGGAGGAGTACGCGTAGATTAGCAGAGGATGTGGAAGAAAGCATGCAGGCACTTTACACATCATGATATGATAATTATACGTCTTTTGAGGTTAATAACAGAAATAAGGTGAAAACATAATGACAGTTCTACAAAATAACACGCTACCCCAAATATCGCCAACGTATGATCCGTGGGACCCGATTGTCTCACTGCGTACACATGGTCGTCATTTGCTTACAAGTGTGGAAATGACCGTAACACATTTATGTAATATGCGTTGTGAGCATTGCGCTGTCGGCGACATGCTGGTTATGAAGGAGGCCCCTTTCCTTCCTTTAGATCTGATGCTGAAGCGGCTGGATGAAGTTGAGCATCTGGAGACAATAAGTATTACAGGTGGAGAACCTGCATTGCTTGATAAAACAGTGGACGATGTGATCGTTCCGCTGTTGAAGTATGCTAAAGAGCGCGGTATTCGTTCGCAAATTAACTCCAACCTGACATTGGATATCAGAAGATATGAGAAGATGCTTCCGTATCTGGATGTCATGCATATATCGTTTAATTATTTAAATGCAGACGATTTTTATGAAGTGGGATTTGCAAATACCGGACGTCCGACTCCACGCGCGGGTGCTGTGCGCCTGTACGAAAAAATGATAGAGAATGCACGCAGATTGAGCGAAATGGGGATGTTCATTTCAGCTGAGTCCATGATTAATTATCGGACACATACGAAGCTAGAAGGCATTCATCAGTTGATCAACGAAATGGGATGCCGCCGACATGAGGTTCATCCGATGTACGCATCGAATTTTGCTTCTGCCTTGCCTGTACTGTCCCTTGACGATATGCGGAACTCTATTGATAAGCTGCTGGATGTGCGAAATCAGGACATGTGGATGTTATTTGGTACACTACCGTTCTTTGCTTGTTCTGAGCGGGAGGAAGACCGTAAATTGCTTCGTCGCTTGCGTCAAGAACCGAATATTACGGTGCGTAATGATCCAGACGGAAGAAACCGTGTAAATGTGAATATGTTCACGGGTAGCGTATATGTGACGGATTTTGCAGACATTCCAGCTTTCGGAAACATTCAGGAAAACAGTCTGGACAATATTTTCGGTGAATGGCTGAATGAGCATCCGCTGAATCAGACCGTGAACTGTCATTGTGATGCGGCTGCGTGTTGCGGACCGAATCTACTCGTAGCCGATATGTATTACAAGGGTGTAGACTTTAAATCAAGAAAAGCATTGCAATTATAAGCATTTTTACATGATTCCAAATCCAGGTTTCCAATCATAAATATTGAATTGAATAGCTTGCAAGTCGAATGGTGCAAAATGCTAACTAAAGAAATGGGGAGTTCGTATTGGATGGTCATACCGAGTTTCATTGGGGATTGCTAGGGGTGAATCTCTTCTTGGTACTGCTGCTTGTCTTTCTAAATGGTGTCTTTGTGGCCGCAGAGTTTTCGCTGGTCAAAATGCGCCAATCCCGATTGACGCAGCTCCAAAGTGAGGGTCATCGCCTGGCAGGCTATGCGCTGAAGGTGAACCAAAAGTTGGATGCTTATCTGTCTGCCACCCAATTGGGCATTACGCTGGCTTCATTGGGGCTAGGCTGGATTGGTGAGCCAGCAATATCCGGCTACCTGATAGAGCCACTCATGCACAAACTCGGTGTAACTGACGGTACACTCATTACAACGGTATCCGTTGTCGTCGGATTTTGCGTAATTACTTTTTTGCATATTGTATTGGGCGAACTGGCTCCCAAGTCTTTGGCGATTCAAAAGACCGAAGGTGTGGCGTTGTTTTTATCGGCACCCTTGTTACTTTTTTATAAGGTTTTTCTCCCTGTAATCTGGGTGTTGAATGCTGCCGCAAACATGCTGTTACGGGCATTCGGCATTCAGCCGGCCAGTGAAGCCGAAGCGGCACATTCGGAGGAAGAGATCCGTATATTGATGAATCAGAGCGCCAAAAGCGGTGTAATCGATAAGGATGAAATCAAACTGATGGATAATATCTTTGATTTTTCCGACTTGCTTGCTCGTGAAATCATGTTGCCGCGTACGGATATGGATTGTTTGTACACGAATTTGTCGTTTAAGGAAAACCTGAAGATTATCAGTGAGACCAAGCATTCCCGTTACCCGGTAGCGGTTGAGGATAAAGATCAGATTATCGGTTTTGTTCATATTACAGATCTTCTGTTAGCCGAGCAGGGCGAACAACTGGATCTGGCCTCAGTGGTGCGTCCAATTCTGAATGTGCCTGAGTCTATGGAAGTAAGTCATGTGCTGCGCCTTATGCAGAAAAAGCACTCCCAAATGACTCTCGTGGTGGATGAATACGGCGGAACCGCCGGTCTGCTGACAGCGGAGGAAATTCTGGAGGAAATCGTAGGGGATCTCTATGATGAGTTTGAAGATGAACGTCCAAGCGTGGAAATGAAGGAAGACTTCATCTCTGTGGACGGTCGTATGCTTATTGAAGATGTTAATGATTTGACTGGAGTGAACATTGAAGACGACGAGGTGGACTCCATCGGAGGCTGGCTGTTCAAGGAATTAGAAGGCAGCCCGGTGAAAGGGAAGAAAATAGAGTTTTATAATCTGACCTTTGAAGTGGAGGAAGCAACAAGGCTTCGCATCATGAGAGTGAAAATTCACCGCAAACCTGAGCCAGTCATTGAAGATGAACATTCCGGCGATGAGGAGTCCTGATCCACAGAGAATAGCATGATCAGTTAGTTATATAGAGTGCTGAAGAAAGAGCCTTTAAACCCACATTACCGTGGTTTTAAAGGCTCTTTTTGAGTTAGTTACTGCTGCAATCGAAATATAGATAGCGGGGAGGATGCCCTAATCAACTTGAGCAGCAGTTCTATAGCTTATTTTTTGAACAAAAATTTGTATCTGTTATTTTTTTGTTCGAGACTTGGGCGATGCGGCATATGTTGAATAGTAAAGCAGATGGATCAATTAAAGGAGGTCCCGGCCCGTGAAATTTCCACAGCAAGGTCAGTATGCCCCGTTTGTCGGCCCGTTCGATCCGTGTCCGCCCGTTTTGTGCAAGACTTATGTGCTTCCGCCAAACTTGTTTATACAATTTCAGCCCCCTGGTCTACCGCAATTCAGTCCAGAGGAGGCGCTGACGAAAGGAACGCTATGGCCATTGCTTTACAGTCCTTATGAGCCTAGGAGAAACCAGGGAGGAGGCGAATAGAATGGAGAATTCAAATCAGGGACAGTCCCCAAATCAATTCCAACAGCCAAATCAGCCTGAGAGTGGATATCAACAGCCGAATCAGTCTCAAAGCTCTTATTCAAATTCATATCAGTACCAGTACCAGAACCAATATCAATATCAGAACCAGAACCAGAACCAGTATCAAAGTCAAACCCAGGACTATAGTCAACCCAGAGAGCCAATCCAAGGCTATACGCCCCAAGGTTATGCGCCTCAAACCAAGCCGGGTGATGCTCAGTTTTATGCGCTATTGGAGAAGCTCCAAGCGGTGGATTTTGTGCTGGTGGAGCTGAATTTGTATCTGGATACACACCCAGATGATTTGCAGGCCATCGAACAGTTCAACAAGCTGACACAAGAAAGAACAGCGATTGCTAACGAGTACCAGCTCCTATATGGGCCATTGCAGAATTTTGGTCGTGCCTATTCCAAGTATCCTTGGGAGTGGAGCCAATCACCTTGGCCGTGGCAGGTGTAGGTAGGGAATCGTACAACCTTTTGTATAAAGGAGGAACATGAATGTGGGTATATGAAAAAAAACTGCAATATCCCGTACGTGTTAGCAAATGTGATCCTCATATGGCCAAACTGCTGATGGAGCAGTATGGTGGAGCAGATGGCGAGCTGGCAGCGGCATTGCGTTATCTGAATCAGCGGTATACGATTCCTGATAAAGTCATTGGTGTACTGAATGACATCGGTACGGAGGAATTTGCGCACCTCGAGATGATTGCGACTATGATTTACAAGCTAACCAAGGATGCGAGCGTAGAGCAAATGGAGGCAGCCGGTCTAGGCGAATATTATGCAGCACACGACCATGCGTTATTTTACCAAAACGCGTCTGGAGTTCCTTTTACAGCGGCCTATATCCAAGCTAAAGGTGACCCGATTGCCGATCTGTATGAGGATATTGCGGCAGAGGAAAAGGCGCGAGCTACATATCAGTGGCTGATTGATTTAACAGACGATGTTGATTTGCAGGATAGTTTGAAGTTTCTGCGTGAACGTGAGGTGATTCATTCGTTGCGTTTCCGTGAGTCAGTCGAAATTTTGAAGGGAGAAAGAGACCGGAAAAAGGTGTTCTGAGGGAGTCTTGTATGACGAATAAGAAAGGCCATCTGCAAGCATCAAGTGCAGGTGGCCTTTCCTATTTATAAAACTAGTAACTTGTAAAACGAAGCGGATTTTAACTAAAAAAGTCGATTTCCTGCAAAAGAAATCGACTTTTTCAATGACGCCCAACAGAATATTATTTTTGGTCTAGCTGTGCAAAATACTGTTCGTTATATAAAACACTTGGATGAGTAGGATGGTGCAACTGGGCTATGCGATGATGCGATCTTGCCTTTTCGGTGTCACCGATTCGGTCATAACACAGGCATAATTGCAAGTGTGGAAACCAGGTATAGTACGACCAATTGGTTAAGGCCATCACATCTTGCGGGGGCTCGATCAGCGTCGCTTGACGAAACCAATAAATGGCTTGGGCATACTGCTCATCTTCAATGAACAAATTGCCGAAAGCACAGCAGAATTGGGCGCGTGGTACATCGAGGGTAAGTGTGCGGAGCAGAGCCATACCTTGCTCCTGTTTTTGTCCTTGTCGATTGTAACAATCCGCAAGCTTAAAGCAAGCAGCAATCCGATCTTCTATCCATCCTTGATTTAGCCCTAGATAATGTTCGTACTGCTGAATGGCTTCTAGCGTGCGCCCGTTATCATATAATTCATTGGCGAAGTAGTAGTGATCTCGTTCAGAAAATACGGTACCCTGCTCCCGATGTTTGAGATATATGTGCAAATTACGGTCAGTATAAGCGCGTGTCTTGTTATGAGTCACCGCCATATTACTGTGAAAGATGCTGCCTGTTACATTCAGGAACTCGTGAACAAATCCGGTCCATCTGAATCTGCGATCACGCCGTACAATTCGGTTTCTTTTGAGCTTATACAACGGCTGTCCTTGTTCATCTACGGAAAGCACATAATCCATTGTAATGCTGTCATAAGAGAGGGTGGCTTGATTTTTCCAGTTAAGAAAGGATAGTCGATCTTTTTCTTCCAGTATGTCATCGGCATCCAGCCAAAATTGATATTCTTGCGTGGCCTGATCAAACGCATAATTGCGAGCAGCGGAGAAATCATCGCACCACTCAAAGTTGTATATCCGAGCGTTGAATGCTGTAGCGACCTCTTGGGTTCTATCGGTAGATCCAGTATCAACGATAATGATTTCATCCACCAGGTCATGGACTGATTTCAGACAGGTATGAAGGGCTTCTTCTTCGTTTTTGACAATCATACATAAGCTGACAGTTACCATGCTCTTTGTCCCCCCAAATTAACTTGGTATAATTCCCATTTTATTAGGATAGCTTGCTCATTATGTAGAATTCGGATGGAACGTGTAGAGGAGATGATGATCATAAATTCAGTTCTGTTCTAATAAATTAGAAAATCAAGTTGGATGTTTGGGGGGAGAGAATGGATTGAACGATGTGCGTGACATTCCGGGTTAGGACGTGCGACAGGATGGGTTTTATCGTTGAATGGGGAGATTGTATTTTGTATTGTTGTCGTTTTCAATGATATTTCCAGGTGTAAGTCCATTCATACCACGCTCACTCCCAATCGCTTGGTCGCAATTATGGTATGCGTTAGGACATGGAGGGGAACGGTTATGAGGCTTCCGCCTGATGGAGGCGTTGACACATGCGTATATTAATCGGCAGCCCGGTGCACCAGAAGCCGGAAATTTTGTCTTTGTTTCTTCAAGCCTTGGAGCGCCTGGAGACACCTGACGTGCTACCGGATTATTTGTTTGTCGATGATAATGACAATCCGATTTCAAGCCAGTGGCTAGTTGACTTTTCCAATCGGCTACCGGGTCGGGTTTTGCCCTTGTTAACAGGCTCGCAGCAAGTGGAGAATCGTAGTGATGAGCACACTCATTATTGGCCGCCTGGTCTCGTCTGGAAAGTGGCTGGCTTTAAAAATCGTCTTATTGAATATGCACTTCAGCACAATTATGACGCGTTGTTTCTGGTCGATTCAGACCTGGTTCTCCATTCTCGTACCTTGTGCAGGCTGGTGGAGACGGAGAAGGATATCGTATCAGAGATTTTCTGGACACGTTGGCAACCGGAAGGGCCGTTATTGCCTCAAGTGTGGGTCAGTGATGAATATAACTTGTTTCACCGTGAAGATGGCGAAGTGTTGTCGGCAGAGGAGCGAGCGCAACGTGAGTTGCATTTTATACACCAGTTGCATGTTCCTGGTTTGTATGAGGTGGGTGGTCTAGGCGCTTGCACCTTAATCCGCAGACGGGCGCTGGAAGCAGGAATTCATTTTGGCAAAATCAAAAACGTTTCTTATTGGGGAGAAGATCGACATTTTTGTATTCGGGCGGCTGCATATGGATTTCCACTTTTTGTAGACACACACTATCCGGCAATGCATCTATATCGGGAAGCCGATCGAATGAAGGCAGAACAGCTACTATTCACCCTAAAATATTTCACATCGAACCATCCAGAGCAAGTAACACATGCGGAACACTCCGATACTTCTCCAAGCTCTCCAGCCTTCAATCGTTCAGCATCTTCAAGAACTTCTAAGTTCCCTGAACCTCCAGTTATACCCGATCATCTCCACGAAACTGCTGTCTTTGCCAAGTACACAGCGGATTCGTTTGTTGTACCACCAACGTTCACTGGTCCACGACAAAGTGAGCTTTATACACCGCCTGTCTCTAATCCTAAATTGACGCTGACCATGACGGTATACAATGAGGCAGATCACAAGCTTACAGACGTGCTGCTGAGCCACCGAGAATACATTGATGAAGCAGTCATTATTGATGATGGTAGTCATGACGATAGCGGAGAGTTGTGCCGGGAAATCTTACAAGGAATCTCACTGCGTCTGATCCGTAATGAAACACCCTCTTTTACCAATGAAGTCGAACTGCGAAAGCAGCAGTGGAGAGAAACACTGGCTTCCTCTCCCGAATGGATATTAAGCATGGATGCCGACGAAATGTTCGAATCCCGCTTTGCCCAAGGGGTACATTCTTTGTTAGCGGGAACGACAGCGGATACGATTTGTTTCAGGTTGTTTGATATGTGGTCTTCCACGCATTACCGTGATGATGAATATTGGCAGGCTCATCGGTATTACCGTCCTTTTTTAATTCGATATAAAGAGGGATTCCCTTATAAATGGAAGGAGCAGTCCTTGCACTGTGGGAGATTACCCGAAAATGTACTTGATCTTCCCACAGAGATCAGCAACTACCGTATTCAGCATTGGGGTTGGTATACACCTGCTATTCGCATGGCTAAATTTGAGCGGTACCAGCTGCTTGACCCAAGTGCTCGTTATGGATGGAAAGAGCAATATGAATCAATTCTGGACTCGAACCCACGACTCACGCTCTGGGTGGATCAGGACAACAAAAATACAGAAAAAGAACCTACACCAGAATATGAACCTGCCCATCAGGTGGACGACTCGGATGTCGCCAAGGTGGCCAGTGTACAGGTCATGAACAAACCCGAACCACAAATAAAAAGTGAAACCAAGGACACCTTTTATGCTACGGAGAAGGGGAAAGGAGCAGAGCAGAGTGTAAAATGCAAACTGTGTGGCTCATCAGACACGGTAGTATTTCATGATTATCAACGCTTTACCTTGATGGGATGCGGCTCCTGTGGATTGGTTTTTCGTAAGGATGTGGATCATATTCAGTCTGAGGAAATGATAGCAGAGATTTATAATGCCAATTGGGTTGCTATGCGGGATAGTGCAGCGGCGTCCACCTATGGGGATCATGCTCTTTTTGGACTTATGTTGCTCGATATGTTCAGTCCCAGAAAAGGAAAATTGCTAGAGATTGGCTCAGGCACCGGAGAATTTATCCATGCTGCCCTTCAAGCTGGCTGGAATGCAGTGGGCATTGAGCCGTCCAGTGACTCGCGTGCCTACGCCAAAAGCAAATATGAGGTAGATTTATTACCCGGCTATTGGAACGGTGAAACAGAATTAGATGCTCAAACACAACAATCTGTGGAAGTGGAAATTCACCAAGCTCATGAAGCTCAGGAAGGGATTGAGGCCGAAAGTTTAGAGGAAGAACTGGACTTATCTTTGGAGCACCAATACGAAGCCATCGCATGCTGGCATGTGCTGGAGCATATCGCGGACCCAGTCGCATTTTTGACGGATTTGTGCGAACAGCTTCAACCTGACGGAACGTTATATATTACGGTGCCCAATAAAAACTCGTTTACCAACGAGGCTTACGGCGTTCATTCACCTTTATTTACGGAGGAAGATCATTTGTACCATTATTCAGATCATACGCTGACGCTCTTGCTGGAAAAGTCCGGCTTGCGTCCGGTGGCTTTGTTCACCCGCCAGCTTCCTGCTGGTTTGGATGCCTTGCTGCAAGCACATCCATTGTACGATGAGCTTGCCTTTACAGAACAAATGGGATTGTTGGCTAAGCTTCAAGGCGAGAAACGGGGTCATGAATTATGCTGTGTAGCAAGAGTAATCTAAACATCTCCAAAGGAGGAGGCTACATTCATGAATATGGCTGACCCGTATCTGTCTCGCTTTTTTGTATATTCTGATCCCAACTCGTCCAACATGATTTACAGACTCCCTCAAAGCTGGTGGAGTCGTCCTTATGAGTATGAGTGGTGTCTCCAATTTATGTCTGGGCAAGATACAGTATTGGACGCGGCATGTGGTATCCCTCATCCATTCAAATTTGAGCTGGCCCGCCGTTGCTCTCAGGTCTATGCCTGCGATCTGGATATACGAATCGTTTCTGTAGATGCTATCTTGGCCGAGGTGCGGCGGGATATTGGAGAGGAGGCCGCTGAGCGCATTCAGGAGATTTTACCGGTTCGGCTCCACTCCGCCCATGCCAATCTGACCGCCCTGCCCTATGAGGATGCCAGTTTTGACAAAATTGTATGTATTTCAGTGTTGGAGCATTTAACGCCCGATGAATCTTTGACAGCCTTGCGTGAATTTCATCGAACTTTACGAGATGACGGAATGCTTCTGTTGACGTTTGATTACCCTACAGTAGATCTTTCAGCGATGGAACAATGGATAGAAAAAGCGGGATTTTCGTATTGGAGTGGTGTGGATCTTAAGCTTCCACGGGGAGCTCTACACACAGATATGTGGGGCGGATTACATTGTTTTAGGACCGTTCTAAAAAAATATAAGAGTTAACGGTATGCGCAATGAGGTTTACATGGACCTCTCTTATTGCTTATCATGAGAGGGGTCGTAGTGTAAACTTACATAGGAAAGGAATGACTGATAACTACATGAACAATGCACCTGTGTTGAAGAAACCTGAGGCTATGGTATTTGATATGGATGGTACACTTTTTCAGACGGAGACGCTGCTGCTTCCTGCGTATCACAAGCTGTTTGATACGCTGCGCGCCGAAGGGCTTTATGAAGGAGAGACTCCTCCGGAGGAGCTTATTTTGAATAGTTTGGGTATGCTGCTGGATGAAATCTGGAGAAGAGTAATGCCAGAAGCCAGTGAAGCAGCTCACAGAAGAGCGGACGAGTTGTTGCTTCAGCTGGAGCTGGAGGGGTTGAAGAATGGAAGTCATGCTCTGTATCCACATGTAAAAGAAACACTCCAAGCACTTCATGAGCAAGGTGTCCGATTATTCGTAGCCAGTAACGGGCTGGAGGATTACGTAAAGGGGATTGCTGCTGCGTATGAAATGGTTCCTATTTTTGAAGGACTGTACAGCGCTGGGGAATACAGTACGCTTTCCAAAGTGAATTTGCTAGAAATTCTGTTGAGCAAGCACGATATTTCGAATGTATGGATGGTCGGAGATCGTTCCTCCGATGTGGAAGCTGGCAAAAAGAACGGACAGACCGTGATCGGCTGTGCTTACGCTGGATTTGGTGTGAATGATGAGTTGGAAGGGTCCGATGCGATTATTACGGACTTTACCCAGCTGCTTACACTTTATAAAAACGCCGAGTAACTGTGAAAGCACAGATAAGAGTTATAAATAGCTGTGGCGTACCATATAAATAATACATGCAAACGATGTTGGGCGATAACAAAACAAAGGAAGGCAGCCACTTAGGCGGAGCCTTCCTTTGCTTTACTCTCTGTCTTATCTTCTGTTTGTTCTTCTGTTTTTTGTTCCGTCTGCGGCTTCGGATTAATCTGAGTGTGGTAGACCCACAGGGCGTATTCCATGGGCTTGGTGATGGCACGACGATAGGTTTCTTTTTCGCCAATGCGTGAAAATACCTCGCGAGCCGGCTTCGGGTTGACCTCGAGCACGTAGATATGACCGTCCTTATTGATTGCCAAATCGAGCGCAAGTTCACATAATGCCCCATAGCTTTCTTCCAGATACGCAGCAATGTCCAGGCCGAGCTTTTCCCCTTGCTTGATGATTTTCTCTCTCTGGTCTTCATCACGAATCCATTGCGTCAGCAATTGCTTCATCGGCACTGCCTTGCCTCCGCCATGTAGGTTGGAAGTGACACTCCGATGTGCCCCGATGCGCCCGGCACATCCCGTTAGCTCCCATACTCCCTGGCTATTTTTCTGTACCAGCATACGGTAATCATGGACCCTGCCATTCGGCAACTGCACAGGAATGCCTTCCTGAACAATGTAGTTATCCATGTTCCAGCTGCTCAGACGCGGCTCCAGACGATCCAGACGTACCCGCTGTTGAGGAATAATATGGCGTTTGCGATTGCGTCCCTCAATCAGATACAGGCCGCTCTGCTTGTTAACAGGCTCAATGCGTAAAATGCCGCGGCCTCCCGTGCCGTTAATTGGCTTAAGGTATACTAGTGAATTCTGTTTGAGCATTCGCTTTACACTATGAAATCCATCGAACGGCTCTGTTGCAGGCAGATGGGGGCGAAAGGCAGCCTTTCTCGCAAGCTGCTGATGAATGGCCCATTTATTGCTCAGCGGTCGGTTTAAATAAACAAGGTCTGTATACTGCAATCGGAATTTCTTTAATTGACGATACCGCTCACTGCGCTGCACTCGGCAGCGGTCGAAAATCATATCCGGAAATTCTCGCCATTTTCGAGTCCATTTATCGCTGTGTGGATCATAGATTTGGGCAAGGAGCAGTCTGCGATCCTTATGGACATCCGCAGGAGTGAATACATACATATCCAGTCCCAGCCTTTTTCCTTCTGCAATCATGCGTTCATATATGTCACGTTCCTCCAGTTGCTTCTTACTGTTCAAATACAAAGTCATGATGCCTAGGACAGGTTTTGGCACAGCATTCCACCTTCCTCTGCCGTCTGCTCATCTTCGGATAACTTCCCACAAAATATTAGCGTGGGCTTCCCCGTCGGTCCAGTTGTCATTTCATGTGCAATAAGTCCAGCACGAAAACAGGTTTTGAGACTGGCCATATTGTCGGTGGCTACGCTGCACGTCAGACGGCGCAGCTGTTGGAGCTGGGCGGACAGCAGTCTAGCGCCCAGTCTGCGGCCCCGGTAAAGCGGACGAACAATCACGATGCAAGCATCCTCCCCATAATTCAGAGCGAGGGAAAATCCCGCAATCCGCAGCCCCTTCTCCGTGCGCACATATGCGCACAGGAGGGAGGAGCCAGGGGTGTTTAATTGCTCCGGCGTTAAAACAGCCAACTGCCGCAGAGCATTGCGAGTAATGCGCATGCCGCCCGAGCTACGAGCCAGAAACAGCAACTGTCGTCGTCTCAGTACCCAACTCCGGCCAGGCAAATGTTGAACATCGCTAATTTGCGGCATGATTCCACTTCCTTGAGATTATTTCATTCGTTCGGCCAAAAAGGAGCTGTACTGAAATATACGTCTAAGTGATTTTTGGCGGATGTCCGGCTCGTCGAATTTCATCGGTTTGGCATTGGCTTCAAAAAACCAGAGGGTCCCGAGTGTGTCTACGCCCAGATCCATGGACATTTCACCATGAGAAAGACCGGATGCGCGTTCAATTTGACGTGCAATCTGAATGGCCGTACTTTTAACCTTATTCAGCAAATCTGTGCTATCCTCAGGTCCAAAGAGTGAGGACAGCAGCATAAACGGGTCCTCCACACTTCCCCCGCGCGGAACATGTGTTGTAATACTTCCCTTACCCGCTAGTCTGGCACCTACTCCGGTAATGCTCCATGCGCCACGGGCATTTTTTTGCACTAGAATGCGCAAATCGAAGGGCTTTTTCTGATAGGTTGCCAGATCGATACCCTGCTGAATGATATAAGGGGAGTTGCCTGCTTCTCGGCGAATACGTCCCCATAACCGAGACAAGGATACAGATCGGTAGGTTATGCTTTTTTTGTCATGTTGAATGATCAACCTGTATGCCATCAGATGCTCTGGGTTGAATCTGAGAATCATAATTCCCTTTCCGGCTTTACCGTTTTCCGGTTTGAGATACAGGTATGGATATGCAGACAGCATTTTTCCTAAGGATGACAGGTTGCTTAACCTTTTGGTAATCGGAACAAGTTGACGAGTGGATTCCGAGGTGCGGAGCCATTTGAACAGTTCCCATTTGTTAAAAAAGCCTGGATTGTACAGCTCAACGCCTGAGGCATGTGCAATTTCATCCAGCTTTGTGCGCACAGATGTTTTAAGTTCATAATTACGGTTGGGGATACGATTATAAATGACCTGTGGAGATGGGAAATTTTGTTCCTCCCATATCTGTGAGTTTTTGTTGTAGATGTAGCCCTTCACTGTTTCATCCGCCAGTTTCAAGTCCCTGACAGTAACAATGTATACCTGATAACCCATGCGCGTTCCCGTTTCAAGAATATCCCTGAAGTTTCGCTGATTTCCCTTGAAAAATTGTTCATCGTCGTGCACTGTCAATACAGCAACAACTGGTTTTTTCTCCGCCCGGGTATTCATAGTTCCTCTTTTCTGCGGAATTTACTGAGGTAAAGACAGTGGTCCAAAATATGCTCCACGGATGCTTTACCCTCCGCACGCAACGATGGATGCTGAAAAATGGATCGACCTGGCTTAGAATTGGCTTCAAACATCCATACCTTTTCATCCTGATCAATGCCCAGGTCGAATCCGATTTCACCCAGTAGATGCTGGTGGTGATATTCAATGGCTTCTGCTAGTGTAACTGCTACATTCTTGGCACGTTGCAGCACTTCACCCGCCCGGTCTCCGAATACACGACCGAGCGCTTGCTCGGGTGTCATCAGGGAACCGCCGTTTTTGATATGGGTCGTGACACTGCCACGTCCGGCTTTTTTGGCTCCAATGCCAACGACGACCCATTGGTTATTACCGTCTTTGTGCATATGAAACCGAAAATCAATCGGGCAATTATCAATCTCGATCAGCTGAATGCCCTGCTGAATGACGTAGCCTTTTAGCGTCTGCCCCTTATTGGAGTGAAGCATCCTCAGCATGGAATTAAAAGAGGCGAACCGCAGCAATACATTGCTATTTTTTTTCCGGTACCTTACATAGTATCCTTGCTTGGGGACATAGGACAGACGATAGATTCCTTTGCCGAGACTGCCGCTACTTGGCTTGTAATAAGCAAATTGATGCCGCTCCAGCATACCTCGAATACGTTCAGAGCTAGGATTCATATAGGATTCAGGGACATAACGGTTAACCTCTGGATTATTTTCTAGCAAATGATAGATATCGGATTTATTGAAAAAGCTCCAGTTAAAGAAAGGAATTCGTTTGCGGGAAAAGCGTTCGCGTAGTTGATTGATCGCTGGGGAAAAATCAGAGCGACGGCTCGGCAAACGATTATAAATTACGTCCGGTAGAGGTACGAGTTTACGGGTAAACTCCCCGCTGGATGACAGAAAATAGCCGTTAATCGTATCATTTTGCCAGTTGATATCCCGTGGGGTGAAGGCAAAAATATAAGACTTTTTGCTGCCTTCCTTCAACAGTTGCTTAATAAAGCCTGTGCGTGATCCGAAAGGGCGGGTGGTGGAGTTAGTAGCATCAGACAATACTCCAATCAACGGTCCAAGCTGAACATCTCCGTCCAGATTCCGCAAATAGATAGACCCGCTTTTGGGAACACGGATTGCATTGCGTAAGCCGGAGGTCAAGTATAGATGATGTCCCGCCTTCTGAATGGGTTTTACTGTTGCGGGAATCTGATCCTTGCCAAGTCGCAAACGAATGGACTTGGCTCCAGATAACTTAAGGCTTTTCAACAAGGCAGTGGATATATACGCCACCTTGTCGGGCTGCTGTGAGAAATGCACATTGCAATGCGTTAAACTCATCTGTTTATCCTCCTATACCGTATGTTCAAGGGAGGCGCCCGCGCCCTTTGGCCCTGTCGCTTTGGAATGGGTCATTAAATATCGAGCATATTCGAGCGGGCGGTTGACCGACCGAAAAGCGCACTCTGGCTGACGAGTCTGAAAAAAGGAGGCCCGACCAGGACGGGAATTAACCTCCAACAGCCAGATATTCCCACTCCGGTCAATACCATAATCAATTCCCAACTCGCCAAGGCGACCATAGCGTTCCTCCAACGCCCCGGCAATGGTCAAGGACAGCTCCATCATCTGCCCGATGATGAGACGTGTGCTGTCCACGCCAAATTGTTCACGAAGGTAAGGCTCTGCCGGATGGGCTTCGCCCCCACCGTGCAGATTGGAAGTCAGAGTTCCTTTTCTGCCTTCTCTCACGGCAAAGCCCGTCAGGCGCCAACAGCCGTTGCCGTCCTTTTGCATGAGCGCGCGAACATCAAAGGGATGATTGCTTTGGCTTGTTAATTTCAAATAAGGCTGCACGATATAGGCGCGTTTGTGTGCAATACCGTCGATCCATGACAATCCTGCATCCAATTCAGAAAACAAGCGACGGAACGGGCGGTTTTGGGAGTTCCTGCCTTGTACGTACAGTCCCTGACCTCCTTCCGCCAGCCGGAGATACAGCGTGCCCTTGCCATGTGTTCCGGACTGTGGTTTCATAAATAGCTCCGAATGGCGTTGCAGCCACTCCACAAGCTGGGTTGTATCCCGGTATGGGGCCGTAGGCGGTACAAAGGGCCGCACTTTATCTACCGTATGCAGAGCGCGATATACCTGCCATTTGCCAGGCAAGTTACGCGACCAGTAGATGAGCTTGCGCGATTTTTGCTCCGCTATGTCTCCCAGTGTGCGCTTGACATTCTGGCTCTCATGGACATGGAGACAGCGGTTATAAACAATATCCGGCAAGGGAAAGCGGCCGAATGTCCATACTCCAGCACGATAAACATAACCCCGTATGGAATGATCCTCAGGTGAAACTCCTTCGGCGGTAAACGCCATTACGCTAATACCAGAGCGCCTGCCCAACAAACTTAGCCTGCGGCAGAAATCGGCTTCGGTAATAGGGGGAGTAGCGTCCTGCTTTCGGCTAACAAGCACGCCCAGCATGCCTGGCATAACAAGAGACACCGACAACAGCTCCTTTGGCAGCCGGACTCTGGAAGAGATAGATTCATTTGAATCCGGCTGAATAACAGCAGTATTCAATCATTTTTTTTACGGACGGGCGGGTTTTCTGATCGTTCAACGGTGTATTGTCATTTTTTGATGGTTTGGAATTGACCTCCAGCAACCAGATACGTCCCGTGCTGTCAATCGCCAAATCAATACCAAATTCCGCGAAATGGGCGGGAATTGCCTTTTCTACTCCGCTTGCGATATCCAGTGCTGCTGTTTTGAGAGAGGTAAGACCATTCGATTTAACAGTTGCGGGCAGCGTGGTTTTGGCCAGTGCTTCCTTGACTGTACTGAGCGTACCGCCTCTTGCCAGATTGGATACAAAGTGGCTGCCTCCTGCGATCCGAGCGACAATGGATGTTACGGTCCAGGTTCCAGACGCATTTTTTTGTACAAGCGCGCGAAAATCGACCGGACGCTTATCGTGATCAATCAAGGTAAGACCCTGTTGCAGCTGAAAACGTGTTGATTTCATTTTTCCCGCTAAGCTTTTGTACAGTTTATCGACGTTAGCGTACGCTTGCTTTCGGGGTGTGCCCGCTGTCGTGGATAGCACCGAAAAGGTACCATCGGTTTGCTTGTTAATGCGCATAATGCCTTTACCAAGGCTTCCGCGCACGGGTTTGAGAAAAACAGAGGGATACTGGTTGCACATTTTTTTGAAAACGGCAAAGGTTTGCAGCAAGTGGGACTCGGGTAAATACTTGCGCAGGGAAGAATTCGATTTGAGTGCATCAAACACTTCGTTCTTATCCAAAAACTTTTCATTAAAAAAGGCCGTGCCGTACTGCGATTTTACTTCTTTCATGAAATGCTGTACGCTAGTTCTGTTCTCGAGTTTACGGGAGGTAAGCCGGTTATTGACGACATCGCCGGCAGGCATGACCGTCTTTTTCCAGCCTCCGTCATACACCCATCCCTGAACTCGCCCGGGCTGACTTCCGATATGCTCCGGGGTGAAGAAATACACATATGCTCCTTGTCTGCGGCATTCCCCGACTAGTTCACGGCAGAACAGGGTGATCGACCCGAAAGGCTTGTCGGGCTGTTCGGGATAGTCCCGACTAACCAGCACGCTAATAAGTGGGCCCACTCGAAGTGTCCGGCGGCCTCGGCTGTAGGTTACTCGCAGATTACAACTGTCATGACTGGCATGAAGCCCCATTTTTCGGGCCAGCACGCTTCCCACGCGTAGACCGCTGTATCGGGGTACCGATATGACGGTAACCTCTTGGCGGAACGAACCGAAGGCGAGCTGAACGGGGTGGCCTGCGGATATTTTCCATTTGCGAAGCAGGGACTCGCCGACCATGAGTACGTCATCCTGCAAGATGCCCGATCCGATGATTTGAATCGTTGTTTTTTTGATGGACATCGTGGATCTCCTTCCGGGCAGCAACTTGATGTCTTGAAAGTAACGGGAAACGTGAATGGGCTGTAATAGCACTGATTCATCATATGAGGACATATATACCTTGGTGATTGACGGACAATGTGAAATGTTGACACAAAACTTGTAATGGAGGAATGAACAATCATGAATATCTATGACAAAGCCCATGATTTAGCGAAAGCATTGAAGGAAAGCAAAGAGGTAGAGGAAATTACGTCAGCGATGAAGCTGATTGAGACTGATCCGGAAGCCAAGAAAATGCTCGACGATTTCCGTGAACGCCAAATGGAAGTGCAACAGCGGATGATGAGCG
This sequence comes from Paenibacillus sp. BT-177, assembly GCF_025846815.2. Lineage (NCBI taxonomy): Bacteria > Bacillati > Bacillota > Bacilli > Caryophanales > Paenibacillaceae > Paenibacillus > Paenibacillus sp. BT-177. Next base: position 25,742 of record NZ_JAOYTP010000002.1, on the reverse strand, counting down.
GCGATATGCCAGCACAGGAAGAGATGGAAAAGATGGAAAAAATGTTCGAGGTACTCAGCTTGAACCTTAACATCCGTCGTCTGTTCGACGCTGAACGTCGCCTGGCAGTGATTATTGAGGACGTAAATAAGATTATTGCAGACAGTCTTCAACATTTGTACGGTTCGTCTCTGTAAGTTTGTCTCATATTCCTTCCTGTCCTCTCATAGACTAGATACATAGAGTCACAGGGAGAGGAAGGGATACGATTGGGTTCTTTTAAAAAATGGAAACACGGTATGTACACACTGATCGCATTGGCTATGGTATTGGTCGCGTTACCACGCATCTCGCTGGCAGGTGGTTTGAACTGGGTCAACGGCTTTGGGATGGTATGGGTACTTTTTGCGTTGCTTGTCATCGGAGCGAACCTGCATTTTTTGCTGGGTGTAGATGAGGAAAAACGCAAAACGCTGGAGCGTGTGCGACGGGCCAAAATGCAGCAGTGGCAGATGAAATGGGATAATAAAGCTGACAAAGGCAAGATGCTGTAAGTTTTTCTGCCAGTTTGTTCTAAGCTTGCTCCTAAATTACAAATCAATTCTAGTACGAAGCGGTCTCTTGTAACAAGGGACCGCTTTTTTGTTATTTTCAAAGGAAAGATATCCTAATAATAAGGGTCTAAAACAAAGGGGTTTTGTGGTATAATAGATACAGAATGATACAGATTGAACGTTGGGGGTGTAACAGAGTTGGACGGGCTAGATGAAACAGTTACGAAGCATGAGCAGCTATTGCGTCATATCGAGCAGTTGAAAATAGGCTCCAAAATTTCTGTACGCAGGTTGGCTAAAGAAATGAGCGTTAGCGAAGGCACGGCTTATCGGGCCGTGAAAGAAGCAGAGAATTTGGGAATTGTCATTACCAAGGAACGGATTGGAACAGTACGAGTGGAGAAGCGTCCACGCGGCTTGTCTGAGCAGCTGACCTTTGCGGATGTCGTGAATATTGTAGAGGGACATGTGCTGGGCGGAAGCGAGGGGCTAGAGAAGCCGTTGCACAAGTATGTGATCGGGGCGATGCGTGAGGAAGCGATGGCTCGTTATATTGACGCAGGCAGTTTGCTGATCGTAGGTAACCGGGAGGATGCACATTCGCTTGCATTAGAGCAAGGGGCAGGTGTGCTGATTACAGGGGGGTTCGGTACGAGTCGGGAGGTTAAGCAGCTTGCAGACCAGATTAGTCTGCCGATTATTTCCTCGCGCCATGATACATTTACGGTGGCATCTATGATTAATAGAGCAATATTTGACCGCCTGATCAAAAAGAAAATTATGTTGATTGAAGACATTGCGGCAAGCAAACCGAAGACGCTGACCTTGAAAATCAACAGCACGCTTACCGAATTTGAACAGCTATCAGCGACCACGGGATATCATCATTTTGCCATAGTGGATGAATGGAATCGTTTAATTGGTATCGTCAGCCGTAAAGATGTGGAAGGACTTCAACCTGAGCATACGATGGATAAATGTATGATCCGTAACCCAATTACGGTCACCTACCAGACCTCGCTGGCTTCTGCTGCTCAAATGATGGCATGGGAAGGTGTAGATTACTTGCCGGTCGTGGATCGCAACCGTAAGCTGCTTGGGTCCGTTACACGGCGTGAGGTGCTGGAAGCACTGCGTAACGCCCAAAAGCAGCCACAACTGGGCGAGACGTTCGACCAGCTGATTTGGAACGGTTTTGCTGAGGAGCGTAATGAGGACGGATCCTTATTTTTTCGCGGTTTTATCATTCCACAGATGGCCACCAATTTAGGGACGATCTCGGAAGGCGTACTGGTCAACGTGATGACACAAGCGGGCTACCGAGCAGCTAGAGATATGAGCGGCAAGGATTATGTGCTGGATAATTTGACGACTTATTTTATTCGACCGGTACAGATTGAGGATGCTGTCGTTCTTCGTCCGTTGCTGCTTGAGATGAGTCGCCGCACATGTAAGCTAGAAATTGCGATTTCTCGGGAAAATCATTTGGTGTGCAAAGCAGTAATGACGCTCCAATCTATTGAACATGGTTGATCTACCTCTGGATTGGAGCAAAAGGTGGGGTGAATAGATCGATTAGTGGCTTTGAGGCAGTCTTTCTTTGGCCTCCAGCCAAATTTGCAGCACACCTTCCATTACAAGCATCGTTTTGACCTGGATTGTATACTCCTTGTCACGAACGGTGTATTTTTTTTGGTGCAGCAACATACGTACCAGCTTGCTATCAGAGTCAATCTCAAACATATCTCTGCCGCGCAGCACCTCCAGATCACGACTGACGCGGCGAAGAAGCTCTTTCAGATTAATAGAGTCAATTTTTTCAGCCGAAGCTTCCTCTGCGATCAGCTTGATTTCTTTGATGACGGTTTGGCGCTTGCTGTATTTACGTAATGTTTTGTTGTCCTCTTCGGCTTGCTGGAGCTGGAATTGAAGGTCCTGGTTGTTCACCCACAGCTGATTGAAGCTCGCATGCCAGATGGCATTATAGATCATTCCTCCCGTAATCATACCGAGTACAAAAACGGAGGATAATTGCATAAAAGGGCGCAGGCGCTCAAAGGGGGGGACTCTCATAGTCGTTTCACCTCACGGCCGTCCGTTGCCGCATACCCACTTGACCAGCTCTGCACCCATATGAGCGCCTAGAAAGGCGAAAATCAAATACAATATCTGCTTAATGGCAGGTGACAAATTACCATCCAACATATTGCTCTCAATGACCCGGATCGGGTCCATCGTTCCCCCCACAGCGGCGGCAAGCGCCCATATTTTAATCCTTCCTGCAACCTCCAGCATCGTCTGGGTAGGTGGCTGAAGCGATACTACAGCTCCCATTCCGCCGAGCATGGCTCCTCCGAGCACGATGCCGAAGGCAATGAAGAAGTCGAGAATCGCTTTGGATATAAAAGTGCTCATGCCCTTTTCCTCCTTGGGTATATGAATCAGGACCGCGCTTGTCCGCCCGGGTCTGTACTTTTATTCTATGGGCGCTACTAACGCGGATATGATAAAATAGTTTGAAGAAAATCAAGCGGTGAAGGGAAGAGAAGCGCATGAGTTCATTTGTGCATTTGCATGTTCACAGCGAGTACAGCCTGCTGGACGGCGCGGCTCGTACCGCGGAATTGGTCAAACAGGCATCAGCTTACGGAATGAAGGCGCTGGCTCTTACAGATCATGGGGTCATGTACGGTGCCATTCCTTTTTATAGAGCATGTGTAGAGAACGGCATTAAGCCGATTATCGGGTGTGAGGCTTATATGACGGCAGGATCGCGCAAGGAGCGTGGCAGCCGGAAGGATCAGCCTATATATCATTTAATTTTGCTCGCCAAAAATAAAACAGGCTATCAAAATTTGATGAAGCTGTGCTCCATTGGCCATTTGGAGGGTTTTCACTATAAGCCGCGCATCGACATGGACGCTTTGGCTGCCCATCATGAAGGCATCATATGCCTGAGCGCATGCTTGGGCGGTGAAGTGCCGCAGCATTTGCTGCATGGACGGGAAGCCGAGGCACGACGTGCAGCGGAACGATACCGCAACATTTTTGGCGATGATTTTTATCTGGAGCTTCAGGATCATGGTCTGTCGGAGCAAAAACGCGTAAATCCTCAATTGATCGCATTGGCGAAGGAGCTGGATATTCCGCTAGTGGCGACGAATGATGTACATTACTTAACCGAACCGGATGCTGACGTCCAAGACGTTTTGATCTGTATCGGGACAGGGAAGACCGTTGACGATGAGGAGCGCTTGCGAATACCAACACGCCAGTTGTATCTGAAAAATCAAGAGGAAATGGCTCGTTTATTTCCACATGTAGCAGAAGCCATCGCCAATACGGTGCGTATTGCTGAGAAATGCGAGCTGGAACTGGAATTCGGTCAATCAATTTTGCCTGAATATCGCCCTCTGCCGGAAGGCATGACATCTTCGTCCTATTTGCGCAGTCTGTGCGTGCAAGGGCTGGAACGTCGCTATGGAAGCGATCCTGCATGGGAGCAGCCGGAGGAGCGGGAAAGACTGGACCAGCGGCTGAGCTACGAATTGAATACGATTGACAGCATGGGCTTCAGCGATTACTTCCTGATTGTATGGGATTTTATTGCTTTTGCTCATAAGCATAAGATTGCAACAGGACCGGGGCGGGGGTCCTCAGCAGGGAGTTTGGTTGCCTATGTGCTTAATATCACGAATGTCGATCCGATGAAATACAATCTACTGTTTGAACGGTTCCTCAACCCTGAACGGATCAGTATGCCGGATATAGATATTGATTTTAGCGATGAACGCCGCGATGAGGTTATTGACTATGTAGTACAGAAGTACGGAAATGAGCATGTAGCGCAAATTATTACCTTTGGTACGTTAGCAGCTAGAGCCGCAGTCCGGGATGTGGGCCGAGCATTGAATGTACCGTATGGCGAGGTAGACAAAGCGGCCAAGTTGATTCCAGCACAGCTCGGCATTAATATCCGGCATGCGTTGGAGATCACCCCCGAGTTGAAGGCACTGTATGACACGAAGCCCAAGACCCGTGAATTGCTGGATATGGCGATCAAAGTAGAAGGAATGCCACGTCATGCTTCGACACATGCGGCGGGTGTTGTCATTTCGCGGACTCCATTGACTGATGCGGTTCCGCTGCAAGAGGGGAGTGAAGGGGTTCCTCTGACGCAATACTCGATGGAAAATCTGGAGCGCATTGGGTTGCTGAAAATGGATTTCCTCGGACTGCGTACACTCTCCATTATAGAACGGTGTATGCGCTGGGTTGCGGAACAGCATGGAGAAACACCTGATTTTGACCATATTCCCGATAATGACCCGCATACCTATGAATTGCTTGGCAAAGGGGATACAGGAGGTGTGTTCCAGCTGGAGTCGGCTGGTATACGCCGGGTGCTCAAGGATTTGAAGCCAAATGTTTTCGAGGATATCATTTCTGTCGTGGCTTTGTATCGTCCGGGTCCGATGGGCTTTATTCCTAACTTTATACAGGCGAAGCACGGACAGATTGAGATTTCTTATCCGCATCCTGATCTTGAACCGATCCTAAAGGACACCTACGGTATTATTGTGTACCAGGAACAAATCATGCAGATTGCTTCGCGTATGGCGGGCTTTTCCCTGGGAGAAGCCGATTTGCTGCGCCGCGCGGTGTCCAAGAAAAAGCGTGAGGTGTTGGATCGGGAACGAGGCCATTTCGTTGATGGCAGTATCAAGCAAGGCTACACGGAGGAGGAAGCTGGAAGGGTTTACGATATGATCGTCCGTTTTGCCGACTACGGTTTTCCGCGTGCCCATGCAGCTGCTTATGGTGTGCTAGCATTCCAGACGGCCTATCTTAAGGCACATTATCCAGTGCAATTCATGGCTTCCATGCTGACGGCCGTAATGGGAAGTCATCGAAAAGTGGCTGAATATGTCGTCGAATGTCGTCGTATGGATATCGCAGTGTTGCCGCCTGATGTGAATGAGAGTGGGGTGCTGTTTACCCCATTACAGCACGGTGATATCCGCTTTGGACTGGCTGCAATTAAAAATGTCGGCACACAAGCAATGGAAAGCATTCTTGCTGTTCGTAAGGAACGTCCTTTCGACAGTCTGCTCGATTTTTGTCGACGTGTTGATTTGAGGGTGTGTAATAAGAGAGTGATTGAATCGCTCATTCAGGCAGGAGCATTTGATTCATTGACAGGCCATCGGGCACAGTTGCTTGCCATGCTTGATGAAACGGTGGATGCAGCTGCCAAATGGCGCAAGGAACGTGACGATTTGCAAATTGATATGTTTGGGTTTGTGGAAATGCCTAATTGGGATATCGAATATCCCAATGTACCCCCATTTAGTACCAGCCAGCAATTAGAGCTGGAACGTGAACTGCTGGGACTGTATTTGTCTGGACATCCGCTAGATGATTTTGAGTCGCTGCTGGAAAGCAGCCAAGCGGATCGTCTGATGGAGCTGAGCGATGTGCCAGATGAAACGGTTATTGTGACCGCAGGAATGGTGGTGTCACTCAAGACGATTACGACCAAGCAGGGAAAGGCCATGGCCTTCATTGAGCTGGAGGATCAGATTGAGCGCTGTGAGGTTGTGCTGTTTCCTGAAGTTTGGAAGCGAAGCCAGCAGTGGATTGAAAAAGGTGCCTTGCTTGCACTTCGCGCCAAGATGCAGCAGCAGGACGAACACTTCAAGCTCCTAGCGGATGAGGCAGTTCCGTTGGCGGAAGATACGCTGTCACGGCTTCTTCAGCGCCGGCGTACCGGAGCACGTTCGTCCGCAGCAGCTGGAACATCCGTGCCAGCTGCTGGCAATACAGGCGGGAGAGCGCCACGTGTGTCGACCTCGCTTTCGGCGGCAGCCCCATCAGCGTCGCCCCAGCAGAAAGAGGCTCGTCCCGTGGCGGCTTATTCACAACGCAGAGGCGAAGCCGCTCACAGTGAGCAGGTGCCTTCCCCGCGCGGCTCGGAATCGCCCGCCCGTCAGCGGGTGTTTGTCAAAATCACCCGCCAAGCCGAGGAGGACGCTAGCTTGCTAGTCAGCCTAAAGGCATTGCTACAGGAGCATCCCGGTGCTGTATCTACCGTACTTTTTTACGAGAGCAACCAGCGTCTGCTGGCGTTGAGTGATGCTTACAGCATTAAGCCTTCTCCTCAGCTTTTTGATCGAATGGAATCGATGCTGGGTGAAGGCACCGTGAAAGTCAAATGACAGGCACGCAGTAACTCGTCTTTATTGTAACGGTTTAATGAACATTTTCCTTCCCTTTCGCATACACTTGGAAAACTGGCGGAACAGGAGGTTCAACACGTATCCTGCACCATAAAGTCCCGCACGGTGGAAGAATAGAACTGCATGGTGAAAGCGGGAGGGAAATTATGTCCTATGAATATGCAGAAACCTTGTTAAATCGCAGAGGCATTCAGATCGAATCCATTGCGGACATTGTTTTTCAGCTTCAGCTAAAATATTATCCTCATTTGACTATGGAAGAATGTGTAGAAAGTGTCAAAGCGGTTTTGCAAAAGCGAGAGGTACAATATACACTGCTGACAGGCATTGCGCTTGATGAGCTGGCCGAAAAAAAACTTCTTCCCCAGCCACTTCAAGCCATTATGGAGGCAGACGAACCGCTGTATGGAGTGGACGAGACAATGGCTCTTGGCATTACGAGCGTGTACGGCATGATCGGCTTGACTAGTTTTGGCTATCTGGATAAAGAAAAGATTGGAATTATCGAAAAGCTGAACCAAAAAGGCAGTGGTATTCATGTGTTTTTAGATGATCTTGTCGCCGGATTGGCTGCCGCCGCTTCTTCGCGTATTGCCCATCGGAGCCTTCATGCCAAGCATTATCCTGCATCATTGGATGTTTAATTGGCCTGAATAAACAGAATTAATGATTTTCTAGGCCCTCCGACGGAACTTGAACGATCAGGAGGGCTTTTGTTGCGGGAAAAAAGTAAGGTATGTTATCATGAGTCTATTATATGGGCTCAAAACTTGAGGCTTAGGGGGTAGAAACAAGGCATGTGGACGGTGATATATATTGCACCGACGGCCAGACTGGCTGACATGATTAAGCTCAAACTGTCTGAAGAAGGTTTTATGGTGCAGACCCGGGCCATCAGTGCATCCAAGCAACAGTTTGAGATACTTGTGCCTTCGGGTGAAGTCGAAGAAATACAGGAAGTGCTGAATTCGATTTTGCGCCCTTGAGTCCGGAACGGCGGAAGTGATACAGCAGCATGAATGGAACAAAGGATGCACGATCGGCGGTAATGTTGTATTAACTGGCGTTGACGTGTGTATGAACATAATGCTTAGAGGTGCCGCATCGACGGCAGAGGACCTTGTATCGGTTACGGCTGACAAATAAACGGCTGGAGAGGTGTAGTTGTGTTTAAAGATTTATTCCAAAAGAAGCGTAAATACGCGACCATCCCTTCGGAACGGGCGCTGAGCGGCGATCAAGCGGACATGCCGGATCGTCCCAAACGGGAAATTCCCGAAGGTCTTATGACCAAATGTGGCAAGTGCGGAAGTATTCAATACAGCAAAGAGTTGGAGAAAAATTTGAAAGTGTGTCCGGTGTGCGGATACCATATGCGTTTGAATGCGATGGATCGCATTCGCATGGTGCTCGACGAAGACACGTTTACGGAATATGATGCCGATATGATTTCGGTTGATCCGCTGGACTTTCCGGGATATGCAAGTAAGTTGGAGCAACAGACCCTGAAAGCTGGCCTGCGCGAGGCTGTCGTTACGGGCGACGGCCTTATTCATGGGCTTCCTGTTGTCGTAGCGGTGATGAGCTTTGACTTTTTTACAGGCAGTATGGGCTCAGTCGTAGGAGAGAAAATTACGCGCGCCATTGAACAGGCGATAGACAAGCGCTTGCCGCTTATCATCTTCTCCACATCCGGTGGGGCACGTATGCAGGAAAGTATTCTGAGTCTGATGCAGATGGCCAAAACAAGCGCTGCTCTCGCTCGTCTGGACGAGCAGGGATTGCTTTATATTTCTGTGATCACTGATCCGACTACAGGTGGAGTCTCCGCCAGCTTTGCTATGCTTGGAGATATTATTATTGCAGAGCCAGGTGCTGTATTCGGTTTTGCAGGTCGTATTGTAATTGAGCAAACGATCAGACAGAAGCTGCCGGATGATTTCCAAACTTCCGAGTTTAATTTGCAGCACGGACAATTGGATATGGTTGTACATCGCAAGGAACTGCGTGATACCCTTGGGCAATTGCTTGATCTGCACAGTGTGAAAGGGGAGGAATAAATGGCTGGCGAATTGCCTTATGAAAAGCCCCTGGTCGAGATGCGACAGAAGATCGAAGAACTTAAGCAATTCGGACAGGATAAGCAAATTGATTTTACAGATGAAATTAACCGCCTGGAAGAACGTTATCTCCAGATGGAAGAAGAAATATATTCTAACATTACAGCATCGCAAAAAATGCATCTGGCCCGCCATCATCAAAGGCCAACGTCCCTTGATTTGATCGAGCAGGTGTTTACGGACTTTATTGAATTGCATGGCGACCGCTTGTTCGGAGATGATCTGGCGGTTGTGGGCGGGATTGCCAAGCTAAATGGTATTCCGGTGACCGTCATTGGCCAGCAACGTGGTAAGGATACGAAAGATAACATTGCACGCTTTTTTGGTAGTGCCCATCCGGAAGGATTCCGTAAAGGCTTGCGGCTGATGCAGCAGGCTGACAAATTTAAGCGTCCTATTATTACATTTATTGATACGAAGGGCGCTTATCCGGGTAATACAGCAGAGGAGAGAGGTCAATCGGAAGCGATTGCCCGCAATTTGCGGGAGATGGCAAAGCTTTCGGTGCCTGTTATTTGTGTGATCATCGGCGAGGGTGGAAGCGGCGGTGCGCTTGCGTTTGCAGTGGGTAACCGTGTGCTGATGCTGGAACATGCTATTTATTCGGCCATTTCTCCAAACGGCGCAGCCTCGATTCTATGGAAAGATGCTTCTAAGGCAGATCAGGCAGCTGAAGCGATGAAGATCACCGCTAATGACCTCCTGCGCATGGAGATTATCGAGGATATTGTGCCAGAGCCGAAAGGGGGCGCACATCGTAACTATGAAGTGACTGCTGCCGCAATCAAGGAGTTATTAGAACGTCATTTGGCAGACCTTACGAATATGAGCTGCGATGAATTGAGAGAAGACAGGTATCAAAAATTCCGGAAAATAGGCCAATATACTTTCTTAAAACCTTCGGAATCTGAACCTATGTTGTAATACGCTGGAAACGGGTAACAATAAATATGACGAACTTCCTATACAAATAGGAAAAAGTGTAGTAGATTTAATTGTTGGAAAAAGATATAAAGAGTAGCACCTTTGAAAACGGAGGAAAAACCCAAATGCGCAAAACTAAGATTGTATGTACCATCGGTCCTTCCAGTGAATCATTGGAAAATGTGAAGAAACTGATTATGGCTGGTATGAACGTAGCCCGCCTGAATTTCTCTCACGGTGATTTCGAGGAGCATGGCAACCGGATTAAAAACATCCGTCAAGCTTGTAAGGAGCTTAACAAAAATGTTGCTATTTTGCTCGATACGAAGGGGCCGGAAATCCGGACAGGAAAGCTCGAAGTTGAACCTATTGAGCTTGTTCAGGACGAGTTCATTACGCTGACAACGGAAGAAATTCTCGGTACGCAAGATCGTATCTCCATTACGTACAAGGATCTTCCCTCGGACGTGGAGCCCGGCTCCACCATTCTGATCGACGATGGTCTGATCGGACTCACCGTTATTGAAGTATCAGGCACTGAAATCAAATGCCGCATTGTCAATGGCGGAACGATCAAAAGCAAGAAAGGCGTTAACGTTCCAGGCGTTGCTATCTCATTGCCTGGTATTACGGAGAAAGATGCTAATGATATCATTTTTGGTATTGAGCAGGACATTGATTTCATCGCGGCTTCTTTTGTTCGTAAAGCAAGTGATGTACTGGAAATCCGTGAATTGCTGGCGAAGCACAATGCAAGCCACATTCAAATCATCTCCAAAATAGAAAATCAGCAAGGTGTTGACAACCTGGATGAAATTTTGGAAGCTTCGGATGGTCTGATGGTTGCCCGTGGTGACCTCGGTGTGGAAATCCCTGCTGAAGAAGTGCCTCTGGCGCAAAAATTGATGATTAACAAATGTAATGTAGCTGGCAAGCCTGTTATTACAGCAACACAAATGCTGGATTCCATGCAACGTAACCCGCGTCCGACTCGTGCGGAAGCAAGTGACGTAGCCAATGCTATTTTTGACGGAACAGATGCAATTATGCTGTCCGGCGAAACAGCTGCTGGGAAATATCCGGTAGAATCTGTATTGACAATGTCACGTATTGCCGAAAAAGCTGAGTCTTCTCTGAACTACCGCGATTTGTTCAAAAAACAAAGAACGGCGCAAGAAATTAGTATTACAGAAGCAATCAGCCAATCCGTTTCTATTTCTGCTCTTGACCTGCATGCCAAAGCAATCCTGACGTCCACACAAAGCGGAACAACAGCGCGTATGATCTCTAAATACCGTCCAGAAGCTCCGATTATCGCTGTGACAACACAGGAAAGAACAGTTCGCCGTTTGGCTCTGATCTGGGGCGTACATGCAGTACAAGGCAGACCAATCGTCGACACAACAGATAGTCTGTTTGACAATGCGCTGGAAGGTGGTCGCAAATCTGGCCTCGTTAAAGAGGGCGATTTGGTTGTGATTACAGCGGGCGTACCTCTTGGTGATTCCGGTTCCACGAACCTGATCAAAATTAGCTGCGTTCCAGCACAAGCGTAATTGTAGTCTCCACGAAGTAATACTGGGACGGCATCTACTCGTTACAGAAGCAAAAGAGCATTCAGGTCAATAAGACCTGAATGCTCTTTTTTTGTTAGCTAGTTCTTATTCCTTCTCGTCGTATAAAATCAAGGAATGCCTGTTGCATCATGTTCTTATGTGTATCTTGTTGATATACGATGTTTATTTGATAATGGCTCTTTGTGCTGTCAGTTTCGGGATAAGGAAGCCATTCCACCGAGGGGATAGTATGATCCTCGCTACGAACTCCGCAGGCAGGAAAGAAGGCAAGCGCTTCTCCGCTACTAACCACTTGCTTTACTGCTTCCCAAGAGTTGATTTCCAGTTGGGATTTAACTAGCGAGGAATAGGAATCTACAACGGATGCCCCGCTATATTTTACCCATATGTGTTTATCCAGCGTATCGGCCCCATTGATGTCCAGTGACTTGGATGTCTCTGCCGATGCAGAGCGGATAATTCCCACCTGATCTGAAGCCACTGGTTCTGCCACAGTATTCTCCAGAAGAGATTCTCCATCGTCGAGAAAAGCAAAATCAACTTCTCCGTCTTTCAGTAGCTGCTTGATTACATCCGGAGATTGAATTTCTAACTGAATACGACATTCTGGATATTGTTGAGCAAAATCAGCCATGATAGTCGGGAGAAGATACATGCCTGAAATCGACTCTGCGCCCAGATGTAAGAGGCCCTGTGATTGTTCTGTCAGTTCATCTACAGCTTGTCTGGCTTCTTGCTCGAGAGAGAGAATCTGCTTTGCGTAAGGCAACATTTTTTTACCAGCCTCGGTTAGCATAATTCTGCCTTGTTGAAGAGAGAACAGGGTCGCACCCATTTCCTTTTCCAGACTTTTCATATGGAAGCTGACGGTGGGCTGTTTGATTTGCAAAGTTTCGGCCACCTCTGTTGCTTTATGGAATTTGTCGATCAGCACTAAGATGCGCAATTTTAAAATATTCATGGAATCGAATAATTCTCCTTACTTGATATTTATGCGTGAATTTACACTATAGATTAATTATATACCGAAAAACAATTTATCTATCAATATTTTATATTTGTTTTACAAAACCTAGTCGTTCGTCTAACATTCCAGGCCTACAATGTAAAAGTGTTGATGGTCATAAATAAAAAACCGTCACTTAACTAAGGGGAGGACAATAAAAAATGTTGAAAAAATGGCCGTTCATTCTGATGACTCTCACCATGGTATTTGCACTTGCAGCTTGCGGATCAGGTAACAATGCTGCACCACAAGGAGATGCTGCTGCAGGAACAGACAATAAAGCAGCTGCTGAACTGACAGGTAATATTCTGGCTGTTGGCTCCACTGCACTTCAACCATTGGTAGAGCAAGCGGGACAAAAATTTATGGCTGTCGATAAATATAAAGGCATTGCAGTTCAAGTGCAGGGTGGCGGTAGCGGTACTGGCTTGACTCAAGTATCCGGTGGACAAGCGGATATCGGTAACTCTGACGTGTTTGCAAAGGAGAAACTGGAGAGCGGCGCAGAAGAGTTGGTCGATCACCAAGTAGCTGTTGTAGCCATGTCAGCGGTAGCGAATCCTAAAGTAGGCGTAACAGACCTGAAGAAAGATCAACTGGTACAAATCTTCACAGGTAAAATTACGAACTGGAAAGAAGTTGGTGGTGCAGATCAAAAAATCGTGATCGTGAACCGTCCAAGCAGCTCCGGTACTCGTGCAACCTTTGAAAAATATGCGCTGGGACAAAAAACGGAAGATCTGCCAGGCTCCATCCAGGAAGATTCCTCTGGTACTGTGAAAAAGCTGATTGCTGAAACACCTGGTGCGATTGGTTACCTGGCTCTGTCCTACATCGACAACACAGTTACTGCTTTGAAGTATGACGGTGTGGAAGCTAACGTTGAAAATGTAGAACAAGGTAAATATCCAGTGTGGGCATATGAGCATATGTACACCAAGGGTGAGCCAAAAGAACATGTAAAAGCATTCTTGGACTACATTCTGTCTGATGAAATCCAAAAAACAGACGTTGTAGACTTGGGATACATTCCGGTATCAGGTATGCAAGTGAAACGTGATGCTGACGGTAATATCACGAAATAAGGAGAGCGATCTCCTGTTCGGATGAACGCAGCTAACGCGAGTATATTCACGAAGAAGAGGCGGACTAGCGTCCGGCCTCTATTCTTCGGTTAAAGGAGTCACAGTATGGAACCAATTGAAGGGAAGGCATACATGGAACAGAATAAACGATCCCGAGTTATGAAAGAAAGACATTACTGGGAAGAATGGACCGGCCGCATCTATACGTCGGTTTGTGTCGTTTTTTTAGTTGCAGTCATTGTCTCCATCGTATATTTTGTTGCCTCCAAAGGTGTAGCTACATTTGCGGTGAATGGAGTCAGTCTGCGGGAATTTTTCTTTGGAACCAAATGGAGCCCGGATGGCGAGCCCAAGTCCTTCGGCGCGCTTCCGTTCATTACGGGTTCTTTTGCCGTAACCATATTAGCGGCCTTAATTGCCAGTCCGCTTAGCTTGTGTGCAGCTTTGTTTATGACGGAAATCGTGCCAAAATCGGGTAAACGTATCCTTCAGCCTGCCATTGAATTATTATCCGGCATTCCGTCGGTTGTCTATGGCTTTGTCGGCTTGACCGTAATCGTCCCACTGCTGAGAAACGTGTTTGGGGGACAAGGCATCGGTATTCTCGCAGGTTGCCTTGTGTTGTCAGTTATGATTTTACCGACAATTACGAGTATTATGGCGGATGCGTTGTCTTCTTTGCCGGGAGGGCTGCGTGAATCCTCTTATGCGTTGGGTGCTACCCGCTGGCAGACGATTGCCCGTGTTATTATTCCGACGTTGCTGCCTGCTCTTTTAACAGGAATTATTCTCGGTATGGCTCGTGCCTTCGGAGAAGCATTGGCTGTACAGATGGTTATCGGGAATGCTCCGCACATACCGCATTCCTTGCTGGAATCCGCTTCGACCTTGACCAGCGTTATTACACTTAGCATGGGCAACACAGCGATGGGCTCTGTTCATAACAATGCACTCTGGAGTATGGCGCTTGTTCTTCTGCTCATGACATTCATTTTCGTGCTGCTGGTAAGGCTGCTTGAAAGGAGAAACCGGGTTTGATGAAAGCTAAAACGACCGACAAGATCGCTACATTTGTAATCTGTTTCTTCGCCTTGTTCATTGTTGCTCTTTTGGTGGGATTACTGGGCTTCATTTTGGCCCGCGGAGTCAGTCATATTTCTTTTGATTTTCTAACCAGTGCTCCACAAACGTTACGTGCAGGTGGCGGCATTGGTCCGCAACTGTTTAATTCTGTATTTTTGCTAATCTTAACTTTGATTATTACCATTCCAATTGGCTGGGGCGCCGGCATTTACATGGCGCAATATGCAAAGCCGGGAAAAATTACGGACTTCATACGACTTGTCGTCGAAGTATTGTCCTCGTTCCCGTCGATTGTCATTGGATTGTTTGGACTATTACTCATCGTCAATACGTTTGATTTTGGCTTTTCTCTCTTGTCAGGAGCCTTGGCATTGGCCGTCTTCAACCTGCCGCTGATGGTTCGTACAACTGAGCAGGCTTTCCGTGCTGTACCGAAGGAGCAAAAGGAAGCCGGACTTGCGCTCGGATTGTCCAAGTGGAAAATCATTACCTCCATTTTGTTGCCAGCAGCGCTGCCAAGCTTGATTACGGGTACCATCTTGGCCGCAGGCCGTATTTTCGGGGAAGCCGCCGCATTGCTGTTTACCGCAGGGATGAGTACACCGCCGCTTGATTTTACCGATTGGAATCCATTGCATGCCAGATCGCCTATTAATCCGATGCGACCTGCCGAAACATTGGCTGTTCATATTTGGAAGGTCAACAGTGAAGGCATTGCTCCTGACTCCAAAGATATCGCCGCAGGCGCTTCTGCGGTATTGGTGCTGCTGGTACTGGTCTTCAACTTGAGTGCAAGATGGTTCGGAAGAGTCGTTTACCGTCGGTTGACAGCTGCCAAACGAATGGATTAGAAAGGGGATGGAGAACAATGGAACATGTGATTACACGAACGGCACAAACCGTCACACCAGCAACATCCGTTCAGTCTACGCGTTCAGAACAACTTGCGGGGCAAGCGCCACATCCGTTCAGTACTGAGGATTTGAGTATTTATTACGGAAGCTTTGAGGCTGTAAAAAAAGTAAACTTAGCTTTTCCAGAGCAGACCGTGACCGCCCTGATTGGGCCTTCCGGTTGTGGTAAATCGACTTTTTTGCGTTCCCTTAACCGAATGAATGATGAGATTGCGTCTTCATCGACAACGGGACATATTTGGATGGACGGACAGGATTTAACGGCACCTGAGACGGACGTGATCAAGCTGCGTCAGCAAATTGGTATGGTGTGGCAGCGGCCTAACCCTTTTTACAAATCGATTTATAATAACATTGCCTTCGGTCCTAAATACCGGGGAGTGCGTAAAAAGAAGCAGCTTGATGAAATCGTCGAAAGCAGCCTGCGTAAGGCAGCATTATGGGATGAGGTCAAGGATCGTCTTCACGATTCGGCTCTTGCTCTGTCTGGCGGGCAACAGCAGCGGCTTTGTATTGCACGTGCTCTTTCCGTTCAACCGAAAATTCTGTTGCTTGACGAGCCAGCTTCCGCGCTGGACCCTGTGTCTACAGGCAAGGTCGAAGAGCTTATTACCGAATTGAAAAAAGAACTGCGCATCGTTATTGTGACGCACAATATGCAGCAGGCTGCACGGATTTCCGATTATACTGCCTATTTTTATGTTGGAAGTTTGGTTGAACATGGGAAAACAAATGATATTTTCACCAATCCTGAAAACGAGTTGACTCAAGAGTATATCATGGGTCGCTTTGGATAAGCCGTGCAGATTGACAACTTGTTATAGATATAAAACATGAAAAACATCTTACTAATCTAGTATTGGTAAGATGTTTTTTTATTAGTTTAGTAAACTCTTACATTTGTATATAATAAAATATATTGATTATTTGGTTATATTTTCATATAATACATGTGTTTAATAGTTCTTGTAATACCACAATCCAATTAAAGGAGAGGTTTGCAATGAGGTTTAACGTTAAAAAATCTGTCAAATGGATTGCTTTTTCTGGAATGGCTATTACCCTAACAACTGGACTTATTAGCCCTTCATGGGCAGCAGCTGAGCAGGATGTGACTGATGCAGGTGCGAGTGTTACCCAAGCCGTGTACAATGATGCAAACGTTTACAAAAATGCTGTTGTTCCACTGGCTAGTGTGAATGTGAGCAGTTTGCTGGACAAGTATCGTGATTTTAGTAAATTTTCTACAGGAAATACATCCAAGGACACTACGCTTGCTTTGAATATTGTATCGTGGCAATTGCCGCATGGTGGATTCTTCAAAGCGATGGAAAAGAATTATAAATCCAAATGGGATGGCAAGGCAGCACGTTCTACATGGAAGAGCAAGGATGGTGTCGAACTCGGAACGTTTGATAACGAGGCCACGACAACCGAGATCCGCTTTTTAGCGGATGTATACAAAAAAACTAAAAACAAAGACATCAAGAACAGTGTGCAAAAAGCAATCGACTTTGTATTAACCTCTCAATATTCCTCCGGTGCTTGGCCGCAGGTTTACCCTAAACGCGGTAATTACTCAGATGCCGCAACTTACAACGATGATGCAATGGTTAGAGTGATGGTACTGGCAGATGACATTGTAAACAAAAGGCAGCCGTTTGATAGCGATATTCTTGACAATACATATCGCTCCAGACTTCAGCAGGCTCTGAATAAAGGCGTACAGTACACAATTAAAGCTCAAATTGTAAACAATGGCACACCGACAATTTGGGGAGCACAGCATGATCCGGTTACTTATGAATCTGTACCTGCGCGAGCATTCGAGCTTGCTTCCAAAACAACTACGGAATCGGTAGGCATTACGGCCTTCTTGATGTCTCAACCGCAGACGGCTGAGGTGAAAAAGGCTGCTCAGAGTGCCTTGAAATGGTTTGACACGAATCGGATCGACGGTATGAAATACAACCGTCAAGGTCCGGAGTTTTTCCAAAAGGATGCATCAAGCGTGATGTGGTATCGTTTCTACAATGTGGAGGACAATAAGTATTTCTTCTCAGACCGAGATGGCAAAAAGTATACGGACATCATGAAAATTAGTGAAGAAAGACGACTCGGTTACGCCTGGGCGGGAAGTCAAGCGAAGAGCTTACTGAAACTGGCTTCGGAAAGTGGATATTATAAACTGTCCAAGCCGTTGCCACAATAATAAAGCCATCATTGTAAATGCTTTGAGAGGGAGGGCCGTATGGTTCGGCCCTCTTTTTGTTCCCAGGCGGTAAATATGGTTTAATGGAGAGAGGGCAAAATAGAGATAAAGATGCACAAAGATAGGAGAGCTTGTATGACTCAAGAGGAGAAACAAACGCAACTACGATGGTATGGCGCACCTCTACGTGTCCGTTATCAGGAAAGCGACCAGATGGGGGTCGTGTATCATGCGAATTATTTAAACTGGTTTGAGATCGGGCGTACGGAAATGATCCGGCAGGCAGGCTTTAACTACCGGAGTATGGAAGATCGGGGAGTTTTGCTGCCAGTTATTGAAATCAATGCGAAATATGCGAGTCCTGCTCGATATGATGATTTAGTTACTATTTATACCGCTATTACGGACTTCTCCAGACTACGTTTGAACTATACTTATGAGGTTCGACGGGTAACGGAGGAGGAGCACCAAAAGAATGTGGGAAAGGTATGGACAGAGGCTGACACGCTGCCGGGAGAACTGCTGGTCACGGGAACGACACGACATGTGTGGCTGAATACCGACTGGAAGCCCGTTCGGCTTGATCAGGCACTACCTGAGTTGTACACTGCGTTAAGGTCTGCTTTTGCAGGCGGGGAGGGACAGAAGTCATGATGATGCGTAAACGTCTGTGGCTGTTGCTGCTGCTCATTCCTTTGGCGGAGCTGTACGGGTTTATATGGGTAAGTCACTGGATTGGAGCGGGGAAAACTATTCTGCTCATTATTCTGACGACCTTGATTGGCGCTGCCATGATGCAATTTGAAGGCCGAAAGGTGATTGCCGATGCCAAAAATGAAATGAATCGGGGCCAAATGCCCGGCCGTAAAATGCTAGATGGATTATGTGTGTTTTTCGGTGGGAGCTTGCTGCTCATCCCTGGATTTATAACGGATATTATTGGTTTTACGTTGGTATTTCCTTTAACACGAGTATTGTACCGACGTTTTTTATTAAAGTGGCTGGAGAAAAAAATGAAAAACGGCAGTATTACATTTCGGCGCTTTTGACTGAGCTGCCGTTATCCCCTATCCATGACTAACGGACTCTTCCAGCAAGAATATAGTTGCGCAAGTCCTGAATGACATTTGCGCGATTTAGTGCATCGAGGACGATGAGTGATACAGGTCCGATAATGAGTCCTAAAGCGCCAAACAGCTTGAGCCCGATGAACATACCGATGAGGGTGGGAAGCGGGTTCAATCCCACGCTGCTGGCCAGCACCTTAGGCTCCACGATCTGCCGTCCAATCAACAGGATGGCATATAGGATCGACAATCCAACCCCTAGTGCTAAATTCCCTGACATATACGCATACAGTATCCACGGAATCATCACAATGCCAACCCCTAAATAAGGTAACAAATCCACCAGCCCGATCATCAAACCGATAGTAAAGGCCGATTCCACACGCAAGATGAACAACCCAATGATAACCGTTAATGCCGTAATGGAAATGATAATAAACTGTGCACGCAAATAGCCGTACAATGCTTTACGCAGATCGTGCCAAATATCTGACAATGGTTTGCGGATCGTATCTGGAACCGTATTCGAAAGTATCCGATAATGTCGATCCCAATCCTTACTAATAAAAAAGGCCGATAATACAATAACCATAAGCACAGCTCCCATATTAGGCAGAGAGGTTAGTAAATTCAAAACCCCATTAAAAAATTGACCAACTAGCGTAGTAACAGCCGAACTGACGGTTTGAGTCGTTTTATCAATATTGCTGTTGATGGTGTGTTGGTAATCGGGATTATCCCGAATAAAATGGTTGATTTCAATAATTATATTTTGGATCAAATCGCTTTGAGTCCAATCAATAAACAGGCTTTTAAAACGCTCGATATGCCCGTCAAAAGTCATGGCCAGCTTAATCACTTCTCGAACCATGCGGGTGATTGCAGCAGACAGGATGATTGCGATTCCGCCTAAATATACAAATAATGAGACCGTGACAGCTGCCCAACGCGGCATACGAGCCTTGTTACGCAAAAAAACGACCAGTGGGTTCATAGCATAGGCCACAAGCCAGGCGAATAGGAAAGGATAAACGAGAGGGAACAGCACATATATGCCCAGCAACAGAGCTGCAATCACGATTACGACCCATAGAGCACGTAATATGCGATTCAGGATTAACCGACTCAAGCGCTCACGACTCCTTTCTTTTCGATGGTGTCCCTTAAAATCAGTGCTCTACTATACTTATGCGGGGAGAGGGTAAGACAAGACCTATGTAAAAAAGTGCAAATGAGCTCATATTTTTTGTAAGGGGTTTCAAAAATTTCTTTATAGAAGCGATAAAACATTTGAATGTGTTGGAATAGCCCTCAATGTTCACATAAACGACAAAATCCAGTATAGTGAAAGAAGGTTTAAATATTGACATATGGCGTTAACATTACTCAGCTATTTAAAAGACATATCTTACTTTTGAAAATGTTTACATTGCAAGTCCGTTCACAATGTTTTTACAAAGGAGAGATGTAACGATGACGGCGACCAAAGGTCTGGAAGGGATCGTAGCGACCACTTCCTCCATAAGCTCTATCGTAGATGGCGTTCTCACGTACCGGGGTTATAACATTGATGATTTGGCTGTTAACGCCGACTTTGAAGAGGTAGCTTATTTGTTGTGGTTTGGAAAATTACCTGACCAAGAACAATTGCAAGAGCTTCGCAGCCAGTTAAGCGACTATGCTGCTATTCCGGATGAAATTATTACTCAATTAAAGTTATACCCGAAAGAATTGAGCACGATGGCTGCCTTGAGGTCAGCTGTATCGTCTCTTGCTTTGTATGACCCAGAGGCGGATGATATGTCAAGAGAGTCCAATGTGACTAAAACCGTCAAGCTTCAGGCGCAATTGCCCACAATTGTGGCAGCCATAGCACGTATACGCGAAGGCTTGGAACCAATTGCGCCTAAAAAAGGTGTTTCTATTGCTGAAAACTTTTTGTATCAGCTGACTGGCAGGGATCCGGAGGAGACGGCTATTAAAGCGTTCAATCAGGCTCTCGTGCTGCATGCCGATCATGAGTTGAATGCTTCGACCTTTGCTGCGCGTGTAACGGTAGCCACTTTATCAGATATTTATTCCGGGATCACGTCTGCCATCGGGGCCTTAAAAGGACCGTTGCATGGTGGAGCCAATGAGGCTGTTGCTAAAACGTTGGAGGAGATTGGCGGTCTGGATCAGGTGGACTCCTATATTCAGGCCAAACTGGATAACCGCGAAAAAATTATGGGCTTCGGACATCGTGTCTATAAAAACGGTGATCCGCGTGCCAAGCATTTGCACAAAATGTCCCGCGAACTGGGAGAAATGAACGGCGACACTACATTGTTTGATATGTCAGTTCGAATTGAAAGTATTGTAACAGGGCAAAAAGGCTTGAAACCGAATGTGGATTTTTATTCTGCTTCCGTATATACCCAGCTGGGTATTAAGAGGGATTTGTTTACTCCTATCTTTGCTATGAGCCGTGTATCGGGGTGGACTGCACATATTTTAGAGCAGTATGAAAATAACCGTTTGATTCGTCCTCGTGCCGAATACACAGGCCCAATGGATCAAAAATATGTGTCACCAGAGTTGCGCTAACCTTTGGAGGAAGATTGAGGTTGTATACCCTGAATTTAAAAAATAAGGTACAATAGAAGGGTCGGCGAGAGATGTAATTTTTTGTCTATGATAAAGATCATGTCTTTCGTCCTGTACCCATTCATATCTGAGGAGGAAAAGGAACTTATGGCGAAATTTGAAAAGTTTGAGCTCCCAACTGAAGGCGAAAAAATTACGATTGATAACGGTCAACTGCAGGTTCCAAACCATCCGGTCATTCCGTTTATCGAAGGTGACGGCACAGGTCGCGACATCTGGAAAGCTTCCAAGCGCGTACTGGACGCAGCTGTAGAAAAAGCATATAACGGCACGAAAAAGATTGCCTGGTATGAAGTTTTCGCTGGTGAGAAAGCTTTCAATACATACGGCGAGTGGCTCCCTAACGATACGTTGGAAGCCATCCGTGAGTATATTGTAGCCATTAAAGGTCCACTTACGACACCTATTGGCGGTGGTATCCGTTCATTGAATGTGGCATTGCGCCAAGAACTGGATTTATACGTTTGCCTGCGTCCTGTCCGTTACTTTAACGGTGTCCCGTCTCCAGTAAAACGTCCTGAGTTGGTGGACATGGTCATTTTCCGTGAGAACACAGAAGATATCTACGCAGGGATCGAATATGCCGAAGGGTCCGAAGACGTGAAAAAGGTGATTCAGTTCCTTCAGCAAGAGCTGGGCGTGAATAAAATCCGTTTCCCTGAAACTTCAGGAATTGGGATCAAGCCAGTGTCTTCCGAGGGGTCAAAGCGTCTGGTACGGGCAGCTATTCAGTATGCTGTTGACCACGGACGCAAGAGTGTAACGCTCGTACACAAAGGTAACATTATGAAATTTACCGAAGGTGCCTTCAAGAACTGGGGCTATGAAGTAGCCGAGCAAGAATTTGCAGATAAAGTATTTACTTGGGCCCAGTATGATGTCATCAAGGAAAAAGAAGGTGAGGATGCGGCAAATGCAGCTCAAAAAGCAGCTGAAGATGCAGGCAAAATCATTATCAAGGATGCGATTGCTGATATTGCACTTCAGCAGGTGCTGACTCGTCCTTCTGAATTTGATGTCATTGCTACGCTGAACCTGAACGGGGACTATCTGTCCGATGCTCTTGCTGCTCAAGTTGGTGGAATCGGTATCGCGCCAGGTGCAAACATTAACTATGTAACCGGGCATGCTATCTTTGAAGCTACACATGGTACAGCTCCCAAATATGCTGACAAAGACGTAGTGAACCCAGGTTCCGTAATTCTGTCCGGCGTCATGCTGCTTGAACACTTGGGTTGGAAAGAAGCAGCTGACCTGATTTACAAAGGACTGGAGACGTCCATTAATAAGAAGATTGTAACTTATGACTTTGCCCGTCTGATGGATGGTGCTACACAGGTGAAATGCTCCGAGTTCGCGGATACCATTATTAGTAACCTGTAAGGAAGGGGAATACTACTTGACCATTCAACGCAAAAAAATATCCATTGTTGGCGCCGGTTTTACCGGTGCCACTACCGCATTGCTGCTGGCTCAAAAGGAGTTAGGTGATATCGTACTCATCGATATTCCGCAACTAGAGAATCCGACTAAAGGCAAAGCGCTTGATATTTTGGAAGCTGGTCCAGTGCAGGGATTTGACACCCAGATCATGGGCACTTCTAATTACGAGGATGCAGCCGACTCGGATATCGTCATTATTACAGCCGGGATCGCGCGCAAGCCGGGTATGAGCCGTGATGATTTGGTCAATACGAACGCAGAAATTGTAAAATCCGTATGTGAGAATGTGAAGAAGTATGCGCCCGATTCTATCGTCATTATCCTGAGTAATCCGGTCGATGCTATGACCTATACTGCATACCAAACGCTTGATTTCCCGAAAAATCGGGTTATTGGTCAATCAGGTGTGCTGGATACAGCTCGGTATTGTACCTTTATTGCACAGGAACTGAACGTTTCGGTTGAAGACGTGCGCGGCTTCGTTATGGGTGGTCACGGTGATGATATGGTGCCGCTCGTACGCTATTCCAGCGTGGGAGGTATACCTATCGAAAACCTGATTTCTCAGGAACGTATCAAGGCGATCGTACAACGTACACGAGTGGGCGGCGGAGAGATCGTTAACCTATTGGGTAATGGCAGCGCATATTATGCTCCGGCAGCTTCGCTTGCGCAAATGACAGAAGCGATTGTAAAAGATAAAAAACGGATTATTCCAGTCATTGCTTACCTGGAAGGAGAGTATGGCTATCAGGACTTGTTCCTCGGTGTGCCTACACTTCTTGGCGGTAATGGCATCGAAAAAGTGTTCGAGTTGGAATTGACAGCCGAAGAAAAAGCAGCGCTCGATGAATCCGCTGAAGCGGTTCGCAATGTGACTAAAATAGTCAACGTATAGATCCGATTTTCTACTAAAACAGTATACTTTTACTTGAAGAGGTGTCCCCTAGCCATCGTTATGGCTGCTGGCCACCTCTTTCATTTTTTAATAGTCTATTCGTTTTCTTCCTTTTCATTTAATATTGAAAATTTCAGTTTGGGTTTGTACCCTCCCCCCAAGCTGAAACTTTCCCCGTCGTATTCCTTTGCTTTGATCCACTTCCCCGGTATAATAGAGTTCATATGCACTAATAGTTACATAGAAAAGCATGTCCCAAAACATTGCAAAGATGCTAGTCATTCGTTGGAATATGATCGTTCTATGGAAAAAAGTTTGTAAGAAAACAAAGAACTGGGAGGTTGTAAAAAATGTTTTTTATTCACATTATTGGATCACTGGCAATGGGCTTTTATTTATTGCTTCCCTTCGTTGTGGGCAAAATCGACAAATTGGCTCCAAGCGCGCAGGAAGGGACAATATCGGCTGTACAGCTATTGAACCGTCTGGCTCAATTTGCACTGATTCTTGTCCTTATTAGCGGCATCTATATGATCTTTGTTTGGGATTCTTATTCGGTAGCATGGATCGTTGTTGTGTTGGTGTTGTTTCTTGCCATTTCCGGTATCGCTGGTGCTATGGGTAAGCCATTACGCTTGTCACTGGAAGCGGTTCGCAACCAACAGCCGATTACGCAATACGCTGGTAAAATGCGGATGTTCAGCACGCTGCTGGCTGTCTTCATGATTCTAATTACGATTTTAATGGTATACAGCCATATTATTTAATGAACCATTTTAATCGGCCAATTAAATAATGACGAAGGCTAACGTTGAATAAAGCGGTCTGTGCAGAATAAGCACAGGCCGTTTTTTTGTGTGCTCATATAGCTAGTTTTTTCTTTTTTCGTTTAACCGATAAGTTTGTGTGGTAAATCAGGAGTAGAGTGGATGCAAATGTTGCATCCTAAAAATATCTGATTTTGAAGGGAGAATGTATAATGGCTAAAAGCAACCAACCTCAGCAAACCTTGCCCCCACAGCATCAGGACCAGCAACCAGGGATTGAATCCAAAATGACGCCTGCACCTCAATTTGAAAAACCAACTTACAAAGCGGCTGGCAAGCTCACAGGCAAAGTTGCACTGATTACTGGTGGAGACAGTGGAATTGGGCGGGCTGTAGCTGTCACGTATGCCAAAGAAGGTGCGGACGTAGCTATCGTCTACTTGAATGAGCATAAGGATGCGGAAGAAACCAAGCGTCAAGTCGAACAGGAAGGACGCAAATGCGTGTTGATTCCTGGCGATATCGGAGATGACCAATTTGCCAAAAAAGCGGTGCAACAGACGGTGAACGAACTGGGCAAGCTCGACATTGTCGTGAACAATGCGGCCGAGCAGCATCCACAGCAAAAGCTGGAGGATATCACCAAAGAACAGTTGGAGCGCACGTTCCGTACGAATATCTTCGGTATGTTCTTCCTGACACAAGCGGCATTGCCGCATTTGAAGAAAGGGAGCGCGATCGTCAACACAACGTCGATTACCGCGTATGCTGGGAATAAGACACTCATTGATTATTCCTCCACCAAAGGGGCAATCACATCATTCACTCGTTCCCTTTCGCTCAATTTGGCGGATCAAGGTATTCGGGTGAACGCTGTAGCACCAGGACCGATCTGGACACCGTTAATCCCGTCTACATTTGATGCAAAAACAGTGAGCGAATTTGGAGGAGCACAGCCTATGAAACGCCCAGGTCAGCCGGAAGAATTGGCGCCAGCTTATGTGTACCTTGCCTCAGACGATTCGTCTTATGTAAGCGGGCAGGTTATTCATATTAATGGCGGTGAAGTTGTAAACGGATAAGAGGATAAAGAAAAGGTTGGGGCAGTCGGGACTGACCCCCGTTTGTGAGACAGGGATCAAAACACCTTCCAAGTTTAAGCAGCCAGTTGTCGGAAATGAACCGGCGACTGGTTGTTTAGTTTTGTTTGAATGCGAATTGAGTTATA